>CAVCGK010000074.1:0-2024 GCA_963601795.1 bacterium | reverse complement strand
TTATATATAATATATTTAAGGGATTTTGGTTGCAGTGGGGACACTGCAACTACTATTTTGCTACTGGTATGCAGTGTGAGTCTTTGATCTCACCTATTACAATTATACTATGAAGGCTTCCAATGCAGTCTATGTTGCCGAGCGTGTTGAGCATAAAGTCCTGATAGGCTTCCATATCGCGCGCATAGACCTTTATTTGGAAGTCGTAGTCACCAGTAGTGTTGTAGCACTCCGTAATCTGATCTATGCTCTGCACGGTGTCCATAAACTGCTGAATGAGGTCGTGGGTGTGCTGTTTCAGACGGATATTACACAACACGATGACATGATTACCCATCTTGCGGTGATCAACAACTGCCGAATAACGTTTTATATAACCGTCACGCTCAAGACGCTTTTGACGTTCAAAAGCTGGCGAGGGCGACAGATGCACCTTTGCCGCCAGTTCCTTTACCGTGAGACGTGAATTCTCTTGTAACAGACGAAGAATCTTCTCATCTATTTCATCAAGTTTCTCTTGTGTTGCCATTCTTTAAGTAGGTATTCAAAATTATTTATATGTAATATTTTGCCGAATATTATTCTGTCAAATAAGGATATTATCAGCAAAGTTAGCATATTATTCCGAAATACAAAGAATGTTTGGTGGAGAGTTTTATAAGTCATAACTTTGCAACTGCAATTGCAAAACGAGAACACAAAACAGAGTTATCAATCAATACAAAAAAGAAAGGAAATATTATGAGCAAGCAATATAGAACAGACGTAGTGGGCAGTTTTCTCCGCCCTACAGAACTTAAGGAGGCAAGAGCAAAGTTTGCAGAGGGACAGATATCGGCATCTGACTTACGCGCCGTTGAGGATCGCCTCATCACCGAACTTGTGAAGAAGCAGAAGGCGCACGGACTGCATTTCATCACTGACGGAGAGTATCGACGCAGCTACTGGCACCTTGACTTCATGTGGGGATTTAATGGTGTGGAACACATAGAACTCGACCACGGCTACCAGTTTCATGGCGAGGAGACTACAAAGGGATCACTACGTCTTACTGGCAAGATAACAGGCGAGAACCATCCGTTCATAGAGGATTACAAATTCTTGAAGCAGTTTGAAGAAGACGATATAGAGGCAAAACAGACAATCCCTGCCCCTGCACAGTTTCTTGCCGAACTCTTCCGTGGCGACAATGTGAAGAACACACGCGAGTTTTATCCCAATACAGAGGATCTTATCAGGGATATCGCCAAGGCTTACAACACCTTCTTCCATGAGATATACGAGGCAGGTTGTCGCACCGTGCAACTCGACGACTGCACATGGGGCATGATAGTGGACGATGACTTCTGGCAATCGATGGCAGGCAGCGGTTTCACTTTGGAGCACGAGGCGTTGCAGTATCTCAATGTCAACAACCTTGCAATAGAAGGCAAACCCGAAGGACTCACCATCAACACTCACGTATGCCGTGGCAATTACCATTCTTGCTATGCCACCAAGGGAGCCTACGACCCTGTGGCACCTTATCTCTTCGACAAAGAAAACGTGGATACATTCTACTTGGAGTATGACGACGAGCGCTCTGGTACCTTCGAGCCTCTGAAATATGTTTCGGGCGACAAGAAGGTTGTACTGGGTCTCATCACAACTAAGTCACCAGTACTGGAAGATGAGGATGCTGTGATATCACGCATCCGCGAAGCAGAGAAATATATTCCCCTCGACCGTCTTCTCCTCAGTCCACAGTGTGGTTTCGCATCATGCGAGATAGGCAACAAACTCACAGAGGAGGAGCAATGGGCAAAAGTAGACCTTGTGCAGCGCATTGCCAAGAAGGTTTGGGGATAGAGGCAAGAGAATACACACGAATAGTTTTCAGACCATAGGTTGACCCTCGGGAGGGTGTCATTTCAACTGTGTCAAGCTAAGACAATAGAATTATAACCCACTGCGTTATATATGTGCGCAGCCTAATTGTTACAGCAATGACACAAGAAGAGTATTCAAAGATGCTGGCCGAAGCC
>CAVCGK010000073.1:0-2518 GCA_963601795.1 bacterium | reverse complement strand
TAATTTGAAGAAAATGATTGCAAAAAGCGCATAAGGAGCGTTTTTGCCATGTTTTTACGCTTATATTTGCCTTATAGACCCTATTCTGGAGGTTATTGCCATTATAATTCTACTTTTGAATGAAAAAATAAAGCCTCGCTGTATGGCTTTATATCGGCATACAGCGAGGCTTGTTTTTTATAATTCAGGGTTTTGACACACCCTCTTTTTTTTGCGGCAATATAGACGTATCATTATCTGCAACATTTTCGTAACACGAATGTAACTGCGAGTTAACATGGTTGCAACCATAGCGTAACAATATCTCTTGACCTTTGCACTTGTAAGAAATGCAAGTGACAGACGATTATGAGATACAAACTGTTGATGGTTGCAGCATGCCTCTCTGCTACGGCATGGGCGCAGACTGAAAGCGAGAAGAAGGAGACATATCCCGTGGAAGTGCATGGAACTATCCGCTCCAAGTATGAATATCAGACGGAAGAGGGTGAAGGTCGCTTCGAGGTGCGCAATGCGCGCATCAATGTGGAGGGCAAACTCTCGGAGATTATCAAATACAAAGCGGAGATAGACCTCTGCGACGAGGGATCGATAAAGATGCTCGATGCCTACACAAAACTGACTCCTGTTGACGACTTTGAATTTACTATCGGACAGTTTCGTGTGCCATTCACCATCGACGCCCACCGTTCTCCCCATAAGCAGTACTTTGCCAACCGCTCGTTCATAGCAAAGCAAGTGGGCAATGTGCGTGATGTCGGTGCATCCATAGGCTACACCCTCGATGCCGGTTTCCCCATCATCCTTGAGGCAGGACTCTTCAACGGTTCGGGACTTACCAATCAGAAAAACTATTGGACTAATGAGGTGAACTATTCTGCCAAGGCGCAGTTCTTCTTCCCCAAGGGCTTCAACCTTACGCTGAGTGCGCAGAAGATAAAGCCGAGCGTCGCTGTCATGATGTATGATGCTGGCGCATATTGGGACAACAGCAACTGGCACATAGAGGCAGAATATCTCTACAAGCATTATGCCGACAATGCCTTCCAGGCAGTACACGCTTTTGATTCCTTCATCAGCTATAGCATAAAGACACGCAAGGGACTCATACAAAGCGTCACACCACTGGTGCGCTATGACTTTATGACCGACCACAGCAATGGCACTATGGACGATGAAGGCAAGCTCACCATCAACGACTATAAGCGTTCGCGTCTTACAGGAGGCGTCACGCTAAGTCTGAAGAAGCCTTTCACCAGTGACATACGTCTCAACTATGAGAAATACTTCTATCGTGACGGTGCCGTGGCATTGCCATCAGAGAAGGACAAGGTAGCGATTGAGTTTATGACAAGATTCTAAAAATCCTTTCTACAATATTCTGACATAGATTGAAAGAAGGCATCCGCCATTGACTGGTAGATGCCTTCTTCCGTTTATTATTTTCCTCCTATTAGGCGAGGAGTTTCTTCACAATCTGTGATATTGCTCCGCCCTCGGCTTTGCCAGCGAGTTGCTTAGAAGCGATACCCATCACCTTGCCCATCTCCTTCATTGATGTAGCACCAGTCTCTGCGATGATAGCCTTCACTGCCTGCTCTATCTCTTCCTCAGAGAGAGGTTTTGGCAGATATTCTTCTATCACTGCCACCTGCTCCAACTCATGGTCGGCAAGGTCAGCACGGTTCTGCTGATTGAAAGTCGCTGCCGACTCCTTGCCCTGCTTAGCAAGTTTCTGCAGTATTTTGAGTGCAGCGTCATCTGTCAGAGTATCGTTTGCTCCTGGCGCTGTCTTTGCCTCGAGAAACACTTTCTTGATGTTGCGCAATGTCTCCAGACGCACTTTGTCGCGCGCCTTCATTGCAGCCTTAATGTCTTCTGAAATTTGATCGTAAAGCATAATCTGTATTTTGTATTTGTAATCGTCTACCTTATTAGAAACACATGCAAATATAAGAAAAGCTATCAACATAAAGAAACCATTATGCTATAAATTACTATTAATTATACCATATTTTCACTTTTACACCCATTAATTAATCAATTACGCTGAATCAAGTATTTCCTTGACATCATATCTTCGAACAATGATATGCTTGACACAACGAGCAAGTGGTTTGGCGTAACCTACGCCGCTGACCGCCAGTCGGTAGTGGACAAGATACAAAGTCTTATCGACGAGGGAGTCTATCCCGCCAAGCTGTTTTAAGGGCGGTTCTATAAATTACCGCCGTACAAACAATAAAATATCATGAGTTACGTTTTGTCATGCTGCGGTCTCTTTTAGCTTTCTATGTTAAAATCCAAATGTTTTGACCATTATTTTTGATTTATGCCTTAAATTAGCAGATGGACTCCTTACATATGCAGATTCGTTGTTTGTCGTGTGTGTAGGCATGTTCACAAGCATAAATCCTCAATATGTGTAATGCCCGGGCACAATGCCCCCTTTCCCCCATCGGGGACTAAATGCAAAAATCCTCAAGAAATTCGGGTTATCCAAAAGAAAGTTTGTCAT
>CAVCGK010000072.1:0-2559 GCA_963601795.1 bacterium | reverse complement strand
TATAGCAAAATCGTCATGATTTCGCTGTCAGACAAAGAGGCCTTGCGCCTTCTGTTTTTGACGGAATAATTCCTCTATACAGCATCCAGAAATACGGAATAATTCCTATTTTTAGGGTACAAGACAAAAGAAAAAGTCCCGGACATTTGTCGAAATCGCTGAAACTCATTACATTTGCAATCGTATTAATGAGTACAGCTTATGTTAGAACGTAAATTCGGGTGAGCTGTAATTTGTTTGGACGCACCCTGCATTTGGGAACGATAAAAACCTGATAAAACAAAAAAGAGACTTAAGTTTAAAACCTAAGTCTCTTCTCTGTGATTCGCGCGGGATTCAAACCCACAACCTTCTGATCCGTAGTCAGATGCTCTATTCAGTTGAGCTAGCGAACCGTTGTTCCTTAATTGCGATGCAAAGGTACGCACTTTTCGTGTAACCTCCAAACTTTTCCGCACTTTTTTTCATTATTTCTTTAAAATAATCGTTTTTCGCCCCCTCTCCACCCTATTACACATTATTATATTATATAGACAACACGCCACTAATGATTAAAATTTTTGCTTCCAAATAAAAAATTTAGTCCAGTCCCTTCATCAAGAAACGTCGCAGTCCGAGATGGATAATTCCGTTATCATCGTTTCTCTCCACAAGTGGTGTCATGGATATTACATACTTGGGATAGTTGTCTTTGATAGCTCTGAGATTACCGAACTCACGCTCACGTGTAGCCTCATCGACAATGACATAGGACACCTGTATATAAATTCGCTGTCCACCGGGTTTAGTACACACAAAATCTATCTCGCCAGCCTGCAGTTGTCCTATATAGATTCTAAAACCGAGTCGAATGAGTTCCTGCCACACGATGTTCTCAAGTATTTTCTCTATATCGCCTTCACGTGTGCCTACAGCAACGGCATTTCGTATGCCATGGTCCTCAAAATAGAATTTGTCGTTAGTTTCGAATATTCTTTTGCCGTGGATATCATACCGGTTTACCTTATGGATAATGTAAGCATCACACAGAAACTGCAAGTAGCTTATTATCACGCCAGAAGTGATGCTTTCGCCTTGCGATTTCATAAACTTGGAAATACTGTTGGCGGATATTAGCTTGCCCACGTTGTCTGCAAGAAAACACACAAGGTTTTCAAGAAAATTGGCATTTCTTATGCTATTTCTCATTATCACATCTTTAAGCAGAACGGTATGTAAGATATCTGTTTGGTATTCCCTTGCATCTTCCTCAACAAGTCCTATCCTCGACAGTCCCGGCAGTCCGCCATACTGTATGTATTTTGACAGAGAGGCATCAGAGTCTTCCAAAGAGTGGAATTCCATAAATTCACGGTAACTCAACGACTGTATATATATTTCCTTGTACCTGCCACCTATGATTGTACTGAGGTCAGAACTGAGCATACGCGCATTGCTCCCCGTTACTACAATATCAGTATTTTCTTCTGTGTTGAAACTGCGAATGGAGTGTTCAAAGCCTTCTATCTCCTGCACCTCATCAATGAGAATCAGGTTGTGTTTGTGGTCGTCCAGACGCATTTCTATATAGTCATTGAGTTGCTGATAATTCTTTATTGTATCAAACTGTCTCTTTTCCTTGTCTATGTATATCACGTTGGTATCGACATTTGTACATTTCATGTCGCGTAGCTGCCTCAAGATATAGCTCTTCCCTACACGTCGCTGACCTATAAGAACTATTATCAACTCTTTATCCAAATATTTCTCAATCTTTGAGATATAGTAATTTCGTTTTACCATAACACATTTCTTTTATAACAGAAGCTTTTTGCAAAGTTAGCATTTTTATCTGTTATAAAAGATAAAAACATAAATCAATACACTTTTATAATATATAAAAGATAAAACCATGCTACAACTTTTGTTATACATTTCTTCGATATTTTCTTTGTAATCTGTCTAAATATGATTAAGTTTGAAGGTAAGTTAAAGACAACGATTACCCAAGCTATCTGATATGAACACACAACTCGCACAACTGATGCAGGCAATGATAAGTTACGACAAGGGCGACGTGCCTCGCATACAACATTTCGTAAAAGTGCACAACTTTGCCGCCACCATTGGCAGACTGGAGAATCTCGACAGTGAGACTCTCTTCATCTTGGAGGCATCAGCCATTCTCCATGACATAGGCATACACCCAGCAGAGGCAAAGTATGGCAACTGCAACGGAAAAGCTCAGGAGGAGCTTGGTCCTGGCGAAGCACGCAAGGTGTTGGCAGAAGTGGGTGGTTTCTCCAATGAACAAGTAGAGCGCATCTGCTGGCTAATCGGTCATCACCACACCTATAGCCATGTGGAGAGCGCAGACCACCGCATACTCCTTGAGGCAGACTTCCTCGTCAATTCATTTGAAGACGACATGCCCATTGACAACATCAAAGTATTCCGCGACAAAGTATTCCGCTCTTCTTCTGCCATCAAAGCATTAAACGATATGTGGGATTTTTACGGTTAGACATTCACGCCTACCGCAAGAAACTCATGGTGTATTTCTTCACGTCATCCCAATTG
>CAVCGK010000071.1:0-2639 GCA_963601795.1 bacterium | reverse complement strand
GTTTCCTAAACCTTTGATCCGAGTTCGATTCTCGGTGGGGGTACACGATAGACTTACTATAGTTACATGTATCGCACTTTTCTTTCAGTGCTTCTTGCACTTTCTTCCATTTTAGCCTTTGCACAAGGTGTAGTCAAAGGCACCGTTTACGACAAACAACATTCTGAGCCCCTCGGTTTTGTTACAGTACAGATTATGCCTGTCGGCACTACTACTCTTGCAGGAGGAAGTATGACTGATGCTGACGGCAAGTTTCATGTTGATGGACTGAAGAACGGCAAATACGTCATCAAACTTTCCTCTATAGGATATAAAGATGTGGAGCGCAACTTTGAGATTGCCAAAGGGCATGAAAACCAAAACTTCAATATCCTTTATATGACCGAGGATGCCCACCAGTTGAAGGAGGTGCAGGTGACAGGCCAACGCTCCGCCATGAAACTGGAGGTAGATCGCAAAACGTTCGATGTCAGCCAGCTCATCACCAATGCTGGTCAGGCGGCAAGCGATGTCCTTGAGAACATCCCGTCCGTAGAGGTTGACAACGACGGCAATGTGTCCCTTCGTGGCAACTCTTCCGTAGAGGTGTGGATAAACGGCAAGGCATCAGGACTCACCACCGACAACCGTGCTACCATCCTTCAGCAGTTGCCTGCCGAAGATATAGAGCGCATAGAGGTTATAGACAATCCCTCGGCAAAATACTCTGCCGAAGGTTCTGCCGGCATCATCAACATTGTGATGAAGCGTGACCGCAAGGCAGGCTATTACGGTTCGGTGCAGGCAGGAGGCAACACACGTGGAGGTGCCAACACATCTTTTAATATCAATTACAACTCTGGTCTCCTTGATGCTTTCGCCAGCATAGGCTATCGCCATCGCTCCAATACTGGGCACACGGAGAGTCAGCAGGACAACTTTACTACATCAGCAGACGGCACACGCACATATGACAGTTTCCAAAACTACAGTGCCGATGAGAAGCAGTGGGGCAACAACCTCTTCACACGTGCCGGACTGACATTTCATGCCAGCAAGAAAGACGATATATCTCTTACCGGTATGTTTATGACTGGAGGAGGGGAGAACCGCACCACCACACCATACAACTACGGCAAATATGATGCTGAGGGTAATGCGTATGACAATTATCAGATGACACGTTGGACCACAGGTTCCGACCGAATGAAGATGCTCCACGGTGAGTTTGATTATACCCATCAGTGGTCATCGACTCACAAGCTCGACTTCAATTTCTCGGCAGACAAATGGACAAGTGACAACAATAATTTCTATCGTGACTTCACCGACTATAGCACTCTCACTACTGCCGCTCAATCCAATGTCTACACTTGGCAATATCGCCCGCAGAACATCGGTAACCACTCCTTTGAAGCCAAACTCGACTATGAGAACCAGATAACAGAAAACTTCAAGTTGGAGACTGGCTACAACTGGCGCGGTTCGCACGAGAATACTCCCCAGCAGAGTTTTGAGGCAGAAGATGCCACAGGCAACAAACCGTCAGTCTTCGATTCTGTAGATCCAGACAAGGACTATTCTGCCTATGAAGACCATGTCTATTTCAATCGCTTCATCTACGACATGAACATCCATGCCCTCTATGTCACTGCCAACCTCAAGTTGGGCAAGTTTGGCATTATGGGCGGTCTGCGTGGTGAATACTGGAAAGTGCATACCGAGAGCTATGACTGGGATCAGGAGTATTCAGGAGCAACGAAGAATGCACCTTTCAACAAGGATTACTTCCAACTCTTCCCGAGCATCTTCGCTTCCTATCAGATAACGGATAACGACCAGCTTCAGGTGAACTACACTCGTCGCCTGCGTCGTCCTTGGGGTGGTCAGCTCAACTCTTTCCGCGACACTCGCGATGCTACGATGATATCCTTCGGTAATCCAGAACTGACACCGGAGTTCTCAAATTCGTTCTCACTCAACTATCTTCGCACATGGACCGAGCACTCCATGCTCCTGTCGCTCTATTTCCGTCCCACCTACGACGTTATGCAGAGCATCACCTATCGTGACCTTGACGAGGATATCATGTATCGCACCACGATGAACCTCGCCAAGAGTACATCTTCAGGTGCCGAACTGACAGTGAAGAACCGCCTCTTCCGCATCCTCGACCTCACCACGAATATCAATGCCTATTATTATAAACTCGACGGTTTCTCCTATGTCATCAACAATCAGACGGTGACAGGAGCGGATCAGAAACGCTTCACATGGAACGCTCGCATTCAGGCTAACTTCGCCCTGCCTTATGACATAAGTGTGCAATTAGGCGGTCGCTACAAGTCGCGCCAGGCCATCACCCAGGGCTATCGTCCTGCTTCCTATCGCATGGACATCGGCTTGCGCAAAAACTTCCTCAACAAGCTCTTCTCCCTCTCTATCAACTGCCGCGACTTGCTCGACTCGCGCAAGTGGGAGTCAACGACAGAGAGCGACACCTATAGCCGTCATCAGATTAACCGACGCAGTTCGCGCAACATCTCAGCTACGCTGACATGGAATTTTGGCAATATGAAGTCAAAGAAGAAGCAGCGCGATAATGGTGGTGATGATGACGCCCAGCCCGACTATAATTCCGCAGGAATGGAAGATTGATT
>CAVCGK010000070.1:0-3841 GCA_963601795.1 bacterium | reverse complement strand
GGAATGAAAGGTATTCATAGGAGGCGAAGCGTCCTCGCTTTGCCCATGTGAGCAATGATATCACTAGGAAACAGGGATGCAGTGAGGACACTGCACCTACTAGAGAACACAGACTACTTCTCTTCATTTTTTCGAACACGGATAGCTCGGATAGAAGGGATGTTTATTGTCGTTCACGTTCAACATACAGGGCGGACAGCTTTATCCGTTTAATCCCTAAAATCCGTGTTCGAAAAGAAATTACAGGTTTTCTATCAAGAACTTGACATATTCGTCCTTGACGTTGGAGATTTCTCCTTTGTCGTATATCGTCAGCAAGGTGACGTTGAGCCCGTCATCGCTCACCATCACGTTAAGGGTCAGGATTCTGGCTCCTCCTCATCCAGTTCTTTAAATAAATCGCGGGCATCAGGAAGTTTTCTGCCCTCCAGCTTGGCCTGCTTCACCTCTTGCAAGGCTCTGGTCAAGCTCTCCTTGACATAGGCTTGCTGCTGCTCCGTCTTGGTAAGGATGGGCTCTTTCATAATCGTTGTAGACACGACACCGCGAAGCATATTGATAGCCTTGCGAATGTTCTGCAATGGCTGACCGGTATCTACCGTAACTAATATCTGTTCCATATCGTTTTCTTCTTTTTTACGTATTTGTTGGGGCATTGGGTCAGGGTCAGGGGGACAGGTACCTGACCGTGCGCCACATAATATGCTTCCATAGTTAGAACACATCATTGTGAGAACCAGTATTTGTCATATACGGCGAGGGCGCCGTGACTCCTATGATTTCAATCTTTACATATACTTCAGGCTCTTGTGGTTGATGTCGTAGTGGTCGCCCACGACATAAGGGCTGCGATCGAGCTCTGGAGTGATGTAGGAGGTGGTGTAGATGACCTGATAGCTGTCAGTGTCATACTGGCTCAGGCGGTCTATCAATGTCTGCTGAAACTTCTGTGCCCTGCGCTCCTCTATTCCCTTGTCCTCCATGTTGTCGGCAAAGAGGAAGCGGGGATAACGCATCCGCGGTATGTCGAGCGAGGCGAAGAGGAGTGAGAAGCGCGCCACGAGTTTCAGGAAGAACGACGAGGAGGCACTATATTTGTCGTAGCGGTGCTGCAGAAACACTATGTTGCCCGAGAAATCCACTGAGAAATCTGTCGGGGTGGCAAGGCTGAAGGCTTTCTGCCGCTCTTCGTCGTGCTGCAGGAAGTAGGCTCCGTGTTTTTGTATCGTGCGCATCACCTCTCCGCGGTGGCGCTCCTGACGAGCACGGCGCACTTCGATGTCATGGCGTGTGGAGGCGATGTCAGTCTCCAGTCTATTCTTGTCGTGCTGCAACTGCTCATATTTCTCTGCCATCTCGAGCATGGTGTAGTATTGCAGCAGTTCGCCATTGAGCTGACCTCTGCGAAACATCAGGTCTTCTATTGCCTCTGCCTTACTGCTGCGCACACTCCCCAACAGGCTGTCGAGCGTGCGGCGCATCTGCAGACGCTTTGCCTTAAGTTTTCTCAGACTCGCCTTGGCTGTGAGGAGCGACGCCTCGTCATGGCGCAGGATGGATTCCGACTCCTGACATTGAAACGTCAGTTCACTGATGAGCCGCAGCGCCTGGGTGACTCCCTTCGTGCTGTCCACCTTCTGCCGACAGAGATGACAGGTGCCTTCGGGCACGTCGTGACGCAATGGCTGGAGGCACTCGGGGCAATATTCCAATTGCAAGTTGTCGAGAATCTTGCGTGTGCTTATGGAGTGATCCAAGGCAGAGCGCTTGCGCGAGAGTTCGTCGATAAAGAGCCTTGTGTCCTCGATGTCATGCTCCAGGAGGTCCACTTCCTCCTCCTTTTGCATGACTGCCTTCTCCAGGCGGCTCACCTCAGCCTTGAGAATTTCTGTCTGCGACTTCTTCTGCCTGTCGATATCCTCGCCACGGCGCAGTCGCGACACATCGTCAGCAAGCTGGTCTATCTCCTTTTTCTTTTCATCTATCAGATTGTGGATAAACTGTGTGGAGCGTTGGTCGTGGGAGAGAGATTTCTCGAGCACCCTGATGTCTGCTTTCACTTCCGTGAGTTCTGTCTCCTGCTCTTTCACACGCCGCTTTGCCTCATAGAGGTCGGCGTCGAAGATGCCCAAAAGGAGGTCGGCGACAGTCTCGCGTGTGGTCTGGTTGTCAAACTGCTCATAATAGAACAGTGATGATGTGGGCGACTCTTGGTCGATATATATCAGTCGCAGCAGTTGGTGCATGGTGATGTTGCTGTCGCCCTGCACGATGGGCATCCCCATGGCTTCGAAGAGCACATTGGAGAAGCTACGCTTGTTGGCAGTGGTCTTGTAGCCGCAGGTGATGTGCTGGCAAGAGCCGGCGAGAGCTTCATCGAGAGTGCCCCAGTGGATGGTCATGCCACGCTGGGTGAGCACTCGTCCCTCGTCATCCTTTTCTATGGGGCGCGAGAGGGTGAGAGTGGCTTTGTCGATAGAAATTTCCACCATCACTCGGCAGCATCGGCGCGCCTCGCTGACGAAATGGGTGTAGTCGCCACCCAGTCCATAGAAGAGGAGATGGGTTATGGTGGACTTTCCGCTGCTGTTGGCACCACGGATGATGTTGACTCCGTGATGAAACCTCTCGTCATATGCCACCTGGCCATCGTCGGTGACAACATGGAGGCGGTTGACAAAGAGATTAGCAGCCATCGTATTTATAATCCAATAGTTGGGTGCGATATTTCAATCCATAGACACCAGTGAGCGGTGTGGTGCGAAAACAGAGGTTGAGCCAGGAGACGATGTTGAGGTCGGTGGCTGACACCTTGCCCAGTTGACTGGTCACCTTGCGCATCTTGTCGGCATCTGCCACCTTCACTTGCTGGCGCAACAGATGGTCGGGGCTGATGAGTCCGTAGCTGGCAAGATGGCTCAGGGCTATCATCTGATAGGGGCGCAACTGCTCGAAGAGTCTACGGTCGTTGGTGGACTCGTTATATGGATTTTTCGTCGATTTTATAGACTTGCGCAACTGCCTTTTGAAATCTGCCTCCGTGGGCTTCAGGCGTATCTTGTATGCCTTATAGGGGAAGAGCAGATAGAAGTCATAGATGCGCAGGCGGTCCACCTCCACGCATTCCTCTTGATCGAAATCCTTTAGGATGAGGAGCATGCGATAGACACCATAAAAGGGATCGAAAGCAGGATTATATATCATACTCCTTCCAGTTAATATGGCAGTTGCCCGTGAGATAATAGAGCATGCCGAAGATGTCGTCCTCAGTGTAGCAGAGGAAGGTGTCGTCGGCGCCGTTGGCATTGAGCTCCTGCATGACGGGAAGGATGACTTGCTCGTAGACTGCCATATTGATGTCTGCCAGGGGCTGCGACTGCTCTATGAGGGGAAAGACGTAGTTGTCAAACCTGTTGCAGACGATGGCGAAGAGGTGGCTGTCTATGCGCTGTGCCGACTCATAATACTGATATCGGGTGGCCTTCTTGGCATAATATTGCTTTTTGCGCCGTGCGCGGTCGATGGCAGTCTGAGAGAATCCGCCGTCGAGGAGTTTCTGCTCCAGCCCTATGGTGTGGGGCAGTTTGGTGCGGTAGCGCTTGATGTCGTCGAGTTTCTTCTGCAATCTCGTGTCTTGTTCAAACTCCTCCTTGAGTTTGCGAAACCAGCGCGAGAGACGGCTGTCCACATGTGCAGCATAGTTATTCTGTATGGCTGTGCTGGCATTGGGCAGTATCTGATTGTTGCCGTTGTTGACATCAAAGCGTGAATCATTCATGACGACAGAAGCTACATGCTATTGCCAATGCACGTACGTGCGTTGGCTGATGAACGTACGTGC
>CAVCGK010000069.1:0-4127 GCA_963601795.1 bacterium | reverse complement strand
TTCGTGTCTTCAGTCCGAAGCGATTTCGGGTGCAGTGAGGACACTGCACCTACTACTTTACCGTTGCCTGCTTGTTGGTACGGCGAGGGCGCCGTACCTCCTAACAATTGCATTTTATAGTAGTTGACGTGTCTCACGTCAACCACCCCCAAGCAAGAACCTTGTTGTTCATAATAGATGGCGTGAGCCGTCTGTGAATTCCGTGAATTCCGTGGGAGCCAAAAAAACATCTGTGGGCGATGATAATATTCTCGAGTGGGATTTTTTCGGTTGCAGTGAGGACACTGCACCTACTATGATTACCAATTTTTCAATATTTAAATATTTCCATCTTTCAATATTTAAATATTATAATTACCTTTGTACTGCGATGTGCACTCACGTGCAAACACCATTAACTCTATTACGCAAACAATACAATTAAATACCTAATAAAGATGAAGAATTTTTGTAAAAGTCTGTCGCTGATGGCTACTGCTGCCATCTTCGCCACAGCTCCACTAAGCAATGCCGTGGCTGGCGACCTTACGCGCCTCGTAGACCCATACATCGGTTCGGGCGGTCACGGCCATGTGTTTGTTGGTGCCAACGTACCCTTCGGTATGGTGCAGCTCGGTCCTACAGAGAACTACCAAGGCTGGGACTGGTGCTCAGGCTATCACTACAGTGACAATGTCATCGTAGGCTTCAGCCACACCCACCTCAGCGGTACTGGATGTGCCGACCTCGGCGACATAGCACTCCTGCCCCTCGCCAACGAGAGCCAGAAACAGCTCACCTTCACTCATGACAACGAGACAGTGCGCCCAGGCTATTATGCCGTAAGCGTTAACAATCCTGACGTGAAGGTGGAACTTACCGCTACGGAGCGTGTCGGTTTCCATCGCTACACCTTTGGCAATGGTGCCAAGAGTAACCTTGTGGCAATAGACCTCGAACAGGGTATCGGCGACCGCATGACCGACTTCCTCTTCAATCAGGAGTCGGCAACACGCATCACCGGTATGCGCCGTTCACGCGGATGGGCTGAAGACCACAGATATTATTTCGACATGGAGTTCTCTGCCCCTGTCACCATCGTGAAGAAGGGCGAGAACGGTCGCACCATAGTGTCAGCACAGACCGACGGCAAACCATTGCTCGTGAAGGTTGCCATCTCTGCTGTAGACATCATGGGAGCAAAGGAGAATATGAAGGCAGAACTTCCAGGATGGGATTTCGATGCCACTGTGAAGGCTGCCGACGACAAATGGGAAAAGCAACTCTCGCGCATCAGCGTGAGCGGAGGTGATGCCGACCAGCAGAAGGTGTTCTACACAGCCATGTATCACTTCATGGAAGCACCGTCACTCTTCTGCGATGTCAATGGCGACTACCGCGGAGCTGACGGCAAGGTGCACAAGGCAGACTTCCAGACCTACAGCACCTTCTCTCTTTGGGATGCCTATCGCTCGGCTTATCCACTTATGACCCTCGTATGTCCTGACATGCAGAAGGGATTGTCGGAGAGTTTCCTCGCCATCTATAAGGAGCAGGGCAGACTGCCTATCTGGCACCTCTCAGGATGGGAGACCGACTGTATGGTGGGTAGCTCGTGTGTGCCAATCTTGGCAGACCTCGTCCTCAAAGGTTTTGTCAGCGACAAGGAGAAAGCCTATGAGGCTCTGAAGGGATCTATGCTCAGTGACACCCGATCGATTCCTCAGCTCAAGGAGTATGGTTACATTCCTTGGGATAAGGACAATACCAACGAGACTGTGGCAAAGGCACTCGAATATTGCCTCGACGATGCCGGCGTGGCAAAGGTGGCAAAGATGCTCGGCAAGGAAGATGACTACAACTATTTCTACAACCGCAGCCGTTCATACAAGAAATATTTCGACCCTGAGACACGTTTCATGCGTGCCATAGACTCTAAGGGCGTGTTCCGCACACCATTTGACCCATTCGATGCTGCACACCGCATCAATGACTATACTGAGGGAAATGCTTGGCAGTATACCTTCCTCGTACCTCATGATGTTCACGGACTCGTGAAACTCTTCGGTGGTGAGAAGCAGTTTGTCAGCAAACTCGACTCCCTCTTTGTCGTGGAAGGTTCTCTTGGTGAGAATGCCTCTCCTGATGTCAGCGGTCTCGTAGGTCAGTATGCTCATGGCAACGAACCGAGCCACCATGTGATATACATGTACAACTTCATCGGACAGCCATATAAGGCTGCAAGGCGCTTGCGCCAGATGATGAGCGAGATGTACACCACCAACTACGACGGACTGAGTGGTAATGAGGATGTTGGTCAGATGTCCGCATGGTATATTCTCTCTTCCGTAGGTCTCTATCAGGTAGACCCTTCAGGTGGTCGTTTCATCATCGGTTCGCCAATCTTCGACAAGGCAAGCCTCAATGTAGGTGGTGGCAAGACCTTCAATGTAGTGGCGAAGAACAATTCTGCAAAGAATATGTATGTGCAGAAGGTGCGTCTCAACGGCAAGTCTTACACCAAGAGCTATATCGACTATAAGGACATCACCAGCGGTGGCACTCTGGAGCTCACCATGGGTCCAAAGCCTTCGAAGTGGGGCACAGCGGTGAAAGATAGACCGTAAGAAATATTGGTAATTTAGGAGGTACAGCGCCCTCGCCGTACCCCAATTGAGCATAAATGGTAATCATAGTAGTTGACGTGTCCTCACTGCACCTCCTATGATTACCATCTTTCAATCTTTCAATATTTCAATTTTTCAATGCGTCGCCTTATACCACTCCGTATTTTCTATATACGCCGTCGCCTGATTATTTTTTGACGGGTCACTGATGGTGATGCCACAATTGCTTGCCACGGGATAAGTCTTGGAACTGAATGCCGACAGATATTCACTAAAGAGATATGGCGTGCAACTGTGTGTGATGATAATATTATTATAAAGACTGTTTATCGCGAGCGACGATGTGTTCGCACCCTTCTCCTGCAAAGCTTCCAACACCTTGTCCGTATAGTCCTTCATGTCGAAGAATACCGTATATGAAAAGCCGTCGAGTCTCTGCGGTGTGAAGTCCGTAGGTTGTATGCCATACTCCGCCATCATCGAGTTCAGTTCCTTCATCGCTGTGGCGGTATAGTCCATCTGCGAGCAGTCTGTCACTGACAGTGCGCCACATGGATAATATACGTATGATGTATAGAAAGAGTGAAAACCGTCAACGATGCTTCTATAGTCTGGCGTCGTGGAACTTACATACTGCCATATGTCGTTGTAGGGTAGTCCTGGACTCATTATCTCCGATGTCGAAGCTATGAGATAGTCCGTGGCATTGCGCAGACAGTATGCCGTCTCGATGTTTGCCATGTAGCAGTCGTCGAAACAGAGGAAGTTAAGATGCTTTATGCTCGACTCCACTATTGCCGAGTCCAGCGTTTCCACATTCGTCTTCGTGTCTATTGTCTGACCGCCAAAAGACCTCGCCTTGTTGGGGCTGCATTCCTTTGGCAACCATCCCGAACCGTGTGCTCCTATCACCATAGAGTAAGTCTCCGCATTGACATATGCCGCCATGTCGTTGAACATCTCTTTTATGTTCTCCTTCTTGGAAAATGACCAGTTAGAGTAAGTCTTCAACTGTCGTTCCTCACACGTGCCATTGTTATATACCAGTTCGCTCAACCGTCCGTTATTGCTGCCTGTAGCGAGGAGCACCAGCACGCGCGTGTTTGCCGCTCCTTTCCCTGCTGCCATCGCCGTCTTTATGTCGCTGATGTTGTCAAGGAAGTAGGAGTACAGGTTGTCTGCCCACGGAAAATACATCAATACTGCGTGTCCCTGTGGTGTCTCTATCTCCTGCTCTTTATGGCATGCCGTCAGCAATGTCATGCCCATGACAAACAATAATATGGTCAGTTTCTTCATCTTCTCTTATATTTTTATATTAGGTGCAAAGTTTATCAATAGGTGCAAAGTTACGGATAAATACGCAAAGAGTTTGCCATCCGCCCACTAAAGTTATCTAACGCACGTACGTCCATCGCCTAACGCACGTACGTTCATCGCCCATCGCACGTACGTTCATCAGCCAACGCACGTACGTGCATTAAATTAGGAGGTACGGCGCCCTCGCCGTACCAACCCCAA
>CAVCGK010000068.1:0-4852 GCA_963601795.1 bacterium | reverse complement strand
ATCCTTTTTGTAACTGTGCCATGGCGTAAAGTGGAAGAATGCGGACGTGTCTGACGGCATCCCCGTCTTCCTTGTCTGTATATTCAAACTCCCCGAAGTTCTCAAGCGAGCAACGTACGGCTTGCGTAAGGTGCTTCTCTCTCATGAAGAGCCAGAGGCTTTTCATGCCGCCTTGGGTGCCCGACTTTATTTCTATTGGCGTGATGTGGAGGTTGATGATGTCGAGATAATCTACCTCAGCTACGCTCTTGCCCTTTTTCTCCCAGTAGAACAGTTTCTGCCGTTGGACGCACGGCTTGTTGCGCGCTATCTCCAGGCCCGCCACCATCTCGGTCAGTCCTCCCTTGTTGACCAACTCCTGCGGGCTGCCTGCCATAATCAGCTCAATGAGTTGCTGTGACAAACTTCCCTCAAGTTGCAGTACGGCCAACAACAGTCCGGAGTCAAGAAACAGAACCTTCATACTCTTGTCGTCAGCCTCAGCATCCAACGGAAGTCCGTTCCCCGAGGTGGCGATAACGGGTGTGACGATGCCTGCCAGGGTGAGCAGACGCAGCGCCTCCCGTATTTGTGAACTTTGGTAGTCGGCGGAAATCTGCTTGAATGTGATTTTCTCTCCTTTCTGATGGCATACGCCTCGCATCGTCGTGCGCAACAAGTCGGGATTGGCCCGTTTCTTATACTTGCTGAAATCGTCTTCGTAGGTAAGTACGATGTCCTCTTGTATGTTCCTGCAGCGTTTGAAGTCCTTGGTCTTTGTCCATGCAAGCACAGCTTCTGGCATACCGCCTACGAGCAGGTAGATACGGAAATATTCTATCAGCTTTTCGTGGAAGGCAGAGTCAAGCGGATGCCGGGCGTTGGCCTGGCCCAACATAGCAATTAAGCCTTGCTCGCCGTTGGCTCCCAGAAACTCATCGAAAGTCATGGGGTACATAAACAAGGAGTGGATTCTGCCAACGCCAAATGTGGGAAGTTCCTGCAGAGTGAACTCCAGCAGAGACCCGGCCGCTACGACATGAAGCTCTGGATAGTCTTCCTTGAAGAAACGCAAAGCCATGATGGCTTCCGGACATTCCTGTATCTCGTCAAGGAAGAGTAGCGTCTTGCCTTCCTCGACGGGGACGTTGATGTAGTTCGAGATTTTCTGCGCAATCATGCGAACGTCGATATCCCCTTGGAAGAAGCTTTTCACGGCTTTGTGCCGTTCAAAGTTGACTTCGGCAAAATACTTGAAACTCTTTCCGAAATGCCTAACGGCAGATGATTTCCCTACCTGTCTTGCCCCTCTGAGCAAGAGGGGCTTCCGGAGCGGTTCTTCTTTCCAGGAGATAAGCTGCTGGTCAATATTTCTGCTGATGTATTCTTGCATAATCTTAAACGTTTGTTCCTTAGTTGTAAAGATAGCGAAAATATCCAAATCCGAGAAATAATCTTCGCTAAAATATCCAAATCTGAGAAATAATTCAAGCGAAAGTACTCAAATCCGAGGAATCTGCCATGATAATCTGCCAGAAATACTTAGCCTATTGCTACATTTGCCGTAATTTGTGTAATTCAGCCGTAATTTATTTATATAGCATCACTATGCTGCCTGCTGTTATGAGCAAGGCTCCGACAATCACCTTGGCATTGATAGGTTCTTTTAGGAAAAGGAACGACAGGCAGATGGTGAACACCACACTCAGTTTGTCGACAGGTGCCACGCGTGACACGTCGCCAATCTGCAATGCCTTGAAATAGAATAGCCACGACAGTCCCGTAGCAGCTCCCGACAGAACCAAGAATAGCCACGTATGACTGGATATGCTCTTCACCTCACTCGCATGACTGCCCGCCAACACGATTCCCCAAGTAATGAATAGGATGATGGCGGTGCGGATAGCCGTGGCAAGGTCGGAATTGATGTCCTTCACTCCTATCTTGGCGAATATCGCCGTAAGGGCGGCAAAGAGTGCCGAAAGCAATGCATAATATTTCCACATGAGTCTCTATATTGTTCTAAACAAATAACGCAAAGATAAGGGATATAATTTGTAAAGCCCAAGGCTATCCTTTCTCGGAAAGCATCTTGGGCTTTATTATTTCTTTAAGAGTATTCTTGTTACACACAAAAAGTGTATATAGGAGTTTCAAGTAGGTAGCATCTCACCTATTACTGCAACTGACTTATCAATGTCTGGAGTATGCGCTCTGAGGTGCGGCCGTCCCATGACTCGGGGATAGACGACGGCTTGATGTTGCCCGCGAGGATAGAGTCGAGAGTCTCTGCCAGCAGAGTGACATCCTCGTTGACAAGGATGTTGGTGCCTTGCTTCACTGTCTCGATGTGCTCCGTGTAGTTGTTGAGCGTGATGCACGGTATGCCGTTGAATGTCGCCTCTTCGGCTATATTACCGCTGTCGGTGATAATCAGGCGGGCATGCGAAGTGAGATAGCCAAACTCCAGATAAGGCATCGGATCAGCAAAGATGATGTTCTCTGCACCACATTTCTTCACCTCTTCCCTTGCAGCCTTGCGCAATGGAGCTATCACGGGCAAGCCTGACGCATGCTCAGAGATAGTCTGCACCATAGAGCGCAGTTTGCTGCCTGAAGAAAGCAGAGCCTTGCGGTTTATGGTGAGCACTATGTAGCCCGAGTCGTCTATCTGCCTGTCGGCAAGAATCTGCGGACGACGGAAGCGGCTCATGTTCTGTCGCAACGTGTCGATGAGTATGTTGCCCACATTATATATCTTTGCCGGTGTGGCAGTGGTGCCTATGCTCACTCCTGCGGTGAAGAGGAAGTCGGAGAGTCCGTCGATGACAAGGCGGTTAATCTCTTTCGGCATGTTGATGTCAAAACTGCGTGTTCCTGCCACGAGGTGAGCCAGACGTATGCCGTGCTTCTTTGCCACGATGGATGCCGCCATGGTGGATGCGAGGTCATCGACCACTATCACCACGTCGCAGGGATTCTGCGTGAGATAATGCTCCATCTCTTCCATCACACGACTTGTAATCTCTATCGTGTCGCTGCTGTCCACTCCGAAGCATACGTCGGGACGCAACATCTGCAAGTCGTCGAAGAGCGAGCCTTCGAGAGATTTGTCACTGTTGCTTCCGGCATAGAGCAGAGCGTAGTCCACATCCGTGCCTGAAGCCTTTGCTTTGGCTATTGCCTTAATAAGAGGCGCCACCTTAATAAAATTAGGTCGCGCCCCTGTCATGATTACTATTTTCATTCTGACTTAAACAAATCTTTTATGCCGCCTATCGACCCCATGAGGTTTGTTGCCTCATATGGCAGATAGACAGTCTTTGTCTTGTCGCCCGAGGCTACCTCCTCGAGCATCTTAATGTATTTTTGTGCCAAGAGGTAGTTGGCAGGATTAGTGCTCTTGCCCACAGCCTCTGTGATTTTCGATATTGCCACTGCCTCGGCCTCAGCCTTGCGTATGCGTGCCGTAGCCTCGCCCTCTGCCTGAAGTATGGCTTGCTGCTTGGCAGCCTCGGCACGGTTGATGGCAGCAGTCTTGTCAGCCTCCGACTTGAGGATTACGGCTTGCTTGTCGCCCTCTGACGTGAGGATGGTGGCGCGCTTGTTGCGCTCTGCCTGCATCTGCTTCTCCATGGCGGTGAGCACACTCTCCGGAGGAGTGATGTCCTGCAGTTCCACGCGGTTCACCTTGATGCCCCACTTGTTGGTGGCGTCGTCGAGCACCGCACGCAGTTTGGTGTTGATGGTGTCGCGCGAGGTGAGCGTCTGGTCGAGCTCCAGTTCACCTATTATGTTACGCAGAGTTGTCTGCGTGAGTTTCTCTATTGCATTGGGCAGATTGTTTATTTCATATACCGACTTGAATGGGTCTACAATCTGAAAATAGAGCAGTGCATTAATCTGCATCTGTATGTTGTCCTTGGTGATGACATTCTGCTTGTCGAAGTCATACACCTGCTCGCGGAGGTCGATACTATTGGAATAGATGTAGCGTCCGCGCACCATGGTGACGATGGTCTTGGCATTGTCGATAAACGGAATGATGATGTTGATGCCGGGCTGCAGTGTGGCATGATATTTACCGAGGCGCTCTATGATGCGCGTCTCCGACTGAGGGATGATGACCACGGTCTTCTTGATGAACACGAGCACCAGAATGACCACTACGATGAGAAATACTGTTAGGAAGCTCATAATATAATAAGGTTTAGAGTTTAGTAACTGTCAGTATGATACTGTCGCGTGAGATGACTTTCACTTTCTCGCCCTTTGCTATCTCCAGCCCGTCGGCAGCCACCGAGCGCCACTCGTCGCCGTCTATTTTCACATAGCCGAAACCGTCGGCGATGATGGTCTCTATGACCTTGCCTTCCTTGCCAATGAGGGCATCGGCATTGCTCAGTCGCTTGTCGCCATGGGCATGAATGACATTGGTCAGAGCTGGACGTATGAACATGATGCTAAGCACCGACACCACTGCCCACACGATGATCTGCATCCAAAATGGCACTCCCACAATGGCGCCTACCATAGCGCCGAGGGCACCGATGGCGAAACATGTGACAAAGAAATCGAAAGACGTCATCTCCACAATCACGCACACGATGCTGATGATAAGCCATGCAAGCCACAGGTTGGTCATAAAATAATCTACCATAGACAACACGTATTTACTGTTTTATGCGCCAAAGTTACAAAAATATATCATATATAGTACAACACATGCATATTTTTTTGTCGGCAACAAACTAATGACTTGATTGCAATTAATAGTTGACTTGATTGCTATCAATAGATAGTTTTATTGCAGAAGTCCGATGTATCGATGTTTTGACATATGTCACAAAGTTGTGCGACATATGTCATAAAC
>CAVCGK010000067.1:0-4865 GCA_963601795.1 bacterium | reverse complement strand
GCGCGATGCTGGCATGGTGACCGTAGAAGGTTGTACCAACAATGGTGTGGTTACTTCTACTGGCACTACCGAACTCCTCGGCAACATCCGCGGTAGCGAAACAATCACTATCGGCGAAGGTAACACTATTGCCGACAATCTCGACAATCTGCCTCTCGATGTAACCGCTACAGGTATAGAGGACATTACCACAAAGGACAACACCGCCATTACTGACGGCAAGTATCTGAAGAACGGCAAACTCGTTATCGTGAAGGACGGCAAGACATACAACGTTCTCGGTATCGAGCAGTAATCCGCTCCCCCTACTTAAAACCATTTTTATGCGACATAAAAAGTTTTTTTCACTACTCATGTGCCTCGGCAGCTTTATGGCTGTCGAGGCACAAGTGTTACCATTAGACAGTTGCATCCGCAAAGGCAAACTCGACAATGGTCTCACATATTACATAAGGTATAACGCACAGACTCCAGGACAGGCTGACTTCTACATCGCCCAGCGTGTGGGTTCTATTCTTGAGCAACCCGAGCAGCGCGGTCTTGCCCACTTCCTGGAGCACATGGCGTTTAACGGCACGAAAAATTTCCCCGACGGAAATGGTGGAGCCCAATCAGTGCGCAACTGGTGCGAGAAGAACGGTATCAAGTTTGGTGCCGATCTCAATGCCTACACATCCATCGACCAAACGGTATACAACATCTCCAACGCTCCTGTCACCAAGGCTGGAGTAACAGACACCTGCCTTATCATTCTACACGACTGGGCGGGGTCGTTGCTCTTGAAGGGCGACGAGATAGACCAGGAGCGCGGTGTGATACATGAGGAATGGCGCACACGCCGTTCACGTTTTGCCACTACTCGCATGATGGAGGACGCTATGCCAGTGATCTATGCCGGCTCAAAATATGCTGACTGCTTGCCAATAGGCAGTATGGAGGTGGTGGATACCTTCAAGCACGAAGCCTTGCGCGACTATTACCACAAGTGGTATCGCCCTGACCTGCAAGGCATCATCGTGGTTGGCGACATCAATATTGATGAGGTTGAGAACAAGATAAAGTCTCTATTTTCCGGTGACAAAGTTCCTGAGGACGCGCCAGCACGTACATACTACGCTGTGCCCGACAACAAGGAAATGATAGTCTATACGCAGGCAGACAACGAACAACCTACAATCAACTTCTCGCTCTACATGAAGCGTGATGCCGAACCGCGCGAGACACGTGACACACGCGAGGCTTTCCTCGGCAGTTACAAGTCAAGGCTCGCCATGTTCATCCTGCGCCAACGTCTTGCCAATCTCTCGCACGAGGCAGAGCCAAGGGTGATGTCTGCAAGTTGCCGCAACGGCAGCTTCTATGTCACTACCGAGAAGGAAGCCTTTGCTCTCAATCTCGGTCTGATGCCCAACAATCCTCAGGCTGGCATCGATGCCGCACTGGAAGTAGTGGAAAAGGCTCGCCGCTACGGATTTACGGAGGCAGAGCTGGAGCATGCCAAGGTGCAGCACACGGTAAACATTGAGCATCGACTCGACAATAAGAACACGACACGCAATGCGGAGTATGCCAAGAACATCGTGAGCAACTTCTGCAGTGCCGAACCTTGCATGAACATAGAGTATGAGGCTGCCCTCGAGGCTGAGTTCTCTGCCACGGTGACTCTCGCTGACTTGAATGAAACCATAAAGGAGATAGTGACAGACCAAAATCAGGTGTGCATAGTCTTCGGTCCTACAAAGTATGACAGCAAATCTTATGCCATGCCAACAAAGGAGCAGTTCAAAAACTGGATAGAGAGTGCACAGCAGAAGGAATATACCGATGACAACAAGAACAATGAGGTGGACCCCACTTTCATGAAGAAATTGCCTAAGAAGGGCAAGATTCTCTCTAAGAAACAAGCTGCCAATGGTTACACGGAGTATATCCTGTCAAACGGAATCAAGGTAAGTGCACGCCAGTCCAACATCGAGCCCAACCGACTTACGATAAACATGTTCCGTCTTGGTGGTCGTTCGCTCTATCCCGACACTGATGTCGCTACATTGCAGTTCCTCGGCACAGTGGTAAGAGAGAGCGGTGCTGCCGACTTCGACTTCCTTACCCTTGAGAAGAAACGCCGTGGCAAGGCTCTGCGCGTGGTTCCTTACATCGACTCGGAAGAAGAGGGTGTGAAGGGTGTATGTGTGGCTTCTGATCTGAAGACATGGCTGGAGATAATGTACCTCTACCTTACCGAACCGCGTAAGGACAAGGCTATCTTCCAAAACTTGATAGCAAAACAGGAGTCTATGCTCCGAAACAGAGACGCTAACCCTAATGTCTCCTATAATGACTCACTGCGTTATGCTGCCTATGGCAAGAGCAAGCGCACAGAGCCTATGACTGCCGACCGTCTGAAGGAGGTGGATTTCGAGCGCATGTACAAGATATACCATGATCGTTTCGCTGACCTCTCCGGCATGAACCTTATCGTTACGGGCGACATCCGCGAGGATGAGTTCGAAGATTTGCTCTGCCAGTATGTGGCAAGTCTGCCAGGCAAGAAAGGCAAGAATGTCAACTGCAAACCGGGTGAGAACATCCTCGACATACAACGCGGTGAGATTACCAACGTGTTCCACAAGGAGATGAAGACTCCATCGGCACAGACCAACATTCTCTATACTGCTTCTCTGCCTTACACTGCAGACAACGACCTGAAACTCGACGTACTCTCACAGATTATGCGTGCCGTATACACAGAGAAGGTGCGCGAGGAGAAAGGTGGCACTTATGGTGTGAGCGTCAGCGGTCAATGTTGGAAATATCCTTCTGAGGGCTGCTCTATGACGGTGAATTTCCGTTGCGACCCACAGAAGTTTGATGAACTTCTCCCTATCATCGATGAGCAGTTGCAGCGCATGGCAACCGAAGGTCCATCACAAGACCAACTGGATAAGGTGAAGGAATATGAGCACAAGAACTATGACCGTGCCGTGCTGACAAACGGATGGTGGGAATATGTGCGCTACCATGAACTGCGTGAGGGCATCGACTTTGAGAAGGACTACATGAAGAAGGTGGACAATCTCACTACAGACGATATTCGCGACTTCTGCAAGCAGCTCATAGCACAGAAGAACCGCATACAGGTAACAATGAAATAAACATTAATGACAATCATGACAAAAATAATTAATGCTCCCTTCACAGGGATACGTGCGAGAATCATAGGTATCGCCATGCTCCTCTCGCTCCTCTTCACAATTCCCGTCAATGCCGACAACGTGATGACGAAGCAGGCTGACGGCACTTATGTGGTCAACACCACCACCATCTGCAATGCCCGCGGTTACCGCAAGGGCACTCCCGTGGAGGTGTATATCAACAAAGGTAAGGTTGTGAAGGTTGTGGCTCTGAAAAACGAGGAGACAGTGCCTTACTTCACACGTGTGAAGCAGTATCTCCTGCCCTTGTACAATAGTCTCAAACTCACCAAGGCCAAGAAACTGACCGAAAAGACACAGGTGGACGGATGCACTGGTGCAACCTTCAGCACCAAGGCAGTGCAGAAGAACATACGTGCAGCCCTCGACTATTACGAGAAGCATAAGTAAGCTATATGCTCCGCATATGACTAAGGGCGGTTTTGCTAATTACCACCCTCTTTAAAGAAGGAGACAAACACACATTGGACTGGTGTTTGTCTCCTTTTTTTGTGTGGGTACGACGCCTTCGCCGTACCCACACAAAAAAAAATCGGAACCTTCAAAAAGAAGATTCCGACTCTCAGTACCCCTAAGCGTTCTGTTCTCGAACCAATTTCTAAAAGACTTGGATAAGATTTGGGAGCTAAGAGAATGGATTCCCGACCCCACAAAACCTATTTTACCACCGAACAAACGCATAAAGTACACGGCTTAATTCTTACTTAGTGCTTGCAAAGTTATGAATTTTATCCGAGAATAGTGTATAAATACAGATGAAATAAGACTTGGCAAGATGCTCATTATATATAGAGAAAAAAGAATTAAGTATCGTTTTTATAAACAAATTAATTCGTAAACACTTGTGTAGGTAGGACTTATGGGGAGTCCTGCCTACCGTAACCCACCTTTCATTGTCCCTATATAGGGAGGATGGCACGGTGTACATCGGTGTTGTGTGTATCTCCAAAATATTCCGGTATACCAAAATTAGCCTACTGCACTTGATATTTTTATCAAGCCTACCTATACTTATTATATATAATAATGTAAGGGCTATGAAAAGAACTGATAGAAAGGTGAGCGAAACTACAAGAAAGAAAATTGCTGAGGCTTTGCGAGGAAAGCCAAAAACAACAGAACACAAACAAGCATTGTCAAAATCACTGAAGGCATATTGGGCAACAATACCAATAGAGCCAAATGAAAACTAAAAATGGATAGGCGAAACCCTACCCACTTAAATAATATATTTTTTATGATGAAACTTGACACGATTAAAACTCAGTGTATCTCTCCAATATTATGCAAGTAAGGAGGATATACAACCCAATAAACTTCGGTTTAACCGCTCATTTATAAATATAAGTGAGTTTGAAGAATATATCAAAAAAGGATTTTGCTTTTGCCATTGGTTTGATACAAAGGCAGATGAATTTTCAAGTAGCGAGAAAAACAGCAAGAATTTTGAAAGGGCAAACGTTATATTTGTAGATGTTGATGATAACGACATGGAAATGAAACAATTTGTTAGTGGTCTATCCATGAAACCAACTGTATATTACACGACACCCAATAATCTTAATCCATCCAAAGGAAACAAATACCGTTTTCGTCTTTGCTATGTATTTTGTGAGGATATGCGGACTTGTGAAATGTTTACCTCAACATATA
>CAVCGK010000066.1:0-4917 GCA_963601795.1 bacterium | reverse complement strand
ATCAATACCTGCAAGGAAAAAAGGTGTGCCCTGGAACTCACTACGAAGGAGAAAAACAACTTTGAGGTGATGCTAGCCAAAAGTGGTATCAGAGATAAAAAATCTCTTTTCCCTAAGATAGACTCAGGCACTTACACATGCATGGACTGCGATGCCTTTGTTACCGCTCCAGACGGAACACTGTACAAATGCTGGGCAGATGTCGGCATCAAGGAACGTGCTATTGGAAGCCTTGCGTCTGGCGTAACAAATAATAAAATTGTCTCACAATTCATGGTGGGTACCGACAAGTTTGCGGACACACGGTGTCTAAATTGCGGATTTCTGCCGATATGCGACGGTGGTTGCAACCTATACCGTGTGGGAAAAATTGAAAAAGGCATCCCCTACGATGTCTGCAACCTCGATGAACAAGGGCTTATACATTATTTAGAAACTTATTTGGAAACCGTATGAAATATCTTATCATAGCTTTAAGTATGTGCTTGTCATCTGTGATGTCGGCACAATCTGTTGAAGGAACTGTTTTCGATGAGAAAGGCTCGCCAGTGGAATTTGCCAATGTGGTTGCCCTTGCCCTTCCCGACACTACTTTTCTTAGTGGCGCTACGACTGACAGTCTTGGTCATTTTAACGTAGAGACACAGGGAAAGGATGTCCTACTGCGGCTGTCTTGCATTGGCTACGAAACACTCACAGCCAATGCAACTCAAGGGATAATGCGCTTTACTTTGCACAAGAACTCCATAATGCTTGGAGATGTAGTTGTCAAGGGTAGCGTGCCGCAATACAGAATGACAGGAGAAGGACTGCAAACCAACGTCGCAGGAACGGTGCTGGAAAAATTGGGTACTGCCGACGATGTCCTCAAGCACATACCGGGCATGATAGAGGGAAATGACGGATGGGAGGTATTCGGCAAGGGTTCTCCTATTATATATTTAAACGGGAGACCACTGAGAGACATTGGAGAATTAGATAATCTTAAGTCGTCTGACATAAAGAGTGTGGAGGTAATACGTCATCCTGGGGCAAAATATGCTGCGTCGGTGGGAGCCGTCGTACGTATCAAGACTGTCCGGCGAAAAGGAGAGGGATTCAGCGTAGATGTCCGGTCCACATACAGATACAACAATTTTAATAATTTTGTGGAACAGCTCAATACCAACTACCGCCACGATGGCCTCAATCTCTTCGCTGTCTACAAATACTCCAACATAAAGTTCATCAAGGACGCACAGCACGATCTTACCACAAAAGCAGACACCCTTTGGGAGCAGAAAATCAGCGACTATAGCGAGAGTAAGCAGGAGTATCACTTTCTGCAGGCTGGAGCAAGTTATGACTTCAACGACAACCACTCCATAGGAGCTTACTACTCCGTTACTTTCACTGGTGACGAGCATAGTGAGGGACATTCGGACAGTAAGGTAACGGCAAATGACCTGTATTATGACCACATAGCCACTGCCAGCACGGAGAAAAATGAGTCTAGCCCCATTCACCGCTTGAATTTATATTATAACGGAACACTGGGAAAGACAAGCATTGACTTCAACACAGACCTATACTTTAACCATACATGCCTCCTCAGTACTAACAGTGAGACAAGCGATAAATATGATTCGCGCAGCATTCTCGCAGAAAATTCGTCAAGAAACCGAATGATAGCAGGTAAGTTGGTAGTATCTTCGCCTCTGTTCGGCGGAACTCTGAACTATGGTGCAGAATACGCCCACACTACCCGCACGGACAACTATACGTCTGACCATACCGACCTTGTTACCAACTCGGACGCCAGACTAAAGGAGATTACGGCAAGCCCATTTGCTGAATATATCTACCAGACATCTATCGGAGGCTTGGCCGTAGGTCTACGTTATGAGCACGTAGCATACAAGTACTATAAAAATGGTGAATATATGGACAGACAAAGCCGCACCTTTAGCAATTTTTTCCCAAGCATCAGTTTCGGTACGCAGATTGGCAAAACCGCCTGGCAATTGGTCTACTCCGCCAAGACCCGCCGTCCCTCCTATTCCCAGTTAAGTAACAATGTCAGCTATGTCAACCGCTTCAGTCGCCAGACGGGCAATCCCCTTCTTACCCATCAGACCGACCATGAGCTTTCACTCACTGGTGTTTGGAAATATATTCAAATGATGGTAGAGTATAAGGATTCACGCAATGCTATTATCTACTGGGCAGAACAGCTCCCTGAGGACGAGAGCATCATGCTCGTCAACTATAAAAACGAGAAAAGCATCAAGAGCCTCACGGCCTATGTATCTGCAGCACCCACCATTGGATGGTGGTCACCTCAAATCAATCTCGGAATGGTGAAGCAGTGGTTTACGCTCAATACGAGCACTGGAAGCTACAAGTTGAATCACCCCATTTTTGTTGCAGATTTTAACAACACCTTCTCACTTCCTCTTGGCTTCACTGCAAACATTGATTTCTCTTTTCAGGGAAAAGGTAACATGGATAATGCACAAGTTCTCAAAAACCAGTACGATCTTGAAGTTGGACTAAGCAAGTCGTTCCTGCACGATTCCATGGCACTGGAGATAAAAGGAAGAGACTTGCTGTACCAGCGTTGGGACACTGGAGCTTTGTATAACGATAAGACATTCATTCAGCAATTATGCCGCCGAGGTACGCGCGATGTGTCTTTCACCTTGCGATACAAGTTCAACACCACACGTAGCAAATATAAAGGAACGGGAGCTGGTAACTCTATCGTAAATCGTATGTAGGACGTTAAAATATGCTGAATCATTAAACAACCAAATGTAATATGTTCAATTCATTTCCTTTCGTTCGTCAGCACGATTCCATGCAGTGTGGCATCGCATGTCTCCAGATGGTGTGCCTTTTCTATGGGAGGCACATTCTGTTGGCGGAAATCGAACGGCTTTGTCATGCTACAACCGAAGGTGTTTCACTGCTCGGCATTAGTGAGGCTGCCAAAAGTTTAGGTTATGAAACCGTTGCTGCTCGTGCTACTTTGGCTATGCTGACCAAGAACAAACTGCCGTGCATCCTACATTGGAACCAAAACCATTTTGTGGTGTTGTACCGTATAAAACGCAAAAATACGTTCTGCGTGGCCGACCCCGGAAAGGGATTGGTGGAATATGGAGCGGAAGAGTTCAAGCAACACTGGGTGAGCGTCCGCTCCGATGATGGCGAAGAGAAAGGCATCGCCATGTTTTTCAAACCGACAGAACGGTTCTATCAGCAAAAGCCATCAGTTCCATCAGAAGAGTTGAAAGACGGAAATAACGAAGATACATGCAAGGGGCACTCCATGCATTTCCTTTGGCACTACGCCAGCGGCTACAAACGGCAGTTCGCCGTTATTTTCCTTACGCTTCTCGTTGGCAGCCTGTTCCAGCTGCTCATGCCGTTCCTTACACAGGGCATAGTTGACTGGGGTATTGAGAACAAAGATATATCGCTTGTCTGGCTTATCCTCTTGGGCGAACTCGCCATCGTCATCGGGCATACGGCCACCGACTTTATCCGGCGGTGGCTGCTCCTGCGAGTCTCCATGCAGATCAACATTGCGCTAGTGAGCGACTTCTTCATCAAGCTGCTGCGGCTGCCGATGTCCTTCTTCGACACCAAGCTCATGGGCGACCTGCTGCAGCGTATGAACGACCATGGGCGTGTACAGTCGTTCCTCACCAATCAGGCCCTCGGCGTGATGTTCACCAGCATCAGTTTTGTGGTATTTGGTGCTGTGCTGGCATTCTACGACCTTACCATCTTTGCCGTATTCATAGTTGGCAGCCTTGCCTACGGTCTTTGGCTCTCCCATTTTCTTGGACACCGAAAAGTTTTGGACTACGAGCTCTTTGAGCAACAGGCCATTAACCAGAACAAAACCTACCAGTTCATCACTGCCATGCAGGAGATAAAACTGCAGCAATGCGAGCGCCGTCGTCGCGAGGAATGGGAGCAGTCGCAACGCGACCTCTTCCATGTGCAGACCAAGAGCCTTCGATTGCAACAGACGCAGGAAGCAGGTAGTGTACTCATCAATGAACTTAAAAATATCCTCATCACCGTCCTTGCCGCCACGGCAGTTATACACGGCAACATCACGCTCGGTATGATGCTTGCCACGCAATACATCGTTGGTCAACTCAACTCTCCCGTCGAGCAGCTTATGTCCTTTATCTTTGCCCTGCAGGACGTAAAAATCAGCCTTGAACGCATCAATGAGATTCATCATAAAAACGAGGAGGATGCAGGGCGCGAGCGACGAGCCTATTTCTCAAACAAGAAGGGATTGGAACTGAAAGCCATAGATTTCCGCTACGACCTCCACTCACCAAGAAAAACCATCAACGGCGTGTCGTTCAGCATACCTGAAGGCAAGGTGACGGCTATCGTGGGCGCAAGCGGCAGCGGCAAGACCACTATTCTGAAGCTATTGCTGGGCTATTATCCCGTTGAAAGCGGAACCATCGTCTTGTCTGGCTGCGACTTGAGCGAATACAACCTGCAGTGGTGGCGCAGCCAGTGCGGTGTTGTTATGCAGGACGGTGTAATATTCTCTGAGTCCATTGAGCGTAACATTGCCGTGGATGACAGCCAGGTGGATCACAAGCGGTTGGAGTGGGCCGCCCACATTGCGTGCATCCACGACCACATAATGTCGCTACCATTGCAATACGACACAAAGATAGGGCGCGACGGCGTAGGACTGAGCCAAGGGCAGCGACAGCGCATTCTCATCGCCCGTGCCGTTTATAAGAATCCTGACTTCATCTTCCTAGATGAGGCCACCAACTCCCTAGATGCCAACAACGAGCGCATGATTGTGGAGAATCTTGACGAGTTCTACAAAGGCAAGACTGTAGTTATCGTGGCTCACAGGCTGAGTACGGTGAAAAGTGCTGACCA
>CAVCGK010000065.1:0-5372 GCA_963601795.1 bacterium | reverse complement strand
TCGTAGTGATAAGCATAGTAGACTCCGCCCATCTGCTCATAACTGATGTTGTCGACTGTCGGTTTTTGCGCAGATGCGGACAGGGCAAACAGGATGAAAGAAACGACAAAGAGATTTTTTCTCATGATTATATGTATAGATGATAAAGACAGTCCCTTGCGGCTACATACCGCAAAGGACTGTCATGGTTTATAGATGAAAGTATCAATAGCCTGCGTTCTGCTTCCAGTTGGTGTTCTCGTTCAGTACACTTTGTGGCACAGGATATATGCGGCATGTCTTGTCAAAGCGGGCATTAGGGAATCCTTTCTTGTGGAAACCATACTCATTCTCGAATGTGCCGAAGCGTATCATGTCGTTGCGTCGCCAGTTCTCATCGAAGAACTCTCTTCCGCGCTCGTCGAGCAGTTCATCCAAAGAGGGCGTATGGTCAAGCAAGGGGGCACAGACATAACTGCGTATCTGGTTGAAAAGCGACTGCGGAGTGTCTTCGCCTGTAGCAGTGGCACCACGCAGTATGGCTTCTGCCTTTGTCAAGAGGATGTCGGCATAACGGAAGATTGGCACGTCGTTGCTTTGGTTACGGCTGTAGCCTGCGTATTCATTGGGATTAGGATAGAACTTGATTGATCGCCATCCCTGTCGCCATCCGTTGGCATCGGCTCCGGCATTGAGCTGCTCTTCCCCACCCTCTTTAAGCGTGATGGTTTGAGTGAACTCAAGTTGCTCGCCTTTATACATATACGGTGTGGATGTTTCTTCGCCCGTGATGGGGTCGTGCACAAACACCTTTCCTCCGAGCACGGCATTGTTGCGGTCATCGCCTTGTAAAGAGAAGAGTGATGAGAACTCTGGATTCATCGCCATGATGCCGGCACATGAGTTTTTCATCTTTTCTCCATAGTAGCCTACGGGAGAACCGTTGTCTATTTTGCGGAACGTGCGATAACGTCCGTAATAGAGACCTTTAGCACTAACGCAGTCATAGGGCATGGCATAGATGAAGTCGGCTATCTGAACGCCATTGTCATACATAAACTTTGAGCGATATTCATCATTCAGATTGAATATGCCACTCTTGATGATGTCGTCGCAATATTTCACGCAGTCGTTCAACTTGCTGTTGGCGGTAGAAGTAGCGTCATAGGAAGTCACGTCGCCACAGGTATATACGCCCCAGTTGATATACAGTTTCACGAGCAGCGCCTCTGCCATCCACTTGTTGGGCTTGCCGTAGGTGGAAGCGTCGTTGGCAGTGGACAGATAGGGAACGCTTTCAAGCAGTTCCTTTTCTATGAACTCTGCCACTTCCTTACGTGGACTGCGTGCGATTGCCTCGTTGTCGTCATAGAGTTTGTTGAGAATAGGCACATCACCAAAACTGTCCATGAGGATGAAGTGATAGAAAGCTCTCATCGTGCGGGCAGCGGCGATATATGAAAGCGTGAGATCGTCGTTGGCATCTCCAAACTCGTCAATAGCCTTGTTGCATTTTGTGATGCCACCAGCGAGGTCTGCCCAGTAGTCAAGTGTTCCGTCTTCTGCCTTGAAGTTGTGCAGTGTGGGGTTCACGTTCTCCGCACCATCATAATAGTCACCGTCGAAACTGAGTCCCGATGCCTCGTCAGAGGCAAAGGTCTGGTAGCGGTTGTATTTGTTGCCCAAGACACTGCGGAAAGCATAATACACATCCGCCATCTTCGCTTCGAGTGCCACTTTCGATTCTGTGGGATATTCGGTATATTGCGACTTCACATCGACATTGAGGTCGGTACAGCCTGTAGCCATAGTGACGATGGCAGCTGCAAATATTGTTTTTATCTGATATTTCATTGTTGTAAGTTCTTGTGATTTTAGAAGTTCACTTTCATTCCCAGCATAAATGTGCGTGTATGTGGATAGTAGCTGTCGCGCCACTGTATGCCTGGAGTAAGTCCTCCGAGTTCTACTTCAGGGTCAGTGCCCTTGTAACCGGTGATAGTAAACACGTTGTTGCATGTTGCATATACTGTCAGACCATTCACCCATTCGCCGATTTTTCCGAAATTATAGGAAAGAGAGAGAGTAGACAGACGCAGGTAACTACCGTTCTCAAGGTATCTGTCTGACGGATATTGTGCATTCACGTCACCATACTTCTGGTCGGTCAATGCTTCCTTCAGCACGTTCTTGCCTTGTGATATGAGGTTCACGGAGTTGTATTGCGCACGCAGAGCATTGAAAATCTTGTTGCCGAGCACTCCCTGGAAGAACATGTTGAGCGACCAGTTCTTGTAGGTCAGCGTGTTGTTCCATCCGTAGGTGAGCTTTGGTTGTGCACTGCCTGTCTTCACCTGGTCGGTTTCGGTAGGACTGGTGGTGGTTTCTCCTGTGCGCTCGCCTGTTTCTGGGTCATGAACATAGAACTGCGAAACGCCGTTATCGTCATAACCTGCCCATTCGTAAGTATAGAACTGACCTATAGGGCATCCTTCCATGATGCGCTGCACGCTCACTCCCGTGTTACCCGCGATGTTGGCATCGGCTTGCGCTATGTAATTTACAGAGAACGTCTGATTGGAGAGTTTCTCCACGCAGTTCTTGTTGTGCGAAAGATTCAGCGTGGTGCTCCAAGTGAAGTTCTTGGTCTGCACGGGTATGGCATTGATGGTAAGTTCGATACCCTTGTTGCTGATATTTCCCACGTTGGCAGTCATCGTGCCATAGGGATAGCGGTTTGTCGACACAGGATAGTAATAGATGAGGTCTGACGTGCGCTTGTCGTAATACTCGATAGTTCCATTCAAGCGATTACCAAAGAAGCCAAAGTCAAGTCCCACGTTGAACATTCCCGTGCGCTCCCATTTCAGGTCGGGGTTAGAGTTGTTGTTTGCTCCGAGGGTGTGCATGTTTGTAGTCACTCCGTTGGCATCTGTGTAGGAGAACCATCCTGTTACGCCATAAGTAGGCAGTGCAGTATAGGCATTGAATCCGAGCGAGTTTCCGCTGACACCATAGCCGATGCGGAACTTCAGGTCATCAAACACACGGAGGTTCTTTATGAAATTTTCCTCGCTGAGTCTCCATGCTGCCGACACTGAAGGGAATGTAGCCCAACGGTTGTTGCTGCCGAATGCCGAAGAACCGTCGCGACGGATAGTAGCCTGCAGGTTGTATTTACTGTCATAAGAGTAATTCACACGTCCATAGAATGAGATCATGCGGAGGGTCGACTCTGCCCCACTCTCCACTCCGTCCATGCCGTCGATGATGTTGGCATAGCTGAGATTGTGGTATTTCACGGCATCATTGTAGAAGTTCTTCACCGTCACACCAAATCCATCGTTGCTGTTGGTCTCTTCCCACGAATAACCCGCCATAAAACCAAGTCGATGCATGTCGGCTATCGTTGTTTGATAGTTGCCATAAGTTTCAAACACCTTCTTATTACCTAAATAGGTGTTGCGCGTAGCCTGTCCATTGCTATTGACAATCTGCGATTGTGTGGAATGGTAGATGCTTGCAGTATTCTGGTCTGTCATATACGAGAAGTCTGCACTCCAAGTCAGTCCCTTGAAGAGTTTGAGATCTGCCTTACCAACAAACTGCATACGCTTGTAAATTGTCTTTTGCGTGTCTTCGCTAATCATCGACAACGGGTTGTAGTATTGCGACACACTGGTAGACCTGAACCAAGTGCCATCCTCATTCTTTATTGGCTGTGTGGGCGAATAATACACCATAGCGTCTGTGACGCTCTGACCTGAAACGCCTGTCGGCACCTCGTTGCTCGTGGTCTGGCTGGCGTTGACACCGAGCGAGAGTGTCAGATGGTCTTTAAGCACTGTCGACTGTGCCAAAGCTCTCGCCGTGAAGCGTTCCATATCCGTTCCGCGTATCACGCCCTCATGGTTGAGATAGTTGAGGCTTACGTTGTAGTTGGATTTCTCGTTGCCTCCACTGACTGCGATGTTGTGGTTGTGCGACAGACCTGTGCGCTCTACCTCCTTCTGCCAGTTAGTGTCTGCTCCCTCATCGCTTGTCAGTTCAAAACCGTTGGCTTTAGCATAGTTACGCAGGTCAGCGGCAGTGGCAAGATTAAGATCCTTTGCCACATTCTCCATTGCCACATAGCCGTTGTAGCTCACATGTGCAGTGCCTTTCTTGCCTTTCTTTGTGGTGATGATAATAACACCATTGGCTGCCTTAGAACCATAAATAGCGGTAGCAGTGGCATCGCGAAGCACGTCGATGCTCTCTATGTCATCTGCCGACACGAGGGAGAGGTCTGCACCAGGCACACCATCCACTATATAATAAGGTGACTGTGCATCTCCTGTGCGCAAGGTGGAAGCACCACGCAGGGTGATGGAAGGGGCAGCATTAGGATTGCCACTTGTGGTGACCACGAGTCCTGGCACTTTGCCTTGAAGCATTTGTCCTGGCGAGGTCATCACTCCTGCATTCAGGTCTTCAGCCTTGATGGTGGTGATGGAACTGGTAATGTCCTTGCGCTTCATGCTTCCATAACCCACGACAACAACCTCATTCAATATCTTGTTGTCCTCGTCAAGAACAACCATCATATTTGACGATGCCTTTACATCTATCGTATTATAACCAACATATGAGAATCTCAACAGTGAGCCATTTTCAACGTTGATGGAATAGTTGCCATTAATGTCGGTAACAGTACCGTTGTTTGTACCTGCCACCACAACGCTTACTCCCACAAGAGGCTCACCTCCTGCATCCTTGACCTTTCCTGTGATAGTGTTTCCCGCATAAGCCATCACGCTCATAAATAGCATCGAACCGCATAACATCGTTCGCATGTGACTTCTGCCATTTGTCTTTTTTCTACACATAATTTTCCTTAAAATGATTAAGCTTGTTAAAAACTGGTGCAAAATTATCCACTCCATGTTACCATAATGACTCAAGAATGTTAACCTTCTATTGCATTTCATTTACAACAGTTGTAACGCTTGCTAAAAACAAGGTGTAGGTAAAACAATTATTGCAGATTATACACTATTGTGCTTAAAATTCTTTATTTTTGCATCAAGATATAGGCGCGACAGAGCCACAAATAGGAGATAAAACGATGAGCAAACAAGAGAAAGACATAGCCCTCTTCGTAGCATTCTGCATAGAAGAATATGGAGTGGCAAAAGGGATGACAGGGGTAGAAGTGCTCGACCTGTTCTCCAAGTATGGTGTGGTAGCCTATCTCAGTGAATGCTTCGGCGTGCTTCACACGCAAGGCCGCCAATGGCTGATAGAAGAAATAGACGAGTTTATCGACATCAGAAAAAAGAAAGAAGCATGAAGATATTTCATGGGAGTTTAGAAATAGTGGAGTGTCCCAAGATACTCCAGCCCAACCGCAA
>CAVCGK010000064.1:0-5565 GCA_963601795.1 bacterium | reverse complement strand
AGGAGGTACGGCGCCCTCGCTTTGCCCGTGAGTCGCCCACAGAGATTATTTTTTTATTTTCCCACAGAGATTAATTTTATATTTTTCCCACAGAATCCACCGAATTCACAGAATGGCCACACGTCATGGAGCCTTCACACAGAAACATTCTGTGTAGTCTGTGAGTTCTGTGGGAGAATCATAGGAGGTAAGGCGCCCTCGCTTTACCCGTGAGTCGCCCACAGAGATTATTTTTTTTATTTTCCCACAGAGATTAATTTTATATTTTTTTCCCACAGAATCCACAGAATTCACAGAATGGCCCACACGTCATGGAGCCTTCACACAGAAACCTTCTGTGTCGTCTGTGAGTTCTGTGGGAGAATCATAGGAGGTAAGGCGCCCTCGCTTTACCCGTGAGTCGCCCACAGAGATTATTTTTTTTATTTTCCCACAGAGATTAATTTTATATTTTTTTCCCACAGAATCCACAGAATTCACAGAATGGCCCACACGTCATGGAGCCTTCACACAGAAACCTTCTGTGTCATCTGTGAGTTCTGTGGGAGAATCATAACACAAGTTTCAGTGAGAGTATTTTGTGATACGGCGAGGGCGCCGTACCTCCTAACAATAGTAATTATAGGAGGCGAAGCATCCTCGCTTTACCCGTGAGTCGCCCACAGAGATTATTTTTTTTATTTTCTCCCCACAGAGATTATTTTTATATTCTCCCACAGAGATTAATTTTATATTTTTCCCACAGAATCCACCGAATTCACAGAATGGCCACACGTCATGGAGCGTTCACACAGAAACCTTCTGTGTCATCTGTGAGTTCTGTGGGAGAATCTTTCAAATCTTTCAATTTTCCTTCACGAGTTTCTCGAGCACTGGCTCGGTGACACCCGAGAGCTCGGTCTTCTTCTCGTCATTGAGCTGCTCAAACACCACGATGCTGTTGGCACCCTTCTTGAGGAAGCATCCTGGCAGATAGAGAGTCTGCTGAGGACCCACCTTCCAGTAGCGGCCCAGGTTGATGCCGTTTACGAAGACGATGCCCTTGCCCCACTGCTCCATGTCGAGGAATGTGTCGCCCACGGTGTCGAGATTAAACTCGCCGAAATAGAGCGTAGGCTGTCCCTTGGTGTAGGATGACGATGCTGGCTTCTCAGGCTGCTTGTCCATGGGCAGGCCATACATCTGCCAGTTGCCTGTAATCTCGTTGCCGCTGATTGTTATCGGACTGATGATGCCCTTGCGGTTGGCGGTGATGCGCGCACCATAGTTGATGCGACCGAAGTTTTCCACAAGGATGTCGAGAGTGGAGTTGAATGGGATGTTCACCTCAAGGCTGTCCTTACCCGTCAGTCGGTTGAGGGTGCCTATCTTCTCGCCGTTGACATATACTGTGGCAAAGTCGGCAATGCCTGGCACATGCATCATGCCGCTTATGGGCTGATTGAAGCGACGGCGATAGAGCATGTAGCCATGACCCTGATTCATGTCCTCGAAGGTCATGAGAGTGTCGTTTTCCACAGGAGTGGTGCCCCCGAGCATGTCGAGCACATTGGCTGTGGCATTGAGCTGAATGTGAGGTATGGCTATCACTGGTATGCGCTCAGGCACTTCGGGCACGTCATATTTCACATACTGCTTCATGAGGTCGCGAATGGCGTTATATTTCGGTGTAGCCCATCCTGCCTCGCTGATAGGAGCATTATAGTCGTAGCTGGTGAGGTCAGGCTGTATGTTGCGGTCGTTGTTGTAGTTGGCACCCGAGGTGAAACCGAAGTTTGTGCCACCATGCACCATGTAGTAGTTGAAGCTCACGCCTGCATCGAGATATTTCTTTGTCTGCTTCACCGTAGACTCTGGCGACACTTTCACGAAAGGTTCGTTCCAGTGGTCGAGCCATCCTGGATAGAATTCTGCCACCATGTAGGGGCCCACGCCACCGTGATATTCGTCCACCACCTTGCGCAGTTTGTTGACATCGTCCTCACCGTTGGCAGTAGGCAGAGCACCCTCTATCACACCGCCCTCGAAGAGCCACGAACCGTCGGAAGTGAACATCGGGATGTCGAAACCTGCATCGATGAGTATCTGACGTATCTGCGCGCTGTATTTCTTGTGCACATCAAGCGGAATGTCCTTGCGCTGTGCCACATAAGAACCAAACTCATTTTCTGCCTGCACCATCACTATCGGACCGCCCTTGGTGATCTGCAGATTGCGCACCTGGTCGGCAAGCTGGTTGATGTAAACGCGGCAGGAGTCTACGAAAGGTTTGTTGTCTGTACGCACCTCCATGCCTTTGGCATTCTGTAGCCACCAAGGATAGCCACCAAACTCCCATTCGCCACAGGCATAAGGACCAGGACGCAGGATAACCATCAGTCCCTCGTCGGCAGCGGTCTTTATGAACTCACGAATGTTGCGGTTGCCTGTGGTCCAGTCCCACTTGCCGGGAGCCGTCTCGTGATAATTCCAAAACACATAGGTGGCAACGGCATTCAGACCCATAGCCTTCATCATCTTCAGGCGGTGGCGCCAGTAAGGGGCAGGCACTCGCGAGTAGTGCATCTCGCCCGAATGGATTTGCACGGGCTTGCCGTCATACACGAAGTTGCCGTCTTTCACGGCAAAGGTGTGCTTCGCCTTCGCCATCATAGGCATTGTGGCGAGCATGGCAAGCAGCATCATCAGAATTGACTTTTTCTTCATTTCAGTAATGTTGTTATAGTTAAGAGATTGTTAATATACATCTTTTTCATACGGCAGGTTTATATGGCTACTTTTGTCTTTCACTCGCCAAACACGCCTTTGAAGGCTTCCTGGGCATACGCCACGGCGTCGCCCTGCGCTCTGTCTGGATAGGCATTGTGGCGAAGAGTCCACTTCTCGTCCATGTCATAATAGTCAAACTGTGGCATGGGCTGTCCGTCTAATGTCGCCGCGAGGGCATCGAAATATGCCTTCCAACGGGGATAATACACATCGGCAAGCATGCCGCTCCACTCCTTGTGGGCATAGTCGCGCAGTCCGCCGCGCTCTGAGGCACTGCGGTTGCCCCATGTCGTCACCTGCACGCGTGCATTCCATTCATAACGATTGCTCTCTTCCTGGGTGGTGCCGAGCTTTCGTGCCTGGGCTATGCGGTGGCCCACCATGAAGTCGGGCATGGCTGAGAGCATGCGGTCTTGCTTCAGAATGATGTCGAGAAATTTCTCCGTGGCGTGGCTCATCATCTTGCGGTCTTTAGCCCTATATGCTGCCACCACCTCTTTATATACGTAGCGAGCCTGCTCGGCTATTGCCTGTCGGGTGATGTCTATGAGGTCGTAGCGGAAATTGTCGTTTGCCTGCACCTCGCGCGAAGCCTCCACCATGAGCCGTGCGGCACGGATCACGTCGTCGGGATTGTAATAGGGCTTCATGTTCGACCATGTGGACACCTGATAGACATCGAGCGACGGACGTGCGCACATCACCGACTCGTGGCATCCCTGCTGGTTGAGCTCCGCTGGAGCGCCATAGATGGACTGGGCAAGGAGCATCCAAGCCTCGTGCACCTTCTCGTTATGCACATTGCCATAGCGTGCTTTCACATATGCGTCGAGCCATTCCTGCCAGGAGAACTTGTCGGTGCGCCAGGGCAGTTCGCTCACGAGTTCATACATCACGGGATTGTTGTCTATGCCCTCCATGGTGAGTCCCACGCCTTTCATTGTGGAGGCGAATGTGCTTTGGCGAGCCTTGTAATATTCGTCTATGACATGCTGCATCTTACCGAAGAGCCCCACATTGGCTCCAAAATTCAGAAGCATGCAGAATGCCCAATCGTGACCTTGAAATCCGTCCTTTCGGCAGCATTCCGACATCGTGTCGCCCCACTGCGGACAGTTTTCCGAATAGAGGTCGAGCACGAGCAAGTCGCCTCGCCTGAGTCCGTCTATCATGCCTGGGAACGGACATTCGCCCCACGACTGCGCCACCCACACGGCTTCGGCGTTTATGGCTTTCATGGCATTCATTATGGCATTGCCTGCCGCACGGAGGTCTACGCCCTGCGCATTGCCGCCTTCATGAAATGGGTCCATACTGTAGAATCGGCACTTGCCATAGAGCCTCTGTTGCTCCTTATAATATATGGATGCTATCTCGGCAAAACGCTTGTCGGTGGGCTGAAGGAATGCCGGACGCCTGTAGTCGCACCATTTGCCTGGGTCGGCAACATCGAGTCCCAGTCGCTCCCTTGCGTCATGTGGCACCATGCCCGAATAGCCAGGCAGACAAGCATTGATGCCCAGCTCGTTCATGCGCTTGAGAATCTGCTTTTGCAGAAGCTCGCGCTGAGCATACCAGTTGTCTGTGTTAGGCCCTCCCCACCCTTCGAGATTGTTCATGAGCCACCACGCCTGAAATGCCGGACCTGCGATGAAGCCATTTGCCTCCTCCTTGGTGTAGCCGAGCTTCAGCAGCACATTGCGCCACACCACGTCGGTGCCCACGATGTCGAGGCATAGGTTTACGCCGTGCAGAGCCATCCAGTCCAGTTCCTCTTCCCATCGGTTCCAGTCCCAGAAAGCCATGGAGTAAGAGTGGGTGCAATAGTTGAGATAATAGCGGTATTTTGTGTCGGTGATGTGTCGCTCCGTCTGCTTCACGAGTGGCATGTGGTCGGGCAGCGAGGCATGCATGGAGTTCCAAGCCAGGTGCACCCCTGCGGTGTATTTCAGATACCAGTTGATGCCCGAGGCAATGCTCACATAGTTGTTGCCCTTTATGAGTGGCTTGCCCTGGCGAGTCGTTATCTCGAAGAAGTCGGTGTCAGCCTTCACCAGCTGTGTGGCAATCTTCTTCGATGCCCCAGGGTCAATGCGTTCGAGCAGTCGGTCTATGGGTGTGGATGCCATCATGGGCACCCATGCGAGGATGGTCAGGAGAGTCAGGATAACAGTTTTGCGCATCATATCAGCCGTGAGGTTTTCATGCCTTTTGGTAAGGCTGGTTCAAAGATACGCAACTTTTTGTAATCACGCAAGAGGAAAAGCGGTTGCCGAGCAATTTTGTATTCATGTTTATTATTATATCTTTATATAAATGTTTTTCTTGAAAAGTACATAAGCGATGAGTCCACATAATGACACTATGAGTAATCCGTAGGTCATCGAAGCAATATAGGCAAATGGAATTATTGCTGTCCGCTAAAAATTTTAGCAATCATAAATAATTGGGCTGAATTTCTCGCTCGAAATTCAGCCCTTTAGTTACTTTTGTTTTTGCAAATAAAAGGCAAGTAACTATGAACAAAAGTACACATTTTATCGGACAGCCGATGTACGGTCAGCTGATAAATTTGCTCAACAGGGAAGAAATCCTCGAATTTAGCCGCATCCGTAATGGAGAACGCTATGTGAAGCACTTTGATGCTTACCAACATCTTGTAGTCATGCTCTACTCTGTTATCAAGAGATTCGACTCACTGCGTGAGATTACCGACTCCATGTTTCCTGAAGCACGCAAGCTCGCCCATCTTGGCATAAGGGTGATGCCAAGGCGCAGCACATTGTCGGATGCCAA
>CAVCGK010000063.1:0-6309 GCA_963601795.1 bacterium | reverse complement strand
TTGTTTTTGCAAATAAAAGGCAAGTAACTATGAACAAAAGTACACATTTTATCGAACAGCCGATGTATGGACAGCTAATAAATTTGCTCAACAGCCTTTTCCAATAAAAAATACAAGGAAACGAATGATATATCAAATATTTACCTTATCTTTACACCTAGAATAGCAATAGAAAGGAATCAATCGTCATGGAACAAAGCAAAAGAGTACCATACGGAGTATCTAATTTCGTCGATATTATCGAGCGAAACCAGTATTATGTAGACAAGACGATGTATCTGCCCCTGCTAGAAAAAGAGGCAGACGCACTCTTCTTTATCCGTCCTCGCCGCTTTGGCAAGAGCTTGTTTATAAGCATGATGCGTGCTTATTACGATATTAGTATGACTGAAAGATTCCAAGAGTTGTTTGGCAATCTTTGGATTGGCTCACACCCTACGCCACAGCAAGGAAAATATCAAGTATTGTACCTGGACTTCTCCAAGATTGGTGGCGGCATCAAACTGTTGGAAAGCCGATTCAATGACTATTGTGGCCAATGTGTTGATTTCTTCGTGGATACCCTCTACAAGGATTACTACACTCCAGAAGCCATCGCCAAGATAAAAAGCATCAACTACGCATCAGGCAAGCTGAATGCCCTCAGCTTGGAAGCACAGAAGAAGGGTTACCAACTCTTCCTTATCGTGGATGAGTATGACAACTTCACCAACGTCGTGCTCAATGAGCATGGCGAGGATGTGTATTGGGCACTGACTCATGCCAGTGGATTCTACCGTGAGATTTTCAAGGTTTTCAAGGGTATGTTTGCTCGTATCTTCATGACAGGCGTCAGCCCAGTTACATTGGATGACCTAACGAGTGGATTCAACATCGGATGGCACATCTCCACCAAGGCGCCTTTCAATCAGATGCTAGGTTTCTCTACTGAAAATGTCAGAGACTTGTTTACATACTACAAGGGTACAGGCGAATTACCTGCCGATACCGATGTAGAAGCTATTATCAAGGATATGAAGCCTTGGTACGACAACTATTGCTTTGCCAAAAGTGCATTAAGAACACAAAGCAAGGTTTTCAACTGTGACATGGTACTGTATTACCTCAGAAATTATATGGAGACGGGTGAAGCACCAGAGCAGATGATAGACCCAAACACCAAGACGGACTACAATAAGATGAAGAAGTTACTCCAGCTCGACAAATTGGACGGCGACCGCAAGAGTATCATCAAGACCATTGCCGAGAAGGGGGAAATCGTGGGAAATATCGAAGAATCATTCCCAGCCAAAGCTTTGACAAACCCTGAGATATTCATCAGTTTACTGTTCTACTATGGCATGTTAACCATCAAGGATACCTTTGGTGACCAATTGATATTGGGCATTCCTAACAATAATGTACGCAAGCAATACTACAGCTATTTGCTAGAGCAATATCAAGAGGAGAAATACATCAACACTTCCAATCTCAAGACGATGTTCACGTACATGGCTTTTGAGGGCAAATGGAAGGAATGCCTTGAGTATATGGCAAAGGCATACACTGATGTTTCCTCCGTCAGGGATAGCATTGAGGCAGAACGTAACCTGCAAGGTTTCTTCATGGCATATTTCAGCCTCAACAATTACTATTATACAGCCCCAGAACTAGAGCTGAACCATGGCTATTGTGATTTCTTTCTCTTGCCTAATTTAGCCCATTATCCTACAAGGCATAGCTATATTATAGAGCTAAAGGTTTTGTCAAAGAAGGATTTTGATACCATTACTGTAGATGGCAAGATGACAAAGGGAGAGAAACAATGGTTAGACGCCGAGGCACAAATCAAGGAATATGCCAAGGCACCTAGGGTAGAAGCTCTTCGCCAAGGCACTACACTGCATAAAATCATCATGCAGTTCAAGGGATGGGAATTGGCAAAGATCGAAGAAGTGAAAGAATAAACTAAGCAAGAACTCACTTCCTACCTGTTGTCCATTCCACGCACCGAGGCTCTTGCATTGCCTATCACAGTTGAACAGACAACGCCAGAGCCCACGTCGATATGAAAAACCGCCCTTTGTGGACAGTAGTGAATCTTTATATTTTTGCGTTTTGTGAATGTTTTTTGGAAATTATTTGGATTGTAAAAAAAACAATATATCTTTGTACGCACCTAAATGTAAAACTACTAACTTCTTGATTAATTGGAGCAATTTAAAATTAAAATTATGATGAAGAAATTTGTATACATTGCATGTGCGGCATTAACATTCTGTGCGTGCGATACGAAAAATCTTGAAAGTGGTTATTTTTGCGATAGCCATGAACTGATAATCGATGATGTGGATAGTACTGTCATCACTGGCAAGCTACTTATTCCTGCAGATACATCAACTTTCATAGGCGCTTTAAGTGTTGGTGGAGACAAACTTTATTTGAGGACTGTAAATCCTAATGGAAATTTTAAGGTTTACAATCTTAGCGGAAAGCAACTGGGAACTTTCGGAAAAGAGGGTAATGCAAAGAATGAATACTCGGCAGGTGCAATTCTTAATGGACAATATGTGAATGGCAATGTCGGGATATATGACATCAACAAAATGACGTTGTCACTAGTAAATGGTGATGAAACATTAAAAGCTAAAACACCTGTAATAAAGAAATCATTCGTTACAGAACCTTATTCATTACATGCATTCTATATTAACGATACTACAATAGTTTATGAAGGAATAACAGCCAATAACTTTTGCCTTACCGTGGTTAATCCTCAAACTAAGAATGTAAAAGAGAAGATGGATTTATATAATACTCCACATCCAAAGGCAATGGAAATTTATCCGACTCATAGTACCATAAGTCCAGATGGAAAACACTTGGCAATGGGTATGATGTATATGAATCAGATGAATTTTATCTCATTGACTGATTATGACCGTAAATCTGTAAGTCTTTACGTTGATTCGCAGATTTGTGAGGATAGATCCCAAATGAAATTCTATTACAGGGGAATAACGTCTAATGACAAATACGTATGCGGACTTTATTCTAATATCATGCGGAAGGATATTTTGTCAAATGAACAGAGAAAAACAGAAATACATGTGTTTGATTGGGAAGGTAATTTCAAGGAAAAACTTGTTACCAGCGATATTCTGCATGCAATAACAATGGATAAGGACGGCAATATATACGGTCTTGATAAAGACCAGAATATTCGGATATTCAAAAATGCTTTGTAAAGCAATTTAGGAAATGCCAAGGACTTTTACAACATGTCCTTGGCTTCCTTTATCATTCTATTTGTTGCGCTTGATTTGACTTTGGGCTTACTCTCAATAATTTTACGGGCTGATTGATGTGCGCGCTTCATGTCGCCCGTTTCTTTGTAAAGAATCATTTTCTGATAGAGCGGATAAAGCCGATTTGGCAATATGCAGTAAGCGTGTTCGTAGCATTTGATAGCTTCGCTATATTTATTCATAGATTTAAGGCTGTTGCCCATGAGTATCCAAAACATGGGGTCTCCACTGACAATAACTCCACGTCGCAATACTGCACAGGCATCGAAATGTCGATTGTCAACCTGCAATAGATGTGCAAAGTCAAAGAGGAATTGCTTGTTGTCTGAGCATAGTGGTAGAAGTCGATTGTAATCTTCTAAAAACGCAGTGTTGGTCACTCCTTTGAAGGATTTGTATTCTACCTGTGCGTCATATCTCTGTTTAGATATGTTGTAACAGATTATAGCTACGAAAGAACATAATAAAGGCAGTGCGCCAAGGCTCCATCGGCTAACAGAAAAACCTCTATAATTCATCTGACCATATGCAGCAAGACAAATAGTAATGGTCTGCAAAGGAAGAAGTTGCATCGGATAAGAAAACAAACTGAATATAAGGAGTGCTGCAAGTGAAAGAGCAAGATGTGGTGACTGGCGGTAGAGTGCTCTCAGCGAAAATATTGTGAATGTTATACATAGTACTCCTCCTATAATGCCTTGCTCAGCAAATATTTGTAAAATGTCGCAAAATGCGTAGTCTGCTACGTCTGCATACTGGGCAAATGTCTTGGCATTGTATTCGTTGGAAAAGAAAATGGAGAGATGTTTTCCATATTCCCCTGCAAACGAGCCTATACCGCAACCAAAGAGCGGTTTGTTAAAAATAATGTCAAGAGCTTGCCGCCATATTACGATGCGTCCCATCGCTGATCCTAACTTCATGTAGAACAGTGTACAAACGATACCTAATATCACGATGATTAATGGCGCTGCATACTTTCTCTTTATATCCTTGCGGAATATCCATGCAGAAGTAAGAGCTAAAGCTATCATAGCACTGCGACTGCGTGTAATTGTCACCAAAAAATATCCCGTAACGACAATAGCAGCACATGCCCAGAGTAACACACCACGATGCCGTTTTCTCCAGTCGCATTCGTTAGAATCATGCAGAATGCTTATAGCGAGTGTTAAGCCCAAAGTCAAGTAGGCTGAGTAAGGACCAGGATTAAACATACTGCCTGTAGCTAAATAAAGATGATGGTGGCTTGTGCCACTATATATTTGCCAAAAACCAAGTGCTATCTCATATGTTGTTATGGCAAGAAATAAAATCTTTAAAAGTTTTTCAAAAGGAATTTGTTGTTTTGGAAAGATTCTTATGATGGCATAAATGGAGACAAGAGTAATGTAGCCAACAACTGGACGATATGCATTTGAACAATGACTGTCATCGAAATAGGTACGGATGATGACATATGCTAACCATATTGCCACAACGATATCTGTAGCAGTCATATGTGGTTTTTCTTTTGAGAACGATATCGATATAGCCGTTATCAATCCTCCTATAGCTATGATAGTTTGGAGATACAACAACTGTTCTGACCACAGATCGCTACTGGTGGTCAGAACAGTTGTCCACATTAAGCATATGAGCAAACCTGAACATAAAAATAGTGTCGAGTATCTTTTAAGTATCTGAATCATAGTTCTTTCATTATTCTGTTCCAACGTAATTTGCCTGTTGACCTATCTCCTGAATATTCTATTCTTGTGGCTATTCCTATGATATAGTCATCAGGGATGAGACCTATGTATCGGGAGTCGCGTGAATTAGTAACGTTGTCACCTGCCATAAAGAAGTAATCATGAGTAAAGGTGTGAATTGTAATGGGTTTGTGGTCAGCAAATACTCGGTTGTGTTGCCAGTTTATATCAAGCCGACAGTGCAGTTCCCACTCTATGAGTTTGCGGTATAGAGTAGCAGTAGTGGGTGTTATGTCTATGCAATCACCACGTCTAGGAATATAGAGAGGTCCAAATTCTTTTATCGTCCACTGTGGCATATTCTTGTCGTATGGCATAGCCGGGATAATGTCGCTGTCGAGCGAGTTGTATGTTTTAGCAAGCGTGCGTTGCTTTTCTATGCATCCGAGTGTGTCAGGTGTGTTGTTGTTAAAATAGTAACCGCCACGTATGCTGACAGAATCGCCAGGTTGCCCTATACAGCGTTTGCAATATACGTAGTTGATGATAAACTTTATTGTGTCACAATCCTCGTGGTAGGGCATGTTGAACACAACTATGTCACCTCGGTGTATATCGCGTAGACCATTTGTGCGAAAACATTGTAGTTGAGTGCCGTTATGGCTGAAATTGAAATTCTTATAGATGCGTGCTCCGTAAAGCATCTTGTTTACTAAGATTCTATCACCACTAATGAGCGTTGGTTCCATGGAATGTGATGGTATTATAAATGTGTCGAAGCAGAATATTCGCACAGTCTGCCTAATACACCACAGCATAACGGTGACAATCACTAGTATTGAGCTAATGTCTATCACTTTATACCATAGTTTTTTCTTTGTTGACATATGCAGGAGAAAAATGTTATATCTATCTCTTACAAAGGTATTATATTTTTTTCGTATGTTCAATATAAAACTATTTTTTTTAGGTGTCGGTGTTGCTAATTTTTTCTCTTAACAGACGCAATAGACGACATGATTTCTTTGACATTATATTGTAATAAAAAAGCAATTTAATTGCGATTGTAAACTAAAAAAATATTGTAACTTTGCAGACGATTAAAATTACACAATTAATGAAAGGTCTTAAATCTATTCTGCTATTTCTATCTTGTATGCTACTTTCATGTAATGATGGCGGTGTGAAAAAATCGCTAAAGGAGTTCCAGTCACATCAAGTCAAAGTAAGGTTGGAGAAGATGGAGTGCAGGATGCATGAACAAGATACAATTTGTATCGATAGTGTGAAACCTATGCTACGACTTGTATCTTATGTAGATTCCTCTGAAT
>CAVCGK010000062.1:0-6442 GCA_963601795.1 bacterium | reverse complement strand
TGTTTTTGCTGCTCCATATAGGATGAGGGTTCCTGCTGTACTTTTCTTGTGAAAGTAGTTGAAAAAGGCAAAGCATCGGGGAATGGAAAATCCACACTGTCACCTTCATATTGCCTTATAGCCTCAATGAACGGCTCGCCGTATGCCTTTGCCTTATATTCGCCAAAGCCATATACATCTGCCATAGCCTCCGGCGTTGTTGGGCGCTTCATGACAAGGTCTTGAAGCGACTTGTCCGACATGACGATGAAGGCTGGCTTGCCAATCTCTGCAGCCACCTGCCTGCGAACTTCACGCAGACGGCTGTACAAATCTGTTGATTGTACCTGCCCCATTGCTGCCCATTCTTCCTCACGTTCCTCTCGCTGTTTTTTCTTGCGAGACTTCACCGTAAACTCCTCACGACTGATAACGGCCAACTGCACTTCACGTTTACCGTAGAGCACTTCCTGTCCAAGTGGCGTGATATGCAGATGGCGGTCCTCGTTGTAGGCTACCTCAAAGAATCCCATCTGTAGCATCTGCAACAGATAGTCATGCCAGTCGCGGGCCGAGATGTCACGTCCTGCAGCAAAAGTCTTTATCTCGTTGTACTTGTTGCTGACAACATCGGGCGACATTGTTCCCCTAAGGATGTCAACCGTAAGTGTAAATCCGATGTTTCCCTTTGTGCGGGAAATGGCTGAGAGTGCTTTCTGCACAATGACAGTGCCATCAAACATCTGTGGTGGTGTATGACACACGTCGCAATTGCCACAGTCCTTTCCACTGATTTCGCCAAAATAGTTCAGCAGGATGCGTCGCCTGCACACCTGCGCCTCGGCATACTCCTGCATGCGCTGAAGCTTGTCGAGGTTGATTTCCCGCTGTCCGCTCTCATCGGCAAAACTGCGCAGGGTGATGATGTCCTGCAGGTTATAGAACAGCACCGTCTCGCAGGGCAGACCGTCACGCCCGCCACGGCCAATCTCCTGATAGAAACTCTCAATGCTCTTGGGCAGGTTATAGTGAACAACAAAGCGCACATTGCTCTTGTCGATGCCCATGCCAAAGGCTATCGTGGCACAGATTACCTGCACACGGTCGTTCTGAAAGTCGTCCTGCACCTGACTGCGCTCCGAATTGGGTAGTCCGGCATGATACACGCCAACAGAGAATCCATCGTGCTTCAGTTTCTCTGCCAGCGTCTCAGTAGTTTTACGCGCCAGACAATAGATGATGCCACTCTCACCTGGATGCCTGCGGATAAGTTCCTCGATGGAGCGCAACTTGTCCTTTGACGAATAGCCGCGCTTCACGTCAAGGCTCAGGTTCGGACGGTCAAAACTGCTGATATACGTCTTGGCATCCTTGATGTTCAGCTGCACCAGAATGTCCTCCTTTGTAATCTTGTCGGCAGTAGCTGTAAGTGCCATTATCGGCACATGGGGGAATAGTTGTTTCAACTGTCCCAGCTGCGTATATTCCGGACGGAAGTCATGTCCCCATCCCGAAATACAGTGAGCCTCATCGATGGCAAACAGCGACACCTTAGCACTTTGCAGTATTGTCAGCACACCGCCTACCAACCGCTCAGGCGAGATATAGAGCATTTTTACCTTTCCCTCCATGCAACGGTTGATGATGTCGCGGTTATATCCCTCGTCATTGCTGCTGTTCAGTGCCTCCGCAGCAATGCCGTTCATCCGCAGTCCCTCCACCTGGTCTTTCATCAGCGAGATAAGGGGCGACACGATGACCGCCAAACCATCCATCATCAGTGCTGCCATCTGGAAACACAGCGACTTACCACCACCCGTAGGCATCAGCACCAGCGAGTCGCCTCCGCTGATGGTATGCATGATAATCTCCTCCTGCAATGGCCGGAACTCATCATAGCCGTAATAGGTCTTTAGAACTTGCTTTATATCTTTAGAGTCCACAATACGATCTTTTTAATTTGCGTATCCTAATAAGTAGGTATTCAAATTTATTCGTATATATCTATTGTATTGGTTGGTGCATATTTCTGCAATTCCTTCTTGTCTGTATGTTCGGCTCTCATCGGTTGTGTAACAGCAGCCACACTCCCTCTCCAGACCGAGCATACAGACAAGAACAAGGCGCAGATTCATATTAAATAATTTTGAACACTTACTTAACCTTTACACGCAGAATCGTGTAGGAGAAAGGTTTGAAAGTGTAGTTAAACTCCCTGCCAAACTTTTTGTACATACTCGTGTGCGGCGCTATTCGCAGCGGCTCGTCAAACGAGTTCTCATCCTCCCCACTCTTGGCCGCAAGTGTGACAACCCTTCCTACTGGTTCTACCCTGTTGGCATTGTCAAGTTTGAAAGTCTGGTGCCAATTAGCCTTGGTGGCATTGACAACCTTGACCACAACCTCGCCAGTCTGCAGGTCATACCCTGCATCGACAAACTGCAGGGGACAGTCCAGCACAAGCGGCTGCGCCTTGCTTTCCTTCTTGTCTGCCTTTCCTGCCTGGGCAGACGGCTGCTCCGAGTCGTTAAAATCCAAATCCTGCAGGTTAGCCTTCGGCTTCTCGGGCACAAAGTTGGTCACAAGGTTATAGTCAGGTCGGTTCTCCGCAGCCATACGCTGTACCCAGTACGACGAGCGACCCACGGTCTTCTCAGAGTTTATCCAAATCAGGTTTGTGCGCCAGCGACGGTCGTGCTGGTTCTCAAACAGAGGGGCATAGCTAGCCATTGTCACCAAGTCACCGTTGCGCTCCATACCACCAATAAATGCAGCCTCAGATAGGGCGGCATACATATTGCCACCGCCCACATTGCCGTTGCATGCATACTCACCCACATAGACACCGCCCTCATTACGAGCCCATGTGTCAAACATTCGGGTGCTGGAAAAGAAGAAATTAGGGTCCTTGTACCAATGGTGGTCGGTCAGGTCTGTCCTTGGCTGACGGCCGCTCTCCTTCTTGCGCATCGCATTATAGATAACTGTGAGCTGCGGATAGCGTTCCTTGATAGCATCGCGGAACATGGCAAAGCGCTCCTGATAGATGGGACCCCAATTCTCATTGCCCACCTCTACATACTGTAAGGGATATGGGGCGGGGTGACCATCCGCCATGCGGCGGCGGCCCCACTCTGTGGTCTCATCACCCAAAGCATAGTCAAGGGCATCAAGACAGTCGTTGAGAAAGAATCTCACACTGTCAGCGTGGCACACTTGTCCTAGACGCAACTCACAGTCCATACCCACATTGCACACAAACATCATGGAAGCCCCCACATCCTCGCAATATTGGAGCACCTCCTTGTAACCAAGCCCATAGGAGCAACGGTAGCCCCACAGACTGTACTGTCCGGGGCGTGCGGCTGGATCCCCCATGGTCTTTTTCCACTCAAAACGGTTGTCAAGCGTGATGCCCTCAACCACACAGCCACCTGGCCAGCGGAAAAAGGTGGGGTGCAAGCCTGTGAGCACCTCGGCCACATCCCTGCGCATACCATTCTCACGGCCTCGGTAGGTGTCTGTCGGAAACAGTGACACATAGTCAAGCCACACCTGCCCAGCCACAGGAAGGTCAAGCCAGAGTGATGCCTTGAAATCGGTATCACTGGCGGTGAGTGTCAGTGTTTGGTCGTTCCAGTCACTGCCATTAATAGGAAGGGTGGTTCGAGCCAGTGTCTTGCCTTTCTCTGACACGATACGAGCTGTTATGGGAGTTTCATACCCAGCCTTGGCACGGACGATGACACGCAGCTTATACTGACCACCCTTATGGATACCCATACCCCAATAGCCCTCGTTGACCAGCGACACCGAGCCTGTAGCTGTAAGGTGAAGACTTGTCGGTGCTGTGGCAAAGCGGTGCTCTGTGGTGTCAAGTGCCATTGTAGCGCAAGAGGTGTCGCTTAGATGCCAGCCACGCACAGGCTCCGAACACCACGGATGGCTCTTTGTGTAATGCGCACCAGTGAGGTGGTTGGTACCTAAGGGTGACACCAGACGGTTGCCTTTCTCCACAGTGTATCCTGGAAGCATTGTGGCCTCCTCGAAACTGCGATTCTGCACCAGCTCGGCATAAAGGCCGCCATCACCGGCATGGTTAATCTCCTCAAAAAACACGCCATACATTGTTTTGGCAATGTCTGCGCCATGACTCTTCACGTCAACGGTCACGACAGACGGCTGAGCTTGGGTGCCCACAGTTGCCAGCAACCATACAAGACCAAAACCCAAAATCTTTCTATGTCTTTTCATCCTTATATTGGTTTTATTGAGTCCACTTTCTCAAGTGGACTCATAAGATACATAATGGTGAAACTCTTGTTTGGCAAAGCCTACATTTTCTCATTCAAACTGCATGTTGCGCAGATACATCTGGTCGGTGCCGCCGCGGCACACGAGGGTTATCTTGTGCGTGCCTGCCGCTATGGGAGCATTGAAAGTCTGGCGTGCCCACTTGCCGCCCGTAGCTTTCACACGGTGGGTGGCGATGATGCGTCCGTTGACACCGCCCTCGTGCAGTTCCACGACAGCGTCGCTCATGCGAGCTTTCAGTTCCACGGTACATTTCTGTGCGGCACGTGCAAACTCTAAGTTGAACAGTGACAGCCATGCCTCGGGACGTGTCACGGCGAGATACTGCTCGGGCGTGTAGTCCACGGGGCGCACGAGCCGCATCGCTTCCTTGTCATCAAACAGGTCGAGGTCCACCGTCGAGAAGGCATCATAGTGGTTGCCTCGGTAGGGGCTGTCGAGGGTGAAACTATCGAAGTCGGCATATCCGCTATGTGCCGCCACAAGTTTTTCCGTTGTGTAGTAGGCGGAATCTTTGTCCTCGGTGTGGTTGTAGCAGCAGAGGGCATGGCGCAGTCCGAGGAACCGCCAGAAACCCGAAGGCGTTTCCTTTCCGAACGGCTCGTAGCTCTCGCCGTCGAGACTGTAGCTGAACTTCACCGTGCCACGCTTGGTCACCTCGGTGCGAAGCCATATATAAGTAAGGTGGTCGGGCAGTGGCTTTCTCGCCACGGTCTCGTCTTCGCTGTGCCGGCTCTGGTGCATCTGCAGCTCGTAGCCAGTGGCGGTGCGCATCACGCCCTGCTGGAGCATGGTGCTGCCCATAATGCCGTTGCCGGCGAAGTCTCCTTGTGCCAGATGGCTCACATCCACCTTGGCGGTGCCCGTTCCTGCCGGCATCACGCACTTCTGGGTCACGGAGTTGCGTGCCCACTCGTAGCCCTTGGCAGGCGAGGCGTAGAGGCGCAGGTGGCTGGGGCGTGCTTTGAGGCTCCACTTGTCGTCGAGAGGCACGTGCGAGAATTCCCACACGGCACTAAGCCGCTTGCCGTCGAAGTCGTCGCTCTGTTGCGGATATGCGAGGGGCTGCTGTCCCTTGCCTACGTTAGGCTTGCGGTAGGTAGTCACCGACTTGCCCTCCTTGAGCCTTGACATGCGTGCTTTGAGCTGCGGCGTGATTTGCGTGGTGTCGGGGTCAAGCCCCACCACAGGCCAGCCATCTACCCAGCGCATGGGATAGAGCATCATGTCGCGCCCCATATAGTCGCGGTCTTGAAAGGTGAACGCCCACCATTCGCCAGTCGGGGTGTCTACCATGCCACCCTGATGTACACCAGAACCGGCATACCCCCCATCGTCGTCGATGAGTACACGTGTCTCGTAGGGGCCGTAGAGGTTTCTTGAGCGGCTCACCATCTGGAATCCGTTGTAACCTTGTGAGGGGTTGAAGATATAGTAGTATCCATCGTGCTTGTACATGTGGCATCCCTCGAAATAGAGGTGGTGCGTCTCGGGCGCACGAAGAATCACGGTGCCCTTGTCGCCAGGCGTCATAATCTCCGTTCCGTCGTCGCGCAGGCGAGTGATGCGTATCTCGTTCATGCCGTGGGTGATGTATTTCTTGCCGTCATCGTCAATGAACATGCCAGGGTCGTAGAGTTCCTCATTGAAGGCATACATTTTGTAGGGTCCCTCGGGGTTACGGCTCTTGCACATGATGAAGCGGTCGGCCTTGAGGTTCACGCCGATATAGTACCACCCATCGTGGTAGCGCATGGTGGGAGCCCAACAGGCGCGTCCGTAGGCAGTCTGCTCACGCTCCATACTATACGACGGCAGAAACGTGAGACGGTCGTAGGCGTGTCCCACGACTCGCCAGTTTATCAAATCCTTGGAGTGGCACACGGGGATGCCTGGCATGCAGGCGAATGACGAACTGATCATGTAGTAGTCATCGCCCACGCGTATGACGTCGGTGTCTGGATAGTCGCCCCTCACCACGGGGTTGGTATAGGTGCCATCGCCGTTGTCCGACGAGAAGCGGTCTGTCGGCAACACGGTCTGCGCATGTGCAGTGGCAGCAGCCAGTAGCAGTGCCGCCGTCCACAGTCTGGTGGTGTGTTTCATCATTTGTTTTGTTATTAGTTGATCCTTAATTCCGCAGGTTAAT
>CAVCGK010000061.1:0-7102 GCA_963601795.1 bacterium | reverse complement strand
ATTATATTAGGCGAAGCGTTCATGCTTCGCCTTTTTCCTTTTTAAGGATTTTGGGGTGCAGTGAGGACACTGCACCTACTAACAATACTAATCATAGTAGTTGACGTGTCCTCAAAATTATACCAAGTTGTTTTTTATCGTCACTAAGTTGAAATAATCGCCAAAATCTTTTTGAGCGTTCATTTCTTTTTTCTTACCTTTGTGTAATCATATAAAATAATTTAAGGAATATGGATGTAGCATTACAAACTGTAAATTTGCAGCTTCCTGTTTCAGATTTGAAATTCTTTACGGAATTAGCAAAACGAATGGGATGGAATGCCGAAGAAGTAAAGTCTGGTTCAAAGATGTCTGAACTAGACAAGGCTATTCTTGATATAAAAAAAGGTAATGTGAAGAACTTCGACACATTAGAAGACATGATGGCCTATTTGGATGACTGATTATGAAGTATACGTTACAATTATCAGGACGCTTTAAAAAGTCGTATAAGAAATGCATGAAGCGAGGTTACGATAAAACTTTGTTTGAGAAAGTCGTAACAATATTGATGAATGGAGAAAAGTTGCCTGAGCAATATCACAACCACCCATTACACGGCAATTATGAAGGATGGAATGATTGTCATATTCTTCCTGACTGGATTTTAGTGTGGCGTTATAATAATGATAGATTAGAGCTGTGTCTTCTTGATACGGGAACACATTCAATTTTGTTTTAGAAGTGTGCTCATTAAAAATCTGCAACTACTATGATTACCAATGTTAGCTTGCTTGTGGGTGCGGCGAGGGCGCCGCACCTCCTGCTTTAGTGATTACAGATTTTAGTGCTGTCTACAGTGAAGTTGGTAGCATCTGAGGCTGGCATAAACTTGCCCCTTTGCTCAAGAAATTCCACCAGTTCGGCGGCGGTGAGCCCCTCTACAGAGCAAGTGTAGAATTTCTCTTCTGCTCCAAATCGTGCGATTATGGCATCAATGAGTTCCTGACGTGATGCATAGCTGTTGCCCTCCATCATGTGGAGTACTTCGTGTCCGTGTGTCATGTTTTCTTTATTTTTATTGGTTTCCTATTTTCTTTTCCTTCATCCGCTTTAGCAGTTTGTGGGTGAACTCATGGTTCTTCAGTCCCCACTTGGGAGCAATGAGCAGTTCCTTGGGACTCTGGCTCACAAACCTCTCAAGCACTATTGATGGGCGCAGATGGCGTATGTATTCGCAGAGTAGGTCTATGTATTCCTCCAGTTCGAAGGTCTTGATGCTGTCTTTCTCCTTCGCCATCTGAGTGCCACGGATAATCTGCAGTTGGTGAATCTTCAGTATGTCAATGGGCAGTGAGGATATTATCTCCGCTGACTTTATTGTCATCTCGCGAGTCTCGCCTGGTAGTCCGAGAATCATGTGCGCACCTGTCAGAATGCCCGCATCATGAGTTTTCACGATAGCCTCCTGGCTTTGTGCAAACGTGTGTCCACGGTTTACCCTTTTCAACACATCGTCATAGACTGACTCCACGCCATATTCCACCATCACGAAAGTTTTCTTCGCCAATTCACCGAGATAGGCTATCTTCTCATTGTCGATGCAGTCGGGGCGAGTGCCTATGATTATTCCCACGACACCGTCGACAGCGAGAGCCTCCTCATAGAGGGCCTTCAGTCGATGGAGTGGGGCATAGGTGTTGCTGAAAGCCTGAAAATAAGCCAGGTATTTCATGTCGGGATACTTGCGTGAGAAGAACTCCTTGCCGTCTTCCAACTGTTGGGTGACGCTCTTGCGTCCGTCGCAATAGCTTGGGTTGAAAGTTCTGTTGTCGCAGAAAGTGCATCCTCCGCGCGAGATGAGTCCATCCCTGTTGGGGCAGGAGAATCCTGCATCGATGGATATCTTCTGCACTTTGAATGGGAAGAACTGCGTTATCCAGGAAGCGAAGTCGCGATATGGTTTTGTGTCGGTCATCCTCTATGGGGAAAATAATGCTTATCTTTGCAAAGTTACGAAAATATAAGTAACTTTGCGGGAGGTATAATAAAAGATTTTAATGATGGGAAAATATTTGTTTTTGATGATTTTTTCTTTCCTTGCAGGTATGGGCAGTGCCAAGGCGCAGAAGCTCACACTGCAGAATATCAATTCTGAGTTTAGTGCCAAGAGGATGCATAGCCTCAATGATGTGAAAGGCACTGACCAATATGTGGAGATTACTTCCGACGGCAAGAAGATAGTGCAGCACTCATTCAAGGACGGCAAGCAGACTGCCGTGCTCATGGATGTAGACAACACGATGGGCGCACGCATAGAGTCTATCGACGGCTACATCATGTCGCCCGACAATTCGCGCATGCTCATTCAGACAAATACAGAGCGTGTGTATCGCCGTTCATTTAAGGCAGATTTCTATATCTACACCATAAAGAGCCACAAGCTCGAGCGACTTTCCGACGGAGGCAAGCAACAGGTGCCTATGTTCTCGCCCGACGGCAATCAGATAGCATTTGTGAGAGACAACAACATCTTCCTTGTGAAACTGCTCTTCGACAATGCTGAAAGTCAGGTGACGAAGGACGGAAAATTCAATGAGGTCATCAACGGCATACCCGACTGGGTGAATGAAGAGGAGTTTTCATTCAACACAGCCTATTGTTTCAATGCCGACGGCACGAAGATATGCTGGATAAAATATGACGAGAGCGCAGTGAAGACCTATTCGCTGCAGATGTTTAAGGGACTGTCGCCAGAGCATGAAGAGAATGCAGACTATCCAAGTCTCTATTCCTACAAGTATCCAAAGGCTGGACAGGACAACTCCAAGGTGAGCGTGTGGAGCTATGACATCAAGAGCCACCGCACTCAGCAGTTGCAGGTGCCACTCGATGCTGACGGCTACATACCGCGCATCATCATGACTGAAGATCCTAACCGTGTCTTTGTCTACACCCTCAACCGCCATCAGGACAATCTCCACATCTATTCGGTGAACCCGTCAACCACATTGTCGCAGCTTGTCATTAATGAGAAGGCAGACAGATATCTTCCAGAGAACACCCTCTCGTCAATCATCGTGGGCAAGCAGACAATAGTGTTGCCAAGCGACCGCGACGGATTCAACCACCTTTACATATACAATATGAACGGTCAGCAGTTGCGCAAGGTTGGTCAAGGTGAAGAGGTCATAACAGATGTCTATGGCTATGACGAGGCGACAGGTGACGTCTACTATCAGGCTGCAACATTGGCTCCCTATGACCGTCAGGTGTATGTGTCGCACAAGAACGGCAAGACCGACCGACTCACACAGCAACAGGGATGGAACGATGCACATTTCTCTGGCGACTACAAATATTTCATCAACTCATGGAGCAACATGAATACTCCGTATGTTGTCACTGTGCGCAATAATCAGGGAAAGGTGTTGTCTACAACAATAGACAATGCCGAACTGGCAGGGAAAATAAAGAAGAACAACTGGAACCGCCGCGAGATGTTCTCGTTTACCACCACAGAAGGTGTGAAACTCAATGGATGGATGCTCAAACCAGCAAACTTCAATGCATCTAAGAAGTATCCTGTCATCATGCACCAGTATTCTGGTCCTGGTTCGCAGCAAGTAGTAGATTCTTGGAGCTGTGGCAGCATGGGACAGGGATTTGACTATTATCTGGCACAGGAAGGATATATCGTGGTGTGTGTCGACGGACGCGGAACTGGAGCACGTGGTGCAGACTTCGAAAAGTCTATCTACAGACGCATGGGAGACCTTGAGTCGAAAGATCAGGTGGAGACAGCCATATGGCTCGGCGAACAGTCGTATGTCGACAAGAGCCGCATAGGCATCTGGGGATGGAGCTTTGGCGGATTCAACACTCTTATGTCAATGAGTGAGGGTCGTGCAGTGTTCAACTGTGGCGTGGCTGTAGCCCCTCCTACCAACTGGAAGTTCTATGACACAGTGTATACCGAGCGCTATATGCGCACTCCGCAGGAAAATCCTGAGGGGTATGCCACAAACCCAATACAGAGAGCCGACAAACTCAGTGGTGCTTTGCTCATCTGCCACGGACTTGCTGACGACAATGTGCATCCGCAGAACACATTCGAATATTCCGAGGCTCTTGTGCAGGCAGACAAAGATTTCCGTGAACTTATCTATACTAACCGCAATCACAGTATCTATGGTGGCAACACGCGCAACCATCTTATGCGCCAGATTGTCAGTTGGTTTAATGAACATTTGAGCAAGTAATTATTCTCCCACAGATCTCACAGAACACACGGTAGGATTATTCAATATGGAGATATGCTAAATAACTGTGTATTCTGTGAGATTTGTGGGAATCTTGCTTGTGGTGTTGACGTGATGACACGTCAACTACTATGATTAGCATTTTGTCAGTAGGTGTAGTGACCCCACTACACCCTTTGTTTTTACACTCCGTTTACTTTTTTGCTTACTTTTGTAGTGTAGTGTCAAACGACAGAGCCTCGGGGCGATGATTCTCTTGCTCTTCCTTTGGCACATCCTTTCTCAGATTCTTGTAGTGATGATGGAGATATGCCTCAAGATTGGTGGGAGCGGTCACAGTCAGAGGTCCAAACTTCATTTGCTGAAGACAGCAGAGGCTCTCTGCCGGGATATGGTCGTGTGGCATGAGCACCATGTTATAGTCTTTTGTGTGGCATGAGTTGAACATTGCCTGTGTGGTGCTAAGCATCTTGTAGATAGCCTTTTTGGAGAAGCATACATCCACAAGCCAGTTGAAGAAACACGGCACTATACCTCTGTTGTGAGGCGTTGCGATGTCGCACTTCCTCATATGTTTCCACATCCAGACGTCCTTGCCCATGAAGCAACAGTTGAAGAAATTGCAGATTATCCTATGCACTTTCTGCACAGCGCCATTGTCGGGAACTCTGTCAAAGGGGAAGATGTCTATGAAGATGCCGTGGTGAATATCAAGGTGTTTGAAGTCTTGCTCGAGAAACAAAGTGTTGTCTTTCCTTACCTTGGCAAAATAGAAAGGGGTGTGAGGGTCAGTTTTTATCCATTGCAGGAAGTAAGGTTTGCGCAATTCGTGAGGAGCCACCTCAAGGAAGCGGTTGTAGTTTTGGCGTGTCATGCCAATGTCTATGTCATCGTCCCAAGGAATTATTCCCTCCCAGAAATGTGCCCCTATGGCAGAACCGCCCATTATGAAGTAAGGGATGTGGTGCTTGTCACATATGCGGACTATCTCTCCAAGGATGTCGTAGAGTTCGCAGTGGAGTTTTTCTATCTCTTCAGGTGTGTATTTCTTGCTGTTCATCAACGTGCTAATTCTTATTACAGGCAAAATTAATACAAATTGCATGAAAACAATCTCCTGTTGAAATAAAAATGCTACCTTTACATAAGACTTATAGACAATGAATATGGACGGACAGAAGACGGTATCCATCATTATGGGTACTTATAATGGAGAAAAGTACATACGTGAACAGCTTGACTCCATTTTGGCACAGACTTATCCTATTAAGGAAATCATCATTCAGGATGACGGTTCGACGGATGGCACTATAGCCATCTGTGAGGAATATGCTACAAAACATCCTAACGTCCATTTCTCACGTAATGAGCATAACCTGGGATTTAATCTCAACTTCAAGACCGCGGCAATGAAAGCTACTGGTGACTATGTGGCTTTCAGTGACCAAGACGATGTGTGGTTTGCTGAAAAGATTGCAAAGCAAGTGGCTGCCATAGGTGACCATGACATATGTTTCTCCACTCATTTGCGTGGTGCCGACATGGATCATACTCACCTTGTAAATCCACAATATTCGCTCGAAGCATTGCTCTTCTGCGGTTTTGCAGGACACACCATGTTGTTAAGACGTGATTTTATCCAAACGGATGAATATTGGATAGATGGGATAAACTATGACTGGAGTCTTGCCATCTGTGCGCAACTGCACCGTGGCATCGTCATGATAGACGAACCGCTCAATCTGCATCGCACAAATGAGGAGTCTGCTTGCAGTGTGAAATTGCGCAATCACGGCGTGAAATATTCGCAACATCCCACGTGGCAACCATATCTATATGGAATAAAGAATTACAAGCGTTTGCAGAGCAAGCCTATTTGGACGCGTCTTTACACCTATGTGTATGAGCATACGACAGAAGAAAAGTATGCTGTGGCACACAAGATGACTGGATGCATGTTGCACAAAGGTCTGATGTCCTTGGTGCAACTATGCTTCATATGTCTGAAATATGGCGACCGCATCTACTACAGCAAAGGGCAGAAGGGACTGAAAGGTGCCATCCGCAAGTTCTGCTATCCCCTCATCTTCTCACATAACAATGTGAACTATGATGCTAAATAGTGGCTGGTAATTTGTCGTATTCCTCATCGCTTACTGGTTCAAGCCATTCATTGGGAGCAGAGCCTGGTTGTGAGTTTTCCACTGCAATGTGGGTGGCAAGATGCTGAAACCATGAGTCCTTTTGTGCTCCATGCCAATGTTTCACTCCTTCGGGTATATCCACGATGTCACCAGCTTTGAGTGCTATGGCAGGCTTGCCCCACTCCTGATACCATCCTCTGCCACTCACGCAGATGAGAATCTGTCGGGCACCGTGATGGATGTGCCAGTTGTTGCGGCAGCCAGGTTCGAAGGTGACATTGCTTGTAGGCAATACTGTGGCAGTGCTGTCGGTGAGATTTACTGGACGTATGGATGCCAGATGGCTATTGCCAGTGAAATACTGAGCATAGTTTACGTTAGGATTTCCCTTTGGCCATGCTCCTGCGTTGGCATCGGAGGCATTGTCGCATTGTGACAATCCATTCTCACTCAGATAGCGACACAGTTCGTCAATTTGTTCCTGTGTGTTGCCCATACGCACAGCCCCCTGCTTATGCGATGCCAGTTGCGGAGCCACACCCTTTAGTGATGACAATGCTGCCACGGTCACCAGCTCGCGGTCTGCATAAGATAGCGCCTTGCCAGCGAAGATGTCGCCAAAGAGATGCGACTTGAGATAATAGTCGTCTTGTGGGCAGAAGGTATAGTCAAACGGTTTGCCACTCAACATGGTCTGCACCTTTGTGCCCTCTGCGA
>CAVCGK010000060.1:0-8860 GCA_963601795.1 bacterium | reverse complement strand
TTTGCTGCTGTACAGAACGGATTGTATTCTCTATAAATCTGCCACAGTTGTATACTGGCGTAATTATACTGATCATTATCTGTAAAGGTTATTGTTTGTCAAAGCGTTCGAACTCTGAGTTGTGGCTTTTAAACTCAGGGATAAAATTCTTCATCTTTTTCACCATGCTCTCAATATCTATATTCTTCGCCAAAACTTCGAGTTCGTCAAACACTTTAGTAACTTCTGCATAGTCGTAGAGACGCACTTTTGCAATGCGTATACTTTCATGAGTCGTCGGAATAGTATCTTCTGACTTGGCAAGAACTTCCTCATAGAGTTTCTCACCTGGACGCAGTCCTGTATATTCTATCTTGATATCCTTGTCAGGAATAAACCCAGCAAGTTCTATCATCTTTCTAGCCATATCTGCAATCTTCACGCTCTCGCCCATGTCAAAGACAAAGATTTGATTGCCTGTAGTCATTGTCGCAGCCTCCATGACAAGTCGGCAGGCTTCAGGGATGGTCATAAAGAATCGAGTGATGTCAGGATGAGTTACAGTGACTGGACCTCCATTGGCAATTTGCTCTCTGAAACGTGGAATCACCGAACCATTAGAACCAAGCACATTACCGAAACGGGTGGTCACAAATTTTGTCTTACCCTCCACCTTGCCATTCTCGATAGCAAGACCAAGAGACTGTACATATACTTCTGCAAGACGTTTGGTGCAACCCATAATATTTGTAGGATTTACAGCCTTATCGGTGGAAATCATCACCATCTTCTCAATGCCATACTCAATACACTTGTCTGCCACATTGCGCGATCCCATGACATTGGCGAGAACAGCTTCAGTAGGATTCTCCTCCATAAGAGGAACATGCTTGTAGGCGGCAGCGTGGAACAAGATCTGCGGTTTGTAGTCGCGCATGACATAGTCTAGACGTTTGCGGCTACGCACATCACCTATTATCGGACACATGTTAAGGTCAGGAAATTTACCCTCCAACTCCAAACGCAGATTGTGCATGGGAGTTTCCGCATCATCAAAAAGTACAAGTTGCTTTACACCATATGTTGCCAAGAGACGGCACAACTGCGAACCGATACTTCCTGCCGCTCCAGTGACCATAATCACCTTACCGTTAAACTCACGTTTAATGGCATCAAGTGATATCTTTATCTCTGGTCTGCCAAGCAGATCTTCTATCCTTACCTCACGTGGCTGACGAAAACTGGAAGCATCACCCTTGACAACCTCCTCCACAGGAGGATTATAGAGAGACTTAATCTTCAAACCATTGCAGAACTTTATCAGTTTATCCTCTTCTCGCTTCACATCAGCTTCATCTACATATACGACCGCCTCTATAGCATTTTGGTCCATGATATCGTGCAAAGCCTGATAATCAGAATATTCGTATACTCGCACATGACCAAGTTTGTACGTGGAAAACTTATCGGCAGGCTTTATATAACCGGAAACACGATATTGTGGCAATATAGTCTGCATTGTCTCAAATGCTATGGACTCACTGCTTGTGCCATACACCATAATAGCCGGAGTGCGGCGACGACGCTGAATCATCTTGCGCAATATGTCATATGACATGGTGACAAGAACTTTCTCAATACCAAGTAATGTTATACATGTCAAGCCGTCAACGATGAGTAAAGCCAATAGATGAGGAAAAGAATAGTTGAGATGCATATGGATAGTCAGTATAGACAATCCGAGGCACACCTGCTTGATGGCTACCGCAACAAGAAGGCTACCCAACGCATGCAAAGAACTATGTCGCCATATGGCCGTTGATGTTTTCAACAACAAGAATGCAAGTAGTGAGAATACGAATGAACTGCCCATCCACAATTCAATATACTGTGGGGAGTATTCATTGCGTGCTACAATAGATACAAATGTTATTGACAACAATGACGCAAACAATGTCACAAGCACATCTGCAAACAACACTACGCGACTCGAAAAATGTTTTTCTATATTGAATTTCTCTACTAATTTGTATATCATGGCTAATAAAGCAAATACAGTTAGTTGTACATTTATTAATATACGAACGAAGAAATATCCGTTATATTATAAATTTCTTTGTCTTTTTATTCATTCTTAAAGAAAATCTGTTGCATTACCCGCAGACTCTTCCTGTTGTTTCGGCATTCCCATGAGTTTCCCAACATGGACACTGACACACTGCCTACATTGCTTATCTTCATTTCAGGTACATATATCACCTTCAGACGGTAACGCCACAACAATTCAGCGAAGAATATCTCTTCTGCATACATGAATGACGGATATTCAAACGACTTAAAAGTGCTGATAAAAGCCTGTGTAAATAGCATGAAACTGCCATGCCCTGCATACATCTGCGTTTGGGCTGGCACCGCCACTGCACTGACACTGTGTCTATGATAAGATATACGCTTCATCACTCCATAAAGCAATGGGAAAGCATACATCAACTGCCATTTCACAAAATGCATCTTTGTGGGGCGGTGCATCATAAATGGATTCTCATGGGTGTCTCGCTCGGGAGTATATATGTCTGGGGCAATCCATCCTGCCTCTTTATTGTCAAATGACAAAAGATTCGAGAAGAAAGACTTGTCGAGAGTCATGTCTACATTGGATATAGCCACATAATCATATTGCGCAAGTCTATCCTTTCCTATCTCCGTGAGAATACGGAAGGCACATCCCAAATATCCGAGATTAACATGATAAGGGAAGTTCTCTATCTTGATTATATCAGAACAAATGTTTATGTCATGAGCATTTTTTACAGTATTGTCGCCTATAGCTACAGTCACATCCATATCCGGTGCCATACCTGCAGCTGACTCTACAGAAGAAACAAAGACATCTACTTCTTTATAGGAGTTGTATGTAACACAAACCAATAAAAAACTCTTTTTCATAAAGTATATTCATATATTGTACGTACGCACACGTGCAGAACTGCCAATGGCAACAGCAATATCGCCACAAGGAATAGCACTATTGGTTTGATTCCAGAGAACAATGCCGACAAGAGTTTCAACGGTGAGAATTTTCTGTATTTCGTACATCTGCCGACAAGAAGCAATACTTCGCATGACAAACGATATGCCAAGAGAATGAAATCTATCACACCCAGCAAACGGCATTTATACACCATATATCCAATGTTTCCCTTGGTAATCTTTTCCGCAGAACTTGTTTTCCCTTTCATGTTCATGCGATAGAATGCACCAACATATCCGTCCATACGTGCAATCTTCGGATGAACATTGCTTACAGATATGTGGAAATCCCAATCCTCACGATAGCGAATAGACTCCGAGAAGCGCAAATTGTTTTTGTCAAGGAACTCCCGTTTATAAAGGAATGCACACGGAGGTAATGAGAAATCCACTCCCCATCTTGTAAGCATGGAGAAATGCAATCCCAACAAGTCACGTGATTTTACCTTTGAGTGGGGAACAAAGGTGCGTTCGTTATTAGTGTCTTCCTTAAAGTGAAGAAAATCGGTGAATGACACATCCATTCCCTTGCTATCCATAAATTCTGTCTGCAATAGCAACTTGTCTTTGGCAATCTCGTCATCAGCATCAAGAAACTGTATGTATTCGCCTGTAGCATGACGCAATCCCTCATTTCTTGCTGTAGCAGTACCTCCGTTTTTCTTCCTCACGACAACAAATCGCGAGTCTCGCTTGGAAAACTCTTCTGCAATGTTCGCAGAATCGTCGGTCGATCCGTCATCAACGACAATGCATTCGAAGTCACCAAGTGTCTGTTCACAGAGGCATTTCAATGTGTATGGCAAGAACTCCGCCTGATTATAGCAGGGAATGATTATACTGACTTTCTTCATTTTCTTATTCAGCAGTTAATAGTCCCTCTGTTTCTTGAGATCTGTTACAATAATAGCTTACTGTCAGCAACAGAAACAGGAAAAAGAAAGGATACACCTCCATAAGCATCATGAAGGCATAAGTAAGAATGCCCGACACCATTATCCATGAGTAAAAGGAGGTTTTGAAATTATTGTTTTTCAATGACACGGCAACAAGCATTATTAGTATGGAAAACAACACTATGCCGCCATTGACGAGTATCGAGTAGATGAAATTGTGTGGACCTATTGCAACATTTGTCATGTGTGCCACATACCATTCACCAGGCACCCAACCGTAGCCTATCAGTGGTGACTCTGAAAATATTCTGCCTGCAGCATCCCACAGTACTGTTCTGTTTGTGAAAGTCATGTCCTTGTTCATGACATCCTTGATGAGATAGACGGCAAGAGGATTGTCCTTCAGACCGCCACCAGAGAACACAACAAAGACTTGAAACAAGACATAGCCAGCAAAATAGCTTCCCAAGGCAAAGGTTCTCAATGCCGATGATTTGAGCATGCAGAGTATGGCAAAGATTATAAGGGACGCCAGCGATGTCATGGACCCCACAATGCCGAGCGACCACATGGACATCACAAAATACAATATTAGGTTAACCCACCAGTGACGTCCGTATCTGACGCATAATATATTCAGCACCAAGCCAGGCAATATGCGCCCTCCCATCTGATTGTAGTTACCTCCTATGAGATAGGAATCAAATTGGTTGTAGGCATCAGCCATCCATTCTGGCAACAGAAGCATTATAATACTGTTCAGATAGATGCATATCGAGAAGGTGATAGCCATAGTCTTTATGACAAGTGAAAGGCGATCACTGAAGTAATTGAATATCATTATGAGCGTCATGACCTCTATCCCACGATGGATGGCTCCACCTACATCTGTTCCTGAGAGCAAAGTGATCAATGAGAGGAACAAAACGTATGTAAAGGCTACAAGGTCAAAGGTTGTAATCTTACGTTGGCGCACATAGAAATAGACAAGTACTGCAAAGTTGAGCAGACCAAACAGATTCTGAAAGCGATAGATTGACTGAAGCATCGGAGAAATGTCATACGATATTGATACCCCCGTTATAAGAACGGCGGAAGCAAAACATATAAACCACTTTTGGGCTTTCAGGTCTATTGACATTGATATTCTTTGTGTCTGTTATTTATTTATCTTTTCCGGCAATGTTACAAAATTGCCAAGAATGGTCTTGAACTCTTGTGTATAGAAATTGTTCTGACCTGAGCTTGCAGTAAAGGTCATCTCTCCAAAATAGGTCTTGCCACCAATCTCATAGAAATCGGCACGCAACTCTGGAAATCCTTTTGACAATATGCTTGCCGCCTCCAACATGCGGTCTAGCGTAGAGGGGCGTGTTATAGGTTCTTTTGCCAGCACATAGTGAGACGTAGAACGTGAGTATTCAGGATGGAAGTTCCACTCTTTGTCATAGACACCCACCACACATGTATGCCCCTGACGATTGTGCACTGCCCATATATATTCCGGCTTGCCGTCAAAGCACCATATCTTATAGTCTATCAATGATGTTGAAGGATAGTTCTGTTCCTCCACTGGCATGAGTTTCTCGGCTATCACACATGGTTTTATCTTGGCATAATGAAGCTCTGCCTTGTCATAGCCATACTTTTTCTCCAAAGTCTTGTGAAAGAAATGTGTCACCTCTTCCTTGTTCACCTTTGACTTGTCATGACAAATGAAGGCATCACCGCTGGCATGGTTGGTCTTGAGTACGAATTCCTTTGGTAACGAGTCCCAGTCTATGTCCTCAGCCCTGTCCCACTTGCCATAAATAGGAATGAGCATTTCGCCCAGTCCCTTTTCTTTTATGTATTCTCTTACGCAATATTTGTCAGCACACAGAGACCACATTGTGGTATCGCCGTAAATCTTCAGCCAACCTATCTTTGCGTCTATGTCTTGTGGAGAAGTCCAATCGAGGCGCTCGCCTGTCATTCTCCAGTAAAACAGGGATATCATTATCTTTGGGAAATGATGTCCCATAAACGTGTTGAAGCTTTTATGTAGTTGTCCTATAACACTCATTTTCCTTTTACTTTATTTATAATGTATGTTCTCTCCTCTTTTGTTATTCCGAAGAAATATATTGCCGGCAATGTTGCGATGCCGCATAGGAACACCGTTAATATGAATCGGAACTTCATGTCTATAAGATGAACAGACAACAGTGAAACTGCAATTTCCACTAACAATGGCACTGCCACATATGGTAGGGTATTGCGCAGGAAATTTCCTGCATTAAGACCAGCCGTTACTTTGAGAAAAGGGATTCTTGCAGTAGCACACAGCAGTTCGAATATGACATATAGCGTTATGGCTACAAACACTCCCTTCTCCATCAACAACGCCACATATACTGCTGGCAAGGTCAGTATCTTCATCGTATTTACTGTTAGGGAATAGTTTCTTATCCTTCCTATGGCCTGGTTGGCAACAGCCAATCCGATGGTAGACTGGTCTACAAGTGCAGCAATAAGAACTCCCATACAAAGCATCGGTGTATATTGTGGCACAGAATGTCCGAGCCACACTTCCAATATGCCGTCAATCTCAACACATAGAGGCACTACTGCCAACGACAAAAGTAAAAAGGCATATCGCGATAGCATGGCACTCATTTCAAGCATTTTCTTTCGATCATTGCGTCCTTCTGCCATCACTATCTGTGGCATCATGGCATTGACTACTGCCTGTGCCACAAACTGCACAGCATTGACCACCTGCATGGCTATGCCATAGGCTGCATTGAGCGCCGTACCGAAAAAGCGGTTGAATATCACTGCCATACCTTGTGTCCTACCTATAATACATCCAGTACTATAAAGTGTCCACCCCGAGAATCCCACAAGTTGCTTCTGTATATTCCTGTCAAAATGCTTCTTTGAAGGCATCACCCGACATTCTCCAAACGTCTTTAGTGCATAGAATGCGAAAGCCAAAAGATTGAATGCCATTATGCCACACATCAACCAAGAGTAGAGCAACAACCTGTCGCCAGAGGCACATGTCAGCCATATGGCAAGCAACAGTTTCAGTACACCGTCCAGCACATCGACAAGGGATATGTACACGATGCGTTCTCTCGCAAATATTGCTCCCCTATAGGGTGCCGCCAATAAGGATAATACCACCGATAGTACCATCACATCATAGACCAACCGAGCCACGGGCACACGGTTTGTTGCGATATTAAGCACCGAACCATTGAATATCACCGGCTCCAAGACGAGCATTACAAGCGACATCAGCACGGCAAGCACAATATGGAGAACAAGGCAATTGGAAAACATCCTTCTCACTCCATTGGCATCGGAATTGACATATTGGTAAGCTAAATTGCGCTGAGTTGTCACCAACATGGCATTGGTGATGAATCCCAACATCATGATTACGCCACCTACAAGAGAATAGATGCCATAATCATCCACTCCCAACGCCTGCAACACGAGTCGTGTGGAATAAAGCACCAACAAGGTGTTTACTATCGACCGCACATGTTGGGCAAGGGTATTGATGGCTATCCTTTCTGTTTTTGTCATCTTAGTCATGCGAAATAGCAATGGAAATCCCTCCGACAATCGTCATTCTGTTACTCCGCCTTCTTTGGAAAGATAATGTCTCTAGCTTGATATACAGACGTTACGAATGTCACCATGACAAGCATAACGAAAACGAATATCATACGCTTTGGACCAGCTGGCTTTACAGGAACTGTAGGCGACTGAAGAACGGTAAACGCAGGTGTGCGTTCCTGCAGTTTTGCCTTTGCAGCCTGCAGTTGGGTATTCATTGCAGAATATGTATTGAATTTCAGTTGCATGTCGTTCTCTATATCCTCCTGCTTTGCCTGAAAACTCGGCAAGCTTACCTCGAGGTTGGCATCGGCATAACTGCCATATGTGCGACGCACCTTTTCATAGGAAGCCTTTGCCTCTGCAGTGATTTTCTCGTAGTACTGCACATCCACACGAGCCTTACTTGTGCGGTAATCTATGATGAACTTCTGCAAACGTGCTCTTACCGAATCTGCAAGTGATGCTGCAATCAAAGCATCCTGTGCTCTCACTGTTATAGTTATCACCTCAGTCTTCTTGTCTACACTGCAAGTGATGTCATTCTTCAGTTTACCAACCAACGCAGTTTGGCGTTCGCTCATCATAAAGGCATCAATCTTATTGCCTTTCTTCTTGCTTGCATCTTTATCCTTCTTGCCAAACGTGGTGCTCATCCACTTTTTCATGGCAATAAAAGGTTTCATGTAAAATGCCACCTTTTGTTTCTTCCACAAATACGTGTACAGGTCACAGTTTATCTCTCCGTCAAGACTCTTCACAGGTATGTCCATCAGCTGCACGATGAAATCATTTGACGAGATAAGATCAGGATAGAGCAATGGGTAAATTGCGTCATTGGCACCAGCACCAAGGCTTACGCCAAAACTACTTGCGAGCGAGCTTAGGCTCCCAGCCTGCGCTTCACCTGCCATTTCAGGTGCGAGCACAGCTGTTGCATCGTAATATCTCGGTTGTGGAAGAATCCACAGACAAGAGAGCAGGAATGTCGCTACCCACACTTTCAGGAAACATTTCTTCTTAAGCAAAAGCCTCTTCAGAATCTGTCCCATATCTATCACGTCTTTACTTTTGTTCGTCATTACCTATTCCTTTCGTCATTGTTGTTGATTCATTCCTGTCACATTCACATTGTTTTTATCTCCTCCATATTCTCCAACAATCTGGAGAATATGGGAAGATAAATCTGTATTATGTCATGCTGTACTCCAATAGCCATGAACTCATCATAGTTGTGCGATGTGAGGTTACGTCCTGTTATAGAGTATTCTTCTTTTATTTGCTAAGAATGTTAGCAAGAGTTGCTATGATGGTGACGAGTGAGGCTACACCAGTGCCGATAG
>CAVCGK010000059.1:0-8987 GCA_963601795.1 bacterium | reverse complement strand
CATATGTCAAACACTTGTGTGACATATGTCAAAACATCGATACACCTAACTTCTTACAACGACTCATGTAGATTCTAGCACGCACTTGCGTGCCAGGAGACAGGCTCCGATGATGCCGGCGCGCTCATGAAGTTTGGAGAGCACAAGGCGCGTGTCCTTGTTGACCATGCTCAGCGAATATTTGCGCACGGAGGCTCGCACTGACTGCAGAAGGAAATCGCCTGCACGGGAGAGTATGCCACCTATGACAACAAGCTCTGGATTGAAGATATTGATAAGGTTTGCCACACTCTCGCCGAGCGTCAGTCCGACATGCTCCACTACATCTATGCACAGCGGATCCTCATGAGCTATGGCATCAAGGATATTTTCGAGCGAATAGATGTCGCCTTCGCTCTGCGTGAGCCATGAAGTCTCTCCCGCCTCTATGCGTTGGCGCACGATGCGCTGCAGGGCACTGCCTGAAGCCTCAGTCTCAAGACATCCCTTCTTGCCACAATGACAGAGTATGTCGTTATTAAACATGTGGGTGTGTCCCAACTCTCCAGCAAAGCCCGATCTGCCCTTGTAGAGTTGGCCGTCATGCATTATGCCCAAGCCCAAGCCCCAACTCATATTAACAAAGAGCACATCTCTCTCGCCGTCGACCACTCCTTTCATGTATTCGCCATAGGCAAAGGCACGTGTGTCGTTGTCGATATGCACGGGAAAATTGATTCGTTCGCTCAAGAGTGTTGTCAGCGGTTGTTCGGAAAAATTGTATAGCGTGTGGCTATATCCGTTCTCGGAGTTGACACGTCCAGAGATGCAAAACATGACATCGAGTATCTTCTCCTTGTCTACTTCCGACTTCTCGATAAAGTCTACCACCAGTCGACACAGTTCGTCTACAGACTCCATAGTGTTGTCCACACGGCACGGCACATTGTCGTCAAGTTGGATGAGGTCGCCACGGAAGTTTGCCAATCCTACATTGACAAACTGCTGTTTTACCTCTACGCCCACAAAGTAGCCCGAGTCAGGATTGAGTCCATAAAGATTGGGGCGACGTCCCTCGCCTGTCTCCTGCTTGCCAAACTCGTCCACATAACCGAGGTCTTGCAGTTCGGTCACCAACTTGCTTACCGTGGGCACACTGAGTGAAGTGTCCTTGGCTAGTTCTTGTATGGTACTATTGCCATTGGCAACGAAATACTGGAGTATATTCTTCTTAAGAGCGATGCTTCTGCTATCGCCCGTTAGTTTAAAACCGCTTTGCATCTGTATCTATGCTTTATATATTATATAGGTATAGATAATTATATATATAGGTATAAATAATCTTTCCTATCAGCAAAGATAAGCATTATCTATGGAATAGACAAAGTTTTCTCATAAGATTTCAGATATTATAGCCATTTCCATGCTTTCGCACCATGATTTACATGCATTTCTTACTCAAACCAACAACTTCTTAACGAAATATTAAAAATATCGCCACAAATCTTTTGTAGTTAATGGAATAATTTATAAATTTGCCAACATCCAAACAAAACTATTTAAAAACTAAAGAAACCATATGGAAAAGATTAAAGGACTTATCGATGCTCCTTTCACCCCATTCCACGCTAACGGAGAGGTGAACCTGGAACCAATCGAGCGTTATGCTCAGATGCTTGTAAAGAATGGACTCAAAGGCGTATTCATCAACGGTTCGTCGGGTGAAGGCTACATGCTCACCGAAGAGGAACGCATGGCGTTGGCAGAGCGCTGGATGGAGGTTGCTCCTGAGGGTTTCAAAGTAATCGTACACGTGGGAAGCTGCTGCGTGAAGTCAAGCCGCAAGCTTGCCGAGCACGCACAGAAGATAGGTGCATGGGCTATCGGTGCCATGGCTCCTCCATTCCCGAAGGTAGGCCGTGTAGAGGAACTGGTGAAATACTGCGAAGAGATTGCTGCAGGTGCTCCCGACCTTCCTTTCTATTTCTATCATATCCCAGCCTTCAATGGTGCTTTCCTCCCGATGGTAGACTTCCTTAAGGCTGTCGACGGACGCATTCCTAACTTCGCCGGCATCAAGTACACTTACGAAAGCATGTATGAGTACAACCAGTGTCGTCTCTATGCCGACGGCAAGTTTGACATGCTCCACGGACAGGACGAGACCATCCTTCCATGCCTCGCTATGGGTGGCGCACAGGGTGGCATCGGTGGCACAACTAACTATAACGGACGTTGCCTCACCGGCATACTCGAAGCTTGGAAGAACGGTGACCTGGAGAAGGCACGCGAACTGCAGAACTATGCTCAGGAGGTTATCAATGTCATCTGCCATTACCGTGGCAACATCGTTGGCGGCAAGCGCATCATGAAACTCATCGGACTCGACCTCGGACCTAACCGCACACCATTCCGCAATGTCACCGATGAAGAGGAAATGGCACTGAAGAAGGAACTCGAAGCTATCGACTTCTTCAACAAGTGCAATGTATTCTAAGATGTAGCCCACATACATTATTTGACAACCCAAAGAAAGTTTGACAACCCAATTAAAGAAAGAAAAGAAATAATGGATATCAACAAATATCTTTCCTATTGGGGCGAATGCTATCGTGAAGACTTTGTAAACAACATCATGCCATTCTGGATGCAGTATGGCGTCGACCATGAGCATGGTGGTGTTTACACTTGCGTCGACCGCGACGGCACGCTCATGGACACCACCAAGTCTGTGTGGTTTCAGGGACGCTTCGCCTATATCTGCGCTTACGCATACAATAATATAGAGCAGCGTGCCGAGTGGCTCGATGCAGCCAAGAGTACCATCGACTTCATCGAGGCTCACTGTTTCGACACCGACCGTCACATGTTCTTCGAGGTTACTGCCGACGGCACACCTCTTCGCAAGCGTCGCTATGTGTTCAGCGAGAGTTTCGCTGCCATCGCAATGGCGGAGTATAGCAAAGCCACGGGCGACAAGACCTATGCAGAGAAGGCAATGCAGATATTCCGCGACATGCGCCACATGCTCACCACTCCGGGACTGCTCGAACCGAAATATCTGCCAACAATGGAGGCACAGGGCCACAGCATCACGATGATTCTCATCAACGTGGCAAACGTGCTGCGCCAGGTATGCGACGATCCAGAACTCGAGGAGCAGACCGAACTGTCGATAAAGGCTCTCGCCCAGTACTTCATTCATCCTGAATACAAGGCATTGCTCGAGACAGTAGGTCCTAAGGGCGAATTTATCGACACCATCAACGGTCGCGTCATCAATCCCGGCCACTGCATAGAGACCTCATGGTTTCTGCTCGATGTGGCAGAGCGCAAGGGCGACAAGGAATTGCAGAAACTCGCCCTGCAGATCTTCGACTGGTCTTGGGACTGGGGATGGGACAAGGAGTTTGGCGGCATAATCAATTTCCGCGACTGCAAGGGATTCCCACAGCAGGACTACTCGCAGGACATGAAGTTCTGGTGGCCTCAGTGCGAAACCATCATCGCATGCCTCTATGCCTACAAGCTCACTGGCGACGAAAAGTATCTTGAGCGTCACCGCATGATAAGCGACTGGACTTATGCCCACTTCCCCGACCATGAATATGGCGAATGGTATGGCTATCTGCACCGCGACGGTAGCGTGGCACAGCCAGCAAAGGGCAACATCTTCAAAGGTCCATTCCATGTGCCTCGCATGATGATACGCTCTCACCTGCTCTGCAAAGAGATACTTGAAGCCAAATAAAGCTGGCATATTCATCAACGAATAAAACAACACTCGCATGAAAAATTCAAAGCTCTATCCTTGGGTCGTGGTGGGACTGCTTGGCGGTGTCGCTCTGCTCAACTACATGGACCGTCAGATGCTCAGCACCATGAAGGATGCCATGCAGATAGACATCGAGGAACTGCAGTCTGCCACCAATTTCGGTCGCCTTATGGCTGTATTCCTCTGGATATACGGTCTGATGAGCCCGGTGTCGGGCATCATCGCCGACCGCCTGAGTCGCAAGTGGCTCATAGTGGGCAGTCTGCTGGTATGGTCGTCAGTGACCTATCTCATGGGTTTGGCAACGACCTTCGACCAGGTGTTCTGGCTTCGCTCGCTCATGGGCATCAGTGAGGCTCTCTACATGCCTGCCGGACTGGCTCTCATTGCAGACTATCACTCTGGTGGCTCACGCTCACTCGCTGTCGGCATACACATGACCGGACTCTATATCGGTCAGGCTATCGGCGGTTTCGGAGCTACTCTCGCTGCCGCCTACTCTTGGCACACCACCTTCCACTGGTTTGGCATCATCGGCATAGCCTACGCCGTAGTTTTGGCAGTATTCCTCAAAGACAAGAAGCGCGACGAAGCTCCTGTCACAGCAGCATCTGCCAAGACCCCATCGATGGGTGTTGTGGCAAGCATGCGCTCACTGCTCACTAACGTGGCATTCTGGGTCATCCTGCTCTACTTCGCAGTGCCAAGTCTGCCGGGCTGGGCCACCAAGAACTGGATGCCTACTCTCTTCGCCGAGAACCTCGGACTGCCTATGTCGCAAGCCGGTCCTATGGCGACCATCACCATCGCAGCCTCATCGTTCATTGGTGTGTTGCTGGGTGGCACACTGTCCGACCGTTGGGTGAAGCGCTCTCTTCGTGGCCGTGTCTATACTGGTGCCATCGGTCTTGGTCTCACCATTCCGTCGCTCCTGCTCCTCGGCTTTGGCCACAATGTGATAGGAGTAGTCTGTGCAGGACTTCTCTTCGGTATCGGTTTCGGTATGTTTGATGCCAACAACATGCCTATCCTCTGCCAGTTTGTTGGTGCACGCCAACGTGCCACAGCCTACGGCATCATGAATATGGTGGGCGTGTTTGCAGGTGCAGCCATCACCCACGTGCTCGGCAAATGGAGCGATGACGGCAACCTCGGACTTGGCTTCGCCGGTCTCGCCGCTGTAGTGGCAGTGACACTCGCCGTGCAGCTCTATGCACTGCATCCGAAGACCGACAATATGGAATAAACGACATTTTTCCAATAAACCTATGCAATCCAAAATAACCTTATGATCGTTTCAAATCTTCAACACTCCGAGCGCATCGAGGCGCTCCATCCGCTCTTCAAGAAAGCGTTCGACTACATCAAGTCGCACGACCTGCTCCACACTCCGTGCGGACGCATAGAGATAGAGGGCGACGACCTTTTTATCAACAATGTCAATCCTGACCTTGTCAGCGCTGATGCCCAGGTGCTCGAGATGCACCACGACTACATCGACATCCACGTGCTTCTTGAAGGCGAGGAGACCATAGGTTGGAAACCTGTGGAGGACTGCACCGACGAGAAGCAAGCCTATGATGCAGCAGGCGACTGCGCCCTCTATGCTGACCGTGCTCAGGTGTATGCCACTCTCCGCCCCGGTCAGTTCATGATTGTGTGGCCAGAAGACCCTCATGCACCTGTCATCGGTAGCGGCAAGGTGCGCAAACTCATCGTGAAGGTGAAGTTGTAGCACTTCAATGCCTTATATAATATATAATAAGGTATACCGAATAATTTGAATTACTAACAATAAAACGATCCATTTATGGCAACAAACTTAAAAGCAATTAGTTTAGTTCTATTGTCACTGGGGGGGGGTAGGATATTGTTCTAACACCGCCACGGCAGGAACAGCCACAAATCCAGCCATACACCTTCGGCGGTACACGCTATGTCAACGGCCGTGCGGCTTATCTCAAGTCAAAGGATTTGAAGTGGGAAACAGCCAAGACTACCGACATCGGTTTGGAAATGGCATTCCTCGACAATTCGCTGACATTCCAGGTGGAATACTTCCAGAAGAAGAACGTAGACCTTTTGGCACAGATTGACCTCAATCTCTCGTCTGGTCAGGTATTCGAAATCAACAGTTCACGCGAAAAGCCATATGTCAATTCTGCTTCCGTGAAGAACACAGGATGGGAGTTCACTGTTGGCTACCGTAAACAACTCACCAAGAATTTCAATATCGATGCCACATTCAACATCTCTACATTGAGCAACAAGGTGTTGGCACTCGGCGACAACGTACAGCCTATCACCTCTGGTGCTATGTCAAGCTACTTCAATGATTCACCTTCCATCACTATGCCAGGCTACGCTATCGGTTCGTTCTATGGCTACAAGATTGACGGATTTGATGCAGACGGCAACTTCATATTCTCCGACACCGACAACAATGGTATCGTCAATGCTGACGACAAGGTGATTCTCGGCAATCCAATTCCTGACTTCTCTTATGGTCTCAACCTGTCGATGACCTACAAGGACTTTGACCTGACCATGTTCTTCCAAGGTGTGCAAGGTAACGAAATCTTCAACCAGATGAAGTATACCTACTACTTCACCTACTCCAACAACTGCGTGACCGATGTACTCAATGCATGGAGTGCGACCAACCACAACACCAACATACCTATCATGAAGACGCAGAACACCAATGGCGGTAACTCCCTGCCAAGTGAATTCTACATCGAGGATGGTTCATACTTACGTTGCAAGAACTTGCAACTGGGTTACACTGTTCCGAATAAAGTCATAGGAAAATTGGGACTCAGCCATCTGCGTTTCTATGCTGGTGTGCAAAACCTGTTCACAATTACCAAAGTGACACCAGTAAGAAAGATGCCACGCAACGCTGACGACTATGTGCGCAAACCTGAAACTGCAGAGGCTGTATGGGACTTCATACAGGAAGATCTTGAAAAAGCGAAGGAGTTGTTGCCAGTCAAGGGTTACTGGAACAGCGACAACCAGGGACGCGTAACTAAGGCAGCAGCCGCTGCATTGCAGGGTCTGTGCTACATGTACCGCACTGGCATCGAGAGCCACTATGGCACAAGTACCAAGACCTACTACAACGAGGCTGCTCAGGAGTTTGCCAATATCATCAACGGCAACTATGGCACATACCAGTTGGCTTCCGACTATTCATGGAACTTCGACGTAGCCCATGAAAATGATGCCAATCCTGAATCCATTCTGGAGATACAATTCCTTGGCGATGTCAACAATACAGGTTTCAATCCGGGTACTGCAACATCGGGTCTCGCATTCGATGCGCGCGGTCTGATGCTACCTGGAGCAGGCGTAGGCTACGAGGGCGTGGCACACAATTGGCTTTACAACGAGTTTGTCAACTCCATCGACCGCAATGGCTGCACCGACATTCGTATGTTCTCTACACTGATGTTTGACGACCTCAAGCCAGAAATCAAACTGCACACCGATGCCGAAGGCAATGCTATTCGTCTCGAAGGTCCTGGCGGTTTCCATTGGGAAGACTTCTATCCAGCTACTGCCAGTGCAGAAGGATTCCAAACTGTGGCCAACACTTTGGCTCATCCATTCAAGGCTGGTATTAAGAAAGGTCTCGACTACTCCATGCCGACGCTAACCAATGCCGACGGTACTCCCAAAACAAATGGTGTAGGTTCTGGCACAAAGGAGTATGTCTACAACCAGCCACGTGCCCATGGTGTGAACTGGCGTTATCTGCGCTATGCTGATGTATTGTTACTCTATGCTGAGGCAGTACTCAACGGTGGTACACAGGGCGCAATGTCTGCAACTGAGGCAGTCAACCTTGTACGCAACCGTGCAGAATTGGAAAGCTTGACTTCCGCTTCTCTCGAAGACGTGAAACACGAGCGCGTGCTCGAATTGGCTTTTGAGGGTCATCGCTTCTACGACTTGCTCCGCTGGGGAGAATTGGCACAGCGTTTCCAAACTCTCACCACACAAGATCCTTACTTCAAGAAGTTTGTTTCATCTTCTGATTACAAGGGCTTCGTGACCAACAAGCACGAATGGCTTCCTATACCAATCAACGAGATGAACTCCAATCCGAACATCGAAAGCAATAACCCGGGATACTAAGACCATCTTATGAAAAGAATCGTATTCTCTACCATACTCTGCGCCGCCGCATCAATGGCGACGGCATTTGGTACGACGAGAAGGAAGGTATCTTCAAGATGTGGTATCTCGCTGGTGCAGGTATGCTTCACAAGCAGAGCAACCAGACCTTCTACACTTGCTACGCAGAGTCGAAAGACGGCAAGACGTGGCGCAAGGTGAACCTCGACCTCATCCCAGGCACCAACATCTGCGACTCATGCGACCGCGATGCTGCCACCATATGGCTTGACCGCGAAGAGGTAGACCCACAGAAACGTTGGAAACTGTTCAACGTAGAGCGTCGCCCTACCGACAAGCGTTGGCAGATTATTCTGAAATACAGTGCCGACGGACGCAAATGGAGCCGTGGAGTGGCTCAGTCGGGCGATGTGTATGACCGCACCACAGCCTTCTATAATCCCTTCACGAGGCGATGGGCACTAAGTCTGCGCTGGTCCACACCCGTATCGTCACGTTCAAGAGCCTATGCTGAGAACACCGACCCCGAACTGCTGGTGAGCCTCACCCACCGTGTGCGCAAGGATGCTGCAGACCGCAATTTGCGTTTCTGGTTTACACCTGATGACAAGGAACTGCGCCATCCCAAGTATCCAGAGGTAGAACCAGGCATCTACAACTTCGACTGCATCGCCTACGAAAGCATCATGATCGGACAATATGCCGCTTGGTGCGGACCTGAGAACGACGTCTGCAAGCGCGATGGCATACAGAAGCGCAACGTAGTGGAACTTGGCTATAGCCGCGACGGATTCCACTTCTCACGTCCATCACACGAGGCTTTCATGGATGTCAACGAGACCGACGGAGCATGGAACTGGGGCAATATGCAGTCCATCAATGGAACACCGCTCATCGTGGGCGACTCGCTCTACTTCTACAGTTCTGGCAGACGCCTCAACGACATCATGTGGGATAGTTACACTTCTACAGGTTTGGCTACATTACGTCGTGACGGTTTCGTCTCTTTGCATGCTGACAAGCAAGAAGGATACATCACGACAGAGAAACTCACCTTCGACGGCAAGTATCTCTTCGTCAATGCCGATGT
>CAVCGK010000058.1:0-9073 GCA_963601795.1 bacterium | reverse complement strand
TGATGTCATCATCTCGGTTGGCTATCGTGTAAAGAGCAAACAGGGTGTTGCTTTCTAGTTCAAGTCACATATCCAAAGATTATGTCCACATCAGTGCCCCATTCTTGATGTATCAACAGCCTTTACGTTCTTTTCCTTGTAGCCACCAAACTTATAGATAACAGCAAATGTGGCTGTAGCCCAATTATTAGCTATCTTCATGCGGTAATCTTGATTACCTTGTACGGAGCGAGTATTAGCTCTGTTGTTGAAGATATTGCTTCCATTGATGCGTAGTCCCCATTTTCCATCTCTTGAAGTCCATTGCAACTTTGCGTTCATTCTGAAAATAGAATTTACGTCATAAACACCTTGTATTGTTTTCGATTGAAAGAATGGATTAAGTATAAGGCGCAAGTCTTGTGTACGACAAAGTTTTATCGATGCTGTGCCTCCAAGTACTGTAGATAGATACTTGCGGTCGAATGGCAAATCGAAGAAATGGGTACTCTTGTCGTGCTTGTAAATTCCAGTGGCAAATACGTTACCATTGAGCCATTTACCAGCACTGAATATTGCAGAAGCTTGCAGTCCAAAGCTATTGTCATAGTCAAAGTTGGTTTCCTTCATTATTACTGCTATACGGTCTGTAGTCTGGTATGGCAATTGAACGGAATAATCTGGTTTTAGACTTGCAAAAGCCATCATCGTATAACGTCTTTTTATCTGCCACATGAGGTTGACATTATAGTAGGAGTATGGCTTTAGACTTGGATTACCATGTATCTCTGTGTATGTTGAAGAGTAATACACGCTGCTCATCGTTGACCAATAGCTCGGGAACTCTGAATTGGAGCTGAATGACAAATTGAGTACATGCTTGTCATTGATGTTCCACAATGCATTAAGTGATGGGTATATGCGCCATTTGTTCCATATTGGAGAGTGGTATTGCTCAGCCGTAACTGATGCTTCAAGACTAACCGCCTTGTTTATCTGTTTGCTAAAACCTGCATATATATCCCATATCCGTTCATTAATGTCCACGCTGCTTGTTGCGTCAGGCAAAATGTTTCCTTCCTTGTCGAATGTGGTCTGATAACTATTGTTACTAGTGAATTGTCCTTTTAAACCATACGACAACCCCCAACCATGTGCCAACGAATGAGTTTGGTCTGCGGTAAACATCCATTTGTTGATTGTCTGCTCACTGCCACTTGTTAGGTAGCGTTCTGTTGCTGTTGCGCTTTCATCCGCATACATAGTACCATCAAGTGCTTGTTGTTGAGGAGTACGATATTTTGTATATGAACCACTTACGTTAAGTCCCCAAGGAAGCAGGTAGTTCACATCGACATTGTGCAAATACACATGGCTGTCATAATGCCTTCCACTTACACTTGTACCTGTCGTGAAGCTGTTTGAGCAAGATTTATTCCATTTACCCGTATAGGCAACGTCGAGTCGATGATTCTTACTAAAGGCATAATTCATACCAAGCCGATAGTCATGGACAATTCCAAATGACTTCTGCTTGGTTTCATCATTATAATTTACACGCTTGTCAGCCAATGGATGGTTGGCTATATGTGAATTCTCACCGTATGAATTGCCGTCTAAAAATTGGTATTGTGCATCCAATCCAAACTTACCTCTTTGCATAGATAGGTAAAGATTTCCGAATCCTTTGGCATATTTACTTTGCTGCAATCCTCCTATTATTTGTCCCGAAAACTGTTTCGTACCAGCATAATCTTTCGTGATGATATTTATTGCCATACCTCGAACATGATAATGTGCAGGAGCGGCAAGCATCACTTCTGCTTTTGCCAACTGTACAGCAGACATAGCTTTTAATCTGTCTGCCAACTGTTCTTGTGTCAGAGTGGTGGCTTGTCCGTTAACAATAAGTGTTACCTCGTTACCAGAAAACTTTATGCTACCATCTACATCACTAACACCAGGAATGCGTGTGAGGGCTTCATAAGCGTTATCGGCAGGTAATTTTTCTAGTAGATTTGGCATATTGTACACCATTTTCCCTTGCACAATTTTCACTATAGGCTTTTCTGCTTTTACAACAACTTCTGGTAAATTCTTATATAACTTATTAATATCTACAGAATCGTTATTATTTTCTAACTGTGCAGATAAAGTTTGAACAGAAAAAAATAATATTGTTGTTACTAAAAATTTCATATTTAGACTATTTTAAGTTGGGTGTTATTACAGGGCTATTTTGTCATGATTGTATTTTTTATAATTTCTACGGTGTGTAAATTAGCTAATCCCAGACAGCTTTCTCTATCTGGTTGTCACTATCATCTGCGCCTATAGAAACGCTATTTTCATCACTGCCTACAAGCAAACAAGGTGCTTCCATGACCATTACAGTCATTGTCGGGGTTTCGTAATATTTCTTCATGTCCATTTCAGTTAATATTTTCAATATTCTTGGGGTTGACTAAGGCTGCACTACCGCACGGATGGGGAGACCATAATAACGCTCATATCGGGCACTGGAACTAAGCGACGGTTTGTTGTTATAAACAGACACGTTAACTGGGAGCGCAGCATATACGTTGACAGTTATACTTGAAGTCTGATAGCTTTTTGTCCACAGACACATTTCTACACCCTCAGATTTGTGCCCAGTTCCTGAGTAATAGCCAGATGCGGGGATAAACACCGTATTACCGTTTGTATTGCTTTTAATGCCAACACCATCGGCATACCATCCACTTGAGTTCTTCAGACGATACCATTGGGGGGGGTGTTTCCTTATTAAGAATATACATTATAGCCACACACTCATCGTAGGTCGGCATTCGGCACGGAGCCCCCCAGTTGACAGTTGCGACATCATCCTCTGGTTCAAGTTCATTCTTGCCGTCTGTAAGATTGTATTTCGTCAGACCACAATCTGTTCCTGCCGCATATGAATAAGTACCAAACTTAGTGTAGTAAGACCAACCGGGAGTAGTGGTCGTCATTGGCTCCGTGTATCCCCATGCATAGTAGTCACCATAGTCAGCAGGAACGGTAGCCCCCAAGTTCACCTCAGCCCACAACAAGCCACTTTCCAGCCCAAGGTCGATGAACCGGTGTCCGTTGACGTAAATCTCGTAGCTTCCTCCGACGTTCACCTCCACTCTCTTGAGATGAGACCGTTCCAAGGTGAAGGAGTCCAAGGTCTTGGAGTACTTGTAGTCTATTTTGCCTGTTCCGTCGGATGTTGCACTCGACCCTTCGATGCTCACCGTCAAGGTGTACGTCCCAGCAAGCAGTGGCAGACAGAACACGCCCTGCTGCGACTTCTCCGCACCGCTGTAGTGGAACGTCACAGTCTTGCAGGTCTCGTCCGTATAGCTGAATTTCTTAGTCGTTTCTGTAATATAAGCGTCTCCGCAGATGGCTTGGTCTGCAGTTACAGTTACAGTACCCGTTTCTGGTATCTTGTCTACCTTTATGACTGCCACTCCTCCAACATTATGAAATTGCACGATTCTGTCCCCAGTACTGTTCTCTATATCTTTAACATTACCTAACATCGGCATGTTGAAGCTGTTGATGTTGGGCACCACATTACCTTCAGTGTCAGTCGAATAATACTCCTTGTCTACACTGGTAAGGGTGTAAGAATTCGGAAAATTATAGGTAGCCGTTCCTTCTGTATCATCTATGTTGTGTTTCTCACTATACGGATAGAGCACCACTGCATAATTGGCAATCTTCCCCTTCATCGTCCCAGTGAACGTTGCCTTGCCTGTGCCTGCTCCGTCACTGACGGTAAACGGTTTGAATTTTCCCTCCGTATCCGACCACACACCAATCACATCGCCTTCGTGCCAGTAGCCATTCCCGTCTTTGTCGAACCCCACACGGGTCTGAGCATTGGCGGTTTCATCATATCCTGGGTAATAGGCAGTGAGCGACTGCGCTGTCGCAGTAGTCGGGTCAACCGCATCCGTTCCATCACTTGAGCACGCCACGAGCAACACTGCACTGGAGACAAGGGCTACAGCGCACAGTAAGTACGTGATACAAAATTTCTTCATTCTTCTGTCTAAAATTGATTATTCATACAATTAGGCGCAAATTTAGGAAAAATTCAGCAACAACCCAACTGATTTCCAATAAAATATAAGGTAAAGCAAAAAAAACAAATTGCCGACATATGTGTGAAATTATTGGAATAAATCAAAAGACTTGGCTCCATTGATGTAATAATCACGGTACAGCGAATGTGCGACAATTGCCAAAGACTTGTGCGACATATGTCATAAACCTTTGCGACAATTGTCATAAACGTTTGTGACATATGTCGCACAACCTTTTGACATATGCCAAAACATCGGAGAACGTATTTCGGTCATTCATCTATCTCAACACATTTCCACTTGATACCACCATGCAGTCCTGCCACATAGCTGCAAGGCGGAATGCCGTCATGACAGACATTTGAGAGATAGAGAGGTTCGTCTGTCACAAACTGTTGGCAGGAGAATGTATCGCCCACCATCAACTTGCTGTTTACCGATTTCCTGACCTCAAAGAGTTTATTGCCACGATAAACAATGATAATCACCCTTCCTGGCATCCATGTGAGCCTCACCTCCTCTCCTACTAGCAAGGCTTCTGACATCAGTTTGCTCTTCACAAAAAAGCGGCTAGAAATTACATCGCCATCACTCGACGAAAAACTTTTCCAGTCAGGATAGCCCACCATGCGCGAAAGCAGATTGAGACTATAAAGACTCGGATTTCCCTGTGTTGCCACATATCCCCAAATGCGCTTCAGCGTACTCACGGATAGGGTCTCATTGGTATAGCCCATTATCTGACGGGCAAGGAAGTCATAATCTTTAGGACTATTGATGACACGTCCCACCAAAGCCTCAACCTCTTGTTTGAGCCTGTCAAGCTCAGTCTGCTTTAAATCTACCATATTTTTATCGTTACCATATAAAACGCTCTCTTTGCAAATAAGAGCTTTTGTTATCTGCAAAAATAAGAATTATATCAGGACGGAGCAAGCCTGACATGAAAAATACATTTAGTGACGATTAAAAATGAACTGAATTGAACCCAAATATCTCTGCTTATTTTACATAATTTTGTGTTTGAATCTAAATTAACAATAGATATAATTAAAATGAGAAGAATCCTTTTCTTATGCCTCTTCACCCTCACGACGCTGGCCATGTCGGCTCAAAACAACTTGGTGATAAGAGAATTCGAGTATCAGCTGTATGACCAAACTGCCAATCTGAAGGGAACCATGAAGAAAGACAACAACGGCAAGACGGCAGCCTTGCTCAAAATCGAGACTAACCTGGACGACCTCGCCTTCGACGGCGGAAGCTACGGCATCGTGACCACCGAGCACAAGACCGGTCAATGGTGGGTGTACGTGCCTGAGCGTGCACAGAAAATCACGATCCGCCACCCCAAGTACGGTGCCTGCGAGTTTTATTATCCATCAGAGATAAAGGCGGCACACACATACACCATGCAGCTCACCCTGGAGGGTATGGACGTGGTCATTGAGGCATCCGTGACTGGAGCCACCATCTTCGTAGACGACGAGAACGTGGGCAAGACTCCGCAGACTGTATACCTCACCTACGGCATCCACCACATCACAGCCCGCAACGGCAACATGTACTACGACGAGAACGTCAACATACAGAAAGGCGGCGAGAAGTCGCTCTCCCTACAGATGAAAGACGAGAACGAACTGTTTGGCACGGTGAACGTGACCGTGGCAGATGGTGCCGACATCTACTTCGACGGCAAGAAGGTGGGTATCGGCTCATGGTACCAACGACTGAAGGCTGGCACCTACGTGGTGGAGACGCGCAAAGAGAATAGCGAGAGCCAGACTACCTCATTTCAGGTAGAGGGAAAGACAGACAAGACTGTGGAGGCTAAGGCCCCTATCCCCTACACAGGTTCACTCACCGTACTCACCTCCCCCAAGCTCGTGGGTATCTACAACGACACCAAGTTACTCTCAGACAACGGCTTTACCAAGCTCCCCATAGGAAAGAACGACATCACCTACAAGCACGAGGGCTATCGCTCCATCACCAAGACCTACAACATCCCTCGCGATGGCGAACTGCGTGACACCATCCGCCTCAAGCCTCTCACCTACATCAAGAAGACAGGCATCTATGCTGGCGTTGCCTTCACCTATGGTGGAAGCACGATGGGCATGACGGGTACCATCGGAGGCATCATCTCCAATTTCGACATCCAGCTATCCTATACCATGGGCTTAGGATCAAGCGACGAGGTACACTGGTACGCCAATGAGACCAACGTGCAGCAAGAGGTCAGCACCTACAAGCTCAACACGATGCAAGTGAAGTTTGGCTACCAGTTCCCATTGAGTATGCGAGTAGGCATTACCCCACAGATAGGTTACATGACGCAAACCCTTTCTGGTAGTGGTCAGTATGGCAACGGCTGCAACTGCGGTTCGTTCACCCTCGGTGCCAAGCTCCTGATAGCACCAGTGCCACACCTCTGCGTGCTCATCAATCCGGAGTTTGCCATCCCCAACAAGAAGAGCGACACCTACAAGAAAATCATCGACATAGCTGGCTTTGCCGAGGGTGGTTTCTATGCCCACGCCGGTGTCATCGTCAATTTCTAACGCTCCTCCATAAAGATAACTTCAAAAGACACTATATATAATAAAGGTATATGAAAAGAAAATATCCATATATGCATCGCCTGGCCCTAGCCCTTCTGCTAGCATCCAGTCTAGGCATCCAGACCGCCTGTTCCGACAAGGAGGAGACCGATGTCTTCCCTTCCAAGGAGCTGAGCCTCAGCATGACATTGACCCCTACGGTAGTAGACCTGCCTGCGAGAAACGCCTCCCAAGACATCACAATTACATCGAATACAGCGTGGGGAGCCGTGAGCGATGTGACGTGGGCGAAGCTGAGTGCAGCCAGCGGCACTGCCAATGGCACGCTCACCGTCTCTCTCGACGACAATACAACCACAGAGCCGCGTACCGCCACCATCACCTTTACCTACGGCAATACGCAGCAGACAGTTACCATTACTCAGGCAGCAGCTACTGCCACACTCTCAACAACAGAAGTTACCCTCGGTGCCAAGTCTTCAGACCAAGACATCAAGGTAACAAGTAATTCCGTATGGTCAGCCTCAACCGAAGCATCATGGATTCATATCGAGGACGGCGAGGGGGACAGCAATGGTCGTTTCTCATTCACACTAGACGACAACAAGTCACTCACCGCTCGTCAAGGCACTATTATATTCACCTATGGTTCTGGCAGACAGACAATTAACGTCAATCAAGAAGGAGCGACAGTCACTAAGTTTGAAAAAGTACAAGCCAATAACGTAGCCCGCTATCAAGCAGACATTACAGGTATTTTCAGCTCTATGTTTGACGTAACAGAATATGGTATTGTATATTCTGCAACTGTGACTGAGCCGACAATTGATGAGGAGAATGCAAATATTCACCAAGAAGTGATTAGCACCACTCCAATATCTCAAGATATTGTAAGTGCAACCATCAAGGGATTGAAGGCTGGTTCTACAAACTATGCCAGAATATACACTAAGGGACCTCTCGGAACAGAATATAGTCCTATAGTAAGTTTCGTTACATCAGGTGGTTCGCCTAGCTCTGACGACAATCCTACGCCAGGGTATTAATCTTACAAATATCAACAATATGGAAAAGCAAAAAATATCCACAAGACAAAGAACGCCATTGCTTTAACAAAATTGAGGCAAAGAATCCGCAAGAGCTAGAGGAGCTAAAGAAAGAGCTAATAGGTAAAAGAATCAAAGGCTTGCACAATGCTTAAAATGTCATCGCCTACTTTGACCATCAAAAATATAATAACAAGAAATAACAATAAAACATCATAGATATGAAAAGACTATCGTTAATATTTGCAGCATTAATGCTCGTCATATTGCAGATAAGCGCAGATGGTAAGAATGCCACCATCACTTTATCACATAATGGCGTTACTACAACATTCCCTGACAACCAACCATATGCTGCAGTAGACAATGCCGTAGATGGTGATACAATCTACTTTGGGGAAGGTAAAGTAGAAGGAGACTTTACTCTGACTAAAAAGTTAACGTTTATTGGCGTTGGTGCAGACCGTAATTATCATTCCGAAATAAATGGTTGTTATCCATATACTGAATATTCAGGAAATATTGTCATCAACCTTCCTGAAAACACAAAACTGGCAACTCGTCTTTTTGAAGGCATCTACTTTAATTGGAATACAGATGGAATAACATTCCAGTCATCAGTCCAAAACGTAATATTCAAAAAATGCTATATTTACAATGGAATCAACAATCAAAAAGAAATAGACGGTCTTTACCTTGACAGATGTGAGGTTCAAAATTACATCTGCAATTCTGCTTTCAATGTCAACAATGTCATTTGTCGAAATTGCAAATTAAGAAATCCTGGAGTATCACCCCAATATGCTCAAAATTGGTATTTCTACAACTGCACATTTAATTTATCAATATATGGTTCTACTGCCCCTGATGGAACAGGTTATAACTACTGCGGAGACATTCGAGGTATTTTCGTAAACTGCATTTTTGATAGTCATTACAATGAGGATTATCATTCATTACCACTCTATCCTTACCTAAGTGAGAACTCAAAAACGACAATTGCCTCATTTACGAATTGCCTGTTCTATCCTCAAAAGGAAGATTTAGGAGTGGATATGTTCGCTCCTGGTACAACCACCAGTGGAATTATGTATTATACAAAAAATGATGACAAAGCCAATAGAATAGAATACTTAACAAAAGAGGAATTGTTTGAGAACAACTACCTAGGTACAGATGGAACCGTTGTGGGATGCCAAGGTGGAAAAAATCCGTTCTCTTTAGTCCCATCAGAAGCAAAAATTTTCTCTGCAAAAGTCCATCTAGACAGAGAACAAGGAAATGTACTCTAAGTTTGCAGAAGATTGCGGCGAAGCCACATAATATGCAAGAAAATTGAGTTGAAACATTGATAACTGAAGACAGTTTCTTACCTTTATCGTAC
>CAVCGK010000057.1:7657-10410 GCA_963601795.1 bacterium | reverse complement strand
TTTCTCTTGAAAAGCATAGTTTACAGAAATTATTTGTGGGTTCCCACAGATTTTTGCTGCAAAACTACATATTCCCAAAAGCGGTATATAACCGATATTACTGAAGGAAGAACCATTATTACCGATTTTGCATGTACCGTTTCTTGCATTCGGACGAAAAGCGTAATTTTGCAAATGAAAGAAGGAAGATTTGTATACCACTCATGAGTAACGACAAAGGAAAAGACGCATTGTTGCAGATGATACGGCTTGGACGACCAATGTCTATTGGCCAGCAGGCTCGCCTCACCCTCCAACTGAGCGTCCCCGCCATACTTGCCCAGCTCACCACCACCGTCATGCAGTATATAGACGCTTCGATGGTGGGCAGTATGGGAGCCAATGCGTCGGCTGCCATAGGTTTGATAGAATCCACGATGTGGCTTTTGGGCAGCATCTGTTCGGCTTCAGCGGCAGGATTTTATGTTCAGGTGTCTCATTCTCTTGGAGCCAACGGAGCGCGTGAGGCGCGCAGTGTGCTACGTCAGGGCATCACTTCGGTGTTGGTGGTAAGCATTGTGCTCGCCATAGTGTCGCTCTCGTTGAGTCCTTGGTTGCCCCGTTGGCTGGGCGGGAATGCCGACATCTGCGGCATGGCCTCGTCATATTTTGCAATATGTGCCTTGGGAGTACCTGTGTTCCAGTTTAGCATGTTCGGTTCGGGCATGCTCCGCAGCAGCGGCAACATGGTTGTGCCGAGTGTGATGAGTGTGGTGATGATGACGCTCGATGTGGTGTTCAATTTCTTTCTAATCTTTCCTTCGCGTATAGTGCAAGTCTTCGGAATGCCGATACATGTCCCTGGTGCGGGGCTCTCTGTGACTGGTGCTGCCATCGGAACTGTGGCAGCCGAACTGGTGGCAATGTCGCTGACGATGTATATCCTGTGCAACAGGTCGAAAGAATTGCGCATTGCCGGCGAGTGCGGTAGTTTTCTTCCTACTGCCACATGCATACGCCGTGCACTGAATATTGCCGTCCCAATGGGATTTCAGCAGATAATCATGTGCAGTGCCTATGTGGTTATGACGATTATCATTGCCCCTTTGGGCACTGTGGCAATTGCCGCCCATTCGCTTGCCATTGTTGTTGAAAGCCTCTGCTATATGCCAGGGTATGGCATTGCCGATGCGGCGACAACGCTTGTGGGCCAGAGCAAGGGAGCAGGACGGCAAGACCTGATGAAGCGTTTCGCCTATCTATCCGTAGTGCTTGGCATGGGTGTAATGGCAGTCATGGGTGTCGTGATGTATGTTGGTGCTCCAGCGGCTATGTCGCTGATGACTCCCGTGGAAGCCATACGCCAGTCGGGGGTCGCCGTACTGCGTATTGAGGCATATGCCGAACCTATGTTTGCTGCCTCTATAGTGTGCTATGGAGTCTTCGTAGGTGCTGCCAATACCTTGGTGCCGAGCGTGATGAATCTGATTTCTATGTGGGGCGTGCGCATCACACTTGCTGCGCTGTTCGCTCCGACAATGGGATTGAAGGGAGTGTGGCTTGCCATGTGTGCCGAACTGTGCTTCCGTGGCGCGATATTCCTTTGCCGTCTGCGCTGGGGACACTGGACTTGCGAAAGCAAAAGCATACTCAAAAGAATCCCTCTGCGGACAAATAATGAAAGGTAATGGTGAAGAATAAATGAATGATATGGAAACGATAAAGAATAAAGTCTTCGGTGGCGAACGTCCACTCTTCGATACACACGACACTCTGCTCGATCATGTGCGCATCACTTTCGGCGAGTCGGGAGTAAAGGAGTGCAGTAATATCGTTTGCCGAAATTGCTACTTTGAGGGAAAATATCCCTTGTGGCATGTTGACGGTTCTCTCATAGAGAATTGCTATTTTGCGCCTGGTTCGCGCTCGGCTATATGGTATTCCAATGACATGACGATGAGGGACTGTGTAATTAACGGACCAAAATTCTTTCGTGAGATGAACAACCTCACGCTCGAGAATGTCACCATCAACGATGCCGACGAAACTTTTTGGGGCATCAACGGGTTGACCATGCGCAATGTGGTGCTCCATGATGGCACCTATCCGTTCATGCATTGCCGCGACATCCGCATTGACGGACTGGAGAGCGATGCCAAGTATGTGTTCCAGTATTGCCGTAATGTGGAGATACACAACGCCAAAATCGACACCAAGGACTCCTTTTGGGAGGTGGAGGATGTCACCGTTTACGACTCCGAACTTCATGGCGAGTATCTCGGTTGGCATTCCCGTAATCTTCGTTTGGTGAATTGCCACATCTCGGGCGAGCAACCGCTCTGCTATGCTGAGAATCTCGTGCTCGAAAACTGCACCTTTGATCCCGAGTGCGACCGTGCCTTTGAAGAGTCCACCGTGCAGGCAGACATCCGTGGCTATGTCAAGAGTGTGAAGAATCCGAGGTCGGGACGCATCGTGGCAGACAGTTTCGGAGCCATCATCATTGACGACCATGTAAAGGCGCCCGCCGATTGTCAGATTGTGACCCGATGAATCTGGTCATCACCTAGCCACGCCGCATGGGAAAGACAGCCCTTGTGGATTTCAGCTGTCAGCTTTATCAGTTGCATGACTTAGGTGCTTCGATTGTGCGACATATGTCACACGATTGCGCGACATATGTCAAAGACTTGTGTGACATATGCCAAAAAGGTTTATGACAATTGTCGCACACGTTTGTGACATATGTCAAAACATCCATGCACGTAACTTCT
>CAVCGK010000057.1:2705-7552 GCA_963601795.1 bacterium | reverse complement strand
CTTAATTGTTATATTTGTTATGCCCGATGCATCTTTTTTGTATAAAATGTATATCTGTTGCGAGGAAATTATTACTTTTGCAATACTACACTAAATGATCTCTTGCCACGCCCCAAAGCGTGAGGATCGCAACACGACATCAAAAATGAAAGAGAAACTCGAAGTAAAGGAACTCAATGAGGTTGTTGTACGCTTTTCCGGTGACTCCGGCGACGGCATGCAGCTCGCAGGCAACATCTTCTCCACTGTCTCTGCCACTGTAGGCAATTCCATCAGTACTTTCCCTGACTATCCTGCCGACATTCGTGCCCCACAGGGTTCGCTGACAGGCGTCTCGGGCTTTCAGGTGCATATCGGTTCTGACACTGTCTACACTCCTGGCGACAAGTGCGATGTGCTCGTGGCTATGAATGCCGCAGCGCTGAAGACGCAATATAAGTTTGCCAAACCTAATGCCACCATCATCATAGACACCGACTCTTTCAAGGAGGCTGACCTGAAGAAGGCTGACTTCAAAACGGAAGATTTCCTCGCAGAGATGGACATTGATGCCGACCGCGTCATAGCTTGTCCCATCACCTCTATGGTGAAGTCGGCACTTGCTGACAGTGGCATGGACAACAAGGCGATGCTCAAGTGTCGCAACATGTTTGCCCTCGGACTGGTGTGCTGGCTCTTCAGTCGCGACCTCGACCTCGTGGCTACATTCCTTCAGGAAAAATTCAAGAACAAGCCAGGCGTTGCCGATGCTAATATAAAGGTTATACATGCAGGTTATGACTTCGGTCACAACACCCACTCGAGTGCAGCCAATGTATATCGCATAGAGAGCAAGGTGAAGGTGCCTGGCAGATATATGGACATCACGGGCAACAAGGCCACAGCCTATGGATTCATCGCTGCAGCAGAGAAGGCAGGACTGAAACTCTATCTCGGTTCTTATCCCATCACGCCAGCTACTGACGTATTGCACGAATTGTCTAAGCACAAGTCGCTCGGCGTCACCACCGTGCAGTGTGAAGACGAGATAGCCGCTTGCGCATCATCAGTGGGAGCAAGTTTCGCTGGTGCGTTGGCAGTGACGAGCACGTCAGGTCCTGGCGTCTGTCTGAAGAGCGAGGCTATGAACCTTGCCGTCATCATGGAGTTGCCTCTTGTGGTGCTCGATGTACAGCGTGGCGGTCCTGCCACTGGATTGCCCACTAAATCAGAGCAGACAGACCTTCTGCAGGCACTCTTCGGTCGCAATGGAGAGTCGCCCATGCCAGTGATGGCTGCGGCAAGTCCTACCGACTGCTTCAATGCTGCATATGAAGCAGCGAAGATAGCACTGGAGCATATGACTCCCGTAGTGCTCCTTACTGATGCATATATTGCCAACGGTTCGGCGGCATTCAAGTTGCCTAAACTCGATGAATATCCCGACATCAACCCGCCATACGTGCCAGAGCAGATGCGTGGGGAGTGGACACCATATATGCGCACCGACGACGGTAGCCGCTATTGGGCTGTACCTGGTCGTGAGGGATTTGAGCATATACTCGGCGGACTGGAGAAGGATAGCCACACGGGAGCGATATCCACCGACCCGGAAAACCACAACGAGATGGTGCGCTTGCGTGCGCAGAAGGTGGCGAATATCAATGTGCCCGACTTGAAAGTCTTGGGCGACAAGGATGATGCCGAACTCCTCATCGTGGGCTTTGGTGGCACTTACGGCCATCTGCACGCTGCCATGGACAGACTGAGAAAGAAGGGACACAAGGTGGCAATGACACATTTCCGCTACATCAACCCTCTGCCGAAGAATGCCAAAGACGTGATGCTCCGCTACAAGAAAGTGGTGGTGGCAGAGCAAAACACTGGTCAACTGGCAGGATGGCTGCGCATGAAGATAGACAACTTCGTGCCTTACCAATATAATGAGGTGAAGGGACAACCGTTTAAGGTCAACGAACTGGTGGACAAAATGGAATCTATAATCAACGAATAACAAGAGGGCTACAATCATGACATATACAGCATCTGACTATAAAAAAGGACAACCGCGCTGGTGTCCGGGTTGCGGAGACCATTTCTTTCTTGCCTCTTTCCATAAAGCACTGGCAGAGATAGGCACAGCACCGAGCGACATCGCAGTGATATCGGGCATCGGTTGCTCATCGCGCCTGCCTCACTATATGGCAACCTATGGCATGAACACCATACACGGACGTGCGGCAGCCATAGCCACTGGAGTGAAGGTGACAAATCCTGACCTCACAGTGTGGCAGATAAGTGGCGACGGCGACGGACTTGCCATCGGAGGCAACCACTTCATACATGCCCAGCGCCGCAATATCAACATCAACATGATATTGCTCAACAACCGCATCTATGGCTTAACAAAAGGACAGTATTCGCCCACATCGCCCCGTGGATTCGTGTCTAAGTCATCGCCCTATGGCACTGTGGAGGATCCTTTCCGTCCGGCAGAACTCTGCTTTGGTGCCCGCGGACATTTCTTTGCACGCACCGTGGCCACCGACAGCAAGCACACTGTGGAGACTCTCAAGGTGGCAAATGCCCACAAGGGAGCCTCGGTGGTGGAAGTGTTGCAAAACTGTGTCATCTTCAACAACGGCACACACGAGTCGGTATACAATTCGGCTGAGCGACAGAAGCATGCCATATATGTGCGCCACGGCGAGAAACTCGTCTTTGGCGAGGACAACAAGTTTGGACTTGTGCAGAATGGATTTGGACTTAAGGTGGTGGAGATTGGCAAGGACGGCTACACGCTGGACGATGTGCTGGTGCATGACGCTCATTGTGAGGATGACACTCTGCAATTGAAACTTGCCCTGATGGGCAATAATGACGGATTTCCCATTGCCCTCGGAGTGATACGTGATGTGGAGGCACCTACCTATGATGAGGCTGTCAATACTCAGATACACGAAGTGTCGGGCAAGAAGAAATACCACAACTTTGCCGAACTCCTTGAGACAAATGACATCTGGGAGGTGAAATAAATGATTCTCTTCTGGAGAGTCAACTACATATAATAAGCGGTACGGCGTCCTCGTCGTACTCACTCCATAAAAAAACGTTGGGAGTAGAGTACGGCGGGGGCGCCGTACCGCCTAAAAGTTAGCGCGCGTGGCGGAGAATCTCTTGCAACTCATATACTTTTGCAGGTTGCTCGTCAGCTTTGTTGACAGTCTCGCCACCGTCGGTGTCCATGCGATAGAGTTGTGGACCTTTCTTAAATCCAGTCTCTATCTTCGGTCCCCATTTTATCATTGCCGGACCGTCGCTCGGTTCGATATATTTCCACTCCTTTGTTCTCACCGACAATGTGTGGTTGTGAGCTTCCTCAAGCACCCACGGACGGTCATTGAGGTCTGTGCCAAGCAGATTGCCGAGGCGGTTTTCACTGTCAGGGGCACTTCCCTTCGGCAGAGTGGCATTGATGAGGCCGCCCAAAGAGCGCATCAGGTCTATTTGTGATGTAAGAGTGCCGAGTGTCTGCCCTGCCTTTACCTTTGCAGGCCAACTGACGATGAAGGGCACCTCCGTGCCACCTTCAAAGGCACTGTATTTTCCTCCGCGCCAAGGCCCTGACGGACGATGCTCGCCAAGGAGTTCCTCTGCCTGGTCTTTATATCCGTCGTCGACAACAGGGCCGTTGTCACTCGTGAGGATGATGAGAGTGTTGTCAGCAATGCCGAGTTTCTCAAGAGTGCGCATTATCTCGCCCACAGACCAGTCAAACTGTGCTATGGCATCTCCACGCACACCCATAGTGCTGCTTCCGCGGAATCGCTGGTGGGGGAAGCGAGGCACATGCACGTCATTGGTGGCAAAATACATGAAGAAAGGCTGGTCGCGGTTTTTCTCTATGAATCTTATTGCGTGGCTTGTTATGGAGTCGGCAATGTTTTCATCCTTCCATAGTGCCTTGCCACCTCCGCGCATATATCCTATGCGGCTTATGCCGTTGACGATAGACATGTCATGTCCATGACTCGGATGCATATTGTAGAGAAGTTCGGGATTGTCCTTGCCCGTAGGTTCACCCTGGAAATTCTTTATGTAGCTCACCTCTATCGGAGCCAGAGTGTCGTGGTCTGCCACCATACCGTTTTCGATAAATACACATGGCACGCGGTCGGCAGTGGCAGCCATGATGTAATGATAGTCGAATCCGAGGTCGGCAGGTGTTGATGCCAATGGAGCATTCCAGTCCTGTTTGCCTGTGCGGTCGCCGAGTCCAAGGTGCCATTTGCCTATGGCACAGGTGGCATAGCCGCGACTCTTGAACATGTCAGCCATAGTAAACTGCTCTGGTCCGATAATCATCGCAGCATCACCTGCAGCCACATCCGTGCCCTTCTTCTTCCATGCATATTCGCCAGTGAGGAGAGAGTAGCGCGAGGGAGTGCTCGTGGCAGCCACGGCATGAGTGTCGGTGAAGCGTATGCCCTGACCTGCCAGGCGGTCGGCATTAGGAGTCTTCACACCCTTTGCGCCATAGCATCCGAGGTCGCCATAGCCGAGGTCGTCGGCAAGAATTATTATCACGTTAGGTCGTTGCTTATCGCCGTGTGACTTCTTTGCCATTAGCGTGAGAGTGGCACAAGGCGCCACAAGCGCCAATGTCAGATAAATCTTTTTCATATAATAGGTTGAGTAGTTTTGTTTGTGCAAATATATGAATAATTTACGTGAAAGTCCTCTCTTCGTAGGGAAAACCCTCATGTTTTTAGGAAATGACATATGTAAGTATGAGATTTTGTCACTACCTTTGCTTACACATAATAACATATTTGGGAGATAAAGGTATGAAAAAGCTGTTTACACTT
>CAVCGK010000057.1:0-2272 GCA_963601795.1 bacterium | reverse complement strand
GATGGCAGTCGTATGGCTATTCCAAGTCATCGACACTGAGTCGCTCTGCCGATGCCGACTCTGTCAGTGTGGAGAAGCCGACGATGCATGTGGGCATAGTAGAGTAGGGGAGAAGAAGAGTTTTTAAAATTGTCATATAACAATAGATGGATAAGAAGATAGAATACAAGATGTTGGTGCTCGACCTTGACGGTACGCTGACCAACAGCAAGAAGGAGATAACGCCACACACATACGACTGCCTGATGAAGGCTCAGGAGAAAGGAATCATAGTGGTGCTGGCGTCGGGCAGACCTACATATGGCATCGTGCCACTGGCTAAACAGTTGCGACTGTCAGAGTATGGTGGATACATATTGGCATACAACGGCGGAAAGATAGTGGACTGCAAGTCGGGCAACACGGTGTTTAATCAGGAACTGCAGCCCTCGCTCTTGCCCTTGCTTCATGATGAGGCTATGGCGGCAGGAATGCAGATTCTGACCTATCAGGGCGACGGCATTGCTGCCACCAAGGCTGACGATGAATATGTGCAGCATGAGGCATTCATTAACAAGATGCCCGTGGTGGAGTATACTGACTTCAAGCGTCAGGTGGAGTTCCCCATCAACAAATGTCTGATAGTAGGTTCGCCTGAGCCACTTCACCAGTTGGAACTAAGGTTGGCTGATACGCTTCAGGGCAAACTTTCTGTCTACCGCTCCGCCAACTTCTTCCTTGAGTGCGTGCCGTTGGGCATAGAGAAGTCGCAGTCTATTGACAAACTGGCAGTAAGTCTCGGCATAGCCCGCGAGGAGATTATTGCCATAGGCGACGGTTATAATGACATGGGAATGATAAAATATGCCGGACTGGGCGTGGCTATGGCAAATGCAGAAGATGAGGTGAAGGAGTCTGCCGACTTTGTCACACTCAGCAATGAGGAAGACGGCGTGGCACATGTAATAGAACAGTTTATATTCTGATGAGAAGCAAGAGCATGATTATGGCAGGAGTGATGCTGATGGCATCGCTCTGCGTGGCAAAGGCACAGACCTTTGATGAGTATTTTCAGGACAAGACATTGCGCATAGACTACATATTCTCGGGCAATGCGCAAACTCAGGCAGTGGCAGTGGATGAACTCAATGTTATGCCACGGTGGTATGGCAAAAGACAGCATCTCAGCGAACTGCCTGTGGAGGGCAACGGTCAGATAACTGTGCGCGACCACCGCTCGGGTGATGTCATCTATCGCAATTCCTTCTCTACACTCTTTCAGGAGTGGACTACAGAACCCGAGGCAAAGAAGGTGACACGCAGTTTTGAGAATGTGTTCCTCGTGCCTATGCCTAAGGATACTGTTGACGTGACCATTGACTTGCGCAACAACCGCCGACAGGTAGCTACTACGTTTACCCATCAGGTGGTGCCAACGGATATTCTTATTCACCATAAAGGTGAGCAGCCGACACCTTATGTCACGCTTCAGCAGGCTGCCGACACAGCAAGATGCATACACATAGCTTTTCTTGCTGAAGGATATACTGCCGACGAGATGGACACTTTCATAAAGGATGCTCAGGAGTCTACCGATGCCATCTTTGCCCATGAACCATTCAAGTCGGCGAAAGACCGCTTTAATATTGTGGCAGTGAAGTCGCCGTCGGTAGACAGTGGCACGAGCATACCGTCGAAGGGAGATTGGAAGAACACGGCTCTGAGTTCACATTTCGACACATTCTATAGTGACCGCTATCTCACCACCTTGCATCTGAAGGATATGCACGACTGGCTTGCCGGCACTCCCTATGAACACATAATAGTGTTGGTGAACACAGAGAAATATGGCGGTGGCGGAATACTCAACTCCTACAACCTTGCCATGGCTCACAATGAATGGACAAAGCCCGTCGTGGTGCATGAGTTCGGTCATTCCTTTGCTGGTCTTGCCGATGAATATGCCTATGAGGCAGAACCACTCGGCATGTATCCGCACGACATTGAACCCTGGGAGCCGAATATCACCACACTTGTAGACTTCAACAGCAAGTGGGCAGACCTTATTAAGAAGGGCACTCCTGTGCCTACGCCTCTGTCGAAGAATGCCAAGGATGTCACATCAAAGGTAGGAGTCTATGAGGGTGCAGGCTATGACCTGAAGGGCATCTATCGCCCTGTGCAAGACTGCCGCATGCGCACCAACAAGACCCCAGAGTTTTGTCCTGTGTGCAAGCGTGCGTTGCAAAGTGTTATTGATTTCTACACGAAGAAAGACTGAAAATGAGTGAGG
>CAVCGK010000056.1:0-13359 GCA_963601795.1 bacterium | reverse complement strand
CGGCAAGGTGGACAGCTTCGATACACTGATGGATATAGTGAAATAAAAACAAGAACTCATGGATAATGTTTATCGAGCCAGGTTGACTCTTTACGTTCTTTCAGCCACCACTATTAATGGAAAAAACTTTGCGCACAATGTAATGGCAGTAAGGATTTTTGCGTAACTTTGCCTATACATTATATATAATATAGACTCCTGTCAGGAGCTTACAATAACGCAAAATCATAGCAAATTATGAAAACATCATTAGCGAGAGTACTTGTTGCCGCCATCGCCGGCGCACTTATGATCGAATACCGCGAGGAGATGGTGACATGGCTTACCATCTGCATCGGTGCCATGTTCTTCTTGTCGGGAATAATCTCCGTGGTCTACTATTTCGTGGTGAAAAGCCGCGTAGAGAAACAACTGCTGTTGCAGAGTGCAGCCGGCAATGCTGATGCTGACTCTGCTGCTCCTCTGCACAAACCTACGATTCCCATTGCAGGCATAGGATGCGCCATACTCGGTGCCATATTGGCTCTGATGCCCACCACATTCATCACCTACACGGTGTATATCTTTGCTGCAATGATCATTCTCGGTGCCATAGGCGAATATGTGTCGCTCATAGTCGGCATGCGCAACATTCGCGACTTCGAGAACAAGTCAGGCATTGCAGTAAGCGTAAAGTGTGGAGTGATATTTTGGATTATGCCTACACTGCTGCTCATCTTCGGCATTGTGGCAATAGTCTATCCTAAAAGCATTGCCGAAGCGCCATTCCTGTTCTTCGGCATTGCCTTGTTGGTATATGCCATAGCATCGCTTCTCGACACCATCAAACTCTATATGGTGAGACATCATCTGAAAAAAATGGCACAGCCACAGGCGGAGGTAGAAGCTGAGGTAGAGGCAGAAACTACAGAAGAAGTAAAGGATGCCAATTAGGAGGTGCGGCGCCCTCGCCACATCCCCCATCACTATACGAAAAGAGGAGAACAACCGCTGTTGCTCTCCTCTTTTTGAAAATCAAACTAAATATTATGTCATTGCTACAAATCCATATGTTATCTTCTTCCACCATGTGAACCGCCTGACGAAGCTCCGCCTGAGCGAGAACCACCTCCTGAATTAGAACCTACGCCAGTGGAGCGTGAAGATGTGCCACCCATGCGGCTTGATGAGAATGTGCTGCGACTTGATGAAGATGAAGACGATGGGCCAGTAGTGCGCTGTGAGGATACTATCCTATTATTGTTGCCTACGTTGCCCACTGTGGAGCGTGTGCTGCTCTGTCCGCGCATGTTGGCATTGCGGTCGTTGCCACGGTTCTTGCCGAAGTCATGTCCGCGACCATAGTCACCCTTGTTGAATCCATCACGCATTCCTGAGAAAGCCTGTCCGCGGTTGCTTCTGCCATTGCCAGGACCGTTGCCGTGGAATCCGCCCTTTGCGAAATCGCGTCCATGATACCAAGACTCGCCACCATGTCTGTGCCAGCTGTGGTCACCACGATAGGTTGTCCAAAAGGCAGGGCGTCCGAAATAGAAGTATTCGCGGTGAGGATAGCGTGCATAGATGCCGAAATGCCAGTAGCCAGACTGCCAATAGAGCGGACGATAGAAATAGGATGCATCGAGGAATGCACGATATTGCCAGTCGAGGAGGATATAGCTCAGGTCGAGATTGCGTCGTGTCCAGTATTCTCCATAGAGGTCGTCGGCAGAGGTGACACCCATAAGGTAGTCGAGGTTGACCTCATAGCAAGCCTCGTATTGTTCTTCCGTGAGGTTAAGTTCATATGCCATCTTGTCGGCAAGAAACAGAGCCTGCTGACGAGCCTGTTCGTAACTCATTGCCTGTGATGAGACTGCCATACCGAGCAGTACTGCCATCGTGAATAAGAACTTTTTCATAATCATGTATCGTTAACTTGTTATTTTTTTATTCTTTGTTATATCACCGTCTGCACGGTGCCTTGTTTTTTTATCTGTTGCAAATGTAGTCAACAATAATGGGCATGCAAAAGGATTTCCCCTAATAGGTGCGGGAAATTCCCTACATGGGGTTTTAGTGACGATAGAAAAACTACTTATTGCTTTGTTTTTGCCTCGTCATCATCTCGTTACGACAAGTAAAAAAGCATGAAAACCAACATTATATAAGGATAATCAAGAAAAAAGTAGTAACTTTGTTCAAGTTGACAAGTTTACTACTCATTTCGTTATATAGAATATTATTATGGTAAAAAGGTTAGGCTTCTTAGCCATTGCCCTATTGGCGGTATCCTCCTCGTTTGCACAAGTGCAGACAATAGAGAAGAATGCGGATGACAAGAACATATTCAATCATCTCGACGGTTCGATAACACTGGGAACGACAGGTGTCGGCGTAGACCTTGCCATGCCAATCGGCAACATTGTGCAGGTGAGAACGGGTTTCACATTCTATCCTCACTATGAGCAGACGATGCATTTCGGAGTGCAGGTGGGTGATGACACAGACCCTGAAGTGCAAGACCAGAAGTTTAATAAACTCTCAACCACCCTCAATGAGATGTTTGCTTTTGAGGTAGACCGCAATGTGGACATGAAGGGCAAGCCGACGATGAAGAACTTCAAGTTGCTTGTCGATGTGTTTCCATTCCGCAACAAGCATTGGCACGTGACAACGGGTTTCTATTGGGGTTCGTCAACGATTGCTACGGCGGAGAATGCCACTTATGACGCCACATCATTGGTAAGCGTGGCTATATATAATAAGATGTATGAGCGTGTGGAGGCTTCCTATGAGTCATACAAACGATTCCTGGAGGGTGACCCAACAGACCTCGTGCCCTACATAAAGGTGGGCGACCAGGAACTGGTGGCGAGCGAGGAACTCTACAATAAATTCAAAAGTTACGGCAGAATGGGTGTGCACATCGGTGACTACAAGGATGGTACGCCATACAGAATGGAGCCTGACGAGAACAACATGGTGACATGCAAGATAAAAACCAACAGTTTTCGTCCTTATCTTGGTTTCGGATATGGAGGCAGATTGTCAAAGCGAAGCGACAGAAACTGGGTGTCATTTGACTGCGGAGCCATGTTTTGGGGCGGAACGCCGAAGATTATCACCCACGAGGGAGTGGACTTGGCAAAAGATGTGACTAACATCGGTGGCAAGGTGGGAAGATATGTTGACTTCTTCAAATCGTTTAAGGTTTGCCCTGTGCTGGAAGTAAGATTCACACACAGAATATTCTAACTTTGGATGCAGTGGGGACACTGCACCTATTAACATAAAATCGGGTGTGCCGTAATTGGCACACCCGATTTTATGTGTATGGTCTGTGTGTAACAGGGCTTACAGCTCGTAGAAAGCAAAATATTATTTGACTACTACTTTCTTTCCTTTGTAGAGATAAATGCCATGTGGCAATCCTTCTACAGAAGAGGCATTCTTGCGAATAAGAGTTCCGTCAAGACCATAGATATCAGAAGACTCATTGTTGTCAACATTGATATCCTCTATGCCATCAATATTGCCATACTCAAAGAGTTTTAGTTCGGTTGGTGTGTCGGCATTCACCTTCACATATGCAGTGTTATGAGGGATGGCCTTGATGACAGGATAGGTGTAGTCATAATTGGCACCAACCTTTGTCATGATGTCTGCCATATATGTGTCTTCGCTATTTATAGCCAGACTACCGTCGGCAGTCAGCCCAAGCACACGCATAGATGTGGCATCAAACGGTGTAGAGTTGAAATGGTCTGACGAACGCACACCCATGCCGAAATAGACACCAGTGAGCAGGTTGTCGGTGATGGCTGCTGGTGACGATGACTCTATCTTGAGTTTGTTGTCTGCAGGCGACTGCGACGAGCACTCTATGATGACTGGAGTCTTGGCTGGCACAACGCCATCAATACACTTGTATGTAGCGATGCCATCACTCTGTATGCCGTTGATATACAACGCACGCATGCCAGAAGAAGCAAAACTGAATGGGAATTCAGCAAAGAATGTGGCATAGTACTTGCCGTTGCTTTCAAATATCGGTTTTACACCAATATAGTTGTCTGCCTCGTTTACAGGCAAAATGTACCAACGCTGTGTCGTGGAAGTCTTTGTGTCAACATAACTCTCGTTATCGGCAGGTCTGTTGTTGCGGTCACTAAGCCACAAAGGTTGCGACTTGTCTATCTGCCAAGCTCTGTAAGTGCCGTCGGTGAGTGCAGTGAGCTTGATGTAATAGTGGATAATATTATAAAGTTCGTGCCCTTGAGCGCTGATATTATACTGGTCACCAGAGACACCGAAAATATAGAATATAGAACCAGGGTCTGTGATGATATCATCAGTGTTTCTCTTGGTCACCAGCGCACCGGCATCAACCGTTGTCGACACTACGCTTACGCCAGTACTCTTGTTGTCACACAGCGACATGTATCTCTCAGTTGTGGCATTCTTGATGCGATAGTAACCATTACCGGAATACTGCGCATGGGCTGCTATTCCTGTGAGACAAGCTAATGCTAAGGTAAGAAAAGTCTTGTTCATGTTATTATGGAAATGAAAATAACCGAATTTCATCATTACCCCCAAATGGCGACAAGCATGAAATCCGGTTATATTATTATTCAGTTATCTTTTGTCTAAAGCGCAAGATTACTTTGCGATGCAGATTGTGACACGGTTCATGTCATTCTCAGCGAAAGGCTGAACAGTAGAACCCTTTGAATCTGTTGTCATGCGACTCTTAGAGATGCCCTTTGCTGCAAGTGTCTCGTAAACAGTCTTGGCGCGCTCTGCAGCTACCTTGTTGTTGATAGCATCAGTACCTGTGCCCTTGTCTGCATAACCTGTCAGAGTGACATTTGCATCAGGATTCTCCTTGAGGAACTGCACGATGTCCAGAATCTTGTCATTCTGAGACTTAGCAATTACAGAGTTGCCGATTGGGAAGAAGATGTCGCAACGATATTCCTTCTTCACGTCAGCCTTCTTTACCTCCTCTGCTCTTGGAGCTGGAGCTGGAGCTGGCTTCTCTACGATGCGCTCTATCACGCGCTCTACTGGCTGTGGAGCAGGGATGGTCTTTGTAGAGTGAGTCTTGCCGAAGGCAATCTTTACACCTACGAGTGCATTGAAATACCAGTCAGGGTTGCCAGCCTTCTTTGAGTTGTAAGTGTCGCTCAGAGTGTTGGCAGAAGCCTCAATGCCGAGACTTACCTTGTCGCTGATGCGGAAGTCAACATTTGCACCTACGCGAGCAGTGAAGCGAGCCTTTGTGCCTTCGCCATTTGTGTTGTTCCAAAGGTAGCCCAATGGCTGCTGACCTGTGTAAGTGGTAAGGTTGCTGTAGTGAGAAGCCAATGTGCTGTTGGCTGTTGCAGCCTCCTTATTGTTCCATGCGATGTTAGCACCGATACCACCGAAAACGCCTACAGTAACGAGACGCTCAGGATCGTACTCACAGAAGAGGTTGGTGAGGTTGAATGTAGCGTCTACCATAGGAGCTACATAGTTCCACTTCCACTTCAGAGGATCCTTGATGCCATTTACTTCCTGACCAGCCTTGCTCTGCCATGCATTGAAAGTGAGACGTGCACCTACTACCTTGTTGAAGTTGTAGCCTACACCAATCTGTGCATTAGGAGAAAGCAACTTGCCGAAACCTATTTCACCAAGTGTGTACTGACCACCGATCTGAACCTGGCCGTACCAATGTGGATTGAAGACGTTGACGGTCTTGTCTGCTTCCTGTGCAGAAGCAGCAATGCATCCCATTGCCAATAAACCTGACAATAATATCTTATTTAATTTCATAATCTAGTCTGTTAAAAAAATGTTTTAAGCTTTAATGGAGTGGCAACTTTTTGGGGCGCCACTCTCAAAAGTCTTATTTTATTATTTTACTACCTTTACGTAGAATGTCTTCTCAACGTACACACCAGAGTAGTCTACAGCCTCGTACTTAAGACCATAGGTTCCAGCCTTGTTAGCCTTGAAGCCAATCTTGCTGACATTGCCACTGATTACCTTGCCCAGATTGTCACCGCTTACAGTTGCGCCCTCAGGCTTGCTTACTACAGTGATGCACTTCTTGTAGGCAGGAGCAAGCAACTCGCCAGTGTATGAGCTGGCAACGAATGTTGTAGCTGCTGTGCCACCGTTCAGCTTCAAGTAAGCTGCACCCTCAGCCTCGCGTGCGAGCTGACCCCAGCTGCCTTCGCTTGTTACGTAGAACATAGCTGGCTGGAGCAGGGAGTTAGACTTGCGGAGCAAGTTCTCGAACTTCTGGATGAAGTTGTTGATCTTGGTGATGTACTTGCCGTCGATAGTCTCAACATAGCCATTTACCTGGTCTACGATGTCGTTCACGCTGCCAATCATGTTGCCCACCTGTGAGTTGATGCTGTTGATGATATTGTTGAATTCATCCATAGGTATCTCAACATCGTATGATGCGTCTTTTTTGGCAGATGTGTCGAGGGTAATATTTATATCACCGTCTTTGATTACAACGTCACCTACACTCACTTCCACTTCAGCCTTAGTGTTCTTCTGAAGCTCACTAAGGTTAATAGTCACCTTTCCTGTTTCTTTATCAGCAGTACCTACCAACTCTGTTGTTCCGAAATTAACTGTAGCTTTATCGACATGAACCTCAGGAGCAGCAACCTTACCATCAATTTTTACTTTGATAGCATCCAGGTCAGGCATACCCTTCAGAGTAACGGATGTTTTGATAGTACCCAAACCCTCGATTGGTGTCCAGTTGAACTTATAGTCATTGAAGTTAATCTTTGACTGGATTGTTGGGAATGAAGGCAGGTCGAGGTTGTTCAATGTCTCGTTGTATTTCAGGAAGTTGTAAGACAATGGCTTGATAGCTGTAGCGGCAAGACTCATCTTTGATGTGATGGTGCGAGTCTCTTTGTTCTTGCCGTCAGTGATCTCCTGCTCTGCTTCGAGAGCATAAGCTGTCAGACGGTTGTTGAAGGTGCTGGCAATTGTGCTGGCTACCTCACCGAGGTTCAGACGGTTTGTGCTAGGCTGACGGAGCTTGTCGAGTACGTTCTTTGCTACGTCCTTCAATGCGGTAGCGTCAGAAGAAGTCCAAGTCTTGGCTGCATCCAGATTTGCTTTTGAAAGGTTGATCTTCACAGCATAGAGATTGCTCTTGCCTGCACGTGAAACGCCATACTTCAGCACTCTGTCGGTCTTAACAACAGTAGCAGTGAAAGGAGCCTCATTACCCTGGCTATCTACAACCTTGAGGGTTGTGCCAGTGAAGTCAACGTTAGATGGGTTGATAGTAGCGTATACTACGCCTGCATTCTCACCTGTCTCAGAGTCGATGAGAATTTCGTTGTTACCGAATACTACTGTCTCGCCGTTCAACTCAACATCGCCATTGGTAGAAAGACCATAATATGTACCGAGGATGTGAGCCTCTGCACCGAGGAATGACAGATTCTCATAACCTGAGATTGGGCTTTCAGTAGCCTGCAGTTCAATACCAGTAATCATGTTTACCATAGCATTGAACAGGCTGTTCAACTGTGTCTGGATAGCATTGATCTTTTCCTGAATTTCCTCCTTCAAAGCTGTATCAGCAGCCTCGAAAGCATTCTGCAGTTCGCTTGCCTTATTGTCAAGCTCAGACTTTGTTACGAAGTCTAAGATCTTAGTGTTGATTTCTTCGATGTCAGCTTTGTTCTGCTCGCTCAGAGCCTTGTTAGCATCTACCTGTGCCTTTACAGCATTGAAGTCAGCAGTATCAACCTTTTCATCCAACTTTGTATTCAGACCATCGATGATGTCACGCAGTTTTGACTGACCATCAACTACCTGAGCTATCAAAGCAGAGTCCTGAAGAACACGTGCGTCGAGACCATTATACAGACTATAGAGCTGCTGGATGTACTTGCTATACTCTGCCAGCTGGTCATCCAAGCCGTCGGTAATCTCCTTCATTGCAGCAATCTGCTCATCTGTGTATGCCTTGCATTCTGTGTGGCAAGCTTCAATCTGTGACTGCACACCGCTAATGGCATTCTCAAGATTCTGCTGTGCCTTTGCAGCAGCTGCGTCAGTGTAGTTCTTGGCAGCATCCTTTGCATCCTCGATAGCAGTCTCTGCGCGTTCAATCTGAGTTGTCAGGGCATCGATGTCTGCTTTAGCCTTAGCGATGTCAGCAGCGTTGGTTGATGATTGTTCCTCCAACTTCTTAACCTGACCCTTGAGGCTATTAGGATCGCTCTCAGATCCGATGAGCTGTTTCAGCTCTGTAATTTTCGCATCTAAGGCAGTTGCTTGTCTGTTCAATTCGTCAGCAATAGAACCCTGCGCATTATACGCAGCATCGCTTTCATGATCAGTACAAGACACGAAAGTACTTCCTCCACCCACTAAGAGGGCTGAGAAGAGCAAAACACTTGTAAATTGTCTTTTCATTACTTTAAATATTTAATCAAACTATAATATTATCATTATATTAAGGTTGCCGGTGTCATGTGTCAACACACATCCCCCCCCCCACCAATTATCCTTTAGCTAATCTCTTTGCTTGCAAGAGGATATATTTATATACAGCGCAAAGTTATATCTTTTTTTCTATAACGGCGAAAGTATTTGTTTTTTTTACTAATAACTGCCAAAAATATTGCAAGTTTATTGACATACATTAGTTTTTGCGAGATAAACGACATTCTGCAAGCAATATTTTTCCATACTCTGCGTTTATAATATACAATAATAATGTTTACAATGAACGTCATATATAGAAACTGTCTCTTGCTATGCTCGCTGTCACCAATACTGGCATCCGCACAAAAGGAAGACCTTGCGAATGGACTCGACATAGGTATAGAGGTTCAGGCAAGTGCGTCCAACTCGAAGACTCCTCTATGGCTCAATGCTAACAAATACGGTTTGTCGTCGCTCGATAAGAACAACGGCTATGTTAGGTTTTCTGCCATACGCCCAGTGATGGCAGACAGTGCAAGAAGCTGGAAATGGGGATATGGCGTTGACGTGGCTAAGACGGCAAACTACACATCCACGTTGGTGGTGCAACAGGCTTTCGCAGAACTAAGATGGAAGCACGGAGCCTTGGAAATAGGATCCAAGGAACGCAAGATGGAGTTAAAAAACCAAACGTTGTCGAGTGGAAGTCAGACGCTTGGTGTCAATGCACGCCCAGTGCCACAGGTGAGGATAGCATTGCCGGAATATTGGACTCTGCCCTTTGCCAAGGGGTGGATACAGATGAAAGGACACATCGCCTATGGCATGATGACCGACGGCAATTGGCAGAAGGACTTCACTGGCGGACAGCACAAATATTCTGACCATGTTATTTACCACAGCAAGGCAGGATACATAAGGATAGGTAACACGAGAAAACCATCACATTTGAGCATAGAACTGGGATTGGAGATGGCGGCAGAGTTTGGTGGCAATGCATACAAAGAGACTGTCAACGGTCTGGAAAAGCAACCGACAGAAGTAAACTTAAAAGGTTTTTGGCATGCGTTCGTGCCAAGTGGTGCTGATTCGCGCGATGGATTGTATGCTAACGTAGCAGGCAATCAGCTCGGTTCGTATGTCATGCGAATCAATTATGACACAGAAAGCTTGACAGCCCGACTCTATGCTGATCATTTCTTCGAGGATCACAGCCAAATGTTCTTTCTCGACTATAATGGCTATGGTGACGGTGTGGACTGGATGAAGAAGAAGGATTTCCGTTTCTTTCACTATGCCATTAAAGACATGATGTTGGGAGCTGAACTCAACCTGAAAAACGGCAGATGGATACGCAATATTGTTTTGGAGTATCTTTACACCAAATATCAGAGTGGACCTTACAATCATGATCACACAATAAATATAGCTGACCATGTGGCAGGAGTAGACGACTATTACAACCATGACATATACGGAGGTTGGCAACACTGGGGACAGGTGATAGGCAATCCTCTTTACCGCTCACCTGTATATAATACCGACGGCAAAGTGCAAGTGGAGAACAACCGCTTCATCGCTTATCACATGGGATTGGACGGACAACCCACGTCACGGCTGGGATATCGTGCGCTGGTGAGCTATCAGAAAGGGTGGGGGACATATAGCTGGCCGTTTACCAAACCACACCACAACGTGAGTTTCCTGCTTGAAGGCAACTATATGTTAAATAACGGCTGGAACGTAAAACTTGGCTATGGCATGGACTTCGGCAGCGAGCTGATGTTGGGACACAATGCCGGAGCACAAATCACGGTGAGCAAGCACAGCATACTGAGCAAGAACAAAAAAGCGCACAGGAAATGAGAACTCGCAAGAACACATATTATATAATAATAATGACATTCATCGGCATCATCGTCTGTTTGATGTCGTGCACAGTGGAATCGAGCGATAACGGCAAACTCGACGGCTTCTGGCACTTGGAGGAGGTGGACACCCTGGCAACGGGAGGAAAAACCAACCTCAGCGACAAGCGCATTTTCTGGGGCGTGCAGAATAAGCTTATCTCTATCAAAGACTATGACACAGAGAGTTTCTACTGCCGGTTTCAGCAGACAAGCGACAGTCTCATAATGTCGTCGCCATATATTAACCACTGGCATCAGGATCAAGGCGACGACGGTGGCGACATACCGATGAAAGAAATAAACGACAATCTGCGCCGTTGTGGTATCAACCACATGGAGGAGCATTTCTGCAAGGAAAGGCTCACGGGCAGTGACATGATACTCGCTAACAAAGAATATAGACTAAGGTTTAGGAAATTCTGAAGATATTGATGAGTTGAACGGAATACTATTTTCTGATTATAGCTCCAAAAGTAGAAAAGATCAGTGAGATATCCGACAATAGTGTGTGGTTGGCTACATAATCAAGATTTATAGCCAACTTGTCTTGCATGATGACATTTATATAATACTCTTCAGGATCACTTGCTTTTGCCAACAGATCATTCTCATTGCGGTATTTCACAGATGCCCGATCTGTTATTCCCGGCCTTACATCAAGAACATGGAGTTGCTCCTTAGTATAAAGGTTTACATAGCGGCGCACCTCTGGACGTGGTCCAACAAAACTCATATCCCCAATAAATACATTTATAAGTTGGGGCAGTTCATCAAGCTTATACTTTCTGATAAAATATCCTGATTTAGTAACTCTAGAGTCATGATCACCGACAGTAAGAAGACCTTTCTTGTCAGAATCAACAAACATTGAACGGAACTTGAACAGCCGAAAATCCACATTGCCACGCCCCACTCTCGTCTGTCTATAGAATACAGGACCACGAGAGTCACATTTTATCCATAGAGCAACGACGAGAAACAGGGGTGACAATAATATCAATCCGACTGCACTTGCCAATAGGTCAAATGCACGCTTTACCATTGATAGAACTGATTATGTCCTTGAAATTATCTATTATATAATCTACATCTTCGTCCGAGAGAAGTGTATGCAACGGAAGTGTTATGGCATTGCGGTAGAGATTGTAGGCATTAGGAAAATCATTTATATCATAACCCATAGTCTTGTATGCCGTCATCATTGGCAGTGGCTTGTAATGCACATTGCATGCAATACCACGCTCTGCCATCAAGGTGATAACCTTATTGCGCTCTTCTACATCCATACCAAGCATTCTCACTATATACAAATGACCGCTGGAATCATGGTCGTCACCGAAATGATTGAGCACAATTACATTACAATCTTTAAGTCCTGTATTATAGCGTTGTATGATTTCCTTACGCCTTCTCAATAATGACGGATAACGTTCAAATTGTGCCAAGCCGATAGCTGCCATGATATCCGTCATATTACATTTATAATACGGTGCTATAATGTCATATTCCCAGTTGCCCAATGTTGTTTTTGCCAATGCACTCTTATTCTGACCGTGAAGAGAGAATAGTTGGAACTGCTTATACAACTGTTCATCGTCTATGCCCTCATGACTGCGCCAAGTGGCGGCACCTCCTTCTGCAGTAGTGAAATTCTTCACTGCATGAAACGAGTATGCTGTAAAATCAGCAATCTCACCACACATCTTTCCATGCCATGAAGAACCGAAAGCATGTGCTGCATCAGCCATCACTATTATTCTAGAGAAGGCTTTCTGTATATCGTTTGCAGGACGAAACAGACTACGCTTGCTCTCTACAATACTGAATATGCGGTTATAGTCACAGACTATACCACCGAGGTCAACAGGCACGATGACCTTTGTGCGCTCTGTGATGGCATCGGCAAGTTTGTCATAGTCCATCTCCACACAGTCCTTCTGCGTATCAACAAACACAATCTTGGCACCAACATGTGCAATACAACTTGCTGTCGCAGTATATGTATAGGCACACGTGATTACCTCATCACCCTCTTGTACTCCAAGTGCACGAAGTATCATCTCCATGCAAGATGTTGCTGAACTCATACACACTGCCTTAGGGGTATGCACGAAATCTGCGATTTTACACTCCAGCTCCTTTACCTTCGGTCCTGTGGTAATCCAACCGGAGCGTAGAGCTTCAGAAACAAGTTTTATCTCCGCCTCTGTGATATCTGGCGGAGAAAAGGAAATCTTACGACTATTCATTTTTCTTCTGCATTATATCTTTTTACGTAAAATACTTTCTTGTATAAATTGCCACAAATATTAGCCAATGTCAAAAAGACAGACACAACAGGACTCTTGGACTCAGCCTGTCTGAACAATTTGTAATGCCACAGAATCTTCGTCTTCATATCCGGAGGGGTAATAGACTGTCGGCGCCTACGGTAATAGGCAAGCGTCATTGGCAACAAATGACATTGAGACTTCTTTACTATCTTGAGCCACATGGCTGTGTCATTGTTTTTCTTTATATCAGCAATTTGCACAAGCCCTATCGTTTCTCTGTTATACATAACCGACAGACAACCTGGCCAGCAACAAGAATACATGTCAAACTTGCCGACCGTTTTCTTGCCACTCACATGAACACCGAGTTTTTTCCCGTCCTCATCTATCTCCTCATATTCATGATAGGTGAACATATAACCGTTTTCTTGCATGAAGGACAACTGCCGCTCAAGTTTCTCAGGCAACCAAAGGTCATCGGAATCAAGAAAAGCTATCCATTCTCCACGTGCTTCCCTTAATGCCGTATTGCGTGAAATGGCAGCACCTGAGTTCTTCTCATTGCAGATAATACGAATGCGATTATCCTTGACGGCACACTCTCTGACTATCTGCACAGTATTGTCAGTGGAACAATCGTCAACAATAATCATCTCCCAATCCGAATATGTTTGCTGCTGTACAGAACGGATTGTATTCTCTATAAATCTGCCACAGTTGTATAC
>CAVCGK010000055.1:0-13948 GCA_963601795.1 bacterium | reverse complement strand
CGGTGCTGCAGGGAAGAGATGTACATCGCCTGTTCGCCCGATGCCATCTTCACGGAGTTGTAGGTGCGCTCGGTGCCACGGAATATGTTCTGTATACTTCCTGCCAACATCATGCCGAAACGGTCATGCCAGAAGCGGTTGCCGATGGAAAGACCGCCGATGAAGTTGGGTGTCGGCACGGAATGGCTCTTTACCTGCGTAGGACCGTTCTTGAAGTCGCCCATCGTTGCCTTGTATTCCGAACCGAAAGCCTCGTAGGGAGCCTTCTTGGTATAGTCGTTGCGGTTGCTGGTGAGATAGTTGCGGTCGCCACTCCAGAAATAGTCGGTAGTACCCACTGCGGCGTTCGCCTGCAACTGGAAGTGCGATGGTGCATCCTTCATCACCATGTCCACCACACCACCAGCTGCATCGCCCTCCATGTCGGCAGTCAACGACTTCGACACCACAAGGCGGTCCATCAGGTCGGAGGGGAAGATGTTCAACGGGATGTAGCGGTTCTTGTCGTCTGGACTTGGAATCTTCACACCGTTCACCAGCGTGTAGTTGTATCGTTTGTCCATACCTCGCAGGATGGCATAGGAAGCCTCGCCGGAGGCATCGCGCTCCATCGTCACACCCGACACGCGCTGCAACACGCTCGCTACGTTCACGTCGGGAGAGAGCTGGATGCTCTGCTGGCTCATCACGTTTAGCACACCAGTGGCATTCTTCTCCAGGTCGATGGCGGAACGGTCGCTGTGACTTTCCTTGTGTCCAGTCACCACCACCTCGCCGAGCTGTTGAGTGTCCTCGTCCATAGGGATTTCCACCTTGTTCTTGCCTGCCACGTCAACGACCACCTCCTTGGTCTTGTAGGCCATGTAGGAGATGACGAGCGTGAACTTACCTTTGTCGGGCAACTCATGCAGGGTAAAGGTGCCATCGAGACCTGTTGTGGTACTCACGTTTGGCAATTCCTTCACCCGCACCACGGTACCGATGAGCGGTTCGCCCGTCTTGTTATCCTTCACCAGTCCGTCTACCTTATGTGCATAGCAAACTGCTGATATTGTGGCAAGCAGTGCTCCGCAGATAATTGCTTTTTTCATCAGAGTGCGTTTTTTATTTCTTCTTGACTATTTCGTGTATGGTGTTTCCCTCATTGTCAATCATCGACATGCGCAGTTGCTTCTTGTCTGCCGAGATGACAGAGAATCCGTCAGCTGATGAGCAGAATACAGTTCCTTCTACTTTCTCTACAGGGCGAGCAAGTGATGCCGATGAGTTTACCACATAGTCTATTGGGTCACCCTTCATGCGCAAATGCTGAAAACTGTGTATGTGTCCGCATGCATATATTGCCACGTTGCCATATTTGTGCAGTATCGGCAATACACGTTTCTGCATGTCAGTGCGCTCCGATTCCGACTTTTCCGTATAGGCATAAATAGGGTGGTGGCCCACTACTATAGTCCAGTCTTCCTTTGCATTTTTAAGAGTTTGGTCCAGCCAGTCGAGTTGCGCCTGCATGTCCTGCTTCTGTGCATCGGGATAAGTTTCGCCGTCCTCGCGATATTTGTCTATGAGTGGTGTGGTGTCAAGAAAGACGATGCGCACAGAAGTACCCTTTTTCTCAAAAACCTTTGTGTAATATTTTGCTGGCATCATCCATCTGCGGCTCACCTTGGCATAGTCCATCACAGCCTGTGTGTTTCCTCTGTATTCGTGGTTTCCACAGATAGGAAACCAGTCGAGCATCAGGTCTGGATGAGAGTAGATGAGTTCGTAGTTGGTCATCCACAATGGGTCGCTCACCGACTGCACGCCATTGAAGTGATGTATGTCTCCTGCTGCCACCACACATTCCGGGTCTACCGTACCAGCCATCTCGCCCATCAGTTCGGCTATCGGCTTTTGGTCGTAATATCCGTTGCGTCCGAGGTCGTTTGCCATATAGAATGTCATTGTGGCTTCCAGTTGCTTCCAACTGTCGCGACTTGCATATTCGCGCTTTTCCAGATTTGTTGGCATCACCCTGCATCCGTCCTGCAGTCCACCGACCTTTTGTGTGGCAATTTCATTCTGAGCCAAGGCTCTTGTTCCGCATCCTGGTGAAAGCGTGAATGCCAGTAACAATGAGGCAATAACCGTACACTTGCCAAAAACTCTTTTTTCCTTTTTAATCTTTTTCATGTTGACAGGAAATTGATTTGTCCTTAATAAAAAAGCGTAGATTTACGCTATAAAACTAACACAGGTGCAAAGTTATGGCGAATATGTTTCAGACATATTGCGCAGTTTTTACCAATTGGTTACATGAAAGAGAGGAGCATCATCATAAAATGCACGTACGTTCATCGCCCAACGCACGTACGTTCATCGCCCAACGCACGTACGTTCATCGCCCAACGCACGTACGTTCATCAGCCAACGCACGTACGTGCATTGGACATCACACGTACGTGCGTTTTTATATATTGTATACGAAAAAGTGGCTCTAAGTGTCGTTTGAGATACACTTAGAGCCACTTTGTATTTATTGTAAGTAAGTCTTTTGCTAGTCGAGAGGTTCTGTTTCAATCGATTCCACGTAACCGGTGATGGGATTGAGGCGGAGCTTGGTCAGCATCTTCTTGCCGAACAGATTGTCGGAGAGGAGTTCGAGGCGACCATACTGTGCTGCATAGAGTTCAAATGTGCTGATAGGGCGGTTGCCTGCTGTTATTGTAGCCTTTATCTTGCCCGGCATATTCACTGTAATGCCAGTTGGCTCTTTCGATTTCTTCTCGCCGTCTACGGCAGTGTGGAGTTCGGGAATGACTTTCAGGTTCTCAATGTTCAAACGATATGGCGCGCCAGCCAAGTCGTCAGAATCCACAAGACCCAACTTCTTGCTGAAGCGGAACAGGATGTCGCTTTCGCCCTCCGCTTCTTCATTTCCCCCATTACCCTTTGGACAATATACAATCTCCTGCTCTATGGTATCTTTCTCTACAGTGCCCTGAAACATCTGCAACAGAATGTTCTCCTGACGATTGAGGTTGTCAAGCATTATCTTCAGTTGGTCGCCGTCTTTTGGCATATATTCAGCCTCACCGCGAGTCAGTTCGTTGCGCGAACTGCGGATGTCGTAGATCTCGCGTGCCGTCAGTTCTGCCATCTTCGCTGTGCTTCCGGCTGCAAGAATCTCCTCGCTCATATAGTCGCGTGGGTTCACTGCCGCAGCCTTGGGCGATGGGGTGAATGACTCGGCAGGAGCCACCTCTTTGCCTTTAGTGTTTATGGCAAGGAGAACGCCACTGCGGTCAAGGTCTACATTGAATATAGTGTGCTTCTTGTCGACAGGCACGACATAGCACTTCGCACTGTCGGGAATGGCGGTGGTGTACATCTTGATGCCTACTACTTCATAAGATGTGGCAGACTTTTCGTTTGCCGTCTTCTTCAGAAATCTTTCCGAGTATGTGGCAAATTCGCCCGGAGTGTAGGTCGACTTCTCTATGAGTATCTGAAAGCGCATCTCTGTCTTGGGCAGATAATAACGTGTTCCCTCCACCTGAGCGTTTCCTGCTATTGTGGCTAATATAGTGCCGAATAGCATTAATATCTTTTTCTTCATATTTCTGTTGTTTTGTCTTTATGTCAGTAGTGTGGTTTATTTATCGGTGTGTGCCAGGCTGCTTAGCCTCTTGAAAGCTTTTGGAAGCATCTGTATGATGTCGCTTGCTATGAGACTCTCTTCTCCTAGTTCCTCTGCAGCTATGTCGCCAGCCAGTCCGTGAAGATACATGCCCAGTATGCAGGCTGCCCTGCGTGTGTATCCGCGAGCGAGCAGTCCTGTTATTATTCCTGTGAGCACATCGCCCGCACCGGCTGTTGCCATACCGGCATTGCCTGTGGAATTGATGATGGTCTCACCGTCAGGACAACACAAGGCTGAGTAATGTCCTTTCAGTATTATGTAGGCTTTCCGGTCTTCCGCCATCTTGCGGGCCTTCGCCAAGCGGTCGTGACTGCCATTGGAAACTCTGCCCATTAGTCTGTCAAACTCGGCAGGGTGGGGAGTCAATATCAAGTCGGCAGGCAACTGGTTGAGCCATGTCTTGTGCTGGGCGAGGATGTTGAGTGCATCGGCATCCAGTACCATTGGACATTGTGTGCGCCTTATCTGCGACATCAATGCAATGGCTGTGTCCTCATTCTGACCTATGCCAGGACCTATAGCCACTGCGTCAAAGTCCTCAGTGTCGGCATTGTGAGAGAAGAATGTGTCTTCGGCATCGTGTTGCAGTATTGCCTCAGGCACACTTACCTGCAGAATGTCGTTATTGCAAAGAGGTGTATGCACCGTCAATTTTCCTGCACCGCTCCTCAATGTGGCTTTAGCAGCGAGAATGGCTGCTCCTGCCATACCGTAAGAACCGGCAAAGAGCAAGGCGTGTCCCATAGTGCCCTTGTGTGAGAACTTTGCACGAGGGCGTAGCAGATGGGCTGTGCTCTTACCCTCCAACAAGTGGAAAGTCGCTGGAGTGCGTCTGACATATTCTTCTGACAGTCCGATGTTGACAACCTCTATATCACCGAGATAGGGATCGTTGTCGGCAAGATACATGGCAAGTTTCTTCTGCTGCAGTGTCAGTGTGAGGTCTGCCCGCATGATGTTTTGGCGAATGTTCTCGGTGTTGTCCTCAGTGAACATTCCCGACGGCATGTCTATGCTGACTACATAGGCAGAAGATGCATTGACATATTTCACCAATGATGCAAAACCGCCCTGCAGCGGTTTGTTCAGTCCCGAGCCGAAGAGTCCGTCGATTACTGTTGTCTGCTCGTCAAGCTGAGGCGGTTCGAAGTTTTGCTTTACCTCTGTAAAGTTTCTTATCTGCTTTGAATTGCGCAGAAGTCTCATGTTCTGCGTGCATTCATTCGACAATCTGCCCGTAGTGTTGAAGAGGAAAGCGTCCACATTGTAGTCTCTCTCTGCCAACATGCGTGCCACCGCCAATGCATCGCCACCGTTATTGCCCGGTCCCGCAAGTACTACAAATTTGCGAGTGTTGTCCCAACGCTTGGTGATGGCTTCCGTCAGAGCCTTCGATGCGCGCTCCATCAGGTCAATGGAGTGTATCGGCTCATGCTCAATAGTATATTTGTCCCAGTCTTGTATCTGTGTGCCAGTGAATATTTGCATAACACTGCAAAAATACAAAATATATGTAAACGATGGCTCATGTTTGTCGTTTTTTTAGTAATTTTGCGACAAATATTTGTGTTTCAGGTATGGAAAAGATTACAATACAAGACAAGACTTTCGAGATAATGATGACCGAGGAGGAAATCCTTAGTCAGATAGACAAAGTGGCAAAACGTATTAATGAAGACCTGAAAGACAAGAATCCCCTGTTTATGCCCGTGCTCAACGGATCGTTCATGTTTGCTTCTGATTTGATGAAGCGCATAGACATTCCTTGTGAGCTTTCATTCGTGAAGTTGGCAAGCTATCAGGGCACCACTTCCACTGGCAAAATACATGAAGTGATGGGTATCAACGAAGATCTGTCAGGACGCACTGTTGTCATCGTGGAGGACATCGTGGAGTCAGGTCTCACCATGAAGCAGATGATAGAGAGTCTCGGTACACGTAATCCTGCTGCAGTGCACATCTGCTCGCTCTTCGTGAAACCACAACGACTCAAGGTGCCACTCGACATCGACTATGGTGTGATGAACATTGGCGACGACTTCATCGTGGGCTATGGTCTCGACTATAATCAGCAGGGCAGAAACTATAAAGACTTATACGTATTGTCTTCAGAAGAATAATAAAAGGTAAAAAAAGATATAACAGGATTATGAAGAACATTATCATTTTCGGAGCTCCAGGCTCCGGCAAAGGAACTCAGAGTGACAAGATTATTGCAGAGTATGGTGTAGCACACATCTCTACTGGCGACGTGCTTCGTGCGGAGATAAAGGCAGGCACTGAACTCGGTAAGACTGCATCACAGTATATCAACGAGGGTAAGCTCGTGCCAGATTCTCTCATCATCGACATGCTCGCAGGTGTGCTCGACTCTAAGGGTAAGGATATCCCAGGCGTTATCTTCGACGGATTCCCACGCACCATCGCACAGGCTGAGGCTCTCAATGCTATGCTCGCAGAGCGTGGCGAAAGCGTGAGCGTAGTTATCGGTCTCGAGGTTGACGACGAGGAACTCATCAAGCGCATCATCGCTCGCGGTAAGACCAGCGGACGTGCTGACGACAACGAGGAGACAGCAAAGAAGCGTCTCGACACTTACTATTCGCAGACTCTTCCTCTGAAGGACTTCTATATCAACGAAGGCAAATATGCCAAGATCAACGGTGTAGGTTCTATCGATGACATCTACGCAGAGATCAAGAAGGCTATTGACAATAACTAATTAAACACATTATCCTCAAACTTATCCCCAAGGACCCACAGATATGGAAAGTAACTTCATTGACTACGTGAAAATTCTTTGCCGCTCAGGAAAGGGCGGAAGGGGAAGTATGCATCTGCGTCATCTGAAGTATCAACCCAACGGTGGACCCGATGGGGGTGACGGAGGAAAGGGCGGAAGCATCATCCTGCGCGGTAGTCACAACCACTGGACTCTGCTCCACTTGAAATACCAGCGCCACATCTTTGCCGAGCATGGTGGCAATGGTGGTAAGGACAAATGCCACGGCACCGACGGTAAGGATGTCTACATCGACGTGCCTTGTGGCACTGTGGCTTACGATGCCGAAACGGGCAAATACATCTGCGACGTGCGCTATGACGGACAGGAGGTGGTATTGCTCAAAGGAGGACGTGGCGGACTTGGCAACTTCCAGTTCCGCACCTCTACAAACCAGGCTCCCCGCTTTGCGCAGCCAGGTGACCCTATGCAGGAGATGACTGTCATCCTCGAGATGAAACTTCTTGCCGACGTGGGTCTCGTAGGATTCCCTAATGCAGGTAAGTCCACTCTTCTCAGTGCCGTGTCAAATGCACGTCCGAAGATTGCCAACTATCCCTTCACCACTATGGAACCCTCACTGGGCATCGTGGCTTATCGCGACAGCAAGTCGTTTGTGATGGCAGACATACCTGGTATTATCGAGGGAGCCAGCGAAGGCAAGGGACTCGGTCTGCGCTTCCTTCGCCACATAGAGCGCAACTCTCTGCTCCTCTTCATGGTGCCCGGCGACACTGAGGACATAAAGAAGGAATATGAGATTCTTCTCAACGAACTTCAGCAGTTTAATCCCGACATGCTTGCCAAGCACCGCGTGCTCGCCGTGACCAAGTGCGACCTTCTCGACGATGAACTCATCGCCATGCTCAAGGAGACATTGCCCGACGATTTGCCGTGCGTGTTCATATCCAGTGTCACCGGATTTGGTATAGACCAACTGAAAGACGTGCTTTGGGAAGAACTCAACAAGGAGAGCAACAAGATGCAGGGAGCCATCGATGAGCAGATTATTGTGCACCGCAACAAGCCTCTCGCATTCCTCAACAAGGAGATGCAGGACGAGGGTGAAGACGAGGATATCGTCTATGTGGAGGACGGCGTCGACGACGATGACATCGAGTTTATTGATGATGTGGATTACATTGAAGACATCGACGATGTAAATGAATAATGTGTATGAATACCATACCCTCGGTCCTGAGGTCGTAGCATTCACTACACAAAGGGCTATTGGCAGAGACCGTGAGAGTCTCTGCCAGATGCTTAATATAGACGACTCACGCCTGATAATGCCCCATCAGGTGCATTCCGACAAGGTGCGCATCATTGATGACCGTTTGGTCAATATGCCATCCTTCGAGAAAAAGAATGCCCTTGAGGGCTATGATGCCGTGGTGACATCAATGCGTGGAGTCTGCATAGGAGTGAGCACTGCCGACTGCATTCCTGTGCTTCTTTATGATGAAAAGACAAAGTCGGCGGCAGCCATACATTCTGGTTGGCGTGGCACTGTTATGCGTATTTCCGCCAAGACAATCCGTGTTATGGAGCAAGAGTATGGCACTCAGCCTTCCGACCTGAAGGCAGTAATTGGACCAGGCATATCCCTAAAGAATTTTGAGATTGGCGACGAGGTGTATGAAGCCTTCGCTGAGGCTGGTTTTGACATGCAGACTATAGCCATGAGATATGACAAATGGCATATAGATCTTTGGGAATGCAACCGACAGATACTCCTTGACTGTGGTGTCAAGGCAGAGAATATTCACATAGAGCGCATCTGCACATATGACAACACACAAAGTCTTTTCTCTGCGAGAGTAGAACAGAAAGGCTTGGAGAAGTGTGGGCGCAATTTCAATGCTATAATGATAAGATGAACCTGAAACTATTGACAACCAACCTGAGACTCATAACCATGCTCCTTGTGTTTGCCTTTGCAAATGCTATGTGGGCACAGGAAAGCAAATTTACTGCTGCCGAACAGCAGCAGATAAGTATTGCCACTCCAGGACTTTTTGAGAGAAGCAATACTTTCAAGATAGATTTTTCTCAACTCTCTGCCAATGACTATTCCTTCCCTCTGCCTGTAGGCAAGGCTCTCATTGTGAAAAATCATTCCGAGATGCAGATTACTACCAAGAAGGGCGATGCAGTGAAGGCTATGTTTGCCGGTACGGTGCGTCTGTCATATAAGCATGCGGAACAGGGAAACATCATCGTCATACGCCATGACAACGGACTTGAAACTGCCTATGGCGACAATGCGCAAAACCTTGTGAAGGTAGGCGACCGTGTGAAGGCAGGACAGACCATAGCCATAGTGGGTGGTATAGGACAGGACACATATTGTTCCTTCTCCATAATGGTAAACGGTCGTCGCATAAATCCAGAAACTGTCGTAGAACTTAAAAGTCATCGCCTACGCAACATCACTCTGAAGATAAAGAAAGAGGGCGAGCGAGTGAAAGTGGCGGCTATCAGAAATGATGCGCACGGCAAGGGACTCATGGCTTACACGGGTGAGGATGATTTCGATGGTAAACAGTCTGTCACTCTCGACCTCTCTCAAATATCCGACAACCGATGGTCTTACCCTCTGCCAGGGGCAAAGGTGATAAGTCCTTACGGCGGACGACGTAATCACTCGGGTGTTGACTTGAAGACGAATCCTACGGACAAGATACTTGCAGCCTTTGAAGGCAAAGTGCTGAGAAGCGGACCTTTTGCCGGTTATGGCAACTGCATAGAGATACAGCATGCCAATGGCATAAGGACTCTCTATTCGCATATGTCGAAAAACTTGGTGAAGGCTGGCGAGAAGGTAAGTGCCGGGCAGGTCATAGGAATAGTGGGCAGAACAGGTAGGGCCACGACAGAGCATCTGCATTTCGAACTCAATGTGCAGGGCAGGAGATATGACCCAGCACGCATCTTCGACCATGCTAACCACAAACTGCGTGACATCAAGGTGAAAGTCACAAAGTCTGGCTCGCTGACAGTAGTGAAATGATAATTTTTAACGCAATATGAAAGAACTATCACTTAAGTACGGATGCAATCCGAATCAGAAACCTTCGCGCATCTTCATGACCGAGGGTGAGTTGCCTATAGAGGTGGTAAACGGCAGACCGGGATACATCAATTTCCTCGATGCCCTTAACTCTTGGCAGTTGGTAAAGGAACTCAAGGAAGCTACAGGGCTACCTGCAGCAGCAAGTTTCAAACATGTCAGTCCCGCAGGTGCTGCCGTAGGCTTGCCTCTCGATGACACACTGAAGAAGATCTATTTTGTCGACGACGTGAAGATTCCTCTTTCACCTATTGCGTGTGCTTATGCACGTGCTCGCGGTGCAGACAGAATGAGCTCTTATGGCGACTTTATAGCTCTTAGCGACACTTGCGATGAGGCTGTGGCTACTCTCATCAAGCGTGAGGTTAGCGACGGTGTAATAGCTCCTGACTTCACTCCTGAGGCTATCGAGATTCTTAAGGCAAAGCGCAAGGGTACTTACAATGTGATAAAGATAGATCCATCATATGTGCCTGCTCCTATAGAGCGCAAGCAAGTGTTTGGTGTTACATTCGAACAGGGACGCAATGAGGTGAAACTCAATGACGAGTCTCTCTTCGAGAATATCCCTACAAAGGCAAAGGGCTTTACTGCTGAGGCTAAGCGTGACTTGATGATAGCACTCATCACTCTAAAGTATACACAGTCTAACTCTGTGTGCTACGTGAAGGACGGTCAGGCTATCGGTATCGGTGCAGGTCAGCAGAGTCGCATCCACTGCACACGCCTTGCAGGTAACAAGGCAGACATATGGTGGCTTCGCCAGTGTCCAAAGGTGATGAACCTGCCTTTCAAGGAGGGCATTCGTCGTGCCGACCGCGACAACACTATCGATGTATACATCTCTGACGATTATGAGGATGTGTTGGCAGACGGCACATGGGAGAACTTCTTCACAGAGAAGCCTGCGCCTCTCACACGTGAGGAGAAGAAGGCTTGGATAGCACAGAACAAGGGTGTGGCTCTAGGTTCAGATGCGTTCTTCCCATTTGGTGACAACATCGAGCGTGCTCATAAGAGTGGTGTGGAATATATTGCTCAGGCTGGCGGTTCGGTGCGTGACGACAATGTCATCGACACTTGCGACAAGTATGGCATCACCATGGCATTCACAGGTATCCGTTTGTTCCACCATTAATTAAACCATAAACAAAACCGTTATAACCGTTATGGACGATTTTGACAACATCCTTGTCAATGGCATCAACTTCGGCAAGGGAGGCGAAAGGAAAGACCCCAATGCCGATAAGGTGAAGACCAAGGCAAAGAAAAAGAAGTATATCACTGGTGCCCACGGTTCGGGTTCAGCCCGTCAGAAGGCGAAATATCGCGAGCAGAGGGCAAACAGACATAAGTAATTAGAATAAAATTATATTGGTATAGCGAGGGCGCTGTATCTCCTAATATTACCATTATCAGCTTTGTGGTAGATTTTTAGGAGGTACGGCGCCCTTATTTTTTTAGGAGGTACGATGCCCTTATAGTACTAGCCAAAGGAAGAATAAGATTATAATCTGTTGCTTTTATGCCTCAAAACTATGACATTTTGTTAAATAATGGGATTTATGTTACAAAACGTAGCACGATAGTTTTGTAATTTAACATTTTGTTGTAACTTTGTAACCGAAACACACCATTTTGTTATTGAGACAACAATAAAGGAAAAATAAAAGACATTATGTGCGGAATAGTATCCATATTTAATATTCAGGAACAAACTCCCGAATTGCGACAGCAAGCATTGAGAATGAGTCAGAAAATACGCCATCGTGGACCAGACTGGAGTGGCATCTACTGTGGCGGTTCGGCAATATTGGCACACGAGCGACTGAGCATCGTAGACCCTGAGAGTGGTCGTCAGCCATTGTTTGCACCCGACAAGAAGCAGGTGCTGGCTGTAAATGGTGAGATTTACAATCACCAAAACATACGTGCTCGCTTCGCCGGCAAGTATCAGTTCCAGACTGGTTCCGACTGCGAGGTGGTACTTTCTCTCTACAGAGAGATGCGCGAGGACACTGATTTCGGCACATTAATATATAAAGATGAAGAGGCTGTGCACCGTCGCATAGTAAAGATGATGGAGCAGCTCAATGGTATCTTCGCCTTCGCTCTCTATGACGCAGAGCGCGATGAGTTTCTCATAGCCCGCGACCCTATCGGTGTGATACCTCTTTACATAGGCTATGACAAAGATGGCAAGGTGATGGTGGCTTCTGAACTGAAGGCTCTCGAGGGTCAGTGTGACCACTATGAACCATTCCTGCCAGGTCACTATTATTACAGCAAGTCGCCAGGTATGCGTCGCTACTACACTCGCGACTGGATGAAATATGGAGCTACTGAAGACCAGTATGCCGACTACGATGAGACTGTGAAGGACGTGCATGATGCCCTGGAGGCTTCGGTGAAGCGTCAGCTGATGAGTGACGTACCTTACGGAGTGCTTCTTAGCGGTGGTCTTGACTCGTCGGTAATCTCTGCAATAGCACAGAAATATTCAGAAAACCGCATAGAGAATGGCGAGCAGACAAAGGCTTACTGGCCACGCCTGCACTCTTTCGCTGTAGGTCTGAAGGGTGCACCTGACTTGGCGAAGGCCCGTTTGGTGGCTGACCATATCGGAACTGTGCACCATGAGATAAACTACACCATAGAGGAAGGTCTTGACGCTATACGCGATGTCATCTATTTCATAGAGACTTATGACGTGACGACAGTGCGTGCCTCTACTCCTATGTATCTCTTGGCACGCGTCATCCGCAGCATGGGCATCAAGATGGTGCTCTCGGGCGAGGGTGCAGACGAGATATTCGGAGGTTATCTCTATTTCCATAAGGCTCCTGACGGAAAGGCTTTCCATGAGGAGACCGTAAGAAAGTTGAGCAAACTCTATCTCTACGACTGTCTGCGTGCCAACAAGAGTTTGGCAGCTTGGGGCATAGAGGGACGTGTGCCATTCCTCGACAAGGAGTTCCTCGACGTGGCGATGAGCATGAATCCCGAACTGAAGATGTGTCCTGGAGAGACTATAGAGAAGAAGGTGGTGCGCGAGGCATTCGCAGACATGTTGCCTCAGGAAGTGGCTTGGCGACAGAAGGAACAGTTCTCCGATGGTGTGGGCTACTCTTGGATAGACACTCTGAAGCAGATTACTGCATCGGCTGTGAGCGACGAGCAGATGGCTCACGCTGCAGAGCGATTCCCAATCAACCCTCCACAGAACAAAGAGGAATATTATTACCGCACCATCTTTGCAGAGCACTTCCCAAGTGACAGCGCGGCAAAGAGCGTGCCTTCAATACCGAGTGTGGCATGCAGCACAGCCGAAGCGTTGGCATGGGACGCTGCATTCAAGAATATGAACGACCCAAGCGGTAGAGCCGTAGCAGGTGTTCACGAAAAAGCATACAAAGAATAAATAACCGATAGAAAGAAAAATGGAAAAGGAAAAAGGATTGTACAGCAAAGCCTATGAGCACGATGCGTGTGGCGTAGGTATGGTGGTTAACATCCACGGCAACAAGAGTCATGAGCTGGTAGACAATGCCTTGAAGGTGCTCGAGAACATGCGCCACCGTGGCGCAGAGGGCGCCGACAACAAGACAGGTGACGGTGCCGGCATCATGCTTCAGATTCCGCATGAGTTTATTCTCCTGCAAGGCATCCCTGTGCCAGAGAAAGGAAAATACGGCACAGGTCTCATCTTCTTGCCAAAGGACGAGAAGAAACAGAATGAGATCCTCTCTATAATGATAGAGGAAATAGAGCGTGAGGGACTGCAGTTGATGCATCTTCGCAATGTGCCTACCAACCCTGAGTGCTTGGGTGAGGCTGCATTGAGCAACGAACCTGCCATAAAGCAGGTGTTCATCACGGGTGTCACCGACGACAAGGTGCCAGTATTCGAGCGCACTCTCTATCTCATCCGTAAGCGCATCGAGAAGCGTGTCACCGATCCTGACTTCTATGTTTGTTCGCTTTCCAATTCGAACATCGTATACAAGGGTATGCTCAGCAGCTTGCAGTTGCGCCAGTATTACCCCGACTTGACAAATAACTATTTTACGAGCGGTTTGGGACTCGTTCACTCCCGCTTCTCTACCAACACGTTCCCTACATGGAGCTTGGCGCAGCCTTTCCGTCTGTTGGCACACAATGGTGAGATTAACACCATACGTGGTAACCGTGGTTGGATGAAGGCGCGCGAGAGTGTGCTGAGCAGTGAGGCTCTGGGTGATATCCGTGAGATTTCACCTATTGTGCAGCCTAACATGAGCGACTCTGCCAGTCTCGACAATGTGTTTGAGTTCTTCGTGATGAGTGGCTTGTCCTTGCCTCACGCCATGGCTGTCATGGTGCCAGAGAGCTTCGACGACAAGAACCCTATCTCTGAGGACTTGAAGGC
>CAVCGK010000054.1:0-14671 GCA_963601795.1 bacterium | reverse complement strand
TATTCCAAAGTCTTTTCCAAGGGCGTGATGATGTATTTGCAAGACGATGGTATAGATGTGTTGTATTCTGATGCGCAAAAGGTATAAATGAAGGTTAAATACGTTAAACTTTCACCATTTCGTATCTAAACAGAATCCATATTGTCACTTTTCTACCGTTTAGAGCGTATAACATTGATAATCAACTAATAATAGATACTGGAGTTGTTTACAGTGCCTTTGCAGTAAACATCTTGCTGTTGATATTCGTGTTGAGTTGATAGCCGGAGAAGTCATACTGAGAGTAGTTGCCCCCACGCTCGTTGATGTGCAGACGAGTCACATTTCCTGCATTGTCTATCAGCACCGTGAACGAAGTGAACATCAGTCTGCGCTTAGCCTTGGCATCAGTGGTCTTTGGTGTCACTTTGAGCAGATAAGATGCTCCCTGCTTTGTCACAGTCACATTAGCCTGGTTTGTCAGCGTCTTGCTGTTGCCCGATGCCATATGCGTGAAGATGTCGGTGAGAATCTCGAAAGGATTGTTGCCCATAGACTTTGCCTTCACTGTGCGTTGCTTGCCGTTTTTCACCATCGTGTAGGCAGTGCCACTGGCGAGAAGCATTTCCTTGGTGTCAGGAAATACCATACTCTGCTGGTCTGGGCGCTTCCAATAGAAATTTCCCTTGGTGACATTGTCGTTTGTAACTGCGGCATTGTGACGTGTCAACTTCACCGTAGCGGTGAAAGAGTTGAGTCCTTGAAAGTGGCTTGCCACCGTCCTGCCCAGCTCTTCTTGCTGTGCAGAGACGGTGATGCAAGCCAACAACAGAATGAAAAAAGTAATGATTGTTCTTTTCATCTTTATTGTTTCTTTATAAAAGATTCTTGTGCGTATTTATGAAATACGCTTATGTTATTTGCGAATAACACTTGCGTGTCTTATCTATTTCTTATGTATACAGTCCACCATTGATGGATATCACATCGCCAGTGATATATCCTGCCTTGTCCGATGCGAGGAAGCCTATCAGTTCAGCCACCTCCTCAGGTTTGCCGAAGCGTTGGCTAGGAATGGTTTTCTTGAGTGTAGCCACATCCAGACCGTCGGTCATGTCAGTCTCAATGAAACCTGGAGCTACGGCATTCACCGTGACATTCTTTCTTGCCACCTCTTGCGCCAGCGCCTTTGTGGCTGCTATGATGCCACCCTTGGCGGCTGAATAGTTGGTCTGTCCGGGCAATCCCTTGAGTCCGCTCACACTTGCAAGGTTTATGATGCGTCCATACTTGTGTACGAGCATCGGCTGGAGCAATGCTTGAGTGACATAATAAAAACCGTCGAGCGAGGTGTTTATCACGCTGTGCCAATCCTCTTCGGGCATAAACACCATGATGTTGTCACGGCGTATGCCAGCATTGTTTACCAGCACTTCCACATATGCGTCGGCATGATTCTCCTGCCATGTCTGCAGCACTTCCTTTATCTGACTGCCATTGGCAACGTCAAACTGCATCGTCTCGCCGTCGCCGCCTGCATCGCGCACCATCTGCAGTGTGCGGTCAGCCTCAGCCTTGTTGCTTACATAGTTTATAAGCACATGGTAGCCCATGCTTGCCAGTTTGATGCTTACAGCCCTGCCGATGCCACGGCTTCCGCCTGTCACCAGAGCATATTTCTTTTGTGTCATATCACTATCGTCTTTATGTTGTTAATATTTTCCATATCTGTTGTTTTCCCAATATTGCGGCACATGTGTGCATGCTTGTCATCGTCACTCCGTGCACTCCATGCAGCATCAGGTTTTGTCCTGTCATGTAGAGGTTTACCACAGGCGTGCGTGGCGAAATCATCGTCAGCAGCGGATTGTGCCAATCCTTGCGCATGCCATAGGCACTGCCCTCGGGAGTCAGCGTGTAGTCGTGCCAAGTGAGGGGCGTAGAGGTGTAGCATTTGTCGTATGCCTTTATCTCGGGGATATACTGCGCCACACGGTCTATACATTTCTCGGCAAGACGTGCTTTCGTCTCCTCATAATCTTCGCCTCGACGCCCCACTCGTGTGCCCTGCCATGCTTCGCATTGGCTCCAGTCCTGTGGCATCAGCAGGTCTATCTGACGAGTATATTCGCTACCGTCTTCAGGCACACGGCAACTCACGAGTATGCCGTCCTTCTGATGCTCCCACACATCGGGATTATTGTAGATGTAGTGGTTGTGGTTGAAGTAGCGCACGGTCTGTGGCTTGTAGGTCAGTGCCACGGTGAACATGCCGAAAGTGTTGGGCATGGCTTTCATCCTGTTGCGGAATATCTTCTTAATCTTTGTGCTCTCCTTCACCAAGTCGCAGGTCTGCGCCGGGTGAATGTCGCTTATGAAGATGTCTGCCTCATAGGTTTCGCCATTGTCGCACACGGCATAGCGCAGTGTGCCGTCATTCTCCACGAGTTCGGTCACCTTTGCACGGCAAATGATTTCGCCACCCATAGATTTTATCTCGCTTACGAAGTGGTCTACTATCTGCGACGCATCACCCTGCAGTCGCCAACTACTCTCCACAAAACTGCTATTGCCATGAAGGAAACTGAAGAGGGGCAGAGTGTCGCGTTGGAGTTCCATCTTCAGCGACGTGCCACTAAGCACATTCCTCAATAGAGGGTCTTGGAATGTGTCCTCAAGAAACTGCCATGCGCCTGTTGTCATCAGTGAACCCATATATTCGGGTTGTGGCATATCGGGCGAGAACGGTTGTAGTTGGTCAGTCATAGAGTCCTGCAGTTGCTTTGTGTAGTGCATCAGCCCTATGCGCTCCTCTGGGAAATCATCTGCCAACTTGTTGCAGAAATGCTCATAGCCTTGCGCAAGGTCAAAACTCCTGTCGCAGATGGTCACTCGGTCGAAACAGTCTTTATCCAACTGATGCCAAGGCAGACTGAGCAGTCCCATGTATTTGAAGGCACTATGCAGCGACTGTCCTTCCTCCAAGCCACCCACATAGTGGAAACCTGTGTCGAAAGCAAGTCCTTGCCGACGGTAGCTCTGCAGACATCCTCCAGCCTGGATGGCTTGCTCAAGCACAAGCACTCGCTTGCCCTGACGGGCGAGGATATAACCGCATTGCAGACCGCCAAGTCCGCTGCCTATTATGATAACGTCATATTTCATACGCTTATGCTTACTTCTTTCTCTTTTGCATCCAATACCACACTGCGGGCTGCATCACATATGACAACACCACAGCCGAAACCAGTCCCGTCAAGGTGGAGAATCCCACCGACTTAATGGCTGGATGGCTGGCGAAGAGCATGGATGCCACGGTGACAATGAGTGTCACGGCACTGAAGAAGATGGCTGTCTTGTGATAAGCCAACATCTTGCCCGCATTCTTGTCGGTCAGTCCGTTCATCACGAAGATGCTATAGTCCACACCAATGCCGAAGATGAATGTGGAGATGATGATGTTGACGAGATTAAACCTTACGTCAAACAGCGCCATCGCTCCGAGCACTATCACCCAACTGAGCAATATCGGCATGAAGGCAAGCAGAGTCTTGCTTATGCTGCATCTGAAACTCAGAAGGAGCACCACGAAGACAAATGCCATCGACACCCACTGCAACACATTGAAGTCTTCATTCATGCTGACCAGTGTGTCGAGAGTGTAATAATATGTGTCGAGCACCATCAGATGCGGTTTGTCTGCTATGGCATTGCAGATGCGATAGTAGTCGCTCTTCTGGTCATGCACACTGTCGTTGGCACAGCGCACAGAGGTGAAGCATAGGCAGTCGCCATTATATGACTGCTCCATCAATGTGGACAGATATCCGTCGGGAATGATGCCTGCCTTATAGAGGGCATCGGGCTGATAATCGCGTGTGGCCATATCGAAGAAGCAATCGAAGCCCTCGGCATTGAGTCCTGCTGTGGGGGCAGTCTTTGCTATCAGCTGGCGCACACGGGCAAGACGCTCTTCTGACCAGAAATGTTTCCATGCATCGATGCGTTTCTGCTGTTCCTTCAGCGGCACGAATATTTTCTCCGTGTGAGTGTAGCTTCTCACAAGTCCCATCTGTTGCAGCGAGTCGAGCTTATGCTCCAGCACGGCGAAGTTGGATATTGCCTCCTCCATCGTCTTACCCGATGCGGCAAAGTATTTCTGCTTGTCGCCAGTGTAGGTCTTTTGGCGAAGCAAGTTCTCGGAGTATGTCGTGATGTCGGCATTGTAGCCAAGATTGTGCATGTCGGCATCAAACTGCGTGCCTTTCACCACGTAAGCCCCTATGCATATGACCGTCAGCACGGTGATGACAGCCAGCAGAGGTTTCTTGCTGTGGAAGGGATAGGCGTTTATGCGGTCTATGAGGGCGAAAGCCTTGTTAGGTGCTTCGCTTTCCTTATTGCCTCCCAACAGTTGTGGCAGGAATATGAGGCAGAATGCCGTGGTGCCGAAGATGGCGAAGGCAGAGAAGAGACCGAAGTCTTGCAACAGGGCAGTGTTGACAAAGATGAGTCCTGTGAACGAACCTATGGTGGTGAGACATCCCAGACACACAGGTTGCACTTGGTCGCACAGCATCTGCTCAGGGTCATTCACATAGCGGTGATGTGTCAGGATGTGAAGCACATAGCTCAGTGCTACACCGAGTATGACGGCACCGATGCCAAGGGCAATGAGCGAGAACTGTCCCTTGATGAAATACATCATGGTGAGTCCAAAGAGTGTGCCGAATGCCACGGGGATGATGAGCAGGGGCAGAGTGTTCCATCTGCGGAAGCATAGCAAGAGGAAGATTATCACCACCACGAGCGAACCTCCGATGGTGCATACCAAGTCGCGCTTTATCTGTCCGGCATTATAGAATCCGCTCGCCGGTGTGCCGTGATAGCATATCTTCACATCAGGGGCACTTACGGCAAACTCTTCTATCAACTTGTTGAGGTTCTCAAAGAGGATTGATCCCTGTCCGGTATTCGTGGAAGAATAGCGAGGAGTAATGAAAGCCACGCATACTGTGGAATCGGATACGAAGAAATGGTTGTCTATGGTCTTGTATCCGCCTGTGCCACTCGCCATAAGCGGTTTCATCTGCTCCGCCAATACGTTGCGCAGACCGATAGGGTCAGACTGTATGAGTTCGGGATAAGCCGAACCGAAATCTCCCATGAGGTCTTTCTTGTTTTGCTGCATCTGACGAGTCATGTGCTCCACAGTGAGGAGCGAGTCGATGCAGCTATAGACGGTGGTGTCTATGTAGGCAGGAATATGCTCTGACAGATAGTCTATAGCATCGGGCATGAGGTCATCGGAGAGGTTGTAGAAAACATCGCCGATGGCTTTCTTGTCCTCGCCATGCACGGCATCGCGAGCTTGCAGAGAGTCTACAAAGGCATCGCACACTTCCGCTATGCGCTCTGTAGAAGCACCGTTTTGTCCCTCAAAGAGCAGGAATGTCTTGTCCTTGATGCGCAGGTTGGCAAAAGCGAGTTTCATGCTTCCGTCCTCATTGCGAGAAGAAGGCATGAGTTTGTTGAGGTCTTCCTCAAGGTGTATCTGCGAGGAGAAATAGCCAAACACGGCAAAGAGAATCACCATCGAACTCCAAAAAGCAAGGCGATGGTTGCGGAAATAGCGGTAGATGTATATGCAGAATTTTGTCATACTGTCATCTCTCCTTTATAGTCCAAATATATGTTGTCGCCTCCGCTGACGGTGGCCTTTATGGTATAGGCAGTGTCTGTGGCAGCAAGTATTTCCATCTTAATGTCAACCTCAGGGCATTCTGCCGGTGTCATCAATGTGACGAAGCGACACTGGCTTACCGTGGGTTGGTGAAGGGATTTGCCGAGAAACTTCTCTGCACACTCCCTTATCATCTGCATGCTACAGACTCCCGGACACACAGGATTGCCGGGGAAGTGACCACGATAGACATCGCAGTCGGGAAGCAATGCCACGTGGAAAGTGGCAGAGTGAGCATCCTGACTCTCCTGATGCAGCAGTTTGAAATAGTTGTTCTCGAGTTTCATCTCTTGATAAATATTTTCATCTTTGTGTCGGCAATGGGCTGACTGTCGGCAGTCGGCTCTTCATCCTTATTGCCCACGAGGAATGTCTGGGCTGTGAGCAATGTGACGCCGTTGACTTCCACTCCCATGCTTACTATGGTGTGAAGGCAGTCGCCTGTCGTTGGTCTGTGGTGACAACGGAATTTCTTCACCTCGCCAATATAGCCCAAAGGCGGTTCGGTGGCTCCTGCATTGATGGCTTTATAACCGGCGAAGGCAGATGCCGATTGGGCTATATGCTCAATGATGCCACTTTCGTCCATAGTGCCGTCATCGGCAAGAAAGAAGTTGTCGCAGCTGATGGTGAGGCAGGTATGCGCCTGCTCACCATCAGCATGGAGCAACTCGTCCACCATCAGTATCGGACTACGCTGGGGAATGAGTTGTGTGATAACTGGTCTGTCCATTATTCCTTTGGAAGATGAGTCTCGATGTAGTCATACAGATTGTTGAAAGTCTGTATGCTCTTCAGTTCGGCAGCAGGAATCACCACCTTATAGTTCTGCTGTACCAATGCTATGAGGTCTACAAGGCTCAGGCTGTCAAGGCTCAGAGTGTCCTTGATGTTTGCCTCAGCATCAAAGTTAGAACTCTCCATGTCAAACTCATCAGCCAAGAGGCTGTTTACATGTTCTACAATTTCATTACGTGTCATCATTCTGTCTTTTTATTATTAATTGATAATTATATGTTCTTTACTATTATTGTGGAATTGGTGCCTCCAAATCCAAACGAGTTGGAGAGGAACATGTCGAAGTGAGTCTTCTTAAGTTCGGGCAGCACGTGGATGCATGCTGTCTCCTCATCAGGATTCTCGAAGTTGAGGTTTGGAGCTATGAAGTCATTCTTCATCATGAGGATGGAATAGATGATTTCGCTGGCTCCAGCCATCCACATCTCGTGTCCTGTCTGGCTCTTGGTGGATGTGACAGGCACATTGCGCTCGCCAAAGATGCGTGCTATGGCCTGTGCCTCGCGTGCATCACCGATATGTGTAGATGTGGCATGCGCATTGATATATCCTATCTGGTCTGCACTCACGGCAGCATCCTTCAGGCAGAGTTCGAGCGAGCGTGCTGGACCGTCAACGTTAGGTGTTGATATGTGGTCGCCATTGCCAGAGAATCCCCAGCCCACTACTTCAGCAAGGATAGGGGCACCACGCTTCACAGCATGCTCATATTCCTCGAGTATCACGGTAGCCGCACCACCGCCCGGCACGAGTCCATCGCGGTCGCGGTCAAAAGGACGGCTTGCCTTCGTAGGTTCGTTCTCGCGTACGGAGAATGACTGTATGCCGTCGAAGGCTGCCACACTATACATGTTGTTCTCCTGTGCGCCACCGCATACCACGCAGTCCTGCAGACCATTGCGGATGAGCAAAGCACCGAGACCTATAGACTGCGAACCCGATGCACACGCTGCAGAAGCAGTGAGATTGATGCCACGCAACTTGAAGAGGCAGGCGAGGTTCATAGTCACTGTGGAGTTCATAGACTGGAAGATGGAACCGCTACCACATGCCACGGTGTTGCCAAACTCACGAAACTTGTCGAGAGCATGCATTGTGGCTTCTGCCACAGAGTCGTTGCCATAGATGAGTCCCACCTCATGTTGTGCTATGTAGTCGGCATCAAGATGGGCATTCTCTAGAGCCTGCTTTGTTGCCATATAAGCATATTGTGCCTCTTCGGGCATAAAGTTGCGCTGATTGCGCGCAACAAACGGTTTCAAATTAGGAGTTGGCACATTGGCACAAAGCGGAGAACGGAAACCAGCGTCCTTGCGTTCCTGGCTGAAGATGATGCCGCTGCGTCCAGCGTAGAGGGAATCTCTCACCTCGTCGAGGGTAACACCCAGACACGACCAGATTCCCATACCTGTAATTACTACTCTTTTCATCATTCTGTTGTATTAATAAGTAAAACTCTTTATCATTCCTAAAGTTTCTTTGTGTAGCATCTTCTGCGCTTCACAGTCTTTGGGTTGAGGGGCTTCCACTGCGAGAGTTCCTTCACATTGGTTTCCAACTGCGGACCTGTCTCTGCCCATGTGTAGCCCAGTTTATTGTATATAGGTATAAGGTCATTAAAGAACAGGGCGTTGACTCCCAGTCCCTGATAGTCGGGATGCACACCGACGAGCATCAACTCCACCTTACCCTCATGTTTCCACTTCAATGCCTTCAGCAGGTGATACCATCCGAAAGGAAACAGTTTGCCTTTTGACTTGCGGAGGGCATCGGAGAGACCGCTCATAGTGATGCCTACACCAATAAGGCGACCGTCACCATCCTCGACAGCCGACACAAGGTCGAGATTTATCAATGGGATGTATCTGTTGACAAAGGCATCTATCTGTTTGTCGGTGAATGCCGAATAGCCAAACAGTGGCGAATAGGCAAGATTGAGAAGATCAAAAACCTTTTTGCCATAGCCTTCCTGCATTATCTCCTTCTTGGTGAGTTTCTTCACATGAAGCCCAAACATCTGCTTGGAGAGTTTTGCCACACGGGCATATCTCTCGGGTATTTCCTTGGGGATTTCTATCTGTATCTGCAACCAGTCCGCCTCTTTCTGAAATCCTAACTGTTCCATATGGCGTGGATAATATTCGTGGTTGTAGATAGATATCATCGAACCAGTCATGTCGAAATCTTCCACGAGCATTCCCTCCTTCTCAAAGTCGGTGATGCCCATAGGACCTTGTATGGCATCCATGCCACGCTTCCTGCCCCAATCTGCCACAGCATCGAGGAGAGCAGAGGAGACATCAAGGTCGTCGACAAACTCTATAAGTCCGAAACGCACATTGTGCGTATTCCACTTTTCATTTGCATTCCGGTTGATAATGCCTGCTATTCTTCCCACACATTTGCCATTTTCATCATAGGCAACAAAAGGTTGCATCTCGGAATAGTCAAGCCCCGGATTCTTCTTCGGGTCGAATGTCTCGCGGACATCCTGGTCTAAATCGGGTACATACTGTGGTGTATTACGGTAGAGATGATGGGGCAATTGCACGAAATCATCCATCTCACGCCTTGTAGCCACAGCCTTTACTGTTACTTTTTTCATCACTTTTTTCATCATCTGCCACTTGTGGCGTGCAAAAGTAACAACATAAAAGAAAAGGCAAAGCCTCAACTTTGCCTTAAAAGTGTTCATTCTTGCCACTGCCACTGAGCGATAAGAATATTAGGACACTATATGAGAAAATTCGTTGGTAGTTTTTACCTACACAGCAGACGCAACCAACAAATAGTATATGTATACACGTCGAGCCAAAATGTCTCGTGAATAAACTGGTGAACCTTTGGAGGGCAGAGCACGTCGGTGGGCAATATGCAGAAGTTTACGAAGAGCAACCAAAAGAGCACCCAGTCTATCTTTGTTCTTTCCTTCTGCATCCAGAATGCCATTAGGTAGCCAGCAATGGCTATAATGTAAGTATGTGTCTCAGGGCATCCACTAAAGAGTATAATATATCCCATCAGCAGAGCAAGACATTGGGTGCGGAAGCGCAACTCGCCCCAACTCTTGTGGCGCGCAAAGAACCATACTGCCATAAGTAGAAGCACCACGCCCTGCACTATCATACTGTTGGGCAACAGGAGCCATTTCAGTCCACGGGCATAGAGCAGTCCGACATAATCTACTGCATTGTTGTGAGTTGTCAATATTGATGCCATGTCGCCATAGAGTGCCAACGGATTCTCAAAGTTGGGATTGAGCAAAGGCAAAGCCATCATTATGACACCGCTTAATAATCCGATGCCGATATTGCGCCAGGGCTTGGCATACATCAGCAGCATGGCAAGTTCGATTCCTCCATACACCTTCGTGGATGCTGATAGAATGATGAGCAATGCTGCCCAGTGACCTTTGCCCCGCTCCATAAGCGAGAAGGCAAAGAGGAAGAGATAGCACACCACGGTGTTGTATTGATAACAGAAGATGGCTTGCAGAAGCAAGGGAAGGAGAAATAGGAATATGCAGTGTTTATATTCGTCAAATTGCTTTGGCAGTGTTTTTATAGCCAAGGCAAAGAGACTGTAGTTGCCAAGATTCCACACAAAAGGTCCGAGCCACCATGGCAAGAGCAGAATAGGGGAAAGCAAGACGCAGAATGCTGGCGGATAAAGGAAATAGCGGCCGTGTTGCTCCACGAAAGACATGGTGTAAGGGGTAATGCCTTCCCAAAACATGCGGGTGGCATCAGAATAGACTATGTAGTTGGCATTGCGCCCACGCGACACCTCCAGTGCCGTGGCTATGACGGCAATGAACATGCCAAACCAAAACACGCATTTAGGACTCTTCCAAAATGCCATGAACTTCTGTATCATTATCTAGTTTCTTTATTGTATAATCTTGTTATTGACATGGCATCAGTTTCCACTTCTGCCGCCACATATACTGGACGGTGCTTGGCTTCATTGAATATCTTGCCGAGATATTCGCCTATGATGCCAAGCGACATCAGTTGTACTCCGCCAAGGAAGAGTATCACGGTCATCAATGTGGGATAACCCTGCACGGGGTCGCCATATATCCATGTATTTACCAACGTGTAGCACATGAATATGAAGGCGGTGAACGATACCACCACTCCCAAGAATGCTGACCACTTCAATGGTGCCACTGTGGACGATGTCACGCCGTCGACTGCGAGATGCAGCAGACTCCACACGTTCATGTGCGACTCTCCTCCCACACGGTCATGCGTTTCGAAGTCAACGCCACATTTCTTAAAACCTATCCATGCATACATGCCCTTGGTGTAGCGTTCGCTCTCACGCAGTTGTCGCAACACAGCGATGCACGATTTGTCCAAGAGTCGGAAGTCACCCACGTTTTGCAGGATGTCATAGCGAGCTGACTTCTGCAGCATGCGATAGAAGAACAGCGAGAACTGCTTTCTCAACCATGGTTCTTTGCCACGCGTCAGGCGTTTGCCATACACATCATCATAACCCTCTTCCCATTTCTCCAGCATCTGCGGTATCACGTGTGGCGGATGCTGCAAGTCGGCATCCATAATAACAGTGCAGTCGCCCGAGGCATGGTCAAAACCAGCCAGCATGGCGCATTCCTTGCCGAAATTGCGCGACAGGTTGACATATCCCACACGTCTGTCCTTGGCACGCAAGGCTCTTATGATGTCCATAGTGCGATCCTTGCTGCCGTCATTTATCAGCAACACCTCCCAGTCATATGCCGTGTTGTCGTCCATGAGATTCTTTAGGGCATCATAGAGAGGATGGAGCGAGTCTTGCTCATTGTAGCACGGAATGAGAATTGAGACTTTTTTATTGCTTTTCTCTTGACTCATTTTGTTAGTGGCGGGAATTTATACCCCGACTTTTATAAGAAACTCTACTCTGCAGTTTTGGCAGAAGAAGTAAGTTCGGCGATTTTCTGTTGTGCGAACGGAGTATAGGTGGTAAACTCTGCCCCTGTCTGCTTGAGCATCTTTATCAGTTTGTCCAAGCGGCAGAGGAGTTCGTCGCTACAGTTCATCTTTATTATTCCCTGAATTTTCCACTCCGGATGTTCTTTCAAATGATAGAATTCCCAGGGGTGCATATAGGTAGTGAAATATCCGTCATGCTTCAGTGTGTGGCGTATCATCCAGTGGTAGAGACGAGGTGGCAACACATGGTTTGCCAACCAAAATAGAGGAAAGCGCACTATAGGAGTAACTGATGCGGGTATTTGAAGCACGCCGTCTTTCATGAAGCACGTCCTTGGCATATCCAAGTGCATGTATCTTCCTGGGATGAAAGCAGGATTGAGGGAGGAATTATATATCATTCCCATTTCGCGAATCTTATCATTGGAAACGGCAAACATGCGTGGCTGACGATAGCCATGCACTGTTATTCCTGTCACGCGTTCTACAATCTTCTTGGAGTTTTCTATATCAGTCTCACGTGGCACAAAATGATCCACACCATGGCACGCCACTTCGTGTCCTTCGTCCATGATGCGCTGCATCACGTCGGAAGCATTCTCGGCAAAGTTTCCCGTACAAAAGAATGTCGCCTTCACTCCATTGGCTTTCAAACAATCCAAGATGCGGTTGGTGCCATAGACCGACACCTTCATGCCCTCTTCCAAGGATAGCTCTACACCATGCTCGCGTGGCAAATCAAACTCTTCTGTGTCGAAACTCAAAAGTATCTTGTTCATTTCCCAATTTTTCTCCTACAATTTTGAGCATCTATTTATGATTGCAAAATTACAAAATTACATGGGTGCATCAAAACAATCTCTCGACTTTATTGTTGTAATTATAGGAGGTGCGGCGCCCTCGCCGTACCCGATACAAGGCAATGGGATAGAGGTTAGGACGTGGTTAGAGTGGGGACACGTCAACTACTATGATTATTTCCCGTTCTTACGGACTTCCAGGTCGTCATATAGTTTTTGCAGATATGCCTGCGACTTGACGAGAAGACGGGATGTGTCATTGCCTTGCGACTTCGTCAAGGTCTGAGCGACATTGTCGTAAAAGACGAAGGTGCTGTCCTGAACCATTCCCATAGCATCGGGCAGTGTGAAGAAAGCGAAGTGTGGTGCCTGCAGATCGAAGAGGTCTTTGGAGTAGAGGAAGTCCGAATGGTCTCTACCTAGCATGCCGAGCACTGTGGCACAGATGTCTATCTGTGAACCGCATGTTGTCACTTGTCGTGGAGCGGTGATGGGGCCGCCAAGCATGATGAGAGGCAGTTCGTAGCGCCACAACTGGGTGTTGTCGATATCCGCCGGATATGCACCAAGATGGTCGGGCACGATTACCACGACGGTGTTTTCCCAACATGGCAATGCCTTCAGACCCTCAATGAATTTACCAAGGCAATGGTCTGCATAGGAGAAGGCATTGAGTGCAGGGTCGGCAAGTTTCTTGTAACCAGGCACATCAAAGGGCTCATGGCTGCTGCCAGTCATTATTCCTTTATAGAATGGTGCGTTGCACTTTTCTGTTTCCTGCTTTATCTCATCGAGCACGCGGTCGAAGAGCGGACCGTCAGCCACTCCCCATTTGCCAGTCACAAGTTTGTTGTCGAAGTCATGTTGGTCGGTAATCTTTTCAAAACCCGTGCCAATGACATACGACCGCATATTGCTGTAGCCGGCATCGCCACCGTAATAGAAATGTGTGTCATAGTTACTCTTTGCCAGTGTTCGTGCCAATGAGGGCAGTGAGGTGCTGATGTGCGGCTGGTCCATGACACTCATAGTGGGTTGTGCAGGCAGACCGCTGAAGACGGATACTATGGCACGGTCGGTGCGGAAACTATTTGCATAGAAGTTAGTGAAATATATGCCTTCATGTGAGTAGCGCTCTAGATTGGGCACCACTCCCTTGACGTGTCCACTCTCCTCCATGATATACTTTGAAAAGCTCTCCAAGCATATCACTATGACATTATAGTCATGACGTTTTGCATCTTGGCGCAGAGAGGTGTGCGTCATACCACGGAATATCTTCTGAGCTTCATTATCGTCCATAAATCTGTAGCGCGAACCGATTTCCTCGGTATGCATCACAGATTCGAAGAAACTGAACAGAGGATTAACGGCGGCATGGTTGAGGCGCACGTTGGTGGAATAATAGACATTGCCCGTGTGGTTTACTGCCGTGGAGAATCCACCACGTATTGGTATTATCAAGGCTGCCGTGCAAAGTAGCATTATGGCAGAGGTGATGCCTTTCGCCTTGATGCTCGGCTTCTCTGCTATGAAAGTTTTGCTACCTATTCTATCGAAAAGGATGTATATGCAAAAAGCCAAAATCAGCATGGCGAGTGGCAAAAGAATGGTCTGCGCCAAAGTCATGCTCGCAAGAGTATCTGTAGGCGATGTCTTGAGATAGAGTAGGGGAGTGTTGTCCAATGGGAATCCCCAATAGCCATATAGGGCTATGTTGGTGACGAAGACTACTGCTGACGCCAGCGAGGCGAAGGCAAACCATATGCGCCATGCCACAACCACAGCTTTGCTTTTTATCCATATGGAGATGATGAGGATTATGGCGGGCAGGATGCATAGATAGCCTGCCATGGCAAAGTCGAGGGGCAGTCCGTGCCACATGACGGCGAGATAGTCGCCAATGCTCGGACTGGGAATGAGTTTGCTGTGGACAGCGAGGAAAACCACCTTGCTGAGCACTCCTATCAATGTCCAAGTGAGAAAAATCACGATGAAAGTCTTAATCTGTTTCACCTTATTATATATATGCCAATGCGCCATTTCTTATTTCTCCACGATTAATGTCGGGTGCAAATTTACACCTATCCATAATTATTGCCAAATATTTCCTGCGCTAAGTTGAACTTGTGTATAGGAGAAAATGCACGTATGTGCAATGCCCGATGCACGTACGTGCGTTGGCGAATGGACGTACGTGCGTTGTACATTTCACGTACGTGCATTTTAGGCTTCTGCCATATGAAGGATAAAAATATTCATGAATATTTGTGCCATTAAGAAAAAAGCATTACCTTTGCATTCGCAATTATTAAGGTTGTAAAGGCCCAGATGGCGGAATCGGTAGACGCGCTGGTCTCAAACACCAGTGGAGTAATCCGTGCCGGTTCGACCCCGGCTCTGGGTAC
>CAVCGK010000053.1:0-15281 GCA_963601795.1 bacterium | reverse complement strand
TGACATTTCGTTAGCATCCGACATATAATGCATGACACTTCGTAAGTTTTCATAGTAGGTGCAGTGTCCTCACTGCACCCCCCACATTCCTATTCGCTTGCTGAGGTTGACGCGAGGACACGTCAACTACTATGATTACCTGTTGCACGACCTGAAAGGGCAGATACATTATAGCAACATACATTAATTCCCAGGGTGTCGTTGCTCCGCAACTCTGCCCTGAGCTATGTGCAACTGAGCTTTCAGCCCGAATTCTCCCACAGAACTCACAGACGACACAGAAGGTTTCTGTGAGAACGCTACATGGCGCAAGCCAATTCTGTGAATTCAGTGGATTCCGTGGGAGAAAATATAAAAAAATAATCTCTGTGGGAGACTCTTGGCAAAGCGAGGGCGCTTCGCCTCCTATGGTTACCATTGTTAGTACGAGTAAGCAAACAACGGTAACTATAGTAGGTGCAGTGTCCTCACTGCATCCCCACATGTAAGTTATCAAAGGTAAAGTAGGAGGTACGGCGCCCTCGCCGTAGCACAAAATACTCTCACAGAAATTTGCGTTATGATTCTCCCACGGAACCCACAGACGACACAGAAGGTTTCTGTGTGAACGCTACATGGCGTGGGGGCATTCTGTATAAACTATATATGACTCAAGCCTATTCTGTATAAAGTACATATGGCGCAAGCCATTCTGTGAATTCCGTGGATTCTGTGGGAGAAAACACAAAAACAATCTCTGTGGGAGAAAATATAAAAATAATCTCTGTGGGAGACTCTTGGCAAAGCGAGGGCGCTTCGCCTCCTATGGTTACCATTGTTAGTACGAGTAAGCAAACAACGGTAACTATAGTAGGTGCAGTGTCCTCACTGCATCCCCACATGTAAGTTATCAAAGGTAAAGTAGGAGGTACGGCGCCCTCGCCGTAGCACAAAATACTCTCACAGAAATTTGCGTTATGATTCTCCCACGGAACCCACAGACGACACAGAAGGTTTCTGTGTGAACGCTACATGGCGTGGGGCCATTCTGTATAAACTATATATGACTCAAGCCAATTCTATATAAACTACATATGACGTGGGGCCAATTCTGTGAATTCCGTGGATTCTGTGGGAGAAAACACAAAAAACAATCTCTGTGGGAGAAAATATAATAAATAATCTCCGTGGGAGACTCTTGGCAAAGCGAGGGCGCTTCGCCTCCTATGGTTACCACTCGTAGTAGGTGCAGTGTCCTCACTGCACCACTCACATTCCTATTCGCTTGCTGAGGTTGACGTGAGGACACGTCAACTACTATAGTTACTATTGTTGTAAAAATACCGTTAGATTTTTGTAAGCATATAGCTGCGTCGATGTTTTGGCATATGTCACACAAGTTTATGACAATTGTCACAAACGTTTTTGACATATGTCGCAAAGGTTTGTGACATATGTCAAAACATCGCCGCACCTAACAGCTTACAACAGGTCACCAGTTTGCTGACAACGATATTCATAGCAGGTGCAGCGCCCTCACTGCATCCCCACATTCCTATTCGCTTACTGGGATTGACGTGAGGACACGTCAACTACTATGATTGCCATTGTTAGCAATAGTAGGTATCAAGCGATATGAAATTTGCAGCGCACTGCAAATTTATAGCAAAGACACAAGAAAAATGCATTGCACTGCAATTTTCTCCGAAAAGTTTCGGATATTTGCAGTGCAATTCATTTTTTCGCTTATGATAGAACGTAAGGAATGCATGTCGCTCTTGGAGAAATGGAGAGACAAAAAGGTTATTAAGGTAGTGACGGGCATTCGCCGATGTGGCAAATCCTCGTTGCTAAAAATGTATCGAGATCATCTCCTTGCTGAAGGAGTGGGTAAGGAACAGGTGCAGGAACTCAATTTTGAGGATCTTGCCAATGAGCCATACTTGGACTATAAGGTATTGTATGGCCACGTGAAAGAGTCACTTTGCCTGGAGAAAATGAACTATCTGTTCTTTGATGAAATTCAGATGGTAGAAAACTTTCAGAAGGTAATAGACAGTTTGTTCTTATTGGATAATGTAGACATCTACGTCACAGGCTCGAATGCTTATCTTTTGTCGGGCGAAATCGCCACATTGCTCACAGGGAGGTATGTGGAAATAAAACTATATCCATTTTCTTTTCAGGAGTATCTGTCAGCTTTGCCTACAAGAGAGAGTTTGGAGAATGCATATCGCACCTATATAGAGAATGGAGCGTTTCCTTATGTCCTACAAATAAAAGATAATCCAGAGATGGTGCATGAGTACCTGACGGGACTATACAACACGGTGGTGCTCAAGGATGTGGTGGCTCGCAAGAAAATTACTGACGTGATGATGTTGCAGAGTGTGGTGCGATTCCTGGCAGACAACATCGGCAATATCTCTGTCGTCAAGCGCATTAGCGACACTATGACATCATTGGGCAGAAAAATAACTTCTCACACCGTGGAGAATTATATCTCAGCTTTGACCGATAGCTACATCTTTTATCCTGTATCAAGATATGATGCTAAGGGCAAACAGTTGTTGAAAACGGGCATGAAACTCTATTTAGCAGACATTGGCTTGCGTAATGTCATCAATGGTACGAAAGGAGGCGACTTGGGACATATATTAGAGAATATAGTCTATCTGGAATTGGCACGTAGGGGCGGAGAAATATATGTAGGCAAGGCAGGTGATGCCGAAATAGACTTTATTGTCATAAGAGGAGCCGAAAAATCTTATTATCAAGTATCGCTCAGCGTAAGGGACGAGAATACAATGAAGAGAGAGTTGGCACCATTATTGTCTCTTTCCGACTCTTACCCAAAGTATTTGTTGACATTGGATAATGACCCTGTGGTGTATCATGACGGCATCAAACAAATGTATGCCTTGGATTGGCTTATAGAGAATAAGTAGGTATTCATAGCAGGTGCAGCGTACTCACTGCATCCATGAGAAGCATAAATTATCTTGAATTTTAATATAAGTTTCAATATGTAAGCAAACGAGCAGAGTTTGCTTACATATTGTTTGTATATTGCATTTACATAACACTAAACGATAATACAAGTCATATTTAGTTAACATTAAGTTACAATATACTTGTTAATATTGTCATATTGTCATACCTTTGCACCAAGAATAAGACATTTTGTTAGTTTAATTGGATATACACTTACTTATTTATTCAACCAAAGAAGAATCAGATGAAGAAGATTGAAGCAATTATCCGCAAGACAAGATTCGAGGATGTGAAGGCTGCATTGCTTGAAGCCGACATCGAGTGGTTTTCTTATTATGATGTGCGCGGCGAGGGAAAGATGCGCCAGGAGAGAATCTATCGAGGTGTGATGTACAACACGAGTAGCATTGAGCGAGTACTGCTCAACATCGTGGTGCGCGAGAAGAATGTGGAAAAAACTATCAATGCCATACAGACGGCAGCCCACACGGGAGAGATTGGCGACGGAAGAATCTTCGTCATCCCTGTGGAGGACACCATCCGCATACGCACAGGAGAGCGTGGCGACATAGCCCTCTATAATGCAGAACAGGAGAAGTAAGGTTGAAAGTTGAAGGTTGAAGGTTATGATTTGCATTTTGGTCATGACTTTAAAACTTGAGATTCTGAAATCATCACATATTTATTAAGGTAAAAAGAAAAAAAAGATATGATAAGTTTATTATTGACTACACTCGATACAGGTAACACAGCGTGGATGATAACTGCCACAGTGCTCGTTCTCTTGATGTCCATCCCAGGCATCGCTCTCTTCTATGGCGGACTGGTGAGGCAGAAGAATATACTGAGTGTGCTGATGCAGACCATCTTCATCGTGGCTGTGATAAGTCTGATATGGGTGGCATTCGGCTATTCATGGGCTTTCTCCACACAGTTTGCCGACAGTGGCAACCCTCTGGCTTGCATCATGGGAGGTTTTGACAAGTGTTTCCTCCACGGACTTACCATAAACACACTGATGCCTACAGGCATTCCCGAACTGACTTTCGCCATGTTCCAGTGCATGTTTGCACTCATCACACCAGCCCTCATCCTCGGAGCCTTTGCCGAGAGAGTGAAGTTTACGGGCTATGTGGCATTCATCATTGCATGGGTGATAATAGCCTATCTGCCTATGGCACACTGGGTGTGGGGCGGTGGATTCCTGCAGGAGATGGGAGCAATAGACTTCGCCGGCGGTACGGTGGTGCATATCAATGCCGGTGTGGCAGCCTTGGTGATGGCACTCTGCGTGGGCAAGCGCGAGGACTATCGCGTGGGACACCCAATAACACCACACAACATCACCTTCGTCTTCATGGGTATGTCATTCCTCTGGCTGGGATGGTTTGGATTTAATGCAGGAAGCGGACTGGCAGCCGACGGACTGGCAGCAAACGCTTTCATGGTGACACATGTGGCTACTGCGGCAGCTACTGTGACTTGGATAATAATTGACTGGGTGGTAAACAAGAAGCCCACTACTGTGGGCGCCTGCACAGGAGCAGTGGCAGGACTGGTGGCAATAACACCGGCAGCAGGATCGACCGACATTCTCGGTGCTTTCCTCATCGGCATCATCTCCACCTGCGTGTGCTTCTTCATGGTGGCAGTGGTAAAGGCCAAGTTCAAATATGACGACGCGCTGGATGCGTTTGGCGTGCACGGCATAGGCGGTATACTCGGTTCGATACTCACTGGTGTATTTGCCACCCACGCCGTGACGGGCGACGAAGGAGTGCAGGGTGCGCTCTATGGCGACTGGCATCAGTTGTGGATACAGGTTGTCACCACCATCATCAGCATTGTCTACAGCATCATCGTGACATTTATTATATATAAGGTGGTGGACAAGACTATCGGAGTGCGCGTCGACAAGCGAGTGGAAGAGGAAGGTCTCGACATCTACGAGCACGGCGAGAGTTGCTACACCAACTAATCAAAAAAAAGACAGCATAAGACTACACATACAACTCCTACCAACAACAATCTATTTAGAAGGGAGATTTTCCCGGAAACGGCAATCAACCACACGTTTCCTTTATTTCAGCAGGGTGCATCAAATGAGAGAATTTGATGCACCCTTATTATTTTCACACGAAGCCAACTATTATAGCAATAGGCTACAACACCTTCTTCAAGAATTCCTGTAAATATCCCGAATAGTAGAGAGGTATATTATATAATGTGAAGGTCTTGCCACTCTTCGTGGTAACAGTATCGGATGTCATCGGGCCATTCCAAAGCCGCAAAGCGACCTCCTCACTTGACTCATCCATAAAAAGGTGCAACGAACGCAACTTTGCATTGCCACCCGTCTTCACTTCTATCGGAAGAAGATGAGACTTATAACGTATCAAAAAATCGACCTCTGCCTGTGAGTTCTTTGCATCACGCACCCAAAACATCCGCTTCTCTCCAAATGTAAAAGATGCAGCCAACAATTCCTGTCCTACAACATGCTCAGCAATGTCGCCTTTCCACAACTCGTCCGTATCTTTGCGGAACAACATTTCTTCTTGCATTCCTGCCACATAATTCACCAATCCTGTGTCTAACCACAATAACTTGGGACTCTTCTTTAAGTCTGGCAATATCGGAAATGTGGCAGACATCTGAGGATAGACCAATTCCAACAGCAATGTCTTCTCCAATGTCCTGAAAGCGTTTCCTACGTCAGAAGCCTTGAAAGAAGAACTCGTAAACTTGGCGAATTGTATACGATGTCCTGCCGCTGCCCATCCATAATTAAGGATGTAGCGGATGGTGTCCTGTTCCTTGGGCTTGCTGGCATATTTCTCCACATCGTCACGATAACCGGAAAGCAGAGAATTGAATACCTCATTGAGCTTTACGAAGTCCTTGTACTTGGCATAGTTTGCCACAGCTTCCGGCAAACCGCCAACTATCATATATTTCTTGAACAACTCCATCACCTGCAAGTGCAAGGAAGCTGGCAGATTTAGTTTCTCTATACCGTCAGCTATCACCTCATGCCCCATAGCACGAAGAAACTCCACAAAGGTGCATGGATGAAGAGCCATATACTCTACCCTACCCACAGGGAAGGAGATGTGTCGACCCATCAAACTCTCCAACAACGATCCAGCGGCAATGACATACAAGTCTGGACGCTTTTCATAAAAATAGCGCAAAGTCTGCACCGCCTTTGGCTCATTTTGTATCTCGTCGATAAATATCAACGTGCGCTTACTGACATCTTGTGATACATTCGCCTTAAAAAAAACACCAGCCAACAAGTCATCAAAGGAATAGTCCGACGCAAAAAGCTCTGCATTTTCCTTCTCTTCTAAATTCAGATAGATATAGGTATCAAACTCATTGGCAAACAACTCTATCAATGTTGTTTTCCCCACTTGTCGGGCACCACGTAGGACTAGTGGCTTACGTTCGTCCTTTTCCGCCCATTGGCGCAGATAATTGACAGCTATTCGTGTAAACATATCTAAAATCCTAAATATCAAGTGCAAAGATACTATGTTTCGTCATTTCCAAAGCAAAAAGAGAAGAATATTTTGCTATTTCCAAAGTAAAAACTTTCAAAAACGCGTGTATTTCCAAAGTAAAAAACCTATAACACAGATAGCATTTCCAAAGAAGAATATCAGTTTTTCGGTTTATATAACATCAAAAGGATGGCATGTCATGCCGACATACCATCCTTTGATATTATTGTTGATTGATGCGCAAAAGCGCACCAAACTACTCTGGATTCTCTCCCTCTTTTATCTCTTTCTTGAAACTCTCCCAGTCTTGGAAACCAGCGAGAATGGAGAGGCGGTCGAGCATCTCCTTGGAAGGATGTTCGTGGAGCGAACCAGCTATCTTCTTCTCTAGATGCGCAAAAAGCACCTTCACATCCTTGGTTATCTCTGATGTCTTGCGATGCATGGTTATTCGAATTCAAGTTTGAGTTTACCCACAAAGAGAGCGTGCTTACCATTTTGGTCTACAGGGATGCTCTTGCCATCAAGGTTGTTGACATACTCCAGAGTCTTGAAGTAAGTGTGAGAGTGGCCTCCAAGCACGAGGTCTATGTTGCGCGTGCTGCCTATCACCTGCTGGTCGCCCTCCTCGCCTATCATGCTCCATCCCATGTGGCTGAGACATATCACGACGTCGCATTTCTCTTTGTTCTTCAGTAAGTCTGCCATCTCAGCAGCCTTCTTCTTTGGGTCGAGATATTTCACTCCCTGATAATTCTCTGCTGCCACCAGTCCTTCGAGGCGTGGAGATATGCCAAAGATGCCTATCTTTATGCCGTCACGCTTCATGGTGATGTAAGGCTTAACGAGGCCTTCCACGGGTGTGCCGGTGAAGTCATAGTTGGCACATACCACAGGGAAATTGCACATGCGGAAGATGCGCGCCATGTTCTCCAGTCCGAAGTCAAACTCGTGGTTGCCTATGGTGCAGGCGTCATAGCCCATCATATTCATGAGTCCCACTTCCACGTCACCTTTATATATAGTATAATAAGGTGAACCCTGCGAGAAGTCACCACTATCGAGGAGCAGAAGTTTAGGATCTTTCTTGCGCTCTTCCTTTATCATGTTGAGGCGTCGCAGATAGCCGCCACGTCCTGCCAACAAGGTGTCGGCGAGATTGCTGCTCAGAGGGAGTATGCAACTGTGGGTGTCGTTGGTGTGGAGAATAGTTATTTCCTTCTTACCCTTTGCTCCTGCGGAGACAAATGTGGCGAGGAATATCAACAGACAGAATATTCTTGCGTTTGTTTTCATAAGTCTTGATATTTTTGCTGTTGTCATTTTATTATTATGCGTCCCTCAATCTTGCTATCGACAACTTCGCCCTTGCTTTCCTTTTCCTTGAAGTAGTCCATGATGACGAAGCGGGCATTGTTTTCCTTACCCTTAGGACTGTTGACATTGGTCTTCTCTTTGAATGCTGTCAGACCGTCGTTGCCCTGTGCCAAGTAGTCGATAGTTGTCACGCGGTAGGTGGCATTGGGGTCTATCTCCTTACCATTGAGCTTTGCAGAGATGAGTTTTCTGTCTTTGCTTATCACCAGTTCCACTCCGTGGCTGACACCTTGACCGCCAGTAGCTGCCACCTGCTCAAAGAGTTTTTGGACAGTTTCGCCCTTAAGGTCGAAGAAGCATATCTTGTTTTCAAAAGGAGCCACATTGAGAATGTCACCATATGTCACAGTTCCCTCGGAGAGAGCGGCACGTATGCCTCCCATATTGTAGAGGCTGAAGACTGGTTGCTCATTATAGTTCTTTCCTGCCCACAGAAGGATGTCTGCCATAAGGTTGGAAAGTTCGCTCTCTGGACCATGTGAAGCCATGTAGCGTGCGAGATGTCCCACCACAGGACTCATCATACTGTCGACTTTCTGTTTGTAGGGTGCGATAAATGTCGCTGCCTGCTGGTCAGGATTCCTGTCGTAGGTGGAATCAATGAGGATACGACTCCTGCTGACGCTTGTCAGATGATAGTGGGAAGCGCATGATGTGCAGAGCATAGCTGCCACCGCTATCAGTGTAAAACTCTTTTTCATTACTTCAAAATGTTTGTTCGCTCTGCAAAATTACTAAATTAATATCTAACTGGCATATTGTTTCATGGTTACACATTGTTGAAAATAATGTTTCACACTATAAACCACTTCTCATAAAGCCCCGCACGTTAAAAAAGAATAATTCACAATCGTCTTTCTTCTTTGTTTCACCATAAAGTGGTAATTTTGCACCGCTTTAGCGGATAGAGTGCCGATGTAATTCGGGATGTGGCGCAGTTGGTTAGCGTACGCGTCTGGGGGGCGTGTGGTCGCCAGTTCGAGTCTGGTCATCCCGACTAAAGTGGAAAAGAGGATGTGTCACGATAGACATATCCTCTTTTTTTCGTTATTTATCAGACAAATACGCTTAAGGTTTGGCAATTTTATATAACTTTGTAGTAGATACACTAAACCTTAAATAAAACATTATGAAAAGAACATTGCTACTGACATTGGCATTGGCTTCCACCATGCTGACACAGGCGAAGGACGTGAAAGTGACATCGCCAAACGGAAAGATTAAAGCCGTAATCACGGACAACGGAGGCTCTCTCTCCTACTCCACATGGCTTGACGGAAAGGAAATCTTCACTCAGAGCGGTCTGCAGATAAAGCTCACTACGAAGACTTTGGGCAAGAATGCAAAGATTGCCAGCGTGAAGACAAAGAAGGTGAGCAATATCATCCGACCTGCAGTGCCACTGAAGGAATCGACAATAAAGAACAACTACACGGAGGCTACACTTGCCATGAAGGGCAACTACAAAGTGGAGTTCCGCATATTCGACAATGCCGTGGCTTATCGCTACATTCTCAACGAGAAGGACTCTATATATGTTGTTGACGAGACATTCAATCTGAAACCGTCGCAACCTATGGATGTGCATTACCAAGGTACGGAGTCTTGGGGATCAAGTTCAGAAAACCCTTACACCAACTGCAAACTTTCGGAATGGAACTATGACAAGGAGATGGCAACTCTGCCCGTGGGACTGTCTTCCACAGAGGGTGACCTGCAACTTCTGATTTCCGAGACTGACCTGCGCGACTATCCTGGACTTTATCTTCACGGCAACGGTAACAAGGATTGTCTGTCGGGCAACATCGTGCCTAACTACAAGGTGTGGGAATACGACGGTGACCGCAGCACGGAGATAAAGGAACTTGCCAACTGGGGTGCATACACCGCAGGCAAGCGCAGTTTTCCATGGCGATTTGTCACCATCACAGACTCTAAGGGAATGGTGGAGCAGACCATCACAGCACAGTTGTCGGCACCATGCGAAATGGACGACACAAGTTGGATAAAGCCAGGACTCGTGTCATGGGACTGGTGGAACCAGAAGGCTATCTATGGCGACGACGTAAACTTCGAGACGGGATGCAACACCGACACATACAAGTATTACATCGACTTTGCTTCAAAATACGGCATAAAGTATATCATCATGGATGAAGGTTGGAGCAAGAACACCTCCACTCCATTCACACCTAACGATGACCTCGACCTGCAGGAGTGCATACGCTACGGTAAAGAAAAGGGTGTAGGCATCATATTGTGGCTGACATGGAAGTGCGTGGAGGAAAACCTCAGCACAGTCTTCGACACATATGAGAAATGGGGCATCGCGGGAGCGAAGATTGACTTCATGGAGCGCCAGGACCAGTGGATGATAAACTGGTATGAGCGAGTGATAAAGGAGGCTGCTAAGCATCATATGATTGTGGACTATCATGGTGCCATGAAACCATCAGGACTGGAATATCGCTATCCTAACCTCTTGGCTTATGAAGGTGTGCGCGGACTGGAGCAGATGAGTGGTTGCCAACCAGACAACACTCTCTACATTCCTTTTCTCAGAAATGCCGTGGGCGCAGCTGACTTCACACCAGGAGCTATGCTCAACACCCAACCGGAATACGACGAGTGGTCAAATCCTAACCGTTCGTCAGTAGGCACACGCGCTTACAGCATGGCTCTGTTCACCATCATGGAGACAGGCACACAGATGTTGGCTGACTGTCCTACACGTTACTATCAGAATGCCGACTGCACAGAGTTTCTGTCGAAGGTGCCTGTGACATGGGACGAGACAAAATGTCTTGATGCCAAGATAGGCAAATATGTCATAGTGGCTAAGCGTCATGGCGAGAAATGGTATGTGGCAGGAATATGCAATGGTGAGGAGAAGACACGCAACTTCACTCTCCCACTCGACTTCCTCGGCAATGGTCAGCACAAGATGACAATCTTCACCGATGGATTCAATGCCGGCAAACAGGCTATGGACTATCGCAAGAACATTCGTCAGGTGGACAACACCACCACTCTTGACATCAAGATGGTGCGTAATGGTGGTTTCACTGCCGTGATAGAATAATATTGTTGTCCGCTAAAAACTAAGCCTTTCTGGTGGGTGGAGGTTGAGGTAGAGACACTTCCACTACAATAAAGGAAAGAGGCATGTCGCTCTCTTGCGACATGCCTCTCATTCTTCTTTTATTTATTCCCAATCAAATTATTACCATCCTGGGTTCTGAGTGAGATTCTTATTGATTGTCAACTCGTCTGTTGGGAGTGGATACAACCAGCGACGGTCGTTATCAGACCACTTGCGACCTGCATCATCAAGCGACTTTGATGTGTACTGATAGACGTAGGTGTTGCCGTTGTATTCGATAGTGCTACGTCCGTCATCACCGCCGAATGTGGTGATACCAGTATACTGCTCCTTCACCTTGTCTGTCACGCGGATACCGAGCACAGTCTTAGGATTCTCCATAAGCTTCATGGCATTCCAACGCTTCAGGTCGTCCATACGGAAACCTTCTGCTATCAGCTCGATGCGGCGCTCACGGCGAATCTCATAGAGCAGGTTAGAGATGGTGTAGCCATAGTCGAGAGGCTGAGCATCAGCAACAGGAGTTGTTGTGAGGTGAGCCATGTCAACACGGTCGCGCAACTGGTTGATGGTCTTGTCGAGAACAGTCTGAGTGCATGTGCCAAGTTCTGCGTTAGCCTCTGCATTGATGAGGAGCACCTCAGCATAGCGATAGATGAACCAGTCGTAAGAAGTGTTACGTGCCTCACGCTGAGTTGGGTCAGCAGAGTGGAACTTTGTACATGGATAACCTGTCACACCTGCAGAAGGAGTACAGCTTGGCATTACATTCTGCTCAGGTACGCCATTACGTACGAAATATGGCTTGTGGTCATTGTCGATAACCTGATAGAGACGTGGGTCGCGACCAGCGATTTCGTCTTCCAGACACTCGTCACCCTGATAGCCAGAACCTGCGTTATAAATAGGAGTACCGTCCTTCATCAGGAATGACTCGATGAAGTCCTTCGTCAATCCATAACCATTCTCACCTGCCTGACGGCCAGTCTCATGTGTCAGCACACCTTCCTTATAGAAACGTGCGAGGATAGCCTCCTTGTTGTCAGAGAGGTCTGACTGTACGAACTGGTTGGCATAGTCAAGAGGATAGTTGTCATATGCCTTTGTTCCTGCCAATGCGTCTGTGCCCTTCTCGATGGCATAGTTGCCACTGTTGATGATGACGTCTGTCAGATCCTTTGCTTTCTGAAGCAGACCCTCAGAGGTGATGCCGTCAGATGCAGTCTCATTGTGATACTTCATGTATGTGCCGTAGTAGAGGCAAACACGTGCCAACTGTGTGCGGGCAGCATCCTTGTTGAGACGACCTTTCTCTGAACTTGACTTCTCAGGCAGATTGGCAATGGCAAACTCGAGGTCTTCGATGATCTTGCTGAGCACATAGTTGCGTGAGTCACGAGCCTTATAGAGCAGTTCTGTGTCGCCAGTCTGGAGGTCTGACTCATACCAGGGCACATCGCCGAAGGTGCGGATCTTTGAGTAGTACTCCTGTGCGCGGAAGAAGCGTACCTCTGCCACATACTTATTGATTTCAGCCTCTGTACCTGAAGCTGTAGAGTAGCGCTTCATGAAGTAGTTGCAGCTACGGATGTTGCCCCAGCTCCAGCCACCGCCTGATGTTGGCACTGTGTACTCGTTATAGAGGTAGCCGTCATAGACGCGGCTTACGAAGTTGTCGCTTGAACCGTCAAGTGTTGCTGAAGGACCGTTGAGCATGCTGTTGTAAAGACCATTGGCATACAGTTTCAAGTCACTGGCAGTCTTCCAGTAGGAATTGTCGGTAAATGAGTCCATTGGGCTCAGGTCGGTATAATTACATGAAGTCAACGCCGCTCCTGCCATTATACTCATTAGGAATATATTTCTAATTTTCATTGTATGTCTATTTTGAAGTTAACATTTGGATTTCCCGTCTATTAGAGAGTCAGGTTCAAACCGATGGAGATCTTCTTGTTGATAGGATAGGTCATGTTGCTGAGAGTCTCAGGATCGGTGTACTTAATCTTCATTGCAGAGAATGTGATGAGGTTCTCGCCCTGTACGTATACTCTCAGACGTGAGATCTTAAACTTCTTCATCAACTTTGATGGGAAGGTGTAGCCCAAAGTGATGTTCTTCAGACGCAGGTAAGCTGCATTCTGCATGTAGCGTGTACAAGTCTGGTGGTTACCGCCGTTAACACTGTAGTGGTGGAGTTTTGGGAAGTAAGCGCCAGTGTTCTCTGTTGTCCAGTAGTCGAGTGATGTTGTCTGTGGAGTACACCATTCGTCTGTGAAGCCCCAGAACTGAGCACCGCCGTTGCCACCCCACCAGTCGCGCTTGCCGATACCCTGCCAGAACATCTCGAAGTCTACGCCCTTCCAGTCAGCACCTGCTGTGATACCGTAAGCATAACGTGGAGTAGAGTTACCGATGATTTTGCGGTCGCCTGGATCGTCTACAGTGTTTGATCCGTAGCTAACCTTGCCGTCGCCGTTAATGTCTTCGTATTTCACGTCACCTGCACTCCAGTTACCGCTTGAGATAGCTGTCTGATCCCAGTTCTTTGCTTCCTCGTCGCTCTGGAAGAGACCATTGGAAACGAAGCCCCAGATTTCACCTATCTTGCGTCCTACATAGTAATCAGAGAGGAGTTTTGTGTCGTTAGAATACTTTGTAATCTCAGACTGATAATCTGACAATACACCCTTGATGTGATAGCCAAGACCATTCTCGAGGCGATCGCTCCACTCAATAGAGAGTTCCCAACCTGTGGTCTTCATGTCGGCAGCATTGCTGCGTGGTACAGATGTACCGAGTACGCCAGGAAGTGTTGCACCTGATGTCAACATATCCTTTGTGTCACGACGATACCAGTCGAAAGATGCGCTCAAGCGGTTGTTGAGCCATGTACCGTCAATACCCACGTTGAACTGGTTTACTGTTTCCCATGTGAACGAGCTGCTCACAAGACCAGGAGCTGTTACGCCTACTGGCTGGCTGCCACCAAGAAGCACGCCTACCTTTGTACTTACGCCATAAGTTGCAAGATATGGGAAGTTTCCAGATACTGCCTGGTTACCGAGAGAACCATAAGACACGCGTACCTTCAAGTTGTCCCACCAGCTCTTCAATGGTGCGAAGAATTTCTCCTCTGACACACGCCATGCTACTGACCCTGAAGGGAAGAAAGCGTAGCGGTTGCCCTTTGCGAACTTAGAAGAACCGTCCTCACGTCCGTTAAACTCAACGAGGTATTTGCCCATGAAGTCATAGTTCAAGCGGAAGAAGAGACCATTAGTTGCCCACTGTGACTCGCTACCGTTAGTAGAGATATCACCAGTAGCAAGGTTGATCTGTGGTGTGTCTGCATCGATAAGGTTCTTGCGACCTACCCAGTGATACTTGTTGTGCTTCTTCTCCTGGTTGTAACCAACGAGAATCTTGAAGTTATGCTGCTTCTTGAGATCGAATGAATACTCCGCGAATGCATTGAATGCCTGATAGTAGTCATCAGTGTTAGACAGAGTTATACTGCTTGGATTTGTCCAAGGATAGTAGTTCTCTGTGCCTGCAACAGCTGTATAGTCATAGAAGTTACGCACATGCTCGTTTGTAGCCTGACCATAGAAGTTCCATGTGTAGTCAGCATTGATGACAAGACCCTTGATAGGAGTGATGCGCACTGCACCAGTCATCCAAAGGTCATTCTGACGATACTTAGCGTTTCCACCCTGCTCCATGATGGCAATAGGGTTGGTGTAGCTACCCTGTCCTGCATAGATTGTTTTATTAGTTAGTAAATTCTATGTAAATTTCCTTTAGCAAATGTACAACATTCTTTATAAAAGTAAACCGATTTTAAAAGAATATAGCGACATTGTTAACATTAGATAACAAAAAAGACAGTTGAACGTTCTTTTACCTTCATTAACTTCACGTTTATTAACGGAATATTGGGTCCTTATTCTTATATCGCACTAAGCATTTATTAGGAGGTACGGCGCCCTCGCCGTACCAACACTGCAACTACTAATAATGCTTTATAGTATGTGCGATATTGTAAGCTATTTAGTTAGTCATTGTAAGCATCTACGTGCATGGATGTTTTGACATATGTCGCAAAGTTGTGTGACATATGTCAAAAAGGTTTATGACAATTGTCACAAAGGTTTGTGACATATGCCAAAACATCGATGAAACTTGCTTCAGTAAAAGGGAAACCAATGATGCGTAGACGATGAACTAAAGTTAAGTGAAATTTGATGATTCTTTTCTTGGTAGATGGGGTACGGCGAGGGCGCCGTACCTCCTGAGGTTACTATTGTAAGATTACAACTTTT
>CAVCGK010000052.1:0-15564 GCA_963601795.1 bacterium | reverse complement strand
TGCATAGGTTTGACCTCCATCAACATCCCCAATTCTGTTACGAGCATCACCCCATCTACATTCAAAAACTGCATTGGACTTACCTCCATTACCATCCCCAATTCTGTAACAAGCATCGATGAATATGCATTCGATGGTTGCTCAAAATTAGCCTCTATCGTCATTCCTAATTCTGTAACAAGCATCGGTAAATCTACGTTCGCTGGGTGCTCAAACCTGACCGAAGTGACTCTACAAGGTACAATTCTGCCAGAATGTGAAGCTACTGCCTTCGATGAAATTTCGTCTGATGCAACATTGTATTGCAAGGCAGCGTTGATTGAGATATGTAAGGATATTGCTCCTTGGAATAACTTCAATATCGTTGTAAATCCTTTCACTATAGAAATCTCCGACGCGGGCATTGCCACTGGCTGCTTTGACGATGACCTCGACTTCTCGGAAATAACAGGATTGAAGGCTTACATTGCTTCTGGATTCAACCCAGAGACAGGCAAAGTACTGATGACTAACGTGACAGAAGTGCCAGCTGGTACTGGATTTATCGTGAAGGGCACAGAGGGCACATACGAGATACCGGCTTCCGCAACAAAGTATGTGTACGCCAATCTGCTCGTCGGCACATTGAAGAACACCATTCTGCAGCCGACGGACGAAGACACTTACACCTACTATGTGCTGGGTAAGGATACCGAGGACAAGGCCGGCTTCTTCTTGGCAAAAGACGATTGCGAGATTCCAGCCAATAAGGCCTATCTGCAGATACCTACAAGTGCAGTTTCTGAAGGTGCGTCTGAAGCAAAAGCGTTGTTGAGACTTGACTTCGACGACGAGGACGGCACCATCACGGGCATTGCTCCAGTAAAGACTGTGGAAGAGGAGATGGATGGTAACACCGTCATATACAACATCAACGGCCAGCGCATGCAGAGCCTGACAAGGGGCCTGAACATCGTGAACGGCAAGAAGATTTTTATAAAGTAAAACCCACAAAACAATAATGGATATGAAAAAAGAATATGCAAAACCTTCGATAAGCATCACAGAGATTGACTACGCAGGAATGCTCTGTCTTTCCTCCACACCGTATCTAGAGGAGCCTAACACTGATGAAGTGGATGTCAGCGGAGGTGTATGGGACGGAAAAGTACTGTAAACGGGCTTTCAAACGGTTCTACAGTCGGGCAGACTGACAGGTAGAATCGTCACCTCCATAACCAAGTTGATGGGCGCAAGCCGGGTCAAGAGACCCAGCTTGCGCCCATTTTTTATTTACGACCCTCTCTGTACCGATAAAGTCAATTGGCATGGCCAAGGCTGAAGAGCGTCGGCAACAGGCAAGGTTAGAGAGAAGTCTATCCTCATTGAGCCCTTCACACCCGACTTCACTTCCATCGGCACGATGCTGCCGCCACGGGCCAACACATAGTCTACCTCGGCACAGGTGCCCTTGTTCATTGTCTGACAATCGCTTTTATGTTATACTGCTCCAAAAGTACTGATTATTAACCATATCTACAAATCCTCCGTGTCAACTTTGCTAAAAGATAGACTTACCAGGAGGCTTTTTGTGACAAAAGAAAGACTTATTGGAGGACTTTTTATAACAAAAGATAGACTTATCAGAAGATGTTTTCTGCTAAAAGATAGACTTACACTATTGCCAACGACCGTGTGGGAGTCCAAATAGGCAAAATAGAATGCCGAAGATTGGTGCTATTCTCAGAATAATTTAGTAACTTTGTCGCAGAATTCAACAAATCCGTAATATGCTGGAGCAGAACAAGATAAAAGAAGTGCCGTACGGCGTGTCTGACTTCGACATTGTAAGGCGCGACAACCTTTACTATGTCGACAAGACCATGTACTTGCCAAAACTGGAGAGCGAAGCCCGCTACCTGTTTTTTATTCGCCCTCGCCGCTTCGGCAAGAGCGTATTCATCAGTATGCTCCGCGCATACTACGACATACGTAAGAAGGATAAGTTTCAGGAGGTGTTCGGGGACTTGTGGATAGGTCAGCACCCCACACCGTTGCAGGGAAAGTTCCTGGTGATGTACCTCGACTTCTCGCAGGTGGGAGGAAGCATAGAACAGTTGGAGGATAAGTTCGACCGTTATTGCAAAATCAAGTTGGACAGCTTTATCGATGTATACAGTCAGTACTATTCTGCGGACTTCGTGAAGCAAGTGCATGAAGCCCCAGATGCCACGGACAAGCTGATACTTATCAACGACGAGTCGAAGAAGCTTAACTTGTCAACCTACCTCATCATCGATGAATACGACAACTTCACCAATACCGTGCTCAACGAGCAGGGGGAGGATGTCTATTGGGCAATGACACATGCTGAGGGCTTCTACCGCGACATCTTCAAGAAGTTCAAGGGAACGTTCGATCGTATCTTCATCACCGGCGTAAGCCCTGTGACATTGGACGATGTGACAAGCGGCTTCAACATCGGGTGGCACATCTCCACAAAGGAGGAGTTCAATCAGATGCTTGGCTTCTCCACAGAGGACGTGCGTGACCTCTTTACCTATTATAAAGAGCACAATCTTATTCGTCAGGATGCCGACATAGAGGCTATCATTAAGGATATGAAACCTTGGTACGACAACTATTGTTTTGCCGAGGGGGCATTGGAGACCCAAAGCCGCGTATTCAACTGCGACATGGTGCTCTACTACCTCCGCAACTATATGAGTCGGGGCGAAGGTCCTAAAGAGATGATTGACCCCAACACGAAGACCGACTACAACAAGATGCGCAAGCTCATACAGCTGGACAAGCTGGACGGCGACCGCAAGGGCATCATACGCACTATCGCCGAAACAGGGCAGATAGTCTGCAGGTTGGTAGAAACTTTCCCCGCCCGCATGATTACCGACCCCGAGATATTCCCCAGTCTGCTGTTCTACTACGGTATGCTCACCATAAAGGGAACTTTCGGCAGCCAGTTGATTCTTGGCATCCCCAACAACAACGTGCGCAAGCAATACTACGGCTACCTGTTGGAGGAATATCAGGCGGTGAAGTACGTGAACCTGTCCGACTTGGAATACAAGTTTACGCTGATGGCATTTGAGGGACAATGGCGCACAGCTTTGGACAGCATGGTGGTAGCCTACGCCAACGTCTCCTCCGTGCGCGACGGCATCGAGGCAGAGCGCAACCTGCAGGGCTTCTTTATGGCGTACCTCAATCTTAATGCCTATTATTACACCGCCCCCGAGCTGGAGCTTAACCACGGCTACTGTGACTTCTTCCTCCTGCCGGACCTGACACACTATCCGACGAAGCATAGTTACATCTTGGAGCTAAAGCTGATTCCAAAGCGTGAGAAGGGCATGTCCGATGAGACGTACCAAGGCGTGATATCTAAGCAGTGGGACGATGCCGAGGAACAGATAAAGCGCTATGCCATAGCGCCAAGAGTGGAAGCTCTGCGCCAAGGCACCCAACTGCACCGCATCATCATACAGTTCGACGGCTGGAAGTTGCACCGTATGGACGAGGTGTAGCTTCCAGCCGTCAGGACGAGGCAGATACTCTAAAACTCCTCAATCACTATTTCTGATCTCTTCGAAGAAGCATATTTCTCCAGCAACAGAGCTGTAAACTCTGCGCAAGCCTGCAGATTCTCTTTGTCGCCGTCATATCCGTTGATGAAGCACATCAGTCGGTGTGTGCCATCAGTAATCTTCGTTCGCTCGTTGTCGCTCGTCGGAGTACCGATGCCACCCGTGGAGTCTCTGTATACAGGCATGCCGCCGATATTGAGTTTTCCACGTCCTATGCCTTCATAATCTTCGCCTTCACGTCCTATTCCCAGTGTGATGTCATCGCCTGTTACCTTGTCCATGTCAAATCCGCCTATGCTGTAGCCATAGCGTATGGAGGCGAGGTTGAGCAGATCCACCACAGTGCTCACGCTATATAAATCCTTGCCCTGCAATAGTCTTCTGCATAGTTGCTCATTGCTCGGACGATATCTGCTTGGGTCTTTGCCACAAGCTTTGTATGCCTCACGTGTGCACTTTATGCCACTTCGCTCCTTTATGCTGTCGGGCGTAAAAGTGCTCCGAAGCCATTCCGTAGCTTCATCTATCTCCTTCCACAAATCATCGTTGTGTGCAGAGTCCTTCACTTCTGCATATAGTGCGCAACCGCGGAATGTTGGCCATGCCGTGCGGAAACATTCTGCCAGTGTGATGTTTTTCTTTTCCATAGATAATTCATCTTAGTTATTGCAAACGTAATGCTTTTTCGTGATTTCTTGCTTTGCTATGCAATAATTCTCATACGCCTACGTTATAAGTTGAGTGAAATCAAGATGCGCCATATTGTTTTTCTTCATGCTGCTGGCCGCAAGTTTGCGTGCTCAGTATGATCCTGCGTTCAGTCATTATTATGACGTGGAACCCTCCTTTAATGCGGCTTCCGTAGGCAAGGAGACAAAACTCAACATCAATGCGGCGTACGCCATCTCTATGGCAGGTTTCGAGAATAATCCTAAGACGATGTATGTCGCCGCCGACATGCCTTTCTATTTCCTTAAGACTTTTCATGGTGCTGGTCTGCAACTCCTTAATGACCAGATAGGTCTCTTTCGCCACCAGCGTCTGCAGGCTCAGTATGCTCCTAAGTTTAAGTTTCTTGGGGGCACTATGTCTATTGGCATACAGGCTGGTTTGCTTAGCGAAACTTTTGATGGTAGCAAAGTCGACCTCGAAGACTCTAATGACCCTGCTTTCACTTCTTCCAGTGTCAATGGAAATGCCCTCGACCTCAGTGCCGGCATCTATTATGTCCACGGCAGAGCCTATGCCGGACTCTCCGTGCAACATGCCAACGCACCTCTCATCTCCTTGGGTGAGAGCAATGAACTGCAGATTGACCGCACGTATTATTTTACAGGCGGATACAATATAAAGCTCCGAAATCCGTTCTTGACAATAAAGCCCTCCGTGCTCTTGCGCACTGATCTCACTGGCTACAGGGCAGACATCACTGGCCGACTTGTCTATAATGTGGACAAGAAGACCATGTATATCGGCATTAACTACAGTCCGTCTAACTCCGTTGCGCTCCACATCGGTGGCGTTGTCCACGGCGTGATGCTGGGCTATAGCTACGAGTATTACACCAGCGGACTAAGTTTCGTCAACGGCAGCCACGAACTCTTCATCGGCTACCAGATGGATGTCAACTTTGCTAAGAAGGGAAAAAATCGGCACCAGAGTGTCAGAATACTATAATATATATAATAGGTAAAACATTTTTTGTATAAGATATGAAGAAATCAATCATGGTTCTTGGTCTCATTGCGGCAGTCATTTCTTTGACTGGATGCATGAGCAGTAAGAAGATGGGTTCCTCGATAGGATCTGGAGGAGAGGTGACAGGCGTCGGCGGACGCACCTTCACCGAACCGACACCTTACGGCATGACAAAGATTCCGCGAGGCTATCTGCATATGGGTCTCGACAAACCCGACAGCCTGTGGGGTAGGGATGCGTCCACAAAAGATATCTCTGTAGACGGATTCTGGATGGACGAGACCGAGGTCACTAATTCTCAGTACAAGCAGTTCGTCATGTGGGTGCGCGACAGCATCCTCCGCACTCGCCTTGCTGATCCTTCCTATGGCGGCGACGAAAGTTACATGATCACCGAGGACAAGAATGGCGAACCTGTCACTCCTCACCTCAACTGGAAGAAGCAGTTGCCTCGTAAACCTAATGAAGACGAACTTCGTGCCATAGAGTCGCTCTATGTCACCAATCCTGTCACGGGCGAGAAACTCCTCGACTGGTCGCAGCTCAACTATCGCTATGAGGTCTATGACTACACCACGGCGGCTCTGCGTCGCAACCGCATGGATCCGCGCGAGCGCAATCTCAACACCGACATCAATGTCAATGCCGACGAGGTGGTGATGATATCCAAGGATACGGCTTATATCGACGACGAGGGACGCATCGTAAGCCAGACCATCGACCGTCCGCGTCAGGGACCGTGGGACTTCCTCAACACCTACATCGTCAACATCTATCCTGACACCACCGTGTGGGTGAATGACTTCCGCAACTCCGACAACGAGATGTATCTGCGCAACTATTTCAGCAATCCTGCCTATAATGACTATCCTGTCGTGGGTGTCACATGGGAACAGGCAAATGCTTTCTGCGCATGGCGCACTGACTATCTGCTCAAAGGCTTGGGCGGTGAGGCTCGCTTCATACAGCGCTATCGTCTGCCTACCGAGGCTGAGTGGGAATACGCTGCCCGTGGCAAGGAGGGCAATGAGTTTCCTTGGGACGCCATCGACACCAAGAGCGAGGAGGGATGCTTCTTCGCCAACTTCAAACCCGACAAAGGTAACTACACGAAGGATGGCAACCTCATAACATCTAAGGTGGGCATATATTCTTCCAATAGCAACGGACTCTATGACATGGCGGGCAACGTGGCAGAATGGACCAGCACTACCTACACAGAGGCAGGACTCGAAGCCATGAACGACCTCAACCCGCAGTTGGAATACAAGGCTGCCAAGGAAGACCCCTATCAGCTCAAGCGCAAGAGTGTGCGCGGCGGTTCGTGGAAAGACCCCGAGAGCTACATCCGCTCTGCTTGGCGCACATGGGAATATCAGAATCAGCCACGCTCCTACATCGGTTTCCGTTGCGTGCGCAGCCTCGCCAACTCCACAAGTGAAAAAAACAAAAGGACTAAGTCAAAGAAATAACGGTTATGTCAGCATATAGCAAATTCAATATCGTCTACCATCTGCAGAAGTGGATGGACAGTGTTGCCGGACAGACTTTCATGAACTACGCCTACTCTTGGGGCGCCTCGATAGTCATCCTCGGTACTCTCTTCAAACTGACCCATCTCCCTGGTGCCAACTTCATGCTCTTCATCGGTATGGGCACCGAGGTGTTCGTGTTCTTCATCTCCGCCTTCGACCGTCCCTTCGACAAGACTCAGGATGGCTTGGAGCTTCCTACCTCTCGCAGTAAGGTTGCAGTGGAAGGTGAGGAGGACGACGCGGTTGAGGCTCCGTCACATGTAGTAAATGCTGCTCCTGTTATCATCGGAGGCATCAACGGACCAACCACTCCTGCCCCTGCTGTCACTCAGGAGACGGCACAGGCTATGGAGGATGCCACGACAACATATGTTGACCGCCTGAAGGATCTCAACGAGATGCTTCTTAAGGTGGCAGCGCAGAGCGAACGCCTCACCACAGACTCTGAGGAGATGGAAAATCTCAACCGCACTCTCACTGGCATCGCCAAGGTTTATGAGATGCAACTCAAGGGTGCATCGCAGCAGATTGGCACTATCGACGAGATTAATGCCAACACCCGCAAACTGGCTGAGCAGATAGAGTCGCTCAACAAGATCTATGCACGCATGATAGAGGCCATGACGGTAAATATGCCGGGCATCAATGCCGGTGCTGCTCCTAAAGAATAATGACGGGTCTAAATTCTATATGATATGGCAATAAAGAAAAGACCGGTAAGCCCGCGCCAGAAGATGATCAACCTCATGTATGTCGTCTTGATGGCTATGCTTGCGCTCAATGTGTCCAACGAGGTGCTCAATGGCTTCTCGCTGGTCGACGAGAGTCTGCAGCGCTCCACTGCCATCTCTGCCAAGGGCAACAATTCCATCTACAGCAACTTCGAGCAGCAGATGAAGGCAAACCCTCAGAAGGTGAAAGAGTGGTTTGCCAAGGCTCAGGAGGTGAAGGAGATGAGCGACTCGCTCTATGATTTCGCCCAGCAGCTCAAGGTGGCAATCGTCACCGAGGCTGACGGCAAGGATGCCGACCTCAATAATATTCAGGCTAAGGACAATCTTGAGGCTGCTTCGCATGTCATGCTTGCTCCTGGCACAGGTCAGGGACGCAAACTCTATAAGGCTATCAACAGCTACCGCACTCGCATACTGAAGATGATTCCCGATGCCGAGCAACGCAACATTATTGCTGGCAACCTCTCCACTGAGGTCACCAAGCAGGGCAAGGCTCTTGGCAAGAATTGGCAGGAGTCCATGTTTGAGAATATGCCTGTGGCTGCTGCCGTCACTCTGCTTTCCAAACTGCAGAATGATGTGCGCAAGGCTGAGGGCGAGGTGCTTCACGACCTTGTGTCTAATATCGACCTCAAAGACATCCGTGTCAACAAACTCAGTGCCTTCGTAATTCCTGAGTCGCGCACCGTGGTAAGCGGCGACAAGTTCTCTGCACAGATTGTTATGGCAGCTGTCGACACCACGCTCCAACCACAGATATATATCGGCGACCGTCGTGTAGACCTCAAGAACTCCACCTATGAGTTTACTGCCGGTGGAGTGGGTGAGCACTCTTTCTCGGGTTACATCACCATGCGCAATGGCGGTGGCGAAACCATACGTCGCGACTTCACTCAGAAGTACACCGTGGTAAATCCTTCCGCCACTGTCTCTGCCGACCTCATGAATGTGCTCTATGCAGGTTATGACAACCCGATAAGCATCTCCATACCTGGCGTACCGCTCAATGCCGTTACGGCAAGCATGTCGGGAGGAGGATTCCATAGCATAGGCATGGGACGCTACATTGCCAAACCTTCTGTCGTGGGCAAGGATGTCACCATCACCGTCTCTGCTTCGCAAAACGGACGCACACGACAGATGGGACAGTTTGTCTTCAAAGTACGCAAGTTGCCCGATCCTATTGCCTACATCGCCATGGGCGACGACCGCTTCAAGGGCGGTAGCCTCACCAAGTCGGCTCTCATGTCAGCGCCTGGCATCAAGGCAGCCATCGACGACGGTTTGCTCGACATACAGTTCCGTGTGACAAGTTTCGAGACAGTGTTTTTCGACAACATGGGAAATGCCGTACCGATGACATCCGATGGCGCCAACTTCTCCGCACGTCAGAAGGAGCAGTTCCGCCGTCTCACCTCACGCCGCCGTTTCTATATCTCGCGCATCACAGCCGTAGGTCCCGATGGCATATCCCGTCAGTTGCCTGCCGCCATGGAGGTTCAAGTAAAATAACAAAGAAACAAAGAATACCTACTTAATAATATGAGAAGACTCTTTTTCCTTCTGATCACTTTCAGCATGGTCATTGCCGCAAGTGCCCAGCCACAGGCACGCAGGGCACAGAAACAGGCAGAGGCGTCAAAGTCTAATGCCAACAACATGACCGTGCGCGCACAGATATCTTTCCCTGCTGCCGCTCCTATGGCTGAGGATGTGGTGTGGCGCCGTGATGTATATCGTGAGATAGACCTCAATGACCCTGCCAATGCAGGTCTCTATTATCCCGAAGAACCCGTAGACGACCGCCAAAATCTGTTCACTTACATCTTCAAACTCATGCTCACGGGAAAGATCAAAGCTTATGAATATCGCCTCGACGGCAATGAGGTGTTCGTGGATTCTGCCCGCATCAAACCGATAGACTTCATGGACAACTACAACATCTATTATGAGCGCAACGGCAAGTCCCTGCGCATCGATAATAGTGACATTCCTTCGCGCGATGTCAAGGCTTACTATCTCAAGGAGAGTGCCTATTACGACCAGGCTTCGGCAACATTCCACAAGAAGGTCATTGCCCTGTGTCCTATCATGAAGCGCACCGACGATTTCGGCGACGGCACCACTTCTTATCCTCTCTTCTGGGTGAAATATGACGACCTTGCGCCATTCCTCGCCAAGCAGACCCTTATGACCAGCGACCTCAACAATGCCGCCACAATGTCTGCCGACGATTATTTCATCAAGAACAAGTATCAGGGTAAGATATATAAGACCACCAACATGCTCGGTCGCACTCTCGCTCAGATAGCAGGAGAGGACGAGGCAAAGCTCTCTGCTGAGCAGAAGAAGATAGAGGACGAGATAGCTGCCTTCGAGAAGAATATCTATGGCGACCAGGCTCGCAAGGACTCTCTCGATAGTCTGAAGGTGCAGACAGCCACGGAGAAGAAGTCCAAGAAGACTGCCCGCAAGTCATCGTCCACTTCTGTGCGCTCCACGAAGAAGGCAAAGTCTAAGACCAAGTCCTCCTCATCGTCATCTTCTGCACGTGTCTCTGCACGACGCGAAAGACATTAAAATATAACAATAACGAGCAATCTATTATGTATTCCAAAGCAAAACTCCTCGTTGCCATTGCCGCAACCCTCGGCATTGCCGCTCCCGCTGATGCCCAGACAGAAATCTTCCGTAGCGACACCATCGACAACTGCTATCGCATCCCTGCCTTGGTAAAGGCTAAGGATGGCACCGTCACTGCTTTCTCCGACTTCCGTCCTTGCCGCACTGATGTCGGCGGTGGTCAGATAGATATCGTAGTGCGCCAGAGTCACGACAACGGTGTCACATGGGGCAATCCTACCACCATCCTCAAGGGCAATCCCAATGGTCCTGTCTTCGATATCGCTCACGGCGATGCTGCCGTTGTCACCGACCGCACCACGGGCAGAATGCTCATGATGTGTGCCTCGGGAAATGTCTACTATTGGCATTCCACCCTCGACAATCCCAACCGTGTAGGTCGCTATTATAGCACCGACGGCATCCACTGGCAGGGCGAGGAGATAACCGATGAAATCTATTCCCTCATGGGCGGTGCCGTACATAAACTCTTCTTCACCTCAGGTCGTGTGTGTCAGAGTGCCAAGATAAAGGCGGGCAAGAACTATCGCATCTATTCTGCCCTCTGCACCAACATCGGTAATGTGGTACTCTTCTCCGATGATTTCGGTTGCTCATGGCAACCTCTCGGTGGCAAGGATGCACGTCCCACTCTCGATGGTGACGAGGCAAAACTCATAGAACTCCCTGACGGCAACGTGCTCCTCAGCAGTCGCTCGCAGAAGGGTATAGGCCGTATATTCAATATCTTCACCTACGACAACGCCAAGAAGGCTACAGGCTCATGGGCAGCCCCCGTTTATCTTGACGCAGAATATACGTCGGCAAGATGCAATGGCGAGATTCTCCTCGTTCCTGCACGCCGCAAGTCCGACGGCAAGAAGACAAATGTGCTCCTCTATTCCGTTCCGCAGAGCAAAGCGCGCGAGAATGTAGGCATCTACTACAAGGAGTTGGCATCCAAGGCAGACTATTCCTCTCCGTCATGTTTCACCACTGGCTGGGAGTCCTATCGTGTCACCACCAAACCGTCTGCCTATTCCACTCTCCTGCAGACCGACGACCGCGACATCCTCATCTTCTATGAGGAGACAGAAAGCAAGGGCGGTTATGACATGATGCTCCATAAACTCTCGCTTTCCACCATCACAGGTGGCAAATACGAAGCAAGATAACAGGTAATCATTAGGAGGTACGGCGCCCTCGCCGTACCCCCAAGAGTCTCCCACAGAGATTAATTTTTATATTTTCTCCCACAGAATCCACTGATTTCACAGAAAGGCTTGCGCCATATAGCGTTCACATAGAAACCTTCTGTGTAGTCTGTGAGTTCTGTGGGAGAATTCGTGTCTTCAGTCCGAAGCGATTTCGGGTGCAGTGAGGACACTGCACCTACTATGATTACCATCTTTCAATCTTTCTTGCCTGATAGTGAATATTTTACTACCTTTGCGCCCGAAAAGGATAATAATACAACAACAAATATTAAAAGGTAATGAAAAAATTATTTGCTATCATCGCCGTTGCACTCTTCGCTACAACGGCTTCCGCACAGTTCAACTTCGGTGTCAAGGGCGGTCTCAATGTGTCCTCAATCTCTCTCAACGGCAAGCTCACTGACAACCTGAAGAGTGAGAATCAGACAGGTTTCTTCATCGGTCCTACCGTGAAGTTCACCCTTCCTGTCATCAACCTCGGTTTTGATGTTGCTGCCCTCTATGACCAGAAGTCTTCCAAGGTCAGCGAAGTTAGTATCAAGCAGCAGTCTATCGTAGTGCCTATCAACGTGCGCTATGGTTTTGGTCTCGGCGACCTCGCTTCCATCTATGTCTTCGCAGGTCCACAGTTCGGATTCAATGTCGGTGACAAAGACTTCAACTTCAAGACCCTTCAGGCAGATTACAACCTCAAGAGTTCCAACATTAGTCTCAACCTCGGTCTCGGTACAGTCCTTATGAAGCATCTCCAGGTGTCTGCCAACTACAACATCGCTATGGGCAAGACTGGCGAGTTTAATGCCGGTGCCCTCACCGATGCGTTGAAGGATGCCACAGGCGATGCTAAAACCAATACTTGGCAGATAGCCCTCGCTTACTGGTTCTAATCATAGGAGGTACGGCGTCCCCGCCGTACCAAAGAGTCTCCCACAGAGATTAATTTTATATTTTCTCCCACAGAATCCACTGATTTCACAGAAAGGCTTGCGCCATATAGCGTTCACATAGAAACCTTCTGTGTAGTCTGTGAGTTTTGTGGGAGAATTCGTGTCTTCAGCCCGAAGCGATTTCGGGTGCAGTGAGGACACTGCACCTCCTATATCTATCATTGTAATCATTAGCATCACTTTTTGTAAGAAGTCACGTATATCGATGTTTTGACATATGTCGCACGATTGTTTGACATATGTCGCAAAGGTTTATGACATATGTCGCAAACGTCTTTGACAATTGTCGCACAACTTTGTGACATATGTCAAAACATTGGTACATGTAACAGTTTACAATATTTCATCAGTTTACTAACACTGCTATTCATAGGAGGTACGGCGCCCTCGCCGTACCCCAAGAGTCTCCCGCAGAGATTAATTTTATATTTTCTCCCACAGAATCCACTGATTTCACAGAAAGGCTTGCGCCATATAGCGTTCACATGAAACCTTCTGTGTAGTCTGTGAGTTCTGTGGGAGAATTCGGACTAAAAGTCTGAAACGATTGCGGGTGCAGTGAGGACACGTCAACCAACCCAAGCAGAACCTTGTTGTGCATAATAGATGGCGCAAGCCGTCTGTGAATTCCGTGCATTCCGTGGGAGCAAAAAAAACATCTGTGGGCGATGATAATATTCTCGAGTGGGACTTTTTTGTGTGCAGTGAGGACACTGCACCTCCTACTTTACCATTACCTGCTTGTGGATACGGCGAGGGCGCCGTACCTCCTAACAATAGTAACATTAAAAAATATCCCGAAACATTTGTGCCATTAGAGAAAAAGTAGTACCTTCGCACTCAGTTAATGGTTGGCTAGGGGCGTAGCCCAGCTGGTTTAGAGCGCTGCAGTCACATTGCAGAGGTCATCGGTTCGAACCCGATCGTCCCTACGTTTTGGTCAGGAGAAGTAAAGTTTTTTGCTTCTCCTGATTTGCGTTATATAGGAGGTACGGCGCCCTCGCCGTACCAAAGTGTCTCCCACAGAGATTAATTTTATATTTTCTCCCACAGAATCCACTGATTTCACAGAAAGGCTTGCGCCATATAGCGTTCACATAGAAACCTTCTGTGTAGTCTGTGAGTACTGTGGGAGAATTCGGTCTAAAAGTCCTCACTGCGTCCCCTCAAGCAAGAAAATAGAAACTTAGGACTTGTCAAAAGAATATTGATGCCGCATATAGTGGCACGTTTGTCATCCAACTTTGTTCCCTATAGTCCGACATTGAGAATCGTATGCCATGTAATCCCGAGTGTCGTTCCACAAATGTAGATAGTGATTTTGCCCGTAGGTTCTCTTCAGCTTTCGCTTCTATTGGTATTATGTCGTTGCCATGTTGTATCAAGAAATCAATCTCTAACTTTGCGTCATTGCTATAATAGAACACTGAGGTGTCAATAGTAGCCACAAGTTGGCTCATCAGATAGTTTTCAGTGAAAGCCCCTTTTGATTCTTCCATTCCGTTCTCAGCAACGAGAAGTTTGTCAGCAGGAGTCTCACTCATGGCACCGAGAAGTCCACAATCCAACAGAAATAGTTTGAAACTGCTGATGTCAGCATAGAATTTTAATGGCATCTTTGGTTCTGTAACTCTTTCTGATTTATATACAAGTCCAGCATCCAATAACCATTGTATGGCAGTTTCGAAATCTTTAGCTCTGGCTCCTGGTCTTGCAACGCCATAGATGAACTTCTTGTTTTCTTTAACTAACTGCGATGGCATTGATTGCCAAACCATATTAATTCTGTTGGCCTCTCTTGTAGGAACATGTTTGGAAATATCCTTCTGATATGTATAAAGAATGTTTTTCTGTATTCTCCTTACCTCTATGGCATCATTTGTTTCGATAAATGTTTTTACAGCTTCAGGCATACCTCCTACGAAATAGTATTCTCTTAGTGCCTTGATATATTCTGAGCGAATAAGCTTGATGGTGTCCCAGTCTTTACTCTTGAGGATGTCCACCATTTGTTGTTTTCCCTTTGCGAGCAGAAACTCGTCGAAAGTCATGGGATATATATTGAGGATATCTACCTTTCCCACGGGGAACGACTCTCCCTCGTGCATAGCAATTCCTAAGAGTGATCCTGCTACAGCTACATGATATTCGGGTGCTTTCTCGCAGAAATATTTGAGGGCAGAAAGACCTCTTTTCAGTTCCTGTATTTCATCGAGTATGATGAGGGTCTTTCCAGGGGTGATAGTCTGTTGCGTAATGGCACCTATGGCAAGGATTATGCGTTGCATGTCATAGTCCTGCAGAAACAAGTCTTTAGCCCTGTTGTTGTCATCGCAGTTGATGTAAGCTACATTTTCAAATTCCTGTTTGCCAAACTCTGTCAGCATAAAAGTCTTGCCTACTTGGCGTGCGCCTGCTAACACAAGAGGCTTGCGGTGCTTGCTGTTTTTCCATTCTCTTAGGCGGTCTATTATATTTCGGTGCATAAGCTTCTGATATTAAGAGTTTCGTGTTGCAAAGTTACATTTTTCCTACCGAACTTTCTATTAAAACTTACATTTTTCCTACCGAACTTTCTATTAAAAGTTACACTTTTCCTACCGAACATTCTCTGATTGCGTCCATAGGAGGTACGGCGCCCTCGCCGTACCCATGAGTCTCCCACAGAGATTAATTTTATATTTTCTCCCACAGAAAGTATAACTTTTTTATAAGTAATTGAGAATGAGATAAGTTTTTATCTCATAAAAAGAAGAGGTTACGAATTAGAAATAAACAGGATGTAGCATCCTGCTGTGATTTGCATAACCGTCCAAAGAACTCTTTCGAGTGCAAAGGTACGATATTTAATCGGGGATAAAGAATGTTTTAAGATTTTTTATCCCCGATTTTTTGTTTGGATGAATCTATTTACGTAGGGATGGCTTTCTCTATTATTTTGTTGTACCCAGTCCTTTTCACTCAAACTTACGTGGCAAAGGTTCTTGTTTTTGAGTGTTCTGTTTAGATTGCATACTCTTGTTTTTTTGAGTGTCTCGTATAAAAGTCAGCCGTCATCGCAGAAAGACAGTCCTCGTTTCTCAGACTAACTTTCCCCGACTATGGCACGGCAAGAAAAATGGCGCAGTTTAAAACTTCCGTGGCGGCAGAGACCTATTCTACCCGAATATCGTGCAGACACGATAGAGGAAGAAGGGGATATCGGACGTACCATGCAGTTGCGCCCT
>CAVCGK010000051.1:0-16508 GCA_963601795.1 bacterium | reverse complement strand
TAACTTTGCTTTATTATAGATATTTATGCAACATAACTATGCAAAGTTAGTGTTTTTCCGTTAGACTTAACAACTATCAGGTATGAGAATTACTACAATGTTACTGGCTGCAGGAATAATTATGGCTCCTGTGGTGTCACAAGATGCAAATGCAAAGAAGAAAAATAAGCAGATAGCACTGCCTACACTGAAAAAAGACTCCGTAGCAAGCGATTACAAAAAGATTATAAAGGACAGCAAGATATCCAAAGGTTTGTTCTCGCTTATATACAAGGGCAAAGAGGGAAAACTCTATTTCGAAATTCCCGACTCTGCCTTCTCACGTCAGTACATACTGGCAAACCGCATAGCATCCACAAGTGACACACAAGACTATGTGGCAGGACAGATGGTTAATACACCAATGCTCATCCAGCTGACAAAGGACGAACGCAATGTCTATTTCAACCTCGTGCAGAGCAACAATGCAGTTGACGGCAGTGACGCCATAGAAGCTTCCTACAACAAGAACTTCATGAACCCTCGACTGAAGGGATTCAAGATAGCAGCACGCAATGAAGGCAATGTCATCATTGACGTGACATCATTCTTTGGCACTAACGAGTCGTGCATATCTCCACTCAAGCCGGACTCTCCTCTTGGAAAACTCTTTGGCGGAGGCAATGCCATAAAGGGAACATTCGCTGCAGACGCATCGGGGATAGACACTGCCAAGGTTTTTCCCAACAACATAGAGATAGAGAGCACGCTAACATTCAACACTACGGGCGTGATAAAAAAACCATATTCAGTTAAGGTGCACCGTTCATTCTTCGTATTGCCTGATGACCCCATGTCAATGAGATATCAAGACAACAGGGTGGGATATTTCTATAACGACAAGAATATCTTCAGTTCAAATAAGGACAAGATAGAAAACCGTACCTTCATACACCGTTGGCGTCTCGAACCGAAACCAGAGGATGTGGAGAGATACAAGAACGGAGAATTGGTGGAACCCATGAAGCCTATAGTGTTCTACGTAGATTCGGCATTCCCCGAGAAATGGCGCAACACCATCAAGCAGGGTATAGAGGACTGGAACAAGGCTTTCGAGGGAGCAGGATTCAAAAATGCCATACAGGCAAAGGACTATCCTAAGGATGACCCGTCATTCGACCCTGACGACATGCGCTACAGTTGCTTCAAATATGCGCTTACGGCTACAGCCAATGCCATGGGACCAAGTTATGTAGATCCACGCACAGGTGAAATTCTCACTGCAGATGTCATATGGTATCACAACATCGTGTCATTGCTCCACAACTGGCGATTCGTGCAGACTGCCGCTGTAGACAAGCGTGTGCGCAAACCTGTTTTCGATGATGACGTCATGTGCGAGTCTATGCGCTATGCCGCAGCTCATGAAATAGGCCACACTCTTGGACTTATGCACAACATGGGCGCAAGCTATGCTTTCCCCGTTGACTCACTACGCGATGCGGAGTTTACACAGCAGTATGGCACCACGCCAAGCATCATGGACTATGCCCGCAACAATTATGTGGCACAACCTGGCGACTACGAGAAAGGAGTGCGACTCACGCCTCCTGTACTTGGTGTCTACGACAAGTATGCCATCAACTGGGGCTATCGTCTGATACCTGATGCCACCACACCTGAAGAGGAAAAGCCTACTCTCGACAAGTGGATAGCAGAGAAGGCTAATGACAAGAAATACCAGTTTGGAGCACAACAAATCATGGGCACCATAGACCCTACTGACCTAACCGAAGATTTGGGCGATGACCACATCAAGGCAAGCAACTATGGCATTGCCAACATGAAAATACTGATGGACAATCTAGAAGCGTGGACCATGGAAAAGGGTGAACGCTACGACGACATAGAGAAGGTTTACCGCGAGGTAATAAACCAGTATTCACGCTATCTCAATCATGTGGTGCCTTATGTAGGCGGCATCGAATATACAGAGATAAGACAGGGCGATGGCCAAAAAGCAGGCAAGACTTATATCGGCAAGCAACGCCAAAAGGAAGCTGTCGACTGGTTGCTGAAGCAGATACGCACCTACGACAGTTGGCTGACACCAAAACCCCTGTTGGCAAAACTGGAGCTAAACCTTGATGTAAACAACGGCATACGCAAGCGTATCATCTCATCTCTCATGAGCGGCACCACTCTCTATCGCATAAAAGAAGGAGGCGAGGTAGATGCCACTGCCAACTACAGTGTCAACGACTATGCCAACTATCTGTTCTCACAGATATTCAAGGCTCCTACAGGTGGTAAATTGAGCGATGCTGAGCAGAACATCCAGTCTGCCGCCATCGAACTGATGATGTCGCGCACAGGACTGAATGCCACAGTCAAGACTACAAAGTCTTCACTCACCGACGAACAGCAATGGCATAACGAATTGGAGTCACCGCTTTTCATCTGCAACCACGGAATTGATGCCGACACATCGTTCGCCCGCTACAATCTTGGCGGCAGTGCCCTCAGCAGTGCCGAATCTGGTGCTCTCATGTTGGGACAGCTTCAGAAGGTGCTGACGAAGTATCGCTCATATAAAGCCTCAGCCACAGGCAGCACAAAAGATTTCTACAACTATCAGATTCTTCTTATAGAACGACTGTTGAACAACAAGTAAAACACATATATGAACAAAAGCAAAGAGAATAATGCCGTCGCGAGATGGCTTCGCACATGCCTTATGCTTGTCTTGCTGTTTATCGTGCAGAGCATAATGGCACAAACATCTGTCAGCGGTACTGTCATTGACAATGGTGGCGAACCGGTGATAGGCGCTCATGTGAGGTGGAAGGATTCCAAGACTGGTGTCATCACAGATGTTGACGGCCACTTCACCATTCCTTCAGGAAAAGGCAAACTTGTGGTATCCTTCCTTGGCTACAAGTCCAAAGAGGTATCAGCAGACAATGGTAACAACATTGAGATAAGACTCGAGGAGGACGCACAAGGACTCGACGAATTGGTCGTTGTGGGCTATGGTCTTCAGAAGAAGTCATCCATCACAGGTGCCGTGGAGACCATCAAGGCTGAAGACCTGCTTATGATGCCTACGGTTAATCTTGACAAGGCTCTCACTGGCCAGGTGGCAGGTATGCAGGTGATGGAGTCTACCGGTGACCCGAGTACTGCCAAGGAGGCTTCCATCCGAATCAGAGGTATCAACTCATCGCCTCTTTTGGTCATTGACGGTGTACCGAGGTTTGGCACAAGCACTTCAGATGGTGAGACTCGTCTCTCCGACCTCAATCCTGACGACATCGAGAGCATCACCGTGCTTAAGGATGCCGCAGCTGCTGCTGTCTACGGTTCGCGTGCCGCCAATGGCGTAATCCTCGTGCAGACAAAGCGTGCAGGCGACAACCAAAAGATTAGAATCAACTATCGCGGACAGTTCAATCTGCAGCAGGCAGCAAAACTTCCAGACTTCCTCAATGCCTATGAGTTTGCCCAGTTGCGCAACAAGGCGATAGAGAACAGTCCTTCGTCTACGCTGACTCCATATACTGACGAGCAACTCGAGCAGATACGCACACACTCCAATCCTAATGTTTATGGCAACACCGACTTGCTCGACTATCTCGACAAGACGGGCTACTCCACCACTCACGCCGTGTCGGCTACGGGTGGCAACTCTTTTGTGAAATACTATCTATCATTGGGATATGCAGACTCCAAGGGTCTGTATAGTGGCGTGGGACGTGACCGACTCAACTACTCCATGAAACTGGATGCCACCCTCACCAAGGGTCTGGTGCTGTCGGTAGACTATACTGGTGCTAACTCTCATGCCAAAAACACCAGCTACACCACCATTGATGCAGCCTATAGTTATTCGCCACTGCAGGTATTGGAGTTTACCAACGGCAATTTGGCAAGCATTGACGGTAGCAACCCTCTCATCAACCTGCGCGGTTTGGGAGGATATGTCAAGGACGACTCAAAGATAAGCACCATAACGACCAATCTCAACTGGAACATTCCATGGGTTAAGGGACTTAACGCTTATCTGCGAGGCACATTCGACAGCAACCACCGCATAGAGAAGGATTTCGACAATCCTGTAACTCTCTACACTTATAACGAGCAGACTCAGGAATATGCCGTTGACAAGAACACCGTCTACCCTACCGCTAAGGTAACATTGCAGCAGACTGACCGTTTCTACAATAGCCAACTCTATGAGGCTGGTGTCAACTACAACAACACCTTTGCTGAGAAACACAATGTTGGTGCCACATGGGTGGTAAACTACCAGCGCCTCAACAATCAGTATATGACAGGCAAGAATCTCGACAAGAGTGCCGTGCCAGAGACTATGGGAGTGGCAAAAGACTCCAACCTCAATGGCGATGAGTCCATCAATGAGCGCGCATCCATGATTGGACGTATCAACTACGGATATGCCAATAAATATTTTGCTGAGTTCAGCTTCCGCATTGACGGTTCTACCAACTTCGCACCTTCACGCCGTTGGGGATTCTTCCCTTCCGTATCGGCTTCTTGGGTTATCTCTAATGAGGAGTTCTTCGCTAAGTGGAATCAGCGTGTGATATCCAACTTCAAGTTGCGTGCCTCTACGGGATGGCTTGGCAACGACGGACTGGTGGGAGCTTACTCTTACCTGAAGAACTATACAGAATCAAGCAACTATGGCTATAACTTCGGCAGCAGCAGTTCCTCTACCGGCAACTTCCGTCCTGGCTTCACCATGCTGAGCTATCCCAACACCCAACTGACATGGGGCAAGACACACGACTACAACTTCGGTGCTGACATGGGACTGTGGGGCGGACGTATCGGCATCTCCTTCGACTACTACATACGCTATGAGACTGACAAGATAACATCTGCTCCCGACTATCTCTTCCCTCCATCAACAGGTGTAGACGGTGCTTACCCATCTATGAATTTCAGCAAACTGAAGGCATGGGGATGGGATCTTGCCATCACACACAAGAATACCATTGGCAAGTTGAAATATAATGTATCTCTCAATTTGGCGAAGAACGACGACAAATACATCGATTATGGCGACGAATCTTCACAGACTCCCAACATGCGTCGCAAGGGCACGAGCAGCATGGTATGGCAGATGTATGAGGCGGCAGGTCTCTTCAAATCGCAGGAGGAGATTGACAACTGGCCTCTCGACCAGGACGGACAGGGCAATGCCACACTGGCTCCTGGTGACATTAAATACGTAGACCAAAACGATGACCATGTGCTCGACTCCAATGACTACATCTACGTAAAGAACTCCTCTTACCCTGACATGGACCTGAGCCTGCGGTTGGGAGTGCAGTACAAAGGATTCTTCATCAATGCCATGTTCCAAGGAGAAGTGGGCTACAAGCAGAACATCAGCGACTACTACACTCTGGAGAACAGCACCATGCCAAAGTTCCAGCGTTATCATCTCACTGACAGTTGGAGTGAGGACAATCCCGAGGCAAAATATCCACGCGTAAAAATTGCCACTGCCAATGACAACAACCGAAAGAAGTCTACATTCTGGATAGAAGACTGCAACTTCGTACGCCTGAAGATGCTCAATATTGGTTATGCATTGCCAAGCAACGTAGTAAAGAAACTCAGCCTCAACTCTCTGAGCATAGCCTTGCAGGCAAGCAATCTCTTTACCGTCAGCGACCTCAAGAACATGGACCCTGAGTCACTGCGTGGCTACCCCATACAGCGTTCTTACGGTGTAACACTTAACCTTGGATTATGAAAAGAAGAAAAATCAAACATATAGCATATTCTCTTGTGTTGGCATCAACGCTTGCTGGCACCACAAGTTGCGACAACCTGTTCAAGGATGCCCCCATCAACGAGATTTCTGAGAAGTCTGTATGGGAAAGTTCCCAACTTCTCGATGAATACGAGAATGCATGGTATCGCAACATGAACTGCGGTTTCAGCACCTTCGTTCCTACAATATCTCTTGTAAAGAGTATGTCGAGATACTATATGCCGTGGTTTGGTGACCAGTTGACAGTGGGCAAGAGTACTTACTACAACTCTGGTTACGGCGACCTGCTCAAGGGCAATAGTCAGGAGCTTACGAAATGGGCTGCTAATGTGTGGAATAATTATTTCACCCAAATACAGTCCATCAACACTCTGCTCGAAAATCTCGGCAACATTGCCGACGGCGACCAAAAGCAGCGCATCATAGGCGAGGCTCATTTCATGCGTGGATACTATTATTACATGTTGTGGCGCATGTTTGGTGGCGTGATGATAATAGACCACACCTACGACCCGCTTATCAATGCAGAAAAGTTCCCACGCGCCACATATCAGGAGATGGTTGACTTCATCGTGAATGAAGCGGAAGAAGCTGCCAAATATCTACCCGTGACTCACGACAGCACTGAGAGGGGACGTGCCACTAAGGGTGCAGCCATTATGCTGAAGGCAAAGACTTATTTCTGGGCATCGAGCGATGTATTCCAAAGCAAGGATGCAGACAAGGCTTTTCTCGGTTTTACCGACAACCAGTCGCAAGCCATGCTGAAAAAGGCTAAGGAGGCTTACGAGGAATTGATGGCACTCAATGCCTACTCACTAGTACCGATAACATCCACCACACAGGATGGGATCAAGGATGAATACCGCAAGATATTCCTCACCAAGAACTCTCAGGAGTCTATACTCGAGGTGCAACATTCCGATGACGGCGACTACGCCAACAAGTTTGGGCACAAACTCGACCGCGACGCATGCTCGCCTTACTTCACCGGCACTACCCTCGCCTACCTCCCCACACAGAATCATGTTGACGAGTATGGCATGCAGGAGGGCAAGACCTATGATGCAAAGAATCCTTATGAAGGAAGAGACTATCGCTTCTATGCCAATGTGCTCTATGACGGATGCACATTCCGCAACCATGTCATGGACATCCACTACACCAACCGTGTGGCAGGTGTCGACCTGACAAAGTATGGTTCCTCTACATCTGCAGACTTCCTCTACACAGGTTATTATATGGGCAAATTTGTTGACGAGACACAGACCATCGACAACAACGAGACCTACGCAAGCAAGCAGAACTGCATCATCTGGCGCTATGCCGAGGCTCTTCTCGACTATGCCGAGGTATGCTGGCGACTGGGCGACACTGGCACTGCCCTGACCTATCTCAACAAGACACGCGAGAGAGTGCATATGCCACTGTTTACCGCAGCCACGGAGGAGAATATTCACAATGAACGTCGAGTGGAGATGGCATTTGAGGAGACCACCTATTGGGATCTCTTCCGCTGGGGCATAGCAGAAGAGAAGATGAATGGTGCCACCAACCCTATCAAGGCTATGCGAGTAGACATCACTCAGGTCAACAATGCTGACGGAAGTGTCACTTCCACTACCAAATATACCATCAGCAATCTCAACCGCTTCCCAAAGCGCGTGAGAGTGTTTGATGCCAAGCAGTATTATCTGCCAATACCGTGGAGCGAGATAAAATATCACGGTGTGGAGCAGAATCCAGACTGGACAGAACAATAATATTACAAACAACACATAAAAGGAATGTAACTATGAGAAAAACTTTATTTTCACTATTTATGTTACTTGCTGCCACCACTGGCATGCAGGCACAGGAATTCAACATGTTTAATGCTGCCGATATTGACGAGAACGGATGGCTGTGGTTTGACACTCAGGAAAAAGTGGACAAGTATATCGGTCTTTGCAATGAGGACGACTACTGCGTAGATCCTAATGGAAAACTCATCCAGATGGTATATGCCGACCAGAATCCTACTTATCCTGCCACAACTGTAGATGCTGATGTTCTCGGTGCAGGCAATGACGGCGAGATCGGTACAGAGGGAGCTAAGAAAGGTGCCATAATCCTTGCACCTGCATCTGCCATAAATTCTGCTAATGGTGGAGGCTTCGTAGTGCTGATGCCATCATGCTCCACATTCAGCATCTGTCTGTCGAGCGAGAGCAATGTCTATTGCCAGATACTGAGTGCAACCGAGGCTGATACATCTTTTGGCGACTATGAAGTTCGCAAAGCATTCAGTCTGTTCAATAAGTTTGGTGGTGCCGGTATCACCACAAAAACAGGACTGGAAAGCTATAGCAATGGCTATAACGACATCACCATCAAGTCAGACAAACCTGTCTATGCTTATTTTAGAAACCTCAACAAAAGCGAGGTCTTCATCCATGGCATAAAGGTAACAACTCCAAAGGAGGAGTCTACAGGCATCAGCAACATTACCACTGGCAACAATGCCAAGACAGCTTTCTACACTGTAGACGGTGTGAAAGTGTCAAAGGACAACCTGAAGTCCGGCGTATACATCGTGCGCAATGGCGAGGGTGCTAAGAAATGTGTTATAAAGTAAACATGTTCAACATATAAACAATAAAATTATGAGAAAGATTTTACTTACTGTAGTGTCTGCATTGAGCGTCATAGGCGCATTTGCACAGACAGAACCAGTCATCACTCTGACTGCTGACGTTGACGGAAACACAAGAGAGCTGGAGGTAGCTCTTTCTGCAGAAGGCACCGTACAGGTAGACTGGGGTGACGGCAATCTTGAGACATCCGGCACTATCGCCGCATATGATGGATGGGAAACAACAAAACTCTCTGGCACTGTGAAGGGCGAAGGCACCGTGAAAGTGTATGGTGACAACATCATCTACTTCAGTTGCATTTCAAGAGTCGACGGTGCACAGGTGTCTACACTTGATGTTACAAACGCTACTGCCTTGCAGGAACTCTATGCCAATGGCAACAAGCTCATGTCAATAGACCTGACCAAGAATGCAGAATTGACAAAGGTAGACCTACAGAACAACCTGTTGGAAAACATCGACCTAAGCAAGAACACCAACCTCACAAAACTCACTCTGAGCAACAATCTGCTGTCATCTATCGACATAGCCAACTGCCAAAGTCTGCAGACTCTTTATCTCAGCGACAACTTGTTTGCGGGTACACTCGATCTCTCCACTAATCCTGGTCTGAAGTCTGTATATTGCCTCAACAATGCTCTGACATCTGTCAATATGGGCAACAATACTGCATCGAAGCCTTACTTCAGCTTCAACAACAACATGCTGACAAGTTTCGATGCTTCCGGCATCTCTGACATCGCCAACGGCACACTCTTCCTCGTGGGCAACCAGCTCACTGAGTTCACCGTACCAGAGAAGGGTATCAAGACTCTCAACCTGTCAAACAACAAGTTCACTCTTGCCACTCTTCCACGCTACTCTTCGTCAAGATTTACCTACGCGCCACAGGCTGACCTCACTGTGGAGGAAAACTATGGTGTGAATGACGAGATTGATCTCTCGGCACAGACTGACGACAACCTCGCCACAGTTTATGCATTGGTAAAGGGTGACGGCACTGCACTTGAAGAAAACACAGACTACACCGTTGCCGACGGAAAGGTGAAGTTGCTCACAGCACAGGAGAGCGCTTATGTCACCATGACATCTGCCTTCTATCCTAAGTTTACTGGCACTAACGTCTACAAGACCACAACATTCAAGGTGGACGTTGCCGATGGCATCCGCGACATCAATGCCACAGATGGTAATGCTACTATCTACTCTATTGACGGCACTCTCATTTCCGGTTCACATGGCATTCCTGCAAGCAAGGGCGTGTATGTAGTAAAGACCAACGGCAAGACTTACAAGGTGGCAAAGTAAAGCATACACTATGAAAAGGAAATGTTTTCTTGCTATCATGCTGGCGACAATGGCGCTGGCTGATGCGGAGGCATTCAACAATAACACTGGCGAACTGGGCAATACAGTATGTTTTGTCCGGTTCGCTGACGATAATGACGATGCCTTCGAGAACAGTTTGACTCATTACAATCAACTGTTTAATGGTTCTGCATCCACCGACAACTCAGTCTATAACTACTTCTCACAAGCTTCCTACGGTCAGCTACACTGGAATAGCACTTTCTTTCCAGCTACAACTGATACAAGCATAAAGTCATACAAGGCAAAATACGAACGAGCTTACTATCAGAAATATGATGCTACGCTCCGTCCTTCAGGCTATCAGTCTGACACTGAAGGCGAGGCTCGCATGCAGGCTCTTGTCAAGGAGATAGCGACAAGTCTCTCTGCTGACATTACAGATGCTTCTGTCATAGACCGCAATGACGACGGATTCATAGACAATCTCTGCATTATCTTCAGTGGACAATCAGAGCTTAGCACCAAGCGAGGCATACTGTGGCCTCAGCGCAAAGACCTCGCCCTGCCCGACGAGAAAGCCATCTATGTGGGAGGCAAGAAACTCGTCGGCTACCTGATGGTATTTGACGAAGCCAATGGCTTTGACTCCAATTTCGACGGCATAGCGCTCAACACTGGTGTATTGTGTCATGAGATGTCGCATTCACTGGGCACATATGATCTCTACCACACATCCGGAAATCTTAATCCTGTCGGTGTGTGGGATCTTATGTCCGACAATCAGGTGGCAGCACAGGGCATGACTGCCTACACGAAATATCGCTACTGCAAGTGGATAAACGACATACCTGAGATATCCGAGGCTGGCACTTACACTCTCAATCCTGTTAACGGCACGTCAAAGGACAACATCGCATACAAGATAAAGCCTGTAGGCAGCGATGAGTATTTCGTTGTGGAATATCGCAAGCAGGAGGGTTTCGATGCAAACCTGCCGTCGTCGGGTCTGCTCGTCTATCGCATTAATCCAGCCTACACGGGTGGCAATGTCAACTACAATGGCACTACTCGTCTTGACGAGCAGTACATCTTCCGTCCCGGTGGCACTACCACTGCCGACGGCGATATTTCCAAAGCCACATTGAGTGCAGACTACGGACGCGACGGCATCGGAGGGAATGCTTCTCTGAAAGCTTTCTATAGCGACGGCACCGAAGCACCTTTCGCCATCAGTGATGTGTCGTCATGTGGCAACACCATCTCTTTCCGTCTGCAATCCATGACCCGTCATCTTGTATTGTCGGCAACGAATATCCGCATTGCCGGCACGGCAAACAGTTCGGCATCAGTGAAGATTTCTTCTGACGAAGCATGGACTATATCAGGCATGCCCGATTGGCTGTCGGCAAGTGCCACATCGGGAACTGCATCGGCAGACATAGTCTTCACTGCAAACGGTGACAACGAAACAGCGCAGGATAGGACTGCCACTGTCACTATAAAGAGCGAGACCGAAACCGTAACATTGGAAGTGACACAGAGTTCTGCCATCGTCACTGCTCCGTCTGACCTCAAGGCAGACATTGACGGCAAATGCGTAACACTGAGTTGGACTGCATCCTCAGCAGACAAGGTCATTCTTGCTGATGACTTCGAGAATACGGACAATCCTAATGGATGGGTGATAGCTACCACTGGTGACCGCGGTTGGAGATGGGAGAAAGGCACACCCGACAAGGGTTACTACCGTCCTTATGAAGGCAACTATGCCGCCACTGTCTACTACGCATGGGAAGACGAACATCAGGACGAATATTTCACATCGCCTACATTTGCCAGTGGCAAGACCCTACAGTTCTATTCACGCACGAATGCAGCTGGAGCTACACCAAAAGTTGCACCTTACTACAATGTGGAGGTCAGCAGCGACAACGGAGAGACTTGGACTGCGATATTCAATGCCCTCACTGACTGCACCAAGGAACAGTCGGGCAAATACACTCTCATCACCCTCGACCTTTCGGACTATATGTCATCAGAAATGAAGGTGCGCTTTCATTGCTATGACACCGACAATTTGGGACTTAGCTACTATTGGCAGATAGACAATCTGGAGATAACGGGCGAGAATCCATCCTTTGCCATCGACGGATATGCCATCTATCGCAATGGTGTGGAGATAGCAACGACCAATGGCACGACTTATGAAGACATGCAACCTGTAGACGGAGAGAATGTCTATGAGGTACGCGCCATAGGATCATTCGGACAGAGTTCACCATCAAATGTTGCTTCTGTCAACTATGATGCGACAGGCATCTACTCTGCACCTGTGACTGAAGAGGTTCCTACTGCAATATTCTCTTCCTGCGGTCAGCGTTTGTCTTCAGCCAAAGACATGAAACGAGGAGGTATCTACATAATAAAGTATAACTCTGGACGCACTCGCAAGATTATAAAGTAAAAACATGAGGGTGTGTCAAAACGCACACACCCTCATGATTACCTTCTTACAACAACAAGTCTGTTTTCCTCCATTCTCAATGGTATGGCATCAGCAAGGGCGGACTTTAGCCTTGCTTCGTCTGCCTTATATACCCTCGGCTTAAGCGACCGTGGCAGGGTGTCGAAATATGGATTGGAAGAGAAATACCAGTCCACACTTGCTATCTTATAATACAGATGCAGCTTGCGGCTTATCTCAAATATTCTGCTCTTTGATGGTCGCATCACTCCTATGTTGCCGTCTTGAAAATGCACCACGGCAATGACATTCCTGCTGTTTCCTGCATCTGCCTTCTCCAGTTTTCCTCGATGGCTCACAGAAATGTGCCTGCCATACTTTCCATTCAGTTCATTCATCTTCTGACGAAACAATCGTCCATGCGGAGAGTCGTCCTTCAAGTTCTGACTTGCTATGAGCAGATGTATCATCTCATGGATAATGGTGTCGTCAATCTCTTCTTGTGGCAGGTCATAGAAAGCGCTTATCGTCAGCGTGAAGTCAGTGAAGCGTGTTCGCCCAAGCAATCGTCTCTCCTTCCTATAGCGCAGACTGCCAAGTTGCGTCCGGGCATTGCCCACCTTGAGCTGTGGCACAGGCAGCATATTCCCGAAATATTGCTCATTGAAGAGCTCAAAACGGTTTCTGAGATATGACAGTGTGATGGTCATAGGCAAAACTTCCTCTTTAGTCGTCTATAGAGCCACCAGAAGGCGGGGACAAGGAAGATGTCTGCCATTATCCATGCCACTGGGTCGGCAAAGCAAACGCCCGTCCATGCAAAGGCTGGCACAAGCCACAGGCTCACGCCACAACGCGCTATCATCTCCATAACACCGCTCAACATGGAGAGATTGCTATAGCCCAATCCCTGAATGCTGTATCTAAGGATTGTGAGCATGCCGAGTGTGGGATAGAAATAGTTAGCTATACGCATGAACTGACCGGCAAGGGTCACCACCTCCACTTCACCCTTGTCTACAAAGAGCATCATCATCTGGTCGGCGAAGGGATAGATTATTATAAAGGTGAACACAAAATATACGAGCATCATCTTTACTGCGGCACGCACGCCCTGCCCTATGCGCTCCACCTTCTTCGCTCCGAGATTCTGTCCGCAATAGGTTGCCATTGCCACACCTATATTCTCAAATACGCAGATGAAGAGATATTTGATGCGCATGGAGGCTGTGAAGGCTGCCACATATAGGGTTCCGAGATTGTTGTTGGCACTCTGCAGCATTATCTGTCCTATGCCAGTGATAGAGAACTGCAATCCCATAGGCACGCCATTATTGAGCAAGATGCTTATCTTCTTGTTGTCATAATCGCACTCCTCACCACGAGGTATGAGTATCTGCAACTTCCTTTTTATATACCACACGCAAAGCACCACAGAGAGAGCCTGCGAAAGCCATGTGGCAATGCCGGCGCCCTCGGCTCCGAGTCCCATGCCGAGGATGAGGATAATGTCGAGGACGATATTCACCACCGAGGCAGTGATAAGGAAATAAAACGGTTGCCGAGAGTTGCCCAAGGCCCTTATCTGACCTGAGAACAAGTTATAGGCAATGGTAAAGGGAATGGCGGCAAACTGAAACATAAGGAATACATAAGCATCGTCATACACATCGTCAGGAGTGTTGACAAGATGCAGTATCTTTCCGCAGAAGATGCACGAAAGGAAGGTGATGACAACGGCAAACACCACTGCTATGCGGATGCTGTTGCTGACATATGCACGCATCTTGGCATAGTCTTTTGCACCGAATGCCTGAGCCACAGGTATGGCAAATCCCGCACACGAGCCATTGCAGAAGCCCATGACGAGAAACATGATGCTGGTGGATGCTCCCACCGCTGCAAGAGCCTGCACTCCTATCCATCGTCCCACTATTGCGGCATCGATGATGAGATACATCTGCTGAAGGATGTAGCCCAATATCAACGGCACCGCAAACACAATAATGGCTCGCAAAGGCGAGCCATTCGTCATATCACCAGTATTACTGTCTGATTTCATTCTTTATAATTTATTCCAACGTGTATTCTATTGTACTTACCACACGCACACGCTTAATGTATGGTGTGTTGGCATCGCGGTCGTCTATGGAGAACTGACCTTGCGTAGCCGTGCGTATGCCTCCTATCTTGCTGTCGGAATCTGCGGCAAATTTCTCTGCTGTGGAGCGTGCATTCTTCGTAGCCTCTTCCACCATAGCAGGTTTGATGCTGTTGAGTTTGGTAAACTCATACGACACCGTGCTGTCGCCATAGTCGCCGCCCACGATGGCTATGCCCTGCTTCATCAGTTCGGCAGTGCGGCGCATCAGTTGGCGCACTTTGTCAACATTGGCTGAGGTGACGGTGATAACGCTTGTAGCCTTATAGCGATAGTTCATTATCTCGTTGCCATAGTTGTCTGCCTGACGGTCGGAGATGAGTGGAGGATTGATGCTTATCTCTTCATCCGTGATGCCTGCCGACTTGAGGAATGCCACCACCTTGGCGTTCTTCGCCTCAAGTGTGGAGTACATCAGCGAGGGGTCATTACCCAGTTCCTTATATGTCAATGGCCATGTCACCTTATCAGCCTTTACCTCGCGCTCTGCCAATCCCTTGACGGAAACTACTCGGTCCAGCTGCTTAAACTTCACTATGCCTGAACGCAGACAGAATCCTGCTATCACCAGTCCCAGCGCCACTATGGATGCTGACAACACATGTGAGTTGATTGTTCCTTCTGTTTTCATAATCTGTATCTTTTATGGTTTACTGGGAGCAAAGATAAACAAAAAGCATAAAAAGGACACTTCCTTATGAAGGAAATGCCCTTTTTTTTATGTGTTTTGGCAAGAATTAGATGCCAATCTTCACACCGAGTGAGAAGTAGCTGTCATCGCCACCGTCAACCCACTGGTACTTGCCCTCTACGAAGCCGGCTATTCTCTGTGTGAAATCATACTTGATACCTGCACCGAGGTCAACACCAAACTTGTTGAAGTCTTCACCACCTTTACCGCCATCAGCGTGATAGTAGGTAGCACCTACGATAGGATAGAGAGTGAAGTTGTTGCCAAGAGCGATGTTGTAGTGGAAGTCAGCATCGATGTGGAAGAACTTGTTGTCACCGAAATAGTAGTTGAAACTTGGAGAAAGTTCGAAGTTGTTGGTAAGGTCTGCAGTGATACCTACACCTACACCGAAATCATGACGGAGGTTACCCTTCACGTCGATACTCTTTACCTGTGCGTTAGCAGAGATTGCCATCACACCGAGAACCAATGCAACAAAAAACTTTTTCATTCTGTTGTCTGTATTATGGTTTAACATCAGGCAGTCTGCACGACTGCCGAGACGATGGTTTTTCCATGTCCATGTGCAAAGGTATTACTTTAAAAACGAATTGTCAAAGAATATGCATATAATTTATTCTACATGCAGTTTTTTTCTTTTCTGCACTTTTATAGAGGGTTCTAAGTCGCTACTAAAAAAGTTACTAGCAAAGGCAAAGGCAAAAACAAATAAATAAAAATCGTGGTTGCACCAACATTTTGATGCAACCACGACGAATATGATTTACTACTGTTTTCTAAGATTAGAAGTTGTAGTAGAGACCAATCTTAAGGTCTGTGTTGTCAACACCGATGGCGAAAGTAGAAGCACCGCCACGCTTGTCAGAATCCTTGCTGTAGCCGAGAACACCTGTAGAAGCAGTCATAGAGAGCTTGTCAGAGATAGCTACAGTCACACCAGGACGAAGACCGATACTAAGCTTATATCCCTACACAATCGGAACACTATGAAAAACATGGCTTTGCAACTTGGTTGCACGAGGAAAAGATGTAACTTTGCATTTAGCAATGAGAACCCGTCACTACATATCTCTTTCATCTTTGTGGGCAGCCACACTGATGCTGATGCTCTCGGTAATGGTGATTCATCATCATCACCTGAGCGAGATATGCGTTGCCATGGAGCAGTGTGCCATAGACGGAAATGTCAACGACAGCCACACTGAGCACCATGACAACGACGATGAAGCATGCGTGGTGAAGCAGATGTACCATTGCCAGACTAACGGCAAGCAGATTTCTTCTCTCCGCCACTCACTCACGCCATGCATTCCCGCATCATGTCTTTTTGCGGAATTGTCTTCACCTTATTATATATATAGTGACTCATGCCCTATATCGACAGAAGACAGTCCTCTACCCGACGGATTCTCTGACACGCAACCTCGGCGTGGACCTCCTGTACTTTAGTTATA
>CAVCGK010000050.1:0-16511 GCA_963601795.1 bacterium | reverse complement strand
GATGGGAAATCCAAAAGCATTTTTGACTATACCGCGCAAGGAAGCCGGTTATAGACCAATACACGATAGAATCCTCGACTTCAGCGAGGTAGAACAAACATTGAATAGCAACGACCGCCGTCAGCAGGCGAGCCGTTGCATGGACTGCGGTGTGCCTTTCTGCCACTGGGCTTGTCCGCTGGGCAACAAGGCCCCTGAATGGAACGACGCGCTCTATAAGGGCGACTGGGAGCTGGCATACCGTCTGCTCAATTCCACTAACGACTTCCCTGAGTTCACCGGTCGCATCTGTCCGGCACTCTGTGAGAAGGCATGTGTGCTCAACCTTATGGATCATGAGCCTACCACCAACCGTGAGGATGAGTGCGCCATCGTGGAGCACGCTTTCTCTGAGGACTATGTACATGTAAACATCCCTGAGCGCAACGGCAAGACTGTGGCTGTAATCGGCGCTGGCCCTGCCGGACTGGTGGCAGCCAACCAGCTCAACCAAAAGGGCTACAAGGTGACAGTATTCGAGGCACGCGAGAATGCCGGCGGTCTGCTCCGCTACGGCATCCCTAATTTCAAACTCAACAAGAGCATCATCGACCGCCGTCTCCACTTGTTGGAGGAAGAGGGTATCGAGTTTAAGTATAACCAGGAGATTGATGTTACGAAGTTGCCCGAAGGATTCGACGCTTACGTCATCTCTACGGGTACTCCTGAAGCACGCGACCTGAAGATTCCTGGACGTGAGTTGAAGGGTGTATACTTCGCTCTCGAACTTCTCTCCCAGCAGAACCGCATCTTGGCAGGCATGGAGTTTGACAAGGATGAGTTGGTCAACTGCAAGGGCAAGGATGTTTTGGTAATCGGTGGCGGTGACACGGGTAGTGACTGTATCGGAACGGCTCATCGTCAGGGTTGTAAGAGTGTTACTCAGATTGAGATTATGCCAAAGCCAGTGGAGGGTCCAGAAGATCCAAAGAGTCCTTGGCCTAACTGGCCTCGCACCCTCAAGACTACATCAAGCCACGAGGAGGGATGTACACGTCGTTGGAACATCAATTCACTGGAGTTCTTGGGTAAGAATGGTAAGTTGACAGGCGTAAAGGTACAACCTATCGACTGGAAACCGAACCCCGAGGGCGGTCGCCCATTGATGGTGGAGGCTGGTGAACCTGAGATTATCAAGGCTGAGGCTGTGTTCTTGGCAATGGGCTTCTTGAAGCCACAACAGCCTGAGTTTGCAGAGAATGTCTTTGTGGCAGGCGATGCCGCCAGCGGTGCTTCCTTGGTAGTAAGAGCTATGGCAAGCGGCAGGAAGATAGCAGCACAGATAGACACCTATCTGAATAAGAAAGGATAAAACGTACAGTATCGGTTATTTTTTTAAACTGTAATGCGCGGGAGGCTTACCTTGTGATAAGGCAAAGCCTCCCTTTTGGTTGTAGTTATACCTAACCTTTAGAACACTTCATGAAAGAGTCTACTCAAAATAAAAGCTGAGGGTTATCATTTTCGTGTGGGCTTCGGTCACACTGCTTGCATATTTTATCATGTTTGCATCACGCAGTTCGCCGACATGATTTGTGTCGAGAGCATTGCCAAGACCAAACATGAACTTCAGTTCTGGGCGACACTTGAAGTAGGGTAGGTATTCGTCGATGCCGAATCCAAGTTCCACATATGTTTGGTATTTCTTCAGACGCAGATAGTCGCTCGCCTTACCAGTGAGGTTGAGCGATGGCGTTATGCCCGCCATCATGTATACACGGTGGTTGTTGAGTCGCGGTGCGGCAAAGATGAGGTCGAAGGTAGAGGTGATATATGCCGACTTCATGTCCTGGCGCTGCTCCACTATGTTGCCGTCAATGCTCTCCGTGTGGTTGCGGAATGTGATGTGCCTTGATCCGAAGTATATTGCCGGTGCGATGCGAAACTGGAAATGTTCGCTCAGTCGCAGTTCGCCAAGCACTCCCACTTGGAATCCAGGGTCAAGACGATCTTGGTCGCAACTGATATACGACTCCGTGGTAGTGCCGTCTTCACCAGTCACCGTTATCGGACCAGCATTAATAAACTCCATGTCCTGCATGTGAGTGCCCACATGAATGCCGAAATGGAATGTGCGCAAGTCAGTGTAAGGACGGTTTTGCACCTTCCTCTCCTGACCGAAAATATGCATTGACAGAGCCAATGCCAGTGTTGTTATGATGATTTTCCTGACCATAGTCTTTATAAGAACGAAAGAAAGCAAAACTTATTGTGCAGGGCATGATATATGTTTTGAGATACCCATTAATAGTGAAGGTGGCAATCAAAAAGCATTTATTAACAAAAAAATCATACCTAACATTAGGTATTCCGGATTTAATATGTACCTTTGCATCACATTTAGAACAAACATTTAGAAACTTAATAAATTAAAGATTATGGCTTACGTAATTGGTGAAGACTGCATCGCATGTGGTACATGTATTGACGAGTGTCCAGTAGGAGCAATCTCTGAAGGCGAAAGATATTCTATCGACCCAGACGCTTGCACAGAGTGCGGCACATGTTCTGAGGTTTGCCCAAATGAGGCTATCAGCCTTGGCAAATAAGACCAAAGAATTAATAGAAAATTACAAAGGAGCAGTTCTCATTCTGAGGACTGCTCCTTTGTAATTTATAGGCACTATTCTTAGGAGATACGGTGCCTCGTCGTATCCTCTACAAAACGCACGTACGTTCAATAGCAAATGCACGTACGTCCATCGTCCAATGCACGTACGTGCATCAGCCAACGCACGTACGTGCATTTTTTTGCTGACCACAAAAGTGTGGGTAGAAATAGAACGCCTATCAGGTTTTCTATTTCTTACTTTTCTTCGACTTCTTTGTCTGTTTCTCTGCCGACACTTCCTTGGTGAAAGAGTAGGGAGCAGAGGTCTCCGTGATGCCACGGCTCGTGTTTGGAGTGCTGCTCATCTGATAAACCATACGTGCGCCCTTATAGAGCTCGTCCATGGTCACGAAGTTCTTGTCGCAGGCAGTGCCGTTGACAGTGAGCGACTGCACATACACATTCTCTTCACTGTTGTCAGGAGCGGAAATCTCCACTGTGTTGCCATTCTGAAGATGTATCTTCATATTGCGGAAGTAAGGAGTGCCAAGGGCATATTCGCCAGTGCCTGGGCATACAGGATAGAAGCCCATAGCAGAGAATACATACCATGCCGATGTCTGACCGTTGTCCTCGTCACCACAGTAGCCGTCAGGGGTGGCAGCATAGAGCTTATCCATAGTCTGACGTATCCAATACTGGGTTTTCCATGGTTGAGCTGACCAGTCATAGAGATATATCATGTGCTGGATAGGCTGGTTGCCGTGGGCATAGTTACCCATATTCATTATCTGCATCTCACGGATTTCGTGTATCACACCACCATAATAAGAGTCGTCAAAGACTGGCGGAACATTGAATACGGAGTCGAGCATAGCATTGAATGTATCCTTGCCTCCCATGAGATTCATCAGTCCCTGTGGGTCGTGGAACACAGACCATGTGTAGTGCCAAGAGTTTCCTTCGGTGAAGGCATCGCCCCACTTCAACGGGCTGAATGGTGACTGGAATTTGCCATCGGCATTTTTGCCGCGCATGAGATTTGACTCCTTGTCGAAAACATTCTGATAGTTGAAAGCACGCTTTTTGAATGGAGCAAGTTCCTTCTCGCTCTTGCCGAGTTTCTTGCCAAACTGGTATATGCACCAGTCGTCGTAAGCATACTCGAGGGTGCGTGCTACATTCTCGTTGATGTGTCCAAACTGGTCGTCGACATTATAAGGCACATAGCCGAGCTTGTTGTAATATTCATAACCGCGACGACCGGTAGAGCTGACCTTCGGATGCACGGCATTGGCGCCATGCACTACAGCCTGCCAAAGTGTTTCCTTATCTTGGTCGGAGATGTTGAGACCTGAGAGTACAGCATCAGAAACAATAGATGCGGAGTTATTGCCCACCATGCAGTCACGATGGCCTGGGCTAAACCACTCTGGAAGGAATCCGCTCTCACGATATACATTGGCAAGTGCTGCCTGTATCTTCTCGTTGGTGTCGGGATAAAGGAGATTGAGCAGTGGGAACAGGCAACGGAAGACATCCCAGAAACCTGCATCGGTATACATATATCCGTCTTCGGTCTTGCCGTTGAAAGGACTGTAGTGCACGGTCTTGCCCTGTGCGTCTACCTCCCAAAACATGCGTGGGAAGAGCACTGAGCGATAGAGACATGAATAGAATGTGCGGATGTTGTCACGATCGGAGTCATCAATCTCCACAGCACCGAGCACCTTGTTCCATCTGTCCTTGGCATTCTGTTTCACCTTGTCGAAGGAGTCGTTGCCGAGTTCCTTCAGATTAAGTGCAGCCTGATCGGCAGAGATAAACGAAGAGGCAATACGCACATTCACCTGCTCACCACGCTTCATATGCTGAAACTGGATGATGGCTCCGACATGGTTTGCAGATTTCTCAAGGTCGGAAGAGGTGTTTATCTCAGCATAGTCGTCACCGCGGTCATCCTTCTTGTTTGACTTCACCGAAACGGTAGAAGAAACCTTGAAGGGATGGTCAAACTTCAGCACGAAATAGTTTTTGAAGTTGTCGGGCACTCCACCGCTATTCTTTGTGGTATAGCCGATAATCATCTGCTTCTCAGGCAATATCTTTACATACGACCCATTGTCGAGGGCATCGAGCACGAATACAGCCTCGTCAGTTTCGGGGTAGGTCACTCGCATGATAGCAGCGCGCTCAGTAGGTGCTATCTCCGTTATCACGTCATAGTCGGCTAGATAAGTACGATAGTAATAAGGACGCGACACTTCCGACTTGTGCGAGAACCATGACGCACGCTTGTCCTGATGAAACTCCGCCTTGCCAGTCTCTGGTATCATGGCAAACTGACCATAGTCGTTTATCCAAGGACTTGGCTGATGGGTCTGTTTAAAACCGCGAATCTTGTCTTCGGTGTAGACATATGCCCATCCGTCGCCCATGCGTCCGGTCTGTGGCATCCAGAAGTTCATACCCCACGGCATTGCCACTGCGGGATAGGTGTTGCCAGTGGAGAGGGAGTGTTTCGACAGTGTTCCCATGAGCGGGTTCACCATGTCAACAGGACTACTCTCTATCTTTGCATTGGCTGTTATAAAGCCTGCAAGGAGAGTAGCCAAAATCAGTAATCTTGTTTTCATTCTATTTTTTTATTATATATGTGTAGCGTTACTCAACGGGAACTGTGCGCTTTGCATTCAAGAGCAAATCCACTTTTCCCTCATTGACGAGTTTAAGGATGAGTTCTCCGAAGAGAGTGTTCTGCCAAGCAAACCAAGGGCGGGTGAAATTGTTGGCATCGTCCTTATTGAAAGACTCGTGCATAAAACCAGTGCCAGCATCAGTATTCTGAAGCATCACCAAGCAATCTTTTATCTCATTGTCGTCATTAGATGTGAACGCCTTCATCATGATGGACATATGCCAAGGCATGTCGTGACCGATATGCGGACCACCGATGCCTTCGCCTGCCTTGCCCTTGAAGAAGTAAGGATTGTCCTCACTCCACACGAAGCGTCGTGTGTTCTGATATATCGGGTCGTCTGCAGGCACATCGCCGAGATAAGGCATAGCCAAAAGGCTTGGCACATTAGCATCATCCATCAGCAACTGGTTGCCGAAACCGTCTACCTCAAAGGCATAGATATCGCCATACTTCGGATGGTGGTTGACAGCATATTTCTTGAGTGCAGTCTCCACCTCGTCAGCCAAATCAGAGCAACGCTTAGCCGTCGCAGAATCATTGTTCACCTTGATGAGGATGTCAGCAGCCTTGCGCAGACAGCTAACAGCCATAAAGTTGGATGGCACGAGGAAGAGATATGTCGTGGCATCGTCGGAAGGACGGAAATAGCTGGCTATGAGTCCACATGGTTTTACGGGCGCACCCCATCCGTCGCAGCAGACAGTGTCGAGCTGACGCTCTGTGACACGCTGGAAATGATATGAGCCGCGACCGTCTTTCTTCTGTTGCTCTACGAATACACGTAGTATGTTGTCGATAGCCTTCTTCCATACATTGCCAAAGACAGAAGCGTCGCCCGTCTTTTGCCAATAGGCATAGGCAAGTCGTATGGGATAGCAGAGGGAGTCGATCTCATATTTGCGCTCGTGGTCGTTGAGGTTCATGTCGGTCATATCGTTCTGCCACTCTCCTCCCGTAGGACCGTCGTTGAATCCGTTGGCATATGGATCGATGTTGATAAGTTTGAACTGACGCAGTATGGTACCGCGAATCATCTTCTTCAAACTTGGGTCTTCATTTGCCAACTGTACATAAGGATATACCTGAGCGCCAGAGTCGCGCAGCCACATGGCATGGATGTCGCCGGTGTAGACGAAGGTGTCGTCCTCGCCGTCGGTCTTGTCAGTGCGATAGTGCACAGTGGTGTCGATGGTGTTAGGATAGCAATTCTCAAACATCCAGCAGAGATAAGGATTCTTCTTCAAGAGTTTCTTTACTCTTGCTATCTCCTTCTCCACTGCCTCGGAGTGGAAAAGACGTTCTTCCACTTTTGGGCGCTGTGACACAAATGTCTGTTTGGTAGCATCAGCTGGAGCTATAGCCTCCACAGGGAAACTTGGTGTTGTGGCATTGGCATTTCCTGCAAGCGACATTGCGAGAAATGCACTCACGAATACTTTGTTCTTGTGTTTCATTTTAAGTTTTTAATTATAGTTTTTGTCTAACTGTAAAGGTAGTACAAAAGATTTAGTTCAATAAACAAAGGCTTTCTCTACCACTACAATACTAAATAACTGGCACTATAGTGATAGATGGGCGGTACTACTTTCTTCGTTTCCTTCAGAGTCCTCTAAGTCAATAACACCTTGTTTAGCACTAACGGCAATCATGCTTGATGTTGACACTGCAACTACCGCCATCTCAGGATTCTCATAACTCTTCTTAGTCTTCATCTTGTTACTGTTTTTTAATTTATTATGTTAGTGGCATATAAAATACCTTCAGAGAGCAAAGTTAATAAGAACTAAGAAATTAAGGACTAACAAGAAGAGGATATTTTAAGAAAGGAAACAAAAAATCCTCTTAATCACGAATGACTAAGAGGATTTAAGATTTTTATTGAGCTTTGTAGCGCGGGGGGGGCACGATCCCTCGACCTCCGGATTATGAATCCGACGCTCTAACCAGCTGAGCTACCGCGCCATCAAGGAAGGAATTTCCTGATTGCGGGTGCAAAGGTAGACATTTTTATTTAATCCCGCAAGAAAAAAGGCAAAATATTTAAGCCTTCCTAAAAAATAAGGGTTCATAAAGGCTATATAATAAATAATGTGTAATTTTGCAACCGCTTTGTTTTTACACAATCCACCATTCATGATAAATCTCAGACCCAAGAGACTACACATATTTATCGCCAAGCAATTCCTAGCACTCTTTGCCGGCGCCTTCTGCATCTGTCAGTTTGTGCTGATGATGCAGTTCCTTTGGCGTTATGTGGACGATTTGATAGGTAAGGGACTGACAATAGACATTTTGGCACTTTTCTTCTGGTACATGGGACTTATCCTGTTGCCCCAGGCTCTGCCTCTTGCCATTCTGTTGTCAGCACTCATCACTTTCGGTAATCTTGGCGAAAGCAGTGAGTTGACAGCACTAAAAGCAGCAGGAATATCGCTGATGCAGATATTCCGCCCGCTGATATTCATCGTGATGCTGATATGCGCAAGTTCCTTCGTATTCCAAAATTATGTTGGTCCGAAGGCAAACTTAAAACTTGCCCAACTGCTGATTTCCATGAAGCAGAAGTCGCCAGAACTGGAGATTCCTGAGGGTATATTCTATGACGGCATACCGCAGTGCAACGTGTTTGTGCAAAAGAAGGACGTAGGCACGGGTAAACTCTATGGTATGACTATCTACAGAATGACAGGTAGTTATGAAGATCAGGCCATCATTCTTGCCGACTCTGGTATGATTCAGTCTACTGCCGACAAAAAGCACCTGCTGCTGACTTTGTGGGACGGTGAATGGTTTGAGAACATGCAGTCGCAGGAACTCGGCGGCAAGGCATCTGTGCCTTATCGCCGTGAAACATTCTTTCACAAGCAGATACTCATTGACTTTGATGCAGACTTCAATATGGCGGACGCATCAATGTTGTCTAATGATGCACGCTCGAAGGGCTTACCGCAACTCATGCATGCCACAGACTCTCTCCATAATAGACTTGACAGTATGGGAAGAGCATTGTATAAGGAAATGCAACCGATATATTACGAACTCAACAATACTGGCGAACAGGTGGCAAGCAACGTAACGCCAGGTGTGAAGACTGCATCGGTTGCTAGAGTGGCCGAGAAGAAAAAGACTCAGGAAAAGATAAATATTGACACTGTGTATAGACGTCTCACGCTACAGGAGAAGCAGCGTGCTATATCACAGTGTATGAACGATGTCAACAGAGAGAAGTCGGAACTGGACTTCAGAAGTATGATGGCTGGCGACACGGAATTCTATATCCGTACGCACAACATGCAGAAGATAGCCAAGTTCACGCTGGCTTTCTCCTGTCTGATATTCTTCTTCATCGGCGCCCCATTGGGTGCTATTATAAGAAAAGGTGGATTGGGACTACCTATCATCTTGTCTGTGCTCGTGTTCATTATTTATTATATACTCGAAAACTCGGGCACGAGAATGGCAAAGATAGATGCATGGAACTTATGGTTCGGCTGTCTTCTGTCTACAATGGTACTCACACCTCTCGCAGCTTTTATCACATACAAGGCAAACAAAGACTCAGTAGTATTCAATATTGATGCTTTGGGTGAGAAGTTGTGCCATCTGCTTGGCATTCGCATCCAGCGCCACATCATGAGCAAAGAGGTTATACTTGATGACCCGAAATACAATGAGGACGCAGAGGTGCTGACCGCAGTAAACGAAAATATTACGGCATATGCGAAAGCGCACAAACTTATAAAGTTGCCTAATATAATAAAGGTATTCTTTAAATATGAGCCCGACCACGCCATAGAAAGCATCAACGAAAAGTTGGAGCAGGTGATTGAGGATTTGAGTAACACACGCGACAAACTTATCATTACGGAGATAAACAACTATCCGATACTGGCAACAAAGGCTCACACCAGACCTTTCGAGAAGAAATGGATGAACATTGCTTCTGCCATCATCTTCCCAGTGGGCATATTCCTTTATCTGAGAATGGTGCGTTTTAGACTGCGCTTAGCAAGAGATTTGCGCATTATAAAAGCCACTAACGATAAGATTATAGGCAGAATATCAACATTCTGACATAATCTAATCATAAGGTCATGGCAATCTGTAAGTTCACAAGCAGAGATAAGCTATACATTTTTCAAGTAAGGTGAATGCTTATTACAAACTTGCGAATTAACATGTGAATTCTAAAAATATATCAAGTTTTTTGCAGAGAAGAAGAAAAAAAATAGTAATTTTGCGTACCAAATATTAGTTTCAATGGCAAAATTATCTAATCGTCTTAACCGTCTGGCACCTTCAGCCACTCTGGCTATGTCACAGAAAAGCACAGAGATGAAGGCACAAGGCATTGATGTTATCAACCTGAGTGTGGGCGAACCTGATTTCCATACACCTGATGGAATAAAGGAAGCCGCAAAACAAGCTATTGACGACAACTGGTCTTACTACTCTCCCGTACCAGGATATGTAGACTTAAGAAAAGCTATTGTCGAGAAACTCAAGAGAGAAAACGGACTCGAATACTCCACAAGCGAGATTCTCGTGTCTAATGGTGCAAAGCAGAGCGTCTGCAACACCATAATGGCACTTGTGGATGATGGAGACGAAGTGATAATCCCCGCTCCTTATTGGGTGAGTTATCCTCAGATGGTGAAACTCGCAGGTGGCGAACCCGTTATCGTGAACGCTACATTCGAGCAAAACTTCAAGATGACTGCCGAGCAGTTGGAAAATGCTATCACACCAAAGACCCGTCTGCTCATTCTCTGCTCTCCAAGCAACCCTACTGGAAGCGTTTACACAAAGGAAGAGCTTGAAGCTTTGGCAAGCGTAATCCTCAAGCACGAAGACCTGTATGTTATTGCAGACGAAATCTATGAGCACATCAATTATGTAGGCAAGCATGAAAGCATTGCACAGTTCCCAGGCATGAAGGAGCGCGCCATCATAGTGAACGGTGTCTCAAAAGCTTACGCTATGACAGGTTGGCGTATTGGTTATATCGCTGGTCCTGAATGGATTGTGAAGGGATGTAATAAACTTCAGGGACAATACACTAGCGGACCATGCTCTATCAGTCAGAAGGCAGCAGAGGCAGCTTACACTCTCAGTCAAGAACCTGTAGAGGAGATGAGAAAGAACTTCGAGCGCAGAAGAAACCTCATAGTGGAACTTGCAAAGCAGATTCCTGGACTTGAAGTTAACACGCCACAGGGTGCGTTCTATCTGTTTCCAAAGTGTACAAGTTTCTATGGCAAGAAAGACGGCGACAGAGTAATCAATAACTCTACCGACTTGGCGATGTATCTCCTTGAAGTAGGTCATGTTGCAACTGTTGGTGGTGATGCCTTCGGTGACCCAGAGTGTTTCCGTATGAGCTATGCTACAAGTGATGAGAACATCAAGGAAGCCATGAAGCGCATTGGCGAGACTTTGGCAAGACTGAAGTAAGAAAAATAACAAGTAGAGTTATCAAAAGCAGTTAAAAAGTCTTAAGGGTATATGGAATAACACATAAATTCCATACATTTGCGCTTAGAAAGCCGAACATACTACTTGTGATCTATTGAAAAGTAAAATATTTATCAACTAATTATATTAACAAAACAATTAAAATCTAAAAGTTATGGCAGCTACAAAAACAGCCGCACCTAAGAAGCAGGGCTTCCAGGGTGTTCGTCATGCAATCATTATCATTATCTTCGCATTCGCGGTAGGTATTTGTTTCTACCTGTTCTTCTTGGGTAGCCCAAGCAACTTCGCTAATGGCGATCCAGAGGGTCATCCATTGAACATGCTCGGTACTGTATACAAAGGTGGATGGGTCGTTCCAATCATCCTCGGTCTTCTCTGTACTGTAATCGCAATGTCAGTAGAGCGTTACATCGCAATCTCTGCTTGCTCTGGTAAGGGTAGTGTAACAAAGTTCACAGAAAACATCAAGGCAGCTCTCAAGGCTGGTGACATCGCTAAGGCAGAGCAGCTCTGCAACAAGCAGCAGGGTTCTGTAGCTAACGTTGTTCTCGCTGACCTGAAGTCATACAAGGAAATGGAAAACGCAAGCATCAAGCTTAAGGAGAAGGTTGCTACTATCCAGAATGCACACGAAGAGGCTACAGCTCTCGAGATGCCTACAATGACAATGAACTTGCCTATCATCGCAACAATCGTTACCCTCGGTACTCTTACCGCTTTGTTCGGTACTGTGCTCGGTATGATCCGTTCATTCGCCGCTCTGGCAGCTGGTGGTGGTGCTGACTCTATGGCACTTTCAACTGGTATTTCTGAGGCCCTCGTGAACACCGCATCTGGTATCGCTACATCTTGGGTATCTGTAGTTTCTTACAACTACTATACAAACAAGATCGATAAGCTTACATTTGCAATGGACGAGATTGGTTACACAATCGCACATACATACGAAGACAAGCACCCAGAAGCTTAATTTAACTAACCCTTTAAATTTTATTCGGATATGGGTAAGTTAAAAATGAAGAAAAGCGACGTCTGGATAGACATGACTCCTATGTCGGACGTGATGGTGCTTTTGCTGACATTCTTCATGTTGACATCAACATTCGTGAAGAATGAGCCAGTGAAGGTAAACCAGCCATCATCCGTATCGGAGATCAAGATCCCTGAGAAGGACGTGCTCAACATCGTTGTCAGCAAAGAGGGCAAGGTGTTCATGAGCATGGACAATCAGAACGACGTCCTGGCTGTTATCCAGGCTATGGATGACAAGTGCAGCATTGGCCTGAACGGCCAAGAGATGAAGAAGTTCCAGACCGACCCTATGTGGGGTATTCCTGTAGGAAGCCTTAAGGGTTATCTCGACCTTCCTTCTGAGAAAATGACAGAGGTAATCACAGGCTCTCAGGCAGGTATTCCTCTCGACTCTATCGACGGCGGCAAATCAGAGTTCCAGCTCTGGGTTACCGAGGCAGTAGCGGCAAATGATGATTTGAAGATTGCTATCAAGGCAGACTCTGACACTCCTTACGAGAAGATCAAGAAGATCATGTCTGAGCTTCAGGATATGAACCAGAACCGTTACTATCTGATCACTTCATTAAAAACAGGTTCAGACGAGAAGTAATATGGCAAAGAAAGATACAAGCAAACAAAAGAAAATCAATGTCCGCGTAGACTTTACGCCTATGGTGGATATGATGATGCTTCTTATCACGTTCTTCATGCTCTGTACATCCTTGGCTAAACCACAGACAATGGAGCTGAGTATGCCAAGTAACGACCAGAAGCTTAACGACGATGACAAGACAGTGACTAAGGCGTCATATACCATTACAGTCTATGTTGCAGGCAACGACAAGATCTACTATGTAGCTGGTCTGCCTAAGTATGATGATCCTTCATGCCTGAAGGAGACAACATGGGGCAAAGACGGTATCCGCAAGGTATTCATGACCCACGTAACAGAAGACAACACACAGCCTGTTCTTCAGGTGATGAAGGCAAAGGCAGAACTCGATGCAAAGAAAGAGGATATGCCAGACTCTGTTTACAACAAGGAATTGTCGAACATCAAGAAGGGTGAGATTAATGGCGAGAAGATTCAGACCATGACCATCATCATCAAGGCTACAGACAAGTCACTTTACAAGAATGTGATTGACGCTCTCGACGAAATGCAGCTTTGCAGCATAGGCAAGTACGTTATCGACCAGATTAACCCCAATGACATGAAGCTTCTCAAAGCTAAAGGCATTGAATAATCGGCGGTGACACAGTATTAACTAAAAGAAAGAGAAAACAATGTCAAAAATCGATTTGATATCTGGTGAATGGGCGGACATGGTGTTCGCCGGACGTAACCAGGACTATGGCGCATATCGCATCCGAAAGGGTACTGGTAAGCGTAATACGATCTCTATCATTGCTGTTATTCTGCTTGCCGTTCTTTGTCAGATTGGTCTTACTATCAAGAATATCGCTGATGAAGAAGCAGCCAAAAGAGCAGCAATGACTCAGGTGGTTGAACTCTCTGCACTGGAGCAGCCTAAGAAGGAAGCAAAGGTCGAGCAGAAGAAGGTCACCGTAGAGCCAGAGAAGGTAGTGGAAAAGGTCAAGAGTTCGATCAAGTTCACCGCTCCTGTCATCAAGAAGGACGAAGAGGTGAAGCCTGAGGACGAGTTGAAGTCTCAGGACGAGATCATGAACACCAAGACAGCCATCGGTTCTTTCGATGTGAAGGGTAACGATGATGCCAATGGTGAGATTCTCAAGGCCAAGGAAGTAATTGCACAGCCAGAACCTCCAAAGCATGAGGAGGAGAACAAGGTGTTCGACGTGGTAGAGCAGATGCCATCATTCCCTGGTGGTAACCAAGCTCTCATGGAATACCTCTCCAAGAATGTGAAGTATCCTGTAGTAGCACAGGAGAACGGCGTTCAGGGACGTGTAGTAGTTTCATTCGTCGTAGAGCGCGACGGTTCTATCACTGACGTAAAGGTAGTGAAGTCTGTTGACCCATCTCTCGACCGTGAGGCTTCTCGTCTTGTGAGCGGCATGCCTAAGTGGATTCCTGGTAAGCAGAATGGTTCTGCCGTACGTGTTAAGTACAACGTACCTGTAACATTCCGTCTGCAGTAATAACATTTCCAACATGAAACAACTGTCTTACATATTAGTAGGATTAACACTTTCTGCAAGTCTTTTTTCTTCATGCGGTCAGCAGAAGAAAAAGGACGGCAGAACAGACACATATTCGTCAGGGGCAATATCTTTTGCCTCTGACGAAAGTTTCAGTCCTGTAATCGAAGAGGAGCGTGAGCTTTTCGAGTCTATCTACAGGGACGCCAAACTGACTCCTATCTACACAAGCGAGTCGGAAGCCATACAGATGCTTCTTGATAAGAAGATTAGCATGGCTGTGACATCACGCGATTTCAAACCGGAGGAACTGGCAAAGCTAAAAGCAGAAAAGCAGTTTCCACGTACTATCAAGTTCGCTTACGACGGACTTGCTTTGATTGAAAATAAGCAGAACACTGACTCTTGCATCAGTGTGAAAGATATAAAAAGGATTCTCTTGGGTGAGGTGACAAACTGGAACCAGATATATCCTAACTCCAAGAACGGTAAGATAACTGTTGTCTTTGATAACCCAAAATCATCAACTGTACACTTTGCTGAAGACTCCATCCTTGGTGGCAAACCTATTAGCTCACCTAATGTGATGGCTGTGAAGAAGGTGGAGGACGTGATAAAGTATGTTGAGGATAACAAGGGCGCTATAGGTATCTTGGGTAGCAACTGGCTCAATGACAAGCGCGACTCTACAAACCTGACATTCCGCAAAGGCATACGTCCTATGGCTGTAACGCACCTTGATGTGGCAAACACTCTCAACTCTTACAAGCCATATCAGTATTATTTCTATAATGCCTCCTACCCACTCGTGCGCACATTATATATATTACTCAACGATACGCACATGGGATTGCCGACAGGCTTCTCCAACTTCATCATCTCTCAGGATAAGGGTCAGCTCATAGTGCTGAAGGCAGGACTGCTTCCTGCATACGGAAATCTCACCGTGAGAAAGGTGCATATTACAGACTAAGCCATTAGATGAATAGAAAAGAATAGAACAGAAAAGATATATAAACAACATATAGCAAAGATTATGAAGACAATAAAATATTTTGTTTGCGGAGCCATGCTGACGATAGTTAGCGCTCCTGTAAGTGCTCAGGTTGACAGCAAGGCTGCCCTCGAGCAGGTTGTTTCCATTCTTAAGTCTGGTTCTGAAGATGCTGACAAGCAGATTGAGAAGATTGCCAAACCTTTCAAGAAGGATAGCAAGACTCTCGTTGCTATCGGTCGCGAATATCTGAAGCAGGACAATTCGGCAATGGCTGAGAAGTATGCCAACATGGCTACATCTAAGGACAAGGCTTGCGGTGAGGCATACATCCTTCTCGCTGACGTGGCTATCCACAATGACAATGGTGGTAGAGCAGCAGAGATGTTCCAGCAGGCAATGTATATGGACAAGACAAACCCAGAGGGTTATCGTCGTTACGCAAACCTCATGGCTAAGTCAAGCCCTCAGTCATCTATCGACGCTCTTGAGCAGTTGCGTATTAATGTGCCAGGCTATCCTGTAGACATCCTCGCAGCAGAAATCTCTGACCGCAACGGTGATGTGAAGAAGGCTATCGAATACTATGGTAAGGTTGACATGTCTAAGATGGAGAATGGTCAGATTGCATCTTACGCTACAGATCTCTTCCTTACACAGAACTATAGCAAGTCACTTGAGGTTGCTCAGGTAGGTGCACAGCGTGCTCCTCGCTACGCTGCTTTCAACCGCCTTTCTCTCTATAACTACACAGAGACCAAGGATTATGCTAAGGCTTTGGAATATGCTGACAAGCTCTTCAATGCAAGCGACTCTGCAAAGTTCTCTGCTTTCGACTATCAGTATGCTGGTCATGCTAATGTTGGTGCTAAGCAGTATGCTCAGGCAAGAGAGTCATTCAACAAGATTCTCACTCTTGAGGATGCCAATGAGGACGCAAAGATCGACGCTTTGAAGCAGATTGCTACAACATATAGTGAAGAGGAGGATTATGAGAATGCTATCCCTGCTTACGAGAACTATCTCGCAAAGAACACTAAGGCTACAGCTTCTGATTATGCAGCTCTCGGTACGATGTGTACATACAATGCAAGCAAACTTACTGGCGATGCACAGGCAGCTGCAGTAGCAAAGGCTGACAAGGTGTATGCAGATCTTGAAGAGAAGTTTGAGGATGCAGCTGAGTTTGCCGCTTTCCAGCGTGCACGCGTTGCAGGTATCATTGACCCAGACTTGAAGAAGGGTGCTGCTAAGCCTCACTATGACAAGCTCATCGAGATCATCCTCAAGGACGGACGCATCGAGGGCACATCAAAGTCACGTCTTATCCAGGCATATCTCTACAACATGATCTATGCTCTGCAGATTAAGAACGACACCGCTACTTCTAAGGAGTACGCTAACAAGGTGCTCGAACTGGATCCTGAAAACGAGCAGGCAAAGATGGTTGCTAACATCTAATAATAAGCAAACATAAGACAAACATAGGCACTCGGCTGTCAGTCGCAAGACTTGACAGCCGAGTTTTTTATTATACTGAAAATAAGTCACAGGAAAAAGTTGTAATCTTACAATAGTAACCTCAGGAGGTACGGCGCCCTCGCCGTACC
>CAVCGK010000049.1:0-16759 GCA_963601795.1 bacterium | reverse complement strand
CAAAATTAGTGCACTTACCGTTCTGCAATATGTAAACTTTATCAACAATAAGCCCATCGGCAGGATTAAGTATGCGCTAAATTAATTCCGCCAACGGGTATAAATAAGAAAAAACTTTATTGTATCTGCTTCTTATTCCTCCTTGCTGAGCTATTGCTATATGAGAGTTAACTCTTGCTACTGTAAAAATAACAAGAATAAGCAGAGCGAAAAATGCAAATGGTTGCCACATTTTATTTAATTTTTCAGATGTATCCAAATTGAATCATTGGGTACTATCGTGTTATTTTGCTTTCTTAAAATTTTCTATCCTTTATAAAATCCGTTTGGACTCATCTTTGCCCAACGAATATACATTTCCTTATAGTTGTCTTTGATAAACTCTTGTATAACACGTAGATCTTTGTCCGTAAGTATACCACGTGCCTTTACCACTGTATCACCATTGCCTTTTACAAAGAGTTTAGCAGAGCCTGACTCCGTAAGTTTATTGTCACTGGCATGCACGTGCATAGCTTCAATGATGCAGTGTGACGTGTAATACAGGTAATAACCTTGTGCAGCCACAAACAATCATGTTGGCAGTAGAACTTATCTTTAACAAGTCGTCATTGTTCATAGTCTCCGATTTTTACAGTTTGAATGTTCTTTAAGAATGTCTTTGGATTGATATATAGATTTTGAAGTATTGACACCAAGTCAATATATTCTTCTGTTATGCCCATACCGTCATAGTCTGCCATCACTACAATATAGCCATCGTCCCACGACTTTACTTCCACATACTTTTTCAATATGCTTGGAGTTCGAAAACGAATGTTGTAGTCGGCATATCTGAATGAGGTCATGTTGCCTTGATTTGACAATATAGCCTGAGTCGTTGCTTCTTGTGTATTCATAAGTTCACCTTCCTTTTCTGTATATATTAATACTTGTCTGCACAAAGATAGCGCAAACCGAATGCAATACAAAATAAAAGACCGTATATTTTTTATTTTATTGCTGAGGTGCAGTATATCTTATTCAAAGGCTGAAATCCAAGCGAGGATTTCAGCCTTAATTTATTGGTTTTATTGTCGCAGTATGTCAGCAAGATTCTTTCTGGACGAACCAATTTCTCGTTCAAGAGTATTGCAGAGATAGAGCGGTGTCTTGGCATACATTTCATGGAAACTGCTTTTGCGTGAACTATAATTGCGATATTTTTACCAGACACCAATAAAAGAAAATCTTCGTTCCGTACTACGGAACGAACATTCCGTTGTTTAGAACCGCCGTTCCGAAGTACGGAACGTACATTCCGAACAACGGAACGAAGATTTAAGCAAAGTCCTTTCCAAGCAAAACTCAAAAAGTTTTATGCTTAGTCATAGATTTCTTGTATTCCTGTATCTACTTTTATAACCATGCTCCCACGGCATAGAGAGGTCTGTTTTCCATCCAACCTTGGTCTTGAAAGGATTTCATGGAGAGGCGCAAGCCTTTGAGCGTAGGATGCTTGCCGATGAATGTACGGAGCGACTTGACAAATGATTCTTGCACGATATAGGTCTTTCCTACCTGTCTTGCACCATTAAGAATCAGCGGTTTACACATACTAAAAAGCCCTCCCGCGGTTTAGGCAGGAGGGCTCGCAGGGAGCATTATTGCTACTTTTGATTGGACTTCTTGTATATCAGTTTGCATAAATCATTTGTTCTGTCTGCCAAGAACAGCGGAATGTTCAGTAGCGTCTCGTCACGTTTAAGGTTGAGCATGGAATATCTGATGCGCAGGTTTGGCGAATACTTCTTATTGTATTCTATAAGGCTTCTTCCTGTGACACTCGTTCCCGATTTCACTTCTATCGGAATAACTTCCATGCCTTTCTGTACGATAAACTCCACTTCCGCCTTGTTTCCGGATGCCCAATAACGTGAACATTTTATTCCGTTTGCAAGCAGACTCTGGAGTATATAGTTCTCAGCAAGTGCACCTTTGTACTCTTTGAACGTCGGCGAGTCGCTGAGATATGCCTCTGGACTTAGTTCAGAGAGAACTCTTAACAAACCAATGTCAATACAATAGATTTTGAAGATGCTCAAATCCTCGTATGACTTCAGTGGTATTTGTGGAGTCGAACAAAGGCAGACCTTGTGTATCAGTCCCGCATTTTGCAACCATGTGAGCGCATGCTCATATTCCCTCGCCCTTGCACCGGGACGCACAAACTGGTATATAAATTTTCTGTTTTCTTTAGCCAGTTGTGATGGCAAAGAGTTCCACACGTGTGATATTCTGTTGGCAAGCAATGGTGAGGCGTGCTTTACAAAGTCAAGGGCATAGTCTTGCAGAATATCCTGCAATGTCTTTTCCATTCCTTTCATGTCCTTGTCTATCATCTTCATTGCTGCTTCTGGCATTCCTCCCGAAATACGATAGGCGGTAAAAGCCTGAGACAGTCTGTCAAAGAATACCTGTGGCAATGGTTCAAGTCTATCAATGGACTGGTAATAACGATAAAGCCCTGCATCTCTTTGTTCTAAGAATTCTGAGAATGTGACAGGGTACATCTCTATATGGTCTACCTTACCTACGGGGAAAGAGAATCCTTCATGTCCGAATGTCAGTCCCAATAGTGAGCCTGCGCATGCCACAGCATATTCAGGTGTCCTTTCACAGAAATATTTCATGGCACTGATGGCTTCGGGGCAGTCCTGTATCTCGTCAAGTATCAAGAGTGTCTTCTGTGGCAATATCGGTTCTTCCGTAAGGAAAGATAGTTGTTCTATAATCTGAACAGGATTCTTTGTCGTGCGGAATATGTCACACACACCTTCCTCCTCATCCAGACTGAAATAGGCGCAGTGGTCAAACTGTTCCTTACCGAACTTCTTCAATACGGAAGTCTTGCCCACCTGTCTTGCGCCAAGCATTATCAAGGGCTTTCTTCCGTCTTTGTTTTTCCAAGCTTCAAGCTCTTTTATGATACTCCTATTAAACATGCCATCTATTGTTCAAGTGCTGATTATGTGTAGTATTTCACATTTTTGATATCTATTTTGTGCAAATGTACACATTTTCCACATCTCCCACAAGCAAATCAGTGAGATTTATTGACTCTGATTATCGTTTAATATTCAATAAGAATATAGTTCCCTGACTTGTACTAAATAATACTATGCTCCTTCATTCTCCTTCTTTCCATATGCAGGGTCTATCTTCACGAAGAAGCTGACAAGATAGGTGACGACACAGAAGGCGCACACGATGATGAAGAACATGCGGTAGCCGACAGCCTCTTGCAAGGCTCCAGCAAAGAGTCCTGGAATCATCATTGACAGAGCCATGAAGGCGGTGCAGAGGGCATAGTGAGATGTCTTGTATTCGCCCTGACTATAATATATAAGGTAGAGCGTGTAGGCTGTAAATCCGAATCCATAACCAAACTGCTCTACGAAGACGCATGCATTTATTATCACCAGACTTGAAGTCAAGGTGAAAGAGAGGAATACATACACCAGGTCGGGCAGCGTTAACGCCATCACCATAGGCCAAAGCCATTTCTTCAGTCCATCTTTGCTCACTGCCATACCTCCGAGAATGCCACCGAGGGTGAGTCCTATGATGCCCACCGTGCCCTGCACAAGTCCGTATTCCTGTGGAGATAGTCCCAGTCCTCCCTTATGTGCAGCATCGACAAGAAATAGCGCACTTATCTTTGCCAACAGGCCTTCTGGCATACGGTAGAAGAGCATAAAGAGGAGAGCCGACACCACCTGCTTCTTGCAGAAGAATGTAGAGAAGGTGCGCAGGAGTTCCGCCCATATGTTGCTAACATTGATGTCACCTCGCGGAGAGTCTGACTTAGAGCGTGGCAACACCATGCCGTGCCACAGCCAAAGGGCTATGAATAGTCCTGCTACGCCATAGAACACGAGGCTCCAGGAATAGGATATGGAGTTGCGGAATATGACCTGCAGATTACCCGCTATCATGACAAGCATGCCCTGTCCGAAGATTGTTGCAAGTCGATAAAATGTGGTTCTGATGCCCACAAACCATGCCTGCTCATGATCTTCCAAGCCGAGCATATAGAGTCCGTCGGCAGCAATGTCGTGGGTGGCACTGGCAAATGCCATCACCCAGAAGAAGAACAGTGTGCCTTGTAACCAGAAAGGTGTAGGGATGGTGAAAGCCACTCCTCCGAAGGCGGCACCAATGAGCAATTGCATCGACACTACCCACCAGCGCTTGGTGCGAATGACATCGACAAACGGACTCCACAGCGGTTTTATCACCCACGGCAGATAGAGCCACGATGTGTAGAGGGTGATGTCTGCATTGGAAAGTCCCATCTGCTTGTAGAGAATGAGCGAAACGGTCATCACTACCACATAAGGCAATCCCTCGGCAAAATAAAGTGAGGGCACCCATGACCAGGGGTTAGAGAGCATTTTCTTTACCATATTTTCTTTATCTGAGCATTTTTATAATAGTGTGACAATATTGTCTTGTAGTCATAGCCTTCGGCTCCCATCACGGCGGCACCTATCTGGCACATCCCCACTCCATGTCCCCATCCTCGACCATGCAAATGGAAGAGTTTATTGCCGTTGTCATCATCCGTGACAGTGATGGTGAATGCCGACGAATAGAGATGTGTCTCGCTGAGCCCTTTCCTTATCTCCAGTTCTTTGCCTATGACAACGGTGCGTTGAGAGCCCACAATCTTCAGTCGGCTGATGCGTCCGCTCTTGCCGCGAGTCAAGGCTTCCATTGACTCAACGGTGCCTATGCCAAGATGGAGTTTACGCTCCAGGAGGTCGCTCAACTGACTTTGCGTGTATTCCACATCCCACTCATAGAAGTCGGCAGTGGTCTGATCATAGTCATTAAGTACCTGTCGGAGCACATCAGCATCATGGGTATCACAAAATGCGGTGCCGTCTTCTCTCGTGTCAGGAACAGCCTGCAAGTAAGGCACTTCTATGTTTTCCCAACAGTATTTATACTTCTCCGTCATGCCTCCACAACACTTTGAAAAGCGTGCGTCGCAAACCTCACCGTCATAGACGAGCACCTCGCCACGTGTTTCCTCTATCGCCTGAGCCACCACAGGATTCATCTTATCGGAAATGCCTTGATATCTCTGACAATGGTCGTCGGCACACACATCAAACGAGAGATGAGAATGGGAGTCATACCAGCGCACAATCTCTTCAGACTTGGCTTCTTCGACATCGACAGTCGATTCCTTATACACATTATTCATATATAAAGGGCTCTTCATCCTTATCTGCCTCATAAGCCAACTGCGCGAAACCACCGCATGGGCTTTAAGAAGTTCGAGACTGCTTGTGGCAGACATTTCCGAAGAGATGACACTCAGGAGGTAGCGTTCCACAGGAATTCTGTCTACTGCCCACATGGCATTCTCTTCGACATTGAGGCGGTTGATGAGTTGTCCCTCATAGGTGAAGCGACGGTGCTGATCCCAATGAAAACCTATACCTATGCGCACGTTGTCGAGGGTGAATGTGCCATCGGCATTGTCGGTCTTTTCCATGTCAGCCTTGCCTATGCCGACATCCACCAGCGGTTCGGCATCGCGACACTGCGAAAAGATGTCACTAAGGAGAGTGGCATCCATCTTCTCATAATCCTCCTCACGCGGCAGAGGCACCACACCGGCAAACTCCAGCGAGGCGGGAGAGATTATGACCTGAGCATCGCCCTCTTCGAAATATTGCGACGGACGGTGTTTCTGTCGTCCCACTATCCACCAGCAGAGTCCCTGTGGAGTATTCCAGCAGAGAATATTCATATTGTCCGACTTGCGGAAATCTATCTTCACATCATCCGCATCTGCCACCTGCACACCAAGGTCGAGTTTCACGGAGTTGCTCCATGACGTCAATGGCACAAGATGTTGCGGCACTGCCTGAAAATGGAAATGGTCGGGGGCAGAGGCTCCTGACATTGCACCATTAAAGAATACGAGATATCCAGGCATCTCCTCCGCCATGAAAGCCATGTCGCGCAGACGCTCAGCCGTCATCTCCTGACGGCAGTGGATGTCACTGATGATGGTGAAATGATTGGGAAGTATCGGGAACGGGTTTACCGAAAGTAGATATCTATTGTTGCTGCCATCGGGAGTCACAGGAATATCCTTCTGCGCATCAGGACGGTTGCCTCGACACAGAAAACAAGGGCGGTCTACCTTGCCATTGTCTACCTTCGCCTTGGCGGAAACCATACGGGCAGGATTGAATGCCAACAGATAATCTCTACCGTCAATAATGACAGTCTTGTGTTGCGCCTTCGATAGGTCATCATATCTCTTTGCACACTCAAGCCACGCAGCCAACTGTGCGTCAAAAAACGACTGCAAGAATTCCTTTTCCATCAGTTCTGTGCCTTTCTTGCCATAATCTCTATCGTGCGGAGTCTATCCTTATAGAGATTATTGTTGTTTACCTTTTCTACCGACAATGCTGCATCAGAGTTTCCCTCCCAGCGTCGGCACAGATAGAGTTCGTCATAGATGCGTCCTATCTTGTAGTTTCTCGACACTGCCAGTCCCATGGCATAATCTTCACCATAACTGGTGTTTGGCATCTGCAGTTCACGGAACACGGGGGTGAAGAAAGCTCTCGGTGCTCCGAGTCCGTTAATGCGCAAAGCGTTGTTGGCACCATTGTCATCAGTCCACTCGTCGTGTTTTATCAGTCCTGGTGGCAGAGTCTCGAGGTCGAAGTTGCATATGCGATAAGAACCCACTATCATGGCAGCTTTTTCCTTATGGAAAGCATCCACGATGGTCTGCAGTGTGGCAGGCGAAGAATAGATATCGTCGCTATCGAGCTGCACGGCAAACTTGCCACAGAAGGCTGAGTTCACTGCCTCATTCCAACAACCGCCTATACCCAAATCATCTCTTTCAGGAACAATCACCTGGAGGTTATCGTGCTCTTGGCTCATCTCCTGCAATATCTCGGAAGTACCGTCAGTGGAATGGTTATCCACGACGATGACATTATAATCGAAAGTGCACTGTTGCGAGAGCGCACTCTTCACTGCATCGGCGATGGTGCGCACACGGTTTCTCACGGGGATGATGACCGAAGCCTCAACGTCGAAGTTGCCTACTGTGAAATCGGGAGTCTTGCGCTTACTGATGTCTACGAGTGCACCTATCTCGGAAAGGTGGTGCGTAACCGCCAGTTCATATTCCACCTGAACTGCACGGTTCTTGGAGTCGACATAGTCAAACTGCTTCTCGCCACTCTTGCGCAAGTCAGTCTCGTTCTCGGTGTAGAGATATTCGTTGAGATGAAACACCTGCCCCACTCTACCGAGGAAAAGCCTCAGGGCATAAGTGCCTGCATATTTATATCTCTTAGCCTCCTCTGTTTTGGCAAATTCCTTCACAAGACGGCTATCCATGAGTGTCACGCTACCATAATCGAAATCATCGCGCACACTGCCCAGTTGCCAGTCTATCACAGGGTGGGCATGTCTTTCGCCAGCTTCTATCTTCCAATAGTCACTATAGAGCAATGCTGCCCCAGTATTCTCTGCCACCTGCACCATGCGGTGCTTGGCATTGTCGCAAAAGACGACATCAGGTTTTGTAACGAGCAATACCCACTTGCCAGCAAAACCATCTGCACTTGCGGCATCAATCAAAGAGCCATAGGAAGTAAATATTTCCAAGTCGCTCATTTCCATTTTATCCATACTGCAAAGATACTAAAAAACGTATATAAAGACACGATTATTGTGGGAATTTTCGTAACTTTGCGCTTTAGCGAAAGAATGATGAGTGACGTGACAGAGAAGAAACCACTTTTAGGATTGACCAAGGCAGAACTGACCGCACTGGCAGTTTCGCTCGGCATGCCGGCTTTTACTGGCGGGCAGATGGCTACATGGATATACAAGAAACATGTGGCAAGCATTGACGAGATGACAAACATCTCGCTTGCCAACCGTCAGAAACTCTCGGAGGAATACACCGTGGGCATAATGCCTCACGCTGACGCCCAGCGATCGAAGGACGGCACTGTGAAATACCTCTTCCCTACAGAAAGCGGAAAGCAGGTGGAGACAGTATATATCCCCGACCACGACCGTGCCACACTGTGTGTGTCGTGTCAGGTGGGATGCAAGATGAACTGCCTGTTTTGCCAGACAGGCAAGCAGGGATTCGAGGGAAGCCTCACTGTCACCGACATTCTCAATCAACTCTATGCCTTGCCCGAAATAGAAAGCATCACCAACATGGTGTTTATGGGACAGGGCGAACCGATGGACAATCTCGACAATGTGCTCAAGGCTACGGAAATCCTCAAAGCTGACTACGGATTGGCATGGAGTCCAAAGCGCATCACGGTGAGCAGCGTAGGACTAAAGGGCAAGATTCAGCGTTTCCTCGACGAGAGCGACTGCCACGTGGCGATAAGCATGCACTCACCGATACCCGAACAGCGGTCTATGATGATGCCGGCAGAAAGACAGATGTCTATCACCGACATCGTGAATCTGATGAAGCAGTATGACTTCTCGCACCAGCGCCGACTGACTTTTGAATATATCGTCTTCGGTGGTACCAATGACACCATGACTCATGCCCGCGAGATTGTGCGTCTGCTAAGAGACCTTGACTGCAGGGTAAATCTCATCCGCTTCCATCAGATACCGGGAGTAGACCTCAAGGGGGCTGACGACAAGACAATGGAGTCGCTGCGTGACTATCTCAACAACCACGGCATTAACACCACCATCAGGGCTTCACGCGGACAGGACATATATGCTGCCTGCGGACTGCTCACAACGGCAGCAAAGGAGAAACTGATGTTTAGAACCAAGAACAATGGATAACGACAAGATAAAAATAGCGATAACCCAAGGCGATATCAACGGCACAGGCTTCGAAATGATAATGAAGGCCTTCGCTGAACCGGAGATGATGGATATCTGTATACCTATTATATATGGTTCTCGCAAGGCAGCCATCTTCCATGCGAAGACTCTCGGCATGCAGTGCCAGTTTAATTTCATCGATAAGGCAGAGGACGCAGCAGAGGGAAAGATGAATGTGGTGAAATGTCCTGAGGGCAATTCACGCGTGGAGTTTGGTGCGTCCACCGAGACTTCCGTGGCATCAGCGATAGAGTCTCTCGAAAAAGCTGTCAACGATATCCACGCAAAGAAGTTTGACGCACTGGTATGCTCACCAATGAAGCGCGAAGCATTCAACACAGAGAATGCAAGTTTCCCTGGTGACACGAAATACATATCCACAGCTTTGGAGTCTGCAGCATCAGCATTTGAGATATACGTAGGCTTGTCATCAAAGACCATGTTCATGGATGCCGACAGCAAGGAGGCTGCCGACAGCAATGCCATAGCCGACAGACTGCGCACACTGCACAAATCGCTCCGACGCGACTTCCGCACATCCAATCCACGCATTGCCGTTATCACCGATAGCATAGACGACAGAAAGGACATCATCACGACGGCACTGTCTGCCCTTACAAGCGAAGGCATACAGGCTTTCGGTCCTTACTGCGCCAATGACTTCTACGACAGCAACGACAGCATAGCCTTTGCAGGCATCTTGTCTATCAGCAGTCTGGCACCAGAAGAAGACAGCACTGTCTTGTTGTCAGGCATGCCTGAGGTATGCGTTATCATGAACAGCGACCCGCATTGCGACATAGCTGGCAAGGGTGTTGCCGACGAATCACTTATGCGCAAAGCCATATACCAGGCAATCGACACTTGTCGCTTCCGCAAGGAGTTTGACGAACCTACAGCAAACCCGCTGCAGAAACTCTATCGCGAACGTCCCGACAGTGGTGAGAAGATGCGCTTCGCTATACCAAAGAGAAAGGAAGACAATGGACAACAGCAAACTGCAGGACATTAAGCGGCGATATAACATCGTGGGCAACTGCGATGGCCTTAACCGCGCACTCGACGTGGCACTACAGGTCGCACCTACTGACCTGTCGGTTCTTGTCGTCGGCGAAAGTGGCGTGGGTAAGGAAATATTCCCTCGCATAATCCATGACAACTCCCCACGCCGCAAAGAGAAATATTTCGCCATCAACTGCGGAAGTATTCCCGAGGGCACTATCGACAGCGAACTGTTCGGTCACGAAAAGGGTTCGTTTACGGGTGCCATAGGTGAAAGTGAAGGCTACTTCGGTGTTGCCAACAAGGGAACGATATTCCTTGACGAGGTGGGCGAACTGCCTATGGCTACACAGGCTCGATTGCTCCGTGTGCTCGAGACTGGCGAATATATCCGTGTGGGCGGTCAGAAGATTATGAAGACCGACGTCAGGATAGTGGCAGCGACAAATGTCAACATGCAGAAGGCAATAAGCGAGGGACGGTTCCGCGAGGATCTCTACTATCGCCTAAACACCATACCCATACAGGTGCCACCATTGCGCCAGCGTGGCGATGACATAGCATTGCTCTTCCGCCTGTTCGCCCTTCAGATGGCTGAACGCTACCACATGCCGAAGATTCAACTTACAGACGACGCAAAGAGAATACTGACGAGCTACAAGTGGCCGGGAAATGTGCGACAGCTCAAAAACATCACAGAGCAGATTTCCGTACTCTCATCAGTGAGGAATATCGACGCCGAGGCTCTGAAGCAGTTTATCCCCGTAGACACGGAGAGCATGCAACTTGCTACCATCAATTCGCAGGGTGACCACTCTTATGCCAACGAGCGCGAGATGCTCTATCAGATATTGATAGACATGAAGTCGAATGTCGACACACTGAAGGCGGAAGTGAAGTCACTGCGCACTCAGATGAACGAGCAGCGTTCGCTTGCCGGAGCACAGGGATTCAACACTCCTACGGACGAGAGTCTATACAACCTGCCACATAGCAACGAGCATCATCACAAACAGGACAAACCTGAATTCCTCGATGCCGTGGAGGTGCAGGAGATGCAGAGTCTGAACTTGAAGGAACTCAACCATCAGGCATTGCTGAAGGTGCTCGAGAAGAACGACGGCAACCGCAAGAAGGCAGCCGAAGAATTGGGTATCTCTGACCGCACCCTATATCGCAGACTAAAGGAATTTGACATCAAATAAAAACGTAACCCGAGAGACACACACATACATCCATGACAATCATCAGGAACCTGAAGAAATCCTTCCGTTGCCTGCCGGCAATATGTGCAGTAATGTTACTGTGCACAGGATGTGCATTCGAGGGCTACAAGTTTAATGGCGCAAGCATCGACTACAGCAAGACTAAGACTATCCAGATTGCCGACTTCCCTATCCGCGCCTCTTACGTATGGGGACCGATGGCTCCGCTCTTCAACAATGAGTTGAAAGACAAGTTTGCTTCACACACGAAACTCACACAAGTGAAGCGCAACGGCGACCTGAAGATAGAGGGAGAAATCACACAATACACCCAGCGCAACAAGTCGGTGTCATCAGAAGGCTACTCTGCACAGACAGAACTGTCGATGACAGTGAACGTGAGGTTTGAGAATGCCTACAACAAGAGCGAAAACTTCGAACGCCAGTTTACCGCCACCGCTACCTACGAGACGACACAGAGCCTTGCTTCCGTGCAGGAAGAACTCGTCACACAGATGGTGGAGGAAATTTGCGACCAGATATTCAATGCCACAGTGGCAAATTGGTAAATAATGGAATTAAACAGATACTTACAACATCCGGAACAACTCAACAGGGACACTCTCTACGACCTTCGCAGCTACGTGGCTCTCTACCCCTATCATCAGTCGGCACGCCTGCTGATGCTCCACAACCTGTATCTGCTCCATGACCCTTCATTCGACGAGGAACTGCGTCGTGCGGCTTTCTATATCACTGACCGCACCAAACTGTTCCTACTCGTAGAAGCTCGCCACTACACTCTGACAAAACCAGAGAAGAAGGTCACCGTGGTGGGCACCGACCGCACAGACTCACTCATCGACTCCTTCCTCGAGACAATACCAGAAGAGGAGCAGGAACCGAAGAAGAAACGAAGAAAGCCCACTGCCGCCGATGCCACCGTCGACTATGTGTCATATATGCTCGCAGCGGCAGAAGACAATGATGAAGATGAAGATTCGTCTGGCACAGAGACAGCTACAACAAGCATCATCGACAACTTCCTCGATAAGAACGGAGGAAAGATTACCCTCAACGAATTGCCCGAAGAATCTGAGGATGCTCCACATAATGATGTGCAACTCGAAAATGACCGCGACGAACTCGGAGAAGGCTATTACACAGAGAATCTTGCCAAGATTTATATCAAACAAGGCAATTATTCCAAGGCATTGGAAATTATTAGTCAGTTAAATTTGAATAATTCGAAAAAAAATACTTACTTTGCAGACCAAATGCGTTTCTTGGAGAAAATAATCAAAGCCAAATCGCGCACTCAAAGCAGAAAATAAACACGTGTAAACAAATAATATAATAATAAGATGTACACACTTTTAGTTATTATCATGGTAATAGTTGCCATTCTCATCATTGGCATCGTATTAATCCAGGAAAGCAAAGGCGGCGGTCTTGCTTCCAATTTCTCAAGTGGCAATCAGGTGCTCGGCGTTCGCAAGACTACCGACATCGTAGAGAAAGCCACATGGACCCTCGCAGCCGTTTTGGTTGTTATCAGCATCGCTTGCGCATATGTTGCTCCTAAGGCTTCTTCTGAGCAGAGCGTATTCGAGGGTGCTACTCCTCAGACAGAGAAGACCAACCCTGTGACAACTCCTAAGTTTGGTGCTGATGCCAACCCTCAGTCTGGCGCTGCCACTGATGCTAAGGCAAATGCCGCTGCTCCTGCAGCTGACGCTAACGCAGAAACACCTGCTCCAGCAGCACCAGCAAAATAAATTTGCAAAAACTGCCGCCAAAATTTGGTAGTTACAAATAAAAGGTGTACCTTTGCACTCGGTTTTAAAAACCACACCTACAAAGGTTACACTTTTTCATGGTGCCCGTAGTTCAGTTGGTTAGAGCGTCAGATTGTGGTTCTGAATGTCGTGGGTTCGAGCCCCACCGGGCACCCAACTGAAAAGAGGGAGATAAGCAAAATGCTTGTCTCCCTCTTTTTCTGTTATTGCATTTGCAAATAGTTGCATTCATAGGAGGTACGGCGCCCTCGCCGTACTCACGATAAAAACATGGCTCACCCAACAACCTGAATAAACAAACGCATGTAGGTCCATCTGCCAACGCATGTAGGTCCATCTGCCAACGCACGTACGTTCATCAGCCAACGCACGTACGTTCATCGTCAAACGCACGTACGTGCATTTCTTTTAAGACTTCACTAAACATCCTTGTTCAATTCGGGCACAGCGAGGACACTGCGCCACACAAATAAAGAGCGAGGGCATACAGAACAGTATATCGTCCAGTATGCCCTCGTGTGAGATTGATATCCATGTTTCTTGGAGTGGAGCTGGCGGGAGTCGAACCCGCGTCCAAACAGGGAAACCATATGCTTTCTACATGCTTATTCCGGCTTTGGTTTTCGTGACATGGCTAGACCCGGACCACCAGACCATGTCCTTATCCTCTAAAACTTCACCCGCGCAGCGAGGCATGCACTGGCTATTTCCGATTGTCCTGCACCGCTTGACCCTAAGATTCGGAACAACATCCTCGGAGCGATGTCTCGTTCCAGCACCTTGTGCCGGAATTAAGCCAGTAATCTACTGTACTTCGATTAGGCAGCGAGAGCGTAATTGTTTTCGCCAATTAATTTGTTGAAGCCTGATATTTAGGAGCAAGACAACGACGCTCCGCATGCTTACATACCATCTCGGCCTGCTGTCAAATCCAGTCAACCCCATGATGCATATCGCATAAAGCGAGGCAAAGTTAATGATTAATTTCTATATATTACCATTTGTTTCGGAAAAATATGAGAATATCGGACAATAAATAGTAACTTTGCAAAGCAAAGGAGCGCAAAGCCTATGGCAACGAAGTCTGGTGCGGATGAGTTACATGAACTGAATGTTCAGATTAGTCGTACAATAAATTGCGGAAATATATGTGGTTGCATATACAATAAAATGTGTTAAATGCAGTTTTATTGCATAGAGATATACCATTGTCGTTTTGCGTGACTGGTGTGTGTGAATCATAAAGAATATTCTCGTAGAAATGAAAAAATATATTTGTCTGATAGTATTAGGAGTGTTTGTCAGCCTGAGTACCATGGCACAGTCATCAATGACCGACGACCAAGTGTTGCAGTTTGCGGTAAAAGAGCAAAAGGCAGGCTCGTCGCAGCAGCAGATAGTTACCAAACTGATGCAACGTGGTGTAGACATCACACAAATTCGCAGAGTGAAGAAGAAACTCGAGCGTTCGTCGTCGCAAAGCGGACTTGGCGTGGTGAGCAATACCAGCAAGAATGGCGACCGCACGCGCAGTGCAAATGCGGTGGCAAGCGCAGAAGAAGCAGATGAGCGCACATCGGCTCTTGTGTCGCGCCAAAAATCGGAGCGTCGCACATATAATGTTGACGACGAGGAATATCAGGAATTTCTGAAAGCCTATAAGGACGTGATGCCCGATACTCTCACTATGGAAGATGAGTTTGAGGACTTTGTACGCGACAAGTATGAGAAGCAAAAGAACAAGAAGAAGGTGTTCGGTCGTAATATCTTCAACAATAAAGACCTCTCTTTTGAGCCCAACATGAACATTGCCACGCCAGAGAACTATGTGCTCGGTCCTGGCGATGCCATCTATGTGGATGTCTATGGTGCTTCCAACAAGTCAGTGGAGGCAACTGTATCCCCTGACGGATATATCAACATAGAAGGTTATGGACTTATATCCGTGTCGGGGCTTACTGTGTCGCAGGCAAATGCTCGCGTTAAGTCAGAATTGGGTAAGCGCTATTCCAGCAGTAAGATAAAATTGACCGTAGGTCAGACAAAGACCATCTCTGTGAATGTGATGGGTGAGGTGAAAGTGCCGGGAACATACACTCTGTCGGCATTCTCTACCGTATTCCACGCCCTCTATATGGCTGGCGGTACGAGTGACATCGGTACGCTGCGTGACATTAAGGTGTTCCGCAAGAACAAGCAGATAGCATCGGTCGACATCTATGACTACATTCTCAACGGAAAACTCAGTGGCAATGTGCGTCTGGCAGAGGGCGACGTCATAATGGTAGGTCCATACAACTGCCTTGTGAATATCACAGGTAAGGTGAAGCGTCCGATGTATTACGAGATGAAGTCTACGGAATCAATGTCTTCATTGCTCAAATATGCCGGCGGATTCACTGGCGATGCCTACACCAAGTCAGTGCGCGTAGTCAGAAAAACTGGACGTCAGTATAGTGTATACAATGTGAACGAATTCGACCAGGCACAGTTCTATATGGCAGACGGCGACTCCGTGAGTGTGGACTCCGTGCTCGTGCGCTATGAGAACATGGTAGAGGTGAAGGGTGGAGTGTTCCGTCCGGGAATGTATCAGATAGGCGACGGCATAAACTCCGTACGCACTCTCGTAGAACAGGCAGAAGGAGTCACCGAACAGGCATTCCTCAACCGTGCCATCATACACCGCATGAAGGCTGACCGCACACTTGAGGTGGTGAGCGTTGACCTGAAGGGCATTCTTGACGGAACGACAGCTGACGTTCCTCTGAAGAACGAAGATGTGCTTTTCATTCCTACACAGGAGGAGATGAACATGGAGAAGACAATAACCATTTCGGGCGAAGTCTACTATCCTGGCATTTACAAATATGCTGAGAACGAGACCATCGAAGACTTCATCCTGCAGGCGGGTGGTCTGAAGGAGACTGCATCAACGGTGAAGGTGGATGTGAGCCGCAGAAAGGTAAACCCAGGCGCAACACAGACAGATACAGAACTGGCAGAGACTTTCTCGATGTCGCTCAAGGACGGATTCGTGGTAGACGGCACACCGGGATTCACTCTCATGCCTTTCGATGAGGTGTATGTCAGAAAGAGTCCTGGCACAAATGATCCTATTAACATCAGCGTGAGTGGCGAGGTGCTGTTCCCAGGCAATTATTCATTGACATCTAAGACACAACGTCTGAGCGATGTTCTAAAGATGGCAGGTGGAGTGACATCAACTGGCTATGTCAAGGGTGCACGTCTGGAACGCAAGGTAAATGCCGAAGAACGCATCCGCATGGAAGAGGTGATGAAACTCCAACGTGAGCAATACGAGGAATTGCAGAAAGAGCAAGCCATTTCCCTGGCAAACGCAAAAGCTACCGCCACAGGCTTGGATGTCTACGCAGAGCAGTCGGCATTGATGGAAAAGTTTAAGGTGAACGATACATACTACGTTGGTATAGAACTTGACAAGGCATTGGCTAACCCCGGCTGCGATGCAGACATTATACTCCGCGAGGGCGACAAGATTGTGGTGCCGGAATATAACGGAACGGTCAAGGTAAACGGTGCGGTGCTCTACCCTAACACGGTGAACTTTACAAGTGGCAAGAAATTCAAGCACTATCTCTCACAGGCAGGCGGTTTCAGCAACAATGCCAACAAGAAAGGTGCTTACATAATCTATCAGAACGGCAATGCAGCCAAGATTTCCGATGGAGCCATGCCAGCACCAGGATGTGAGATTGTAGTGCCTTACAAGAGCAAGAAAGTGCAGAATGTGCAGATGTGGCTGTCTATCGGCACTGGTGTAGCCTCACTCGTCACCATCATAGCAACTCTTGCTAACAT
>CAVCGK010000048.1:0-17287 GCA_963601795.1 bacterium | reverse complement strand
AGTGTCCGGCCCGATTAACGGTACGGACGTGAGGTATCTGCGCGAAATGGCGGGACAGGATGCTTATGGTTACAGCACTGAAGGCAAACTCATTGTCTTGGATATGGAAGATGCCAAGATTGTGGCAGGGGGAGAGTGGTATGTTACTGATGGTATGGGCACGTTTTACACGACCTCAAACAATGTTATGGGGAATAGTACCTTTTGGAATTGTCGAGAACTTACAGACGTTATCCTGCCGTCTACTGTCACGTTGTTGGACGATGCCGTTTTTTGTAATTGCTATAACTTGAAAAGTGTAACCATTCCATCGACTGTAACAGAGATAGCCAATAAGGTGTTTATGAATTGTTATACTTTGGAGAAAATAACAATTCCATCCAGTGTCACCCGAATGAGGACATATGTCTTTAACCAGTGCTACAGTTTGAAGAGCGTCACAATCTTGGCTGACAATCTCGCTATGGAAAGAGATATCTTTTATAGCACTACTCTGACAGAACTGGTGGTGCGTGGTAAAAATATGCCTCAATGCGATACTGAAACTTTTTGGGGCTGCAATTTGTCAAACACAATATTGCGTTGTGATCCTGCATTGATTAAACAGTGCACGGCAAGCCCATGGTCTGAATTCCCCATATATGCCAATATAACGTTGTCAAGCGTAGACCGTTTGTCAAATTACATAACAGATGCCACGAAATACCAGGTCGTCAATCTGAAGATAGATGGGGTGGTTAACAGTGAAGATACAGGTTTGACATCAGATATGGCAAGAAATGGGAAATTGAGTGTTCTGGATATGTCCGATGCAACTACCGCACCAGAGGTGTGGTGGGACAGTTATCATGATTGCACAGGGCTGACAAGCATAAGCCTTCCAATGGGCTATACTACAATTGGAGGTAATGCCTTTAAAGGCTGCACAGGCTTGAAGAGTATTGGCATTCCCTCTTCTGTCAAGGACATGGGAAATTATGCCTTTAATGGTTGTAGTAGCTTGACAGACATAGAACTTCCTTCCCAACTCGGAAGTATTTCCATTTCAGCTTTTGAAGGATGTACTGCTCTGAAGAAAGTGACTATTCCAGAAGGAGTCAATGTTGTATGGGCGAACGCCTTTAAAGGTTGCACAGGTCTGACTGAGATTGCCATTGCATCTGGCGGCACTATATATGATAAGGCTTTTTATGGCTGTACCAGTTTGACCAAGGTGACTTTACTTGGCAATACCTTGCCGGCAAATTGCGCTGCCGATGCCTTTGATGGTGGTAGTTCTTCAGACGCTACACTGTATTGCAGAGAGCCTTTATATGATGATTGTCGGACGAACGACCCATGGAACAAATTCAATGACATTCAGGTTTGGAAATGGTCGGTCGCTATCACCGATGCTGGCATGGCTACAGCATGCTTTGATGAAAACCTCGATGTGACATCATTGGGCGATGAAGTGAAGGCATATATTGCAACCGGATTTAGTCCAAGCAGTGGCAAGGTTCTGCTGACGCGTGTCATGCAAATACCTGCAGGTACAGGGTTTATCCTGAAGGGCAATGAGGGTACATACGAAATCCCTGTCTCTGTAACAGATTATATGTATGTCAATATGCTTGTAGGTACACTTAGTAGTGTAAACCTGTCGGAAATAACAGGTTCTTACACTAATTACGTGCTGGGCAACGGAGACAGTGGTGTCGGCTTCTACTTGCCGAGTACTAACTGTGTGGTTGATGCCAACAAGGCTTACCTGCAGATACCTACAAGCGCAGTCTCTGCAGGCGCGTCTGAAGCAAAAGCATTGTTGGGACTTGACTTCGACGACGAGGACGGCAATACCACAGGCTTCATCTCTGTCGAGGAGTTGACAGAAGGGGTGAGCGGCAAGTCGGCAATATACAACCTCAACGGCCAGCGCAAGCAGAGTCTGACTAAGGGTCTGAACATCGTGAACGGCAAGAAGATTTTAATTAAGTGAAACCAATAAGACATAGCGTATGAAGAAGGAATATGTAAAACCGGCAGTGACCGTTTTTAAACTGGACTGCGAAGCAGTGTTGTGCGGTTCTAATTTCACCGCTTCCGAAACAAGCGAATCTTCCGTTTACGAAGAAGAATACAGCGGGCCGGCAATGTAAACAGACTTCGGCCTTATGAAAATAGGGGAGCAATGCCAGACCTTTCGGTCCACATTGCTCCCTTTGTCGTGATTATTCCAAACTCTTTATAGTTGTATCCTGCCTTGTGATTGATTGTGTTTGGTCAAACAAACATACGCATCACATCTCCCTTATTATCCATTCGCCGAGGGTACGTTGGTCACTGTCGTAGTTGACTCCTATCTTCACCAGCCGCTTGCCGTCGGCAGTGTAGGGAATCAAGTAGCCTTTGTCGTCAATCTGTTTGAGGGCATCCTCCGCCGAGCCGTCGTACTTCAACTCGAAGACGTACACAGCGTCCGGCATGTGGACAACTGCGTCCGCCCTGCCTATGGCACTGTCCTCCTCCACATTGATTAAAGCACCCATGAGGTTGAAGATAAGGTAGAACACCGTCTGGAAGTCACGCTCATTCTTGTTGGACAGGCGGTTGGAGATGCTGGAGAGGTAAGCCCTCAGACGGACCATCGCCCCTTCCGCATCACCGTCGTAAAGCAGTTCCACCAGATTGGCCACCAACCCGTTGTTGTCCGTGGACACCGGCGAGAGGTAGTTGGGCGCAAGGCTCTTCAACATGCCTATTTTAACCTCCGTGTTGGGGTAGCCCAACTGGTAGCTCTTGGTGAAGGGCTTGTACTTCTTGATGGTGAGGTAGCCGCTCTGGTAGAGCAACGGCAGGGCGGAGGTCATCTGTTCGGGCGACACGTCGAAGTCGTCCACGCTGATGTCTTTCTGCTCTATGTCCGTGACGTTGACGTGGTATTTCTGCAACGCCTTGATGAGGTAGGAGGGTGTGCCGGAACCAAACCAGTAGGCCCCTATTTTCTGTCCGTTCAGAGCCTTTATCAGGCTGAACGGATTGAATACGTCTTCGGACTTCTCGCTGAAATGGTAGCCGTCGTAATAGCGTGTCAGCTCGTCCAGACACTCCCCGTATGTCATGCCGAGAGCCTTGCCCAGTCCCTCCACGTCGGGCTTCATCACGGTGGTAAGCTCGGTCTTGCTGATGCCGCAGATGGCGGAGTACTGGTCGAACATGCTTATGTTGTCGAGGTTGTTCAGCTCGGAGAAGATGCTGAGCTGGGAGAACTTGGTGATGCCTGTGATGAAGACGAACTCCAGATACGGGTCGAGTTTCTTGAGTGGGCTGTAGAAGTTCTGCATGATAAGGCGCAGCGCAGAGAGGTTCTCCTTCTCGTGTACCACATCGAGCAAGGGAGCGTCGTACTCGTCGATGATGACCACCGCCTTCTGTCCTGTCTGTTTGTAGGCACGTCTGACAAGACCGTCCAAGCGTTCGTTGTGGTAAATTTCTTGTTCGTTTTTACCGTACAATTCCTCATATGTGGTTAATTGCATGCCAAGGTAATGCTTCAGAGCATCCGCATCAAAGTGCTTGGCACCGCTCATGTCAAAGTGGAGTACGGGATGCTTCACCCAGTCCTTCTCGTAGTCGGCGATAGCAAGCCCCCCGAAGAGTTCCTTGCGCCCTTCGAAGTAAGCCTGGAGGGTGGAGGCGAAGAGCGACTTGCCGAACCTGCGGGGACGGCTCAGGAAAACATAGCTCATCTTCTTCTTCCGGAAATCGACTATGTATTTTGTCTTGTCGACATAGAGGTACTTCCCATTGCGAATCTTTTCAAAGGTCTGCACTCCTACAGGGTAACAATTGACTAAATCTGCCATATCCTCAAGCATATTACTGTTTCACGCCGCTAAGGTACGAATAATTTCCGTTCATCTGATAGAATTGTGAGATAATATACCAATGAATGTGCGCTCTGAAAGAGCAAAAGCACCAATATGCCTTACATTTTGCTTTGATTCTCATATTTTTCTGCTGAATTGCAATGAATGTAAACTAAGTAATCTGTAAAAAATAACTTGAGCAGAAATCTGCAAGTTATTTTTTGAACATTACTTTACATGATTTTTATCGCTAAAAAGTTTGCGTTATCATATGATTATTCGTATCCTTGTAGCGTCAGTTCCCACCAAGCCTCTCAACGATGCTCAAATGCGTGGGGCTTTTTTGTATATACACGTTTACTCTCAAAATACGCTAATGGAAAGATTACAGCACTTCACGAAACATTATTTGCAAGGATAAAGCTGAGTTATTGTAAGAATACAGTCTGGATGTTGTAAGAATATACCTGCGTCGATGTTTTGGCATATGTCACACAAGTTTATGACAATTGTCACAAACGTTTTTGACATATGTCGCAAAGGTTTGTGACATATGTCAAAATATCGACGCACCTAACAGCTTACAACAGGTCATCAATTTCCTTACAAAGATATTCATAGTAGATGCAGTGTCCTCACTACTATAACGAAAGAGGGTGCACCATAACCGGTGCACCCTCTTTCGTTATGCTATTGGCATGAGAGCCAATTACTTTGTAATCTTCATAGTCTTCTCACCTGCCTTCACTACGTATATGCCGTTGCTCAGACCAGCAAGAGAGATGCTTGTGGAAGCCTTGGCAGATGCTACGAGAGCACCGTCAGCACTGTAGACAGTGATGTTTGCTGGTTCAGAGAGAGTCACTGTGTCACCATTGCGAACGACAGACTCTTTGCCGGCATCAACATCATCGATACCTGCTGTCACCTCATCGCAGAAGCCGATAACATAAGTGTAGTCATCAGCAGCCACACTTGCAATGTAGCTACCAGACTGTGCTACAGATATGACATAAGCCTCTGTTTCCGTAACTGGTTCCATCACGTAATCAGTGAGATCCATCTTGTAAGCCAAAGGAGAGGTGAATGAGTGGTCAGATGTCTTCTCTGCATAGCCTGTCACATAGAATGAACCGTTGGAAGAGAACATACCTGTCACAACCTCTGCATTATATCTTGCATCACCCTCGTCAATGCCACTTGACTTTGCATCGAGAATCTCAAGAGAGCCTTCATTCAATGCCAGCATGTAGGTGTCACAACCGCCCTTATATTCCAGACCGCCAAAGAGACCTTCTACGTTGAATGTACCGCCAACACAGAGTTTGCCGTCAACCAACTTCATGCAGTCTACGCTATTGAAGCTTGTTTCATTTGTTGAAGGATAAGAACCATACTCTTTTGTGCTAATAGCACCTTGGTCAGTGATTCTTGCAAAGAGGAAACCATGCTCTATGCCTTCGCCATAAGTAGAATAATCGAAGTCGCATGTGGTATTTGTCTGTCCTGCTTCAAACACAAGACTTCCTGTACCAGAGAAACCTGCATAAACCACACCGTTTTCCACTGTGAAGCATACGCTCTCTGGCTGATACTGAGCATCTGCCACAACTTGTTCTGTAGAACGGAGGGTAGCAATCCAAGCTCCATCCTCAAAAGTAGCAGCATCAACAGAAACGATGTCTACGGTAGACAATGCATCAAAGCAGTAGTCCCAAAGTGTGCAGTAACAACCTGCAAGTTCTTCGTCTGCCACTTTCACTGTTCCCTTGTGGGTAAGTGACATATATACATCCTCACCATCCACCTGCAACTGGTTGATAGTGACATTTGCCTCTGCTATACTCATGAGACCATCATCCATTTTCGACACATCGATTTCTGCAGTATAGGTCTTCACATTAAGTAGCACACCGTCCTTGCTATACTTAGCCAGGAATGCAGAGCTACGGGTTGTGTTCTCTGCATCACCGTCAGTGATAGTCTGAGACTGACCGTCTGAGCCCAACACGTTTGCTTCAGCAGCAAACTTACCAGCAGCATAGATATTGCCCTCGTGGTCGGTAGCAACAGCTGTGAACACTGCATTACCGTTGATACCAGCCACCCACTGCCTCAGACCATACTTGTCATACTTGCCGATGAAAGCATCGTTGGCTGTAATGCCAGTGAAGGTGTAGAGACCAAACTGGAGATTATCCTGCAAACTGTAGCGACCTGCCACGATGGTGTTGTTGTCAGCATCGATAGCGATAGGTGCAGTGCGCACGAATTCGTCAGCCGAACCTACGGTAGTGAGTTCATCCCCCCACTCTGTATAAGTAGTGGTTGCGTCCTGAGAATAAGCACCCATCGATGTAGCCAAAGCGAGTGCTGCAAGAAAAGTAAACTTCTTCATAATCTTCTCTTTTTAATAATTAAACGTTTAATGATTTATATGTGTCGTCATGACTTTCTTCATTCTTCTATTCCCACTTGTCGATGTCGGGGTTAGCCTCCACCGCCTCTGTCGGGAAGTTTATCGTGTAGCGTGAGTCACCAGCGCTGAGCGTATAAGTGTCGGTGCCATAGGTCTTCACTATCTCAGGTTGAGTAGTGCGGCGCAGGTCAAACCAGCGGTGTCCTTCGAAAGCAAGTTCACGTGTGCGCTCGTCATATACTGCCTGCAACAGTGCCTCCTTGTCCATAGCGTCAAGTTCTGATGCATAGGTGGCGTAATTTGATGACGAATAACGTTTCTGCATGAGAGTCTTCAACCATGTGCGGGCGTCATCCAAACTACCGAGTTGCACCGCTGCCTCTGCAGCCGTGAGATAAGCCTCAGCCGTGCGCATGGAGCACACATAGTCCTCGCTGGTGTTGATGCCCTTCAGCAGGGTGAAAGACGTGAGCGTGGCCTGACGGAAATACTTGCGCTTGCGCTGGTCGCCTGTGCGATAGTAAGTATTGACAAATGTTGACGACGGATTGCCTATGCGCGAATAGCCAGAGGTCATCACCTTCTCTAGAGCAAGAATGCTCTCCACCGACTTATAACTGTTGGGCAACACCGATGTCGTCTGCGTCATGTCTTCCAGTTCGCCATGCTCCTCTATCACGGTCTTTGCTGCAATGAGGGCATTCTGCCAATCACCTTTATATATATACACGCGTGCGAGCAGAGCATCTGCTGCCACCTTTCCGAAACGGTAGTTGTAGCCTGCATCCCATGTGTCCACATTGAGATGCTTCTTTGACTCCTCTATGTCGGCTATCACCTGAGTGTAGACAGTTTCCAGCGAACTGCTCTTCAACACCTCGTTGACATCGGCCTTCAGCGACAGAGGAATGCCACGTGTCTGCGCAGGATTGCAGTGCGTGTAGGGTTTGGCATAGAGGTTGGCAAGCAGGAAGTGGCAGTAGGCACGCATCATGTAAGCCTCGCCCACCATCTGCTCGATGTCGCTCTGTGTAGACTCCGTGATCTCTCCCTGGTGCTCTATGATGTAGTTGGCGATGTATATGGCATGATAGTAGCGACGCCATCCAAATGATGACGTGGTGCTCTGACGGCTCATGTCATTCCATGCCCATATGTCGAAATAAGAGTTGTAGTCCTCAGCACTCGTCACGCTGGCAGAGAGTCCTATCTCATCCGACCTTAGAGAGGCAAGACCGCGGTCCTCTGGAAAGTTCTTATATTCGTAAGTCAGCAATGCACGATATTCTTTGCCAGTCTTGGCGATAACCTTGCCCGTAGGCGTAATGTCAAGGAAATCGTCGCAACTGCACATCATCACTGCCGACAAGAGAAATGCTATTATCTTTGTTATTTTCATTGTTTGCTATCCTCCTCTTGGTTAGAAATTCACGTTCACTCCGAAGATGAAACTCTTTGATATGGGCTGAGCATAAGGGTTGCCCATTGTCTCCGGGTCGAGATAGTTGTCATAGTTGCTGGCAATGACAAAGAGGTTGCGTGCCTCAAGCGACAGCGATGCACTCTTTATGCCGATGCGCCCTGTCCACTCCACAGGCAACTTATATCCCAATCGCATGCTCTGCAGACGTATGTAGTTGCAGTCTTTCACCCATGTGTCGAGCATGCTGTATAGGTTGTATTCGCTATACTGCACATACTCGCGCGGACGCTCACTGCTTGTCATGAGTTTGGCAAACTGTCCCTGTGTGTTGTCCGCAGTCCAACGTGAGAGGATGTCACGGTTGGTATTGAGTCCACGGTCATAGGTGGCAGGATTATATGACGGTTGCACACGCACCTTCATACCGAGGTTATATGTGAAGTTCAGTCCCAGTTGCCAGTCCTTATACTTGAATGTGTTTATAAAACCGCCCGACACCTTAGGGTCTGTCGTTCCCATATATGTGTAGAGGTTGCGCTGCTCCTCTGCCGACAGCGTGCTTGCGCCAGCGGCATTGAGTTTCAGCAGTTCGGTGGCACTCACCTTCTCGCCGTCCTTAGTCAGGAAGAGTGGGTAACCGTCAGCATCCAGTCCTGCTGTCTTCAAGGCGAAGAGTGCACCCACGGGATAACCCTCACGGCTCGGATAGGTGGAGTTTTGTGCCACTGTCTCCTTTACCACCTTGTTCTTGTTGAATCCCACGTTGATGTTTGTCGTCCATGTGAAGTCACGTGTGTGGATATTGCGTGTAGCGAGAGCCACCTCCAGTCCGTGGTTGTCCATCGTTGCCCAGTTGATGGATGTAGAAGAGAAGCCTGTTTCAAGAGGCAACATCTTCGTACCGATAAGATCCGAACTGTGACGGAAATAGTAGTCCACGGTAAGTGTGATGGCATTGTTGAGCACTGCCATATCAAGACCTATGTTCACATTCTCCGTCTTCTCCCATTTCAGGTCGGGGTTAGGAGCGGTCTCCGTGTTAATCATGTCTTCAGTAATACCTGGCAGGATTGTCGTGCGGTCGAAGGTTCCGATGAGATAAGGCGACGTACTCTTGTCGATGTTTCCCTGCAATCCGTAGGAAGCACGCAGAGCGAGGTTGTCTATCCACTTCACATCCTTCAGTGGCGACTCTTCCTTTATGCGCCACAGTCCACTCACTGAGTAGAGAGGCAGATAGCGATATTTCTTTGCCACACCAAACACGTCGCTACCGTCGAAGCGCACACTTCCGCCCAGCGTGTAGCGGTGGTTGAAGGTGTAGCTGCCAGTGGCAAACCATGACACGAAGGCATTCTCGTTTTCCGTCTCCTGATGCAATGGATAGCTCTCAGCCCAACTCTGGCTTGGGAACACCACAGGCTGCACTGTCAGTGTGCGGCGGTCATAACCGTAAGCCACAGAGTAGATGGAGTTGTCATTACTATGGCGCACCTCCGTACCGAGCATCAAGCCCACATTGTGCAGATTGCCGAAGGTCTGGTTATATTCAGCCTGTGCCTTCCATGTCCACTGGTTGCTGTGATATTCCGTAGTCTTGTGCATACCGCCGTCGGGCAGGAATGACTTTCTGCTGCCATCGCTCTGCACATACTCCGTGTTAAGTCTCTGCTGACGCATGGCATAAGTGTTCTCGCCAGCATATTTGCTCAGCGAATAGGAGTCAAGCTGATAGCCAAACTGCGACGTGAGCGTAAGGAAGCGGTTGATGCGGAGTTCGGCATCAAAGATAGCCATCACCGAACGGTCACGGCGTATGGACTCCGTGTTGGCACGCTCTTCAAAGATGTTGAAGTTGAGCGATGATGTCTCCTTGCCCTGCACATTGGTGTCGTAATTATAGCTGCCGTCCTCGGCATATGGCTGGAAATAGGGATTTGCCAGACGCGAGTAGTACACGGGATTGGTAAATCCATTGGTGTCGGTGAGATAGCTCTGCTGCTTGCGCTCGTTGGCAAACACGCTTGCGCCAACCTTCAGCATACTGTTGATGCGATAGTTGGTCTTTAGCGTGATGTTGTATCTGTGGCTACCCACACTCTCCACATTGCCTTCCTCACCTGTATATCCTACTGATGTGTAATAGTCGGCACGTTCGCTACCACCCGAGAGACTCACGTTGTACTCCTTGTTAAGGGTGTTGCGGAAGAGGATGTCGTTCCAGTCGGTGTCAGTCTGTCGCAACTGGTTTATCTTTGCCTGTGCAGCAGAACTGAGTGCGCTCCAGCCACCGTTCTTGTAAGCCTGAGTCTCGCCGAGCGAACTGAGTATGCTTGCCACCCCACCCTTGTTCTCACGATAGGTATAGTCAGAGGCGAGCAGTCCGAGTTCGAGGTCTACCTTCTCATTGCTGTTGAGCAGATTGAGTCGATCTATATTGGTCTTTGGCGAGAAAGTGAGTTTGCCGGAGAATGTCACTGTTGGCTTGCCCTCCTTACCCTTCTTTGTGGTGATGACGATAACGCCGTTGGCTGCACGCGCACCATAGATGGCAGTAGCGGCGGCATCCTTAAGCACGGTGATGGTCTCAATGTCAGAAGGGTTGAGTCCTGCTATTGATGTCTGGTATATATCGTCGATGTCCTTTAAGTCGTCAACGGCAGGAATGTCCGTGCCCTCCATCGGTATACCGTCGAGCACCCACAGAGGTTCCTGAGTGCCAGTGATGGATGCCGTACCACGGATGCGTATCTTCACTGGCGCACCTGGCGCACCCGTAGAGGTCACCGATGACAGTCCGGCTATCTGACCAGACAGAGCCTGGTCTATGTTGGTCACGGCTCCCACTGTCTCCTCAGATATCTTCAGAGTCGTTATGGCAGAGGTCAACTTGCGACGGTCTATCTTCTGATAACCCGTCACCACCACCTCGCTCACGGTCTTGGAGTCGGCAGTAAGAATAATCTCGTAGTTGTCCTTATTGCTTGTCACCTTCACCGTGCGGTTCTCAAATCCAAGATAGCTCACCATGATGGCATCCACGTCATCGGCTACGGTGGCTGTAAACTTGCCGTCTACGTCACTCACGGCAGTGTGCAACTTCTGTCCTTGCTTCATCATAGTGACGGTGGCACCGGGCAATGGAGAGTTTCCCGGATCGTCTTCCACCACCACACCACTTATAGTGCGTTGCTGCGCGAATGCAGCAGAAGCCACAAAGAGCAGCAATAGCAGAATAATGTTTCTTGTTTCTTTCATCATTACTTTTTAGTTATGTGCCTCACGGCTTTATTTCATCTGTTGTCCGAACGCTGTCTGTATGCGCATTATCACGTCTTCATAGTGCATCTGTGTGGCAGTGTCACCACTCTGGCGTCGACTCTTCAGCAGTTTGAGTATGTGCAGGAGTTCTCCACGCTTCACACTGATGGCATCACTGTTGCGCAGTGTCTGCGTGCTTCCGAAGTCGATGGTGCGCGATGCCGAACTGAGTTCCTTGCACGACAGTCCGTATCTTGGGTCTTCCACTATCGACGGAGCATCAAAGATGTGCTTGTTGATTTTCACTCCCTCGCCTTCTGCTGCTGCTGTGATGAGAGCGTCGACAAAGTTTTTCTGCATGGTGCGCTCCATGATGTCGGGCGACTGTCCTGCTATTGTCTTCTTGAAGATGTGCTTGTGAAGCATATCCATCATGTCAATGGCAGTGAAGGCATCCTTCTTGTTCTGCTGCTCATTGGCAGACATGCGCATGAGGCGACTGTTGTCGAGCAAGTCCCATATCATGTAGCACTGCTGGTTCTTCAAGGCATAGTCGGGCGACTGCTCCTGCACTCCGAGCGGAGTGTTCTTGTTTAAATAGGTGTAGTCAGAGAGCGATGTTCCGAAGAGCCACTCGGGATAGGTGAACACCTCGTCGAGCAGGAACTGCACAGCCTTCTTTTGGCGGTCTTTCTCCACAAAGGTGAAAGTCTTCTTGCCATTGTCGATGGTGGTGTTGTCGATATACATTCCTCCCACATTGGCAAGCACATGATAGAGATACAGGCTCCACTGATAGATGACAGCCTGATAGAGTTTCGATGCCTCGTCATAGCTCTGTCCCTTCTCACCTGTGCGTGTCCAGTCTATGATGTTAGGCATTATGCGCTTAAGGTTTTCTATGCCATAGGCAGCCGACTTCATGGCATCGTCGCCAAGGTCTTCGCTGAGGGCACGTGGGTCAATGGCTGTGCGCTGGCTCTGAGCCTCGCTGTAGCGATATTCCTTTCCTGTGTAGCGGTCGAGGAAGTTCGCAAGTTCGGTGCTTGCCTTCTCCTCGTCAGGATACCAGCGGTAGCCCCACTCTATCGCCATCATGTCATACATGCCGATGTGCGGACTCACCACTTTCACTCCGTCGCCTGGCTGTGCCACATAATTGAAGCGGGCATAGTCCATTATCGACGGTGCCGTGCCCCCTACCCTTTCCATAAACTCTGCCGAGCGAAGCGAGTCAGTAGGCCATGCATTTGATGCTATCATGTTGTGACGCAGACCGAGCGAGTGTCCCACCTCATGACATGCCACGAAGCGTGCAGCCTCACCTATGAGACTATCGGGCAAGGCATACTGCTGTGCCGCCTTGTTGTAGGCACCCGTCTGCACCATTATCCATTCACGCAGGAGCGATCGCACATTGTGCCACCAAATGACATCAGCCTCAAGAATTTCTCCTGTACGTGGGTCTATGGTGGAAGGTCCCATGGCGTTAGATTTCTCCGAAGCATCATATGTTATCACCGAATAGCGCATATCGTCGCCTTCAGCCTCTATGCTGTCGGTCATGTCGTATGCCTGCACTGCATTCTTGAATCCTGCCTTTTCGAAAGCTGCATTCCAGTCGGTGATACCTTTCTTTATATACGCACGCATATGTGAAGGTATCGCCTGGTCGAGCCAAAACACTATGGGCTTCACTGGCTCTACAAGTTCCCCACGCATATATGCAGCAGTGTCTGACGGTTCAAGTCGCCAGCGTGTGATATAGTGCTGACGCTGCACCTCCTGCTGAGTGTCGCCATACAGCAATGAAGAAGTGGTGAAATATCCCACGCGTTGGTTTTCCTTCCTTCGTGCCATCGGTTTCTCTGGCAGGAGCACCAACGAGCTGCTCACCACCACGGTGACATTCGTGTGGTCGTTGCCCTCGTGCACCACCGTAGTGAGTTCTGATGTGGCAGTGACATTGTTCTCGAAAGCCTTGATGCCGATGATATGCGAGAGTTCGCTCTCGGCAGATGTACCGAGGTTGATATTGCTGAACACATCGTTGAGACATCTGTTCTTGCCATTGAAGAGATCGTTGACCTTCACTACGACCGTAGAACTATCCGAGGGTACAGCCTCTACTTTCAGCGCAGCAATGAGCGGATCGATGTAGTTGTCGGCAACTGATCGCGCCATGATGTCAGTGCTATCAACATCAGGAGTGACACGTTGCTCACGCACGAGCACCAGTTTGCGTGCCTTATCCCATTCAAAGCGTATGCACTTGTTCTCATAGTTGATGCCTCGGTTCACTCCAGCCTCATTGAGTTCCTTTGGCACCTGCTGGAGTTTGTTGCTCACGAGAAACACCCTGTTCATGAGTCGTGCAGGAATCTCAAGATAGAAAGCATCGTCCTTTGTGACCACATTCATCACTCCCTTCACGCAGACAGAGTCAGTGCCAGTGAGTTTCTTGTAGTCGGAGACAGGTTGCTCTGCCGCAGGCTTTTTCTTCTTCCCAAATAACTTCGGTTCTGCATGAAGAAGGGTGAAAGCTCCACAGTTAGCCCCTATGTAGGTGGCAAGAGCGGCAGAAAGAATCAGTTTAGTCTTATTCACAGTATTGGTATTGTATAAATTTGCGTTATTGCTTCCTTATGGTTGCAACATGCAAAGTTACTCATTTATACACCTAATAATATACAATATTGCTCATTTTTAACAGATAACAAGAATAAAAGTTATCAAAAAGCAAGAGGACATGATTTACGACTACACTTTTGTGAAGCTTGGCTTGCATTTTCTTGCATAGGTAAGGACACGTCAACTACTATGAATTATTGCTCACATGGCAAAGCGAGGACGCTTGGTCTCATATGATTACCTTCTCAATATTTTCATCTTACAACATTTAAATATTTAAATCTTAATTTCTCTATTTGATGAAAAAACAATGGATTATATTTTGTCATGACAGATAATTGTCGTAACTTTGCATCCACTTTATGTAGCATTACGGGCACGAAAGGCTTGTATGCACATAGCAAGAGACAAAGACAAATAGTAATAACAGAAATATAAAATTAAAATGAAAAAAGGTATTCATCCAGAAAACTATCGCCCCGTCGTATTCAAGGATATGTCCAACGGCGATATGTTCCTCTCAAAGTCTACATGCAAGAGTAACGAGACAGTAGAATTTGAAGGCGAGACTTATCCAGTAGTGAAGATAGAAATCTCAAGCACATCGCATCCTTTCTACACAGGAAAGAGCAAGCTTGTGGACACAGCTGGTCGTGTTGACCGCTTCATGAGCCGCTACGGTAAGCTCAAGAAGTAAGCCTTTCTACATATATCTATATATAGACAAAAGACATCAAGATGCGTCCAAACGTAGTTGCATATGCGTTTGTGCGCATCTTCTTTATTTACTAATTTATATACTGACAACAATTAAAAAATGCAACATACAAAATGCTTGATCATAGGTAGCGGACCTGCGGGTTACACTGCTGCCATATATGCCGGACGCGCTAATCTGCAACCAGTGGAATACTGCGGTCTGCAGACTGGCGGACAGCTGACACAGACTACTATAGTGGAAAACTTCCCTGGCTATCCACAGGGTGTGGACGGCAATCAGATGATGATGGATCTGCGCCAACAGGCTGAACGCTTCGGTGCTGACATCCGCGACGGCATCATCACCAAGGTGGACTTCTCTAAGCGTCCTTTCCACTTGTGGACAGACAATGGCGAGGAGATAGAGGCTGAGACTGTCATCATCGCTACAGGTGCTTCGGCAAAATATCTCGGTCTTGACGATGAGAAGAAATACAACGGCATGGGTGTGTCTGCATGTGCCACCTGCGACGGATTCTTCTATCGCAAGAAGACTGTAGCAGTGGTAGGCGGTGGCGACACTGCTTGCGAGGAGGCTCTCTATCTGGCTGGTCTGTGTAAGAAAGTATATATGATAGTGCGCAAGAACTATCTGCGTGCTTCTGACGTAATGCGTCGCCGTGTGGAGGAGAATGAAAAGATTGAGGTACTCTATGAACACAACACTCTCGGTCTCTTCGGCAACGACGGTGTGGAGGGTGCTCACCTTGTGAAACGCAAGGGCGAGGCTGACGAGGAGAAGGTAGACATCGCCATCGATGGTTTCTTCCTCGCTATAGGTCACAAGCCTAACACCGACGTATTCAAGGAATATATCAACACCGACAAGGTTGGCTACATCAAGACTATCGACGGCACACCACGCACGAATGTGGAGGGAGTGTTTGCCGCTGGTGACTGCGCCGATCCCAACTACCGTCAGGCTATCGTTGCCGCAGGATCAGGCTGCAAGGCTGCACTTGAGGCAGAGCGATTCCTTAATAAGTAACAGAGATATGAACAGGACTTTCACATCAATAGTCAGAATTGCACTGTTTGTTGCGTTGTTGGCAGTGCCTACTCTTGCCATGGCTGACGATATGCCTTGGGTTGAGTGGGACGAGACCACCAAAACGCTGACTTTCCATTACGACAGCAATTACGAGAGTTGTTCCAATGCCAAGTACACGCTGAACAGCGGCACGGAAGATCCAGAGTGGCTCTATATCGGTTACTCCGACGACGAGTCCTCTGCAAGCACAGACGAGACCGAAGATGACACTTATGAAAATTACAACGGACCGGAAACAGTGGTTTTCGACAGCAGTTTTGCCAACGCGCGTCCCACAACCTGCTATGGATGGTTCATGGATATGATAAAACTGAAAAAGATAGAAGGTTTTGAATATCTCAACACTTCTGAGGTCACAAACATGGCAAGCATGTTCAATGGAGCTCACATAATACCATCCATAGATCTGAAACATCTCGACACAAGCAACGTGACTGATATGTCGTATATGTTTGAAGGGTGCTGCGAAGTCCGGTCTCTGGATTTAAGCAGTTTAGACACGAAGAACGTCACAAATATGTCGTACATATTTTTGGGTTGTGATTCGCTTGAGACTATTGACTTGTCAAACGTTAATGTCGAGAAAGTGACAAACATGAATTATATGTTTGCATATTGCAGGAAACTGAAATCACTGGATCTGTCAATGCTCAATACGTGTAGCGTGACCAGCATGGACGGTATGTTCTATGGGATGGACTGCATCAAATCCATAGACCTTTCCAATTTCAACACGTCATCAGTCACGACGATGGTAGCCATGTTTAAAAATTGTCCCTCCCTTACTGAATTGGATTTGTCGGCTTTCGACACCAGGAATGTGAGGGCTATAGAGAATATGTTCCTTAATAGTCCTCTTGAAGTTATATATGTCGGTGAAGGGTTTGACATGTCAAAAGCCACAGGAAGTTATATATTTGGCAACTGCAAATTCCCCAATTATGACGAGAGCAAACTGGGAGCAAGCATGGCAAACTACACGGACGGCTATCTCACGCTGCGTCGCCATTTCACCGTAGGCGACAGGCAGTACAACGCCGACGGACTGGATGCGGTGTGCAAGAACCAGGTCGAAATCAATGACACGGAGGTGCTGTCCTCTGACTTCACATTTACATTCTCTGGCGAAGGGTCTGCGGTATATCTACGCGAGGTAAGCAGTGCGTGGTCTACACTGTGTTTGCCTTTCGTCTTTGAGGCTTCCAAGCAGGACGGCAACGTCAAGTATTACGAGGTGAGCGAGGTAGGTTCAGACATTATAAAGGTGAATGAAATCACTGGAGAGGTCGAAGCAGGAAAGCCATTACTTGTCTACACCTCAGACAAGCGCTTTATTGTTCAGGGAAAAGAAGACACACAGATAGAACTCCAGCCTGTCGCTGATTCCTACATGGTGGGGACTTTCGCAGAAACGACTGTTGACGCTACTGACGGAAACTACATCATAGCAAAAAACAAGTTCTGGGATGTGACATCACTTCTTGATACATCTGACGCTAAGGGCGTGAAGTTGCCACCATATCGCGCATATATACACACTAGCGAGAGTAGCGCAAAGGCAGTAAGCCTTGACATCGTGACTAACGAGACTAATGGCATCAGCGACATCAATGCAGATGGCATAGACAACATTCTCAATGGAGCAGATTTCTATGATATGCAAGGTCGCAAGCTCACATTGCCTACAAAGGGTATGATGATAATAAAGAAGGGGAATGTCACAAGAAAGATTCTCTTTCAGTAGTCTTAGTGGGTACAATGCCACACTAGAAGACTGAAATATGGTAATCATAGTAGGTGCAGTGGAGACACTGCACCTACTATGATTACCCTTTATTACCCTTTCTCAGGTCTCACAACGCTGAGACCCATAAAGGTTATGACAGCATTTACCA
>CAVCGK010000047.1:0-17340 GCA_963601795.1 bacterium | reverse complement strand
AATTTCTATCCTTCTCCCTCTATCACCCAATCCTCGATATTTCCAGTGGTAGAATCGAAGTTTATGCCCACCTTCGTTATCGGCAATCCACTGAGGGCGAAACGTTGACGATAGTTCTTGAGGTTGATTTGCTGCATGGCGGCTTGAGCATTTTTGTTCAGCTTAAGCTCGATGATGTAGAGGGCGGTCTTCGTGAGCAACACGATGTCTACCCTGCCTTTTGGGGTGTGCACCTCCACGTCCACCAGATAGGCAGTGAGGAGCGTGAAGATGATGAAAAGCATCTGCTGATAGTGTCCCTCGTAGTTGGTGACATTGCAGTAAGGCACAGTGCCGAGGAAGTCCTGCAGGAGATGCAGGGCACCGTCCATATTGTTACGACGGAGGAGCGAAGCCATCTTGGCGATTGTCACATTGCCTCGCTCGGCATAGATGCCGTCCACATAGTTAGGCAAAAGGCAGTCGAACAAGCCTACCTTAATCTCCTTGTTGGGGATATCGAGGGTGTAGAGTTGCGTATCGGGGTCATATTCCTTGATGGTGACATAACCGCTCTGATAGAGCAACGGTGTGATGGTTTTCATGTTTTCCGTCGGTGCATCAAAGGATGAACTGACGGCTTCTGTCGGAGCAATCTCCATAGGCAACACGTCAAACTTTCGCAACATATTAATAAGATATGTTGGCGTGCCTGAACAGAACCAATAAGCACCGAACTTTCGCTCCGAGAAACAATTCAGCAGGCTATACGGATTAAACACATCTGGAGACATCCCCGAGAAATGATAGCCGTCATAGTGTTCCTTGAGCTTATCGATGGCTTTCTCTCGCGACAAGCCTTGTGCCTCAGCAAGCATGTCAATATCATCCGACATTTTCCCTAATAGTTCCTCCTTGGTGATGCCACAAATACCAGCGTAATCATCGTTCATAGAGATATTCGTGATGTTGTTCAGCTCGCTGAAGATGCTGAGCTGCGAGAACTTTGTGATGCCCGTGAGGAAGACGAAGCGGAGCATTGGCTCTGCTGCTTTCAATGGACTGTAGAAGTTGCGCATGATATTGCGGAGCGTCTCCAGTTGCCCAGTCTTGTGTGCCACATCAAGCAGAGGAGCATCGTATTCGTCAATAAGCACAACTAATTGTTTGCCTGTCTTCTGGTAGACGGCAGCTAGCAAGTCGTCCAAACGAATGTTTACATCAGGCTTGTCGCTTTGGCACTCATACTTTATTTCTTCTTTCTCTATGATGTTCAGCAGGTATCTCTCCAACTGCTCCTTCTCCATATGCTTTCCTTTACTCATGTCGAAATGCAGCACAGGGTATTCTGTCCACTCTTTCTCCAGCTGCTCGATGGCAAGTCCATGGAAGAGTTCCTTCTTGCCCTCGAAGTAACTCTGCATGGTGGAAACCAGGAGCGACTTACCGAAACGGCGTGGCCGCCCTAAGAAGAAAAACTTACCGCTGGTATGGGACATGCGGTAGACGTATTCCGTCTTGTCGATGTAGAGCATATCTTCCTTTCGGATTCGCTCGAATGTCTGTATTCCTATCGGATATAATTTCAGTGCCATAACCTCTGCTTTTTATGATAGAATGATAGTGACTGCCATCATTTCGCAAAGATACGAAAGTTTTTGATAAGTATTGCTATAATGTGGGGAATATTATTCTGCAGGGGAAATGAAAATGGCAGGGCGGAACCTATATAAAGCAGGTGATTACAGTCTGAATTGTTTTTGCATTTGCAAATAAAAACTGTACCTTTGCGCTATGTAATGATTATAAAGCGTGCACATTGTGCTGTTACTATCAAAATCAACATATTTATGAAGATATTACTGATAAACGGAAGTCCTAAGAGAGAGGGCAACACATTCATCGCTCTTAGCGAAGTGGCAAAGACACTTGAAGCTGAAGGCATAGAAACCGAGATTATCCATGTCGGACATAAAAACATCCACGGATGCATTGCGTGCGCAAAATGCACGGAGCTAGGCAAATGCGCATTTGATGACATTGTGAATGAGGTGAACAAGAAGTTTGAAACTGCCGACGGCATCGTGGTAGGTTCACCCGTATACTACGCTTCACCAGCTGGCACTCTGATTTCCTTCCTTGACCGTCTGTTCTACTCTGCATCATTCGACAAGAGCATGAAGGTGGGCGCAGCCATTGCAGTGGCAAGACGTGGAGGAACAACTGCCACATTCGATGTTCTCAACAAGTATTTCACTGTATCCAACATGCCTGTAGTGCCTTCCCAATATTGGAACAACGTGCATGGCCGCTTGCCAGGCGAGGCCGCACAGGATGCAGAGGGCATGCAGACGATGCGTCAGCTGGGCCGCAACATGGCATTCCTTGTGAAAAGCATCCAGCTCGGCAAAGAGAAATACGGACTGCCACAACACGAAGAGTTGAGTCGCACAAATTTCATAAGATAAGGAATTCGCAGATTTAGGTATATCTGATAAAAACAAATACCTACTTATCAAAAATAATGTGTACCTTTGGGACGAATATAAGTCAAACAAAATAATTAATGATTATGATTAGACTGAACGTTTTTTTTGAACTCAAGGAAGGAGTTGAAGAGGAGAAGCTCAACTCCCTGTGTCAGGAACTTGTGGAGAAATCTTTGAAAGACGAAGGCAATGTGGCCTACGACTACTTCAACAGTGGCACACGTAATGGAGTGAAGATGATTTGCGAGACTTGGGAGAATGCCGAGGTCTTGAAGTCGCACATGGCTTCTGCACACTTTACTACTCTCGTGCCGCAAATCGAGGCTCTAACAAAGCATGGCTTGAAACTGGAGCAATTCCAATTCGATAAATAAAAGTGGCTCTTGTAGCGAGCTACGTTTAATGAGATAACAGCAATGGAAAACGAAGTATTAAAAGCTATAAAGGATAGACGAAGCATTCGCCGTTACAAGGAAGAGCAGATTACTGACGAGGAGTTGAAGGCAGTGTTGGAAGCTGGCACATGGGCTGCAACAGGTCACGGTTCGCAGGAGCCTTTCATCATTGCCATACAGAACCCCGAGACATGCGCTAAGCTGCGCAAGATGAACGGCGAGGCAATGGGCGTGGAGAGCGACCCCTACTACGGTGCGCCCACCATCGTCATAGTGCTTGCACGCGAAGATGACCCCAATAATGTGAAAGACGGCAGTCTGGTACTCGGCAACATGATGCTTGCCGCCCACTCCATCGGTCTCGCCTCATGCTGGATAAACCGCGAGGACATAATGTTTGCCACAGAGGAAGGCAAGAAGTTGATGAAGGAGTGGTGTCTTCCAGAAGGTCTTATGGGCATTGGTGCCCTGTCTTTAGGCTATGCTTCGGCTACCCCCAACACTGTGAAACCACGTAAGGAGGATTACTACCGCATCATCAAGTAAAGTACTAATATACGCCAAAACATCATATAACACATGCCAACAAAAACAGATTGGGAGAAGATGCGGGCTGGCGAGATCTACAATGATTTCGACAAAGACCTGTTTAACCGCAGAGTGGAAGCAAAAAGACTCTTCCGTGAATATAACAAAACGGATGACGACGAGACCGAAAAGCGCACTGACTTGATGCAGAGACTATTCAAGTCTGTAGGCAAGAATGTGTGGATAGAGCCTGACTTCCGTTGTGAGTTTGGCAAGAACATCGTTATAGGTGATGATGTCTACATCAACTTCGGTTGCGTGATACTCGACTGCGGAAACGTGCATATCGGCAACCAGGTGCTCATAGGGCCTAATGTGGGACTTTATGATGCCAACCATGCCCTCGATGCCAAGCAGCGCATGGACGGAGCACTCATACCTGGCAACATCAGCATAGGCAACCGCGTGTGGATTGGTGGCGGCACCATCATTCTGCCTAATGTCACCATTGGCGACGACACTGTCATTGGTGCGGGCAGTATCGTCACTCATGACATACCATCGGGTGTTGTTGCCGTAGGCAATCCATGCCGCGTGCTGCGAAAAATCACGGATGCAGACAAGGTTAACTATACGCTTGAAAACAGCAGTGATAACTGAAAAGTGAAATTAAGTGAAGTCATAAAACTTAAAAGCAGACAAGTGTTTACATATGCATAGATTTACTTAATCTTTGTCAATGAATTAGCTATTAGCTTGGAAATGTGGGTTTTTATGCGTAACTTTGCACTCGATAATGAAAAAGGTTACGCTTTTCTGCCATTACGGATGGCGCAACCCCATGTTTAACGGAGTTAGAATTTCGGCATGTGCGTTAAGTGCCAGTTCGCGGTTTCATTCACTTTGTATCTGAATGCTTCTTAGTCCAGCCAGGCTCCCAAAATAAGTTATTATGACGTTCTTTAAAAAGTTAATGTTAGTGCCGGTCATCTTTTTTTCAACATCTGCATTGGCTGCAGGCTCTGAAAACTATTGGTCGGACGTGATGGATGCTATTATTCAGGTGGAAAGCAGTGGTGACGTGAAGGCTGTAAACGGAGTATGTGCCGGGCCTATGCAGATATCGCCGATACTTGTGAAGCAGTGTAACCAGATTCTCGCAGAAAAGAACCAAAAGACGAGATATACACTTGCAGACAGGTTTAACCTGAAGAAATCAAGGGAGATGTTCGTGCTCATTCAGGAGGCGTTCAATCCGGAGAAAAGCATCGAACAGGCTGTGAGAGCCTGGAATGGCGGTCCTAATTACAGTGTCAGGAAGACAAACCGATACTATAATAAGGTTATGGCCGAAATGAAAAAACAAGATTAGACAATAACGGAGGGAACTTGACTTGAAACAAAGTCTCGTTTCCTCCTCTTTTTTTGTTAATAATGAAAAACGTGTGCGCCAATTGGCACGTTATTTGAACCTATTGACGTAAATTTGCAACCAAAAGACATTAATTCACATAACAACAAAACTTATCATTATGAACACGACATTGATTATCGTACTTGTAGTAATAGCACTGATTGTGATTTGGCTCATCAGCGCATACAACCGCCTCGTGGCTCTGCGCAACAACCGCGAGAATGCTTTCGCTAACATCGACGTGCAGCTTCGTCAGCGTTATGACCTCGTGCCACAGTTGGTAGAGACCGTTAAGGGATATGCCAAGCATGAGAGCGGACTGCTCGAGAAGGTCACAATGGCACGCTCTGCAGCTATGGGAGCTACTGACATCAACAGCAAGATTGAGACCAACAACCAGCTGAGCAATGCTTTGGCAGGACTGAAGGTGTCGCTTGAGGCTTATCCTGACCTGAAGGCAAACCAGAACTTCATGCAGTTGCAGACCGAACTGGCTGACATAGAGAACAAACTTGCCGCTGTGCGCCGCTTCTTCAATTCCACAACTAAGGAACTCAACAATGCCGTGCAGTCATTCCCATCAAATATCATCGCTGGCATGTTTGGTTTCCACAGAGAACCCATGTTTGAGATAGCACAGGAGGAGCGCGCCGCAGTGGAGAAAGCTCCGAAGGTGGAGTTTTAATGTATTAGAGCATAACAACAGGAAAGAGACCTTCTTCTTATGAAGTACGTTGGAATGCACACCCAAATAGAGCGCAACAACATCCTCTCGATGTTGTTGCTCTTGGCTTTCCCCACAATCATTCTTGCCGCAGTGTGGGGATTTCTGGCTCTATTAAACTATAATGAAGGATACATAGACTATAACGGCATGCAAGTCAACTCCGGCATCGACATGTATGCCACCAATGCACAGTTTCTCGAGGCTCTGCCTTGGGTAGTGGGCATCGTGGGCATATGGTTTGCCATAGCCTATTTCGCCAATGCATCTATGGTGAAGGCAGCAGTGGGAGCAAGAAGCTTGTCGCGCAAGGAGAACCCGAGAGTTTACAACATCGTGGAAAACCTCTGCATGACCTGTGGTATGGATATGCCAAAGATAAATGTGGTGGACGACCCACAGCTCAATGCTTTTGCAAGTGGCATCAATAAGTCTACTTATACGGTGACAGTCACCACAGGACTGCTCGACATCCTCGATGACGACGAACTAGCGGGAGTGATAGGCCACGAGCTGACCCACATTCGTAACCACGACACGCGACTGCTCATCACTAGCATTGTCTTCGTGGGCATTGTGTCAACAGTGATGACTCTGATAGTGAGAATGCTCTACAACTCTTTTATCTTTGGCACAGGCAGCCGCAGTTCGAAAGAAGAGAAAAACAATGGTGGAGGAATCATTGTAGTGCTTGCCATAGCAGCAGTATGTTGCGCCATAGCTTATTTCTTCACCCTCATAACACGCTTTGCTATATCACGCAAACGCGAATATATGGCTGACGCAGGAGGTGCAGAATTGTGTGGCAATCCGTTGGCACTGGCATCTGCACTAAGAAAAATATCCAATAATCCTGGACTTGACAATGTAAACCGTGAGGACGTGGCACAGCTGTTTATCATGCATCCTGACGAGATGGAATCGGGACTGCTGGGATTCATGGACTCTATGTTCTCCACACATCCTGACCCAGAAAAGAGAATAGCATTATTGGAACAGTTCTAAGGTGGGGTATAAAAAATTCCCACTATAGATAAATAAGAGAAATGAATAAAAACGGGATTCCGTTTACTGCCTGCAAAAGGATGCGGCAGTAAACGGAATCAATTGTTAGAAGAACCTCCAACGATGTCGAGCAGCTCATTGGTAATGGCTTGCTGACGTGATTTATTAAACTGGAGATTCAACTGATATATGAGTTCATCGGCATTGTCGGTGGCAGTCTGCATGGCTACCATGCGGGCTGCATGCTCAGAAGCGTTGCTATCGAGCAATGCCGTATAAACCATAAGGTTGATGTAGCGTGGTATAAGAGTCAGAAGAAGAGTCTCCATGTCAGGCTCAACGATGAAATTAGGATTTATCGCCTTCGCCTTCTTCGACTCTGTCTGTTGGTCTTGTGCATTGTCCTTGATATACTGCACGGTCTTCTCGTTTGCCACCACAGTCTTCAAGTCGCGGAAATGGTCATAGTCCATCGCTGACTCGAGATCGATAGGCAGCAGTTCCTTGCAAGTGAGAATCTGCGAACCGGCAGACTTGAAGTGGTGATAGATAATCTCCACCTTGTCATATTCACCTTTAAGGAACTTGCTATAGACCTCTTCGCCTATGGTTTGACAATCCTTGGCATTCGGTTTGTCCGCCAATGTATCAAAGCTACCTGCGCATTTGAGTCCAAGTTTCTGCACTTTCTCCGACACCTTTCTCCCGACGGGATAGACGGTGACATCGATGCCCTTGTCAGAGTATTCCTTGTGCGTCTTCAACAGTTTGTTGATGACGCCGGCGTTATATCCGCCGCAAAGACTGGAATTGCTCGAAAAGGCTATTATAGCCACGCTCTTCACTTCTCTGGTCACAGAATACACGCTCTGGGCATCAACGTCGCTTGCGACAAGCGTTTTCAGGATGCCTTCGAGCATACCTTCATATGGCAGCATATTTTCAATCATCGTCTGTGCGTGATGCAGTTTGGATGAAGCCACCATCTTCATGGCACTGGTAATCTTACGAGTGCTGTTGACCGAGTTGATTCTGTTTTTTATTTCCTTGAGTGACGGCATTGCCTATTATTTGTATTGTGCAGTTATTGACGCCATCAGTTCTTCGATGACCTTAGTCTCGTTTTCAGTGATCTTGCCACTTTCCAGAGTATTGAGCACATCCTTGTGCGACGTGCGCATAGTTGTGAGGAATGTGTCCTGACATTCGCGCACCTTGTCTACAGGTATCGGTGCCATAAGACCGTGTGTGCCACAATAGAGGATAGCTATCTGCTCGCCTACTGGCATAGGAGAATACTGGCTCTGAATGAGCAACTGGTTATTCTTTCTACCGCGGTCGAGAGTCATGGCAGTCACAGAGTCCATATCGCTCGAGAACTTAGAGAAGCTCTCAAGCTCACGATACTGAGCCTGGTCAATCTTCAGCGTACCAGCCACCTTCTTCATTGACTTAATCTGTGCCGAACCACCCACACGCGATACGGAGATACCAACATTGATGGCTGGACGGAAGCCTTGGTTGAAGAGGTCGCTCTCGAGATATATCTGACCGTCGGTGATGGAAATCACGTTAGTAGGGATATATGCCGAGACGTCGCCAGCCTGAGTCTCAATGATAGGAAGAGCTGTCAGCGAACCGCCACCCTTAACATGACCCTTCATGCATTCAGGCAGGTCGTTCATCTTCTCCGCCACCTCCTGCTGCTCGTTGATCTTTGCCGCACGCTCGAGAAGACGTGAGTGCAGATAGAACACATCACCAGGATAAGCCTCACGTCCTGAAGGACGGCGAAGAATCAATGACACCTCACGATAGGCTACAGCCTGCTTTGACAAATCATCATATACTACCAAAGCTGCATATCCGCGGTCACGGAAATACTCGCCGATGGCAGCACCTGCAAATGGTGCGTAATACTGCATAGCAGCAGGATCGGCAGCCGTAGCAGACACCACGATGGTGTAAGGCAGTGCGCCATGCTCCTTGAGAGTCTGCACGAGGGCAGCCACAGTACTTGCCTTCTGACCGATAGCCACATAGATGCAATACACTGGATTGCCAGCCTCATAGAATGACTTCTGGTTAATGATGGTGTCGATGGCAATGGCTGTCTTACCAGTCTGACGGTCACCGATGATAAGCTCACGCTGACCACGGCCGATAGGAATCATCGAGTCGACAGCCTTCAGACCAGTCTGGAGAGGTTCCTTCACAGGCTGACGGAAGATAACTCCCGGAGCCTTGCGGTCGAGAGGCATCTCGAAATAATTGGTGAGATCAATGTCGCCAAGACCGTCGATGGCTTCGCCAAGCGGATTGATGACTCTACCGAGCATATTGTCATTCACGCGGATGGAGGCAATACGCTTCGTACGCTTCACCGTCATGCCTTCCTTGATGCCGGAAGTCTGGCCGAGAAGCACACATCCCACGTTGTCCTCTTCCAAATTCATGACGATCGCCATCGTGCCGTTCTCAAACTCGAGAAGCTCATTGGCTTCTGCATTTCTGAGACCGTAGATACGTGCGACACCGTCATTCACTGTAAGAACGCTTCCCACCTCATCGAAATCCTGCTTAGTGCCGATTCCCTGAAGTTGCTGAAGCAATAGCTCCGATACCTCACTCGGTTTTATCTTGTCCATGTTTTACTTTTTACTTTAACTGTTTTAGTATGCTGCGCAACTGAGACTGCACACTTGAGTCCATGCGGTAGGTGTCATACTCGAGGATGAATCCTCCGATAATATTGGCATCCACCTTTGTCTCGAACTCAATGTCAGCCTTAGTGCGTTTCTTCACGACATCGTTGAATTTTGACCTCGTGGCCTCGTCCACAGGCACTGCCGTAGTGAGTCGCGCAGGAACAATGTTTCTGTCGGCACGATAGAGCGACATATAGGAATTGGCCATAAACTGCACCATGTTCTCCCTACCCTCTTTCAGCACGAGTCTGATAAACGAGCGTGTGAGATTACACGGATTGCTTCCGCACGCAGTGCACAGCAGTTTTTCCTTGTCATCCTTGCTGACAGTAGGATTGTCCAGTGCTTTCCTCAATTTGGGCAGTTCTATGAAGTTGGCTGCAAGCTGCTTCATGTCGGCAAAGACATTTTCTTTGTCACCCGAAGCGGCAGCGCTTTTCAGCAAAGCCCTTGCATATCTTACGGATATTATTCCTGTGTTCATATTCAACGATTGTTATTTATCAGTCTCCACTTCCTCCAGCATTCTGTCAATAAGCTTCATCTGCTGGTTGTCGTCGTGGAGATTCTGCCTTACCACTTTCTCTGCTATATCAACGGAGAGTCTTGCCACCTGAGACTTTATTTCCCTCAGCGCAAGCTGTTTCTCATTTTCTATCTGCAGTTTGGCTTCACTCAAGATGTTGTCAGCCTCTGATTTCGCCTTTACCTTGGCTTCTTCGATTATCTCATCCCTTGTGTTAGCTGCATCTTTGAGGATGCTTGCCTGCTGCTCACGAGCCTTGGCTATGATGTCTTCACTTTCCGCCTGAATGTTGGAAAGACGCTCAGCTGCCTCGTGGGCATTCTTGAGACTCTCGTCAATAAACAGTTTTCGCTTTTCCACCATACCGACTATGACGGGGAATCCAAACTTTGCCAGTACGGCAAAGACCACCAGGAATGCTATGAGCATCCAGAAGAGGAGTCCCGCATCAGGAGTTAGTATGGCAGGTAAATTCATCGAACCCATTTAACTGACCTTGTTTCTGATTTAAAGGAATACACAAAGAGCGCAGACAACAACGGCGAACAGAGCCACACCCTCTACGAAGGCTGCTGTCAGAATCATGTTTGTACGGATGTCGCCTGAAGCCTCTGGCTGACGTGCAATGGCGTCCATTGCGTTGCCACCGATTCTTCCGATACCCAAACCTGCACCTATTGCTGCGATACCTGCACCTATTCCTGCACCCAATTTAGCGAGACCAGCACCTGCGGCTGCCTGTAAAAGTAATGATAACATAATCTTAATCTTTTAATTGTTATTAATTGCGTTTGTTTTTAAATTCATTGTTTATTCAGCATGGTGTTCCTGATGTGCCAGACCGATAAACACGGCACTAAGCATAGTGAACACATATGCCTGTATGAAGGCAACGAGCAACTCCAGACAGTTCATGAAGAGTATCATGACGAAACTCAGCACGGTCAGTCCGCTACCGAGAGCGGCATTGAGTTGCCAGCCTATGAAGATTATGGCGGTAAACGACAGTATTATCGCATGACCTGCCATCATGTTTGCAAAGAGACGCACCATCAAGGCAAACGGCTTGGTGAAGACTCCGAAGAGTTCTATGAACGGCATGATAGCCACTGGATAAGCCTTTAGGAACATCGGCACTTCAGGCCAAAAGATGTCCTTCCAGTACTCCTTGTTTCCGAAGAGGTTGATGGCGAGCATTGTGCAAAGGGCAAGGAAGAACGTGATGTTGATGTTGCCCGTCACATTGGCACCGCCAGGGAATATCGGAAGCAGTCCAAGCAAGTTTGTGAGGAAGATGAAGAAGAAGCACGTCAGAAGATAGGGAGCGTAAGGACGATAGTGCTTCTCGCCGATGGAACTCTTCACGAGGTCGTCGTTGATGGTCATGACAAGCATCTCCATCATTCCGACAAATCCTTTCGGAGCTTCCTTTGTCACGTCATGCTTCCTATACCAGTGTGCACAGGTGAGGAATATCACGATAAGCAGGAACACCACAATCCATATCTGCACCACCGCCTTAGTGATACTGAGGTCCAGAGGACGCACCGACGTACCGTCAGACAGCTTTTCATAGATCTTTCCGTTCTTCTCTTCGTTGAGGTAGAATCCTTTATAGGTTTCACCCTTTTCTGCCGCCTCTTCAAGTTTCGAACTACAGAAGCAGTTCCATTCACCTGTCTCACTGCTTCTCACAATGACTGGCAACGGAATAGACACGCTATGACCTTTGTAGGTCGTGATGTGCCATTCGTAAGCGTCGGCCATGTGTCCAAGCACAATCTCCTTCACGTCGACATCTATCTTCTTGTCTGCAGCAGACAGAGGCATTGACAGCGAGAAGAAGGTTGCTATCAACAGGTATATAAATAATTTCCTTTTCATCATCGTAACTGTTTCTTTTCCACTGACACGAAGAATGTCGTGTCGTAAATGAGGATGATCAAGTAGTAGACAGCAAAGATTATAGAGAACGTAGTCAGGCTTTCCTTACCTCTGTTTATAAACATATAAATGAGCAAAAGGATCGCCGCAAGCAGAATTCTCAGTCCAGAAGCTGACATATAGAGTACCGTAAGGTTTTTGGGCGAAGACTTCGCCACCTTGTCCCAAACTATGCCATATATCAGGATGAGCACGAGCTGAAAGATGAATGCTATGGCATTGAAACTCATGACCGACATGTCTGTCAAGAGATTGCCGACAACGGCTGTTGCCACTCCTGTCAGGACGAGTATCAGAGTTCCATAAGTCATATATTTCACTGTAGTCTTGCTCATGCGTCTTTATTTCCGTTTAGAATTCCACACACACGTTCACCTGATTGTCTTTCACGGACACGAATCCTGCGTTGATGCTCACCGAGTGTTTCTCGCCATCGTCATACACCACGTCACCTTTTGTCAACGCAGATATTATCGGGGCGTGGTTACGGAGAATCTCAAACTGTCCCAGTGTGCCTGGTACAAGTACGCTCTTCACGTTTCCGTCGAACTCGACTCTCTCTGGCGATATTACTTTCAGTCTTATGTCCATGTCCATTCTATCCTTGAGCCTGAGCCAAGAGCTTCTTACCCTTCTCTATGGCCTGTTCTATTGTTCCCACATTGAGGAAAGCCTGTTCTGGCAGGTCATCAAGTTCACCGTCGAGAATCATGTTGAATCCCTTAATAGTGTCCTCTATGCTTACCATCTCACCCTTCACACCAGTAAACTGCTCTGCCACAGTGAATGGCTGCGAGAGATATCTCTGCACACGACGTGCGCGGTTCACAGTCTGCTTGTCCTCATCAGAAAGTTCATCCATACCGAGGATGGCGATGATGTCCTGCAACTCCTGATATTTCTGCAGTATCTGCTTCACTCTCTGAGCGCAGTCATAATGCTCCTTACCTACAATCAACGGATCGAGGATACGCGATGTAGAACCCAGAGGATCCACAGCTGGATAGATACCGAGCTGGGCGATGTTACGCGAAAGCTCTGTAGTGGCATCAAGGTGGGTAAACGTTGTTGCTGGAGCAGGGTCAGTCAAGTCGTCGGCTGGCACATACACTGCCTGCACGGAAGTGATGGAACCAGTCTTTGTGGAAGTGATTCGCTCCTGCATTGATCCCATCTCCGAAGCCAATGTAGGCTGATAACCTACAGCTGAAGGCATACGACCGAGAAGTGCCGAAACCTCAGAACCTGCCTGTGTGAAACGGAAGATATTGTCGATGAAGAACAATATATCGCCTCCCTGATCGCGGAATTCCTCTGCCACGGTAAGTCCTGACAATGCTACGGAAGCACGTGCGCCTGGTGGCTCGTTCATCTGACCATAGACAAGTGTTGCCTGCGACTGCTTCAATGCTTCAGGATCAACAAGTGACAAATCCCACTTGCCTTCATCCATAGCTTTCTTAAACTTGTCGCCATACTTGATAACACCAGATTCTATCATCTCACGGATGAGGTCATTACCTTCACGGGTACGCTCTCCCACACCTGCGAATACAGAGAATCCGTTGTGTCCTTTGGCAATGTTGTTGATGAGCTCCATAATGAGCACTGTCTTTCCTACACCGGCACCACCAAAGAGTCCGATCTTACCACCCTTCATGTAAGGCTCGAGCAAGTCGATGACCTTAATACCTGTAGCAAGAATCTCCTTCTTGGTAGACAACTCCTCAAACTTTGGAGCTTCACGGTGAATAGGGTATGCACCTTCTTTTGTCAGCGGTTTCATACCATCAATAGGACTTCCGATGACATTCATCATTCGTCCCTTGATCTGTTCTCCCGAAGGCATAGAGATAGGGCTTCCCGTAGGCACGACCTCAAGTCCGCGCTGCAGACCGTCGGTATTGTCCATGGCAACACAGCGCACTGTGTCTTCACCAATATGCTGCTGCACCTCAATGACAAGGTCAGACCCGTCATTGCGCTTCACCAGCAACGCCTCATGAATCTTTGGGAGCACCTTCTCAGAATCCTCTCCGTTCGTGTCGAAATGCACGTCAAGAACAGGTCCGATGATCTGAGAAAGACATCCTTTTATCTGTGACATATTTGTTAATATTATAATGTTGTTAAACTCTAATTCTCTTAAGTAAGTTTGCGTTCTGGCTATTAGATACTCAGCTCATCAAGCACCTTGATGAGTTTCTTGTCGAATGGCTTGTCGGAGCGGATAGCTTCCTGGAATGGCACATATACCACTTCATTGTTTCTCACGCCCACCATGATGTTGCGCTGTCCCTGCATGATTGCCTCGATGGCTCCCACACCTGTTCTGCCTGCCAATATTCGGTCACGTGCCGATGGACTACCGCCTCTCTGAAGATGGCCGAGGATAGACACACGCACGTCAAAATCAGGAAACTCCTTCTTCACACGCTCAGCATAGTACATAGCACCGCACTTTGGACTTTCCGACACGATGACAATGCAACTCTTCTTTGATTTACGAATACCTCTATCCATAAACTCTGCCAACTGGTCGACCTCTGTATTCTCCTCTGGAATAATAGCTGCCTCAGCACCACAAGCGATAGCCGAGTTCTGTGCGAGGAAACCAGCATCACGACCCATCACTTCCACAAAGAATATTCTCTCATGACTCTGAGCGGTGTCGCGGATGCGGTCTACGCATTCCATAATGGTGTTCATCGTGGTGTCATAACCTATAGTGTTGTCTGTACCATAGAGGTCATTGTCGATAGTACCAGGCAAACCGATGCAGCAAACATCATATTCCTGAGCGAAAATCTTCGCACCAGTGAGCGAACCGTTACCTCCAATTACAACGAGAGCATCGATATTTCTCTTCACCATATTCTCATAGGCCTTTGCTCTTCCCTCTGGGGTCGTAAATTCTGCACAACGTGCTGTCTTCAGTATCGTACCGCCTCTGCCGACGATTCCCGACACGTCTTCAGTGGTAAATGGCTTCATATCGTCATTGATGAGTCCTTCCCATCCACGATAGATACCTACCATGTTAAAACCGTTGTAAATACCAGATCTTGTGACGGCACGTATTGCGGCATTCATACCAGGAGCGTCACCTCCGGAAGTCAATATGCCAATAGTGTTGATTTTTGCCATAATATCTTTTATGCAGTTCCTTAATTTAACCGTGGCAAAGATAACAAAATTCCACTCTAATACGTTAAACAATTCACGTTTTTTTAAGTTTTTTCAACAAGGTGTAATTACAAATTGTAAGGTTATTATTTCATTATTGTTTCACTATCACATAAATTTAGGCACAATTACACCCATTTATCAACCAACTTCCATATCGTTTTGCTACAAAAATGTTCTTTTTGTCATTGTTTGAGTTCTTTTAACACACAACAATAGCCGTGCGTAAATTATTTGTCTACACACGGCTATCGGCAAAACTTAATGCTAATCCCAACTATGGATCGCGTCAATTCTTTTTTTGCGGTATCAATACTGATGCGAGAATGCTCACCACAAACACCAGCACGATGAAGGCAAGCGATGCCACTGGGTCTATCTCATAAAACTCGCTGATGAGGAGTTTCACACCGATGAAGAGCAATAGCAACGTTACTCCCGTGTTGAGATAGCGGAACTTGTCTGCTATTACTGCCAACAGGAAGAACATAGCACGCAGTCCTAATATGGCAAAGATATTGGAGAACAACACCACATAAGGATCGAGCGACACGGAGAAAATGGCAGGAATGCTGTCGAAGGCAAAGATGATGTCAGAAAACTCTATCACCAGCACTGTCACAAACAGCGGAGTGATGCACAACACACTCTTGCCTATTCCATCCGACAGCACATAGCCGCTATCGGTATGCTTAGCCCTGACGAAGAATTTTCCTCCCTCAAACTTAGGATACACAGGGAAATGCTTTGAAAGGAATTTCACCATAGGATGGTTTTCCACATCAATCTCTTCTTTCTTGTTGCGGTCACGATACATCTTGTAGGCACTGTAGACGAGAAACACGCCGAAGAGCATCAGCACAAACTTAAACTTGCTGATGACTGCCGTGCCGATGAAGATGAATACTATACGCAGCACAATGGCTCCCAGTATGCCCCAGTTGAGCACATGCTGATATTCCTTCTTGCTCACATTGAATGAGGTGAATATCATCATCATGACAAACAGGTTGTCTACCGACAGAGTCTTCTCTATAACGTAGCCCGAGAGATAGGAAATCGTCATGTAGTGGCGATACTTCTGCAGACTGCCTTCAAAATCATTGGAATCGAGCTTTATATGGGCAGCATACTTTTGCACAACCGCCTGCAGGTCTTCAAAGTTTTGTATGCCATGCACCATGTCGCCATGAAACCACAGAAAGACAGAAAACAACAAAGCGAGCGTTATCCAAACAATAGTCCAGATGGACGCCTCGCGCACTGACACTTCATGTGACTTGCGGTCTATCAGAAGCATGTCGACCAACAAAATAGCGGTAATAAAAACTATAAAGCCGCCCAGAAAAAGTAATTCCATATAATATTATATATAATGTATATAGCAGACGGTTCCCGGTCACGCTTTTTATTTGTGCGAGACCGGGACTGACCATTTGCTTAGTATATCTTGCTGACAGCCTCAGCATCTTCGCCTTCAAGGATTATCACCTCGGAAGCTGCACGGAAACTGAAGTCAGCGAAGCGGAAGAGTTGCATTACGACGCAAGCTCCGTCTTCCGACTTTAGCACTTCCAGTCTGGCATTGCCCATATGTGCAGCCTGCAGGTTTGCACTCTGCAATGACTTCACCATCTGGGCTTTATCCATACGCATGATGCGCTCCAACTGTTCGGCGTCAGTCAAACTGTATTCCAGCACCTCTGCCTTCACATTGCTTCCCGTTGGCACATAGGTCATCTTTGTGCCCATACCGAGAAATCCTTTCTTTACTGTAAACAACTCACTCTTTGCCAGAGCCTTTGTCAGCTCCAGCTTATTTATACTTGTCATAATTGATTAGTCTTTTTAAAATGTTTGTTATTAATGAAAATAAAAATACGGATAAAAAGACTTATCTCTAACGCAGTATGTGCCTCAGTGCTATCACGTAATAGCGCACCGTGAGGCATATCTGCGGCAAAGCCGACAGTTGCATCTGCCATGCTTTTGCCATGTATAAGACAGCAAGATTATTGTTTGCAGTGAACTTCACCGCAACATTTCCCGAATGATAGCCCGTGGTGGGCACAGTGCGACGCACACGCTGACTGCTGGCATGCACACTGTCAAACCGACCACTCAACAATGCCTCATGCTTCTGTGGTGCAGGGGTGGCATCATAGAGCTTGTCTTTCGTGTCAGAGTCTTGGGCTTCATGAAACTCCACAGTCTCTCCATTTTCAGCAATTGCCACAGACTTATGACAATCATAGCCTATCCCCACCACGAGGACAAGCAACAATGAGAATATGTAGAGTGTGCGTTTCATCCCTGCAAATTTAAGCATTTAATGTCAGAATTGCAAAACTTTATTTTATCGCACGTACGTCCATCACTCAACGCACGTACGTTCATCAGCCATCGCACGTACGTCCATCAGCCATCGCACGTACGTTCATC
>CAVCGK010000046.1:0-17704 GCA_963601795.1 bacterium | reverse complement strand
GTGATGCGCTTCTTGCAACTTGCCAGTGAGGTGGCATTGTATATCTCCACGGCATCGATTACCCACTGTCTTGGCATCCTCAAGCAAGCATAGACGATGTTGCCTTCCTTGCCTGTAGGATAGATGATGTTGGCTATGTTTTCACCAAAAGCCTTTGGCGTGATGTCCTCCGTGCGAAACATAATTACCGCAGGTGATGTCTGACTCATAGGCCAGGCGTTTCCCTTGCCATACTTTACCGCCTTCAGGTAGTGGCTGGTGGGTATGACGTCGGCTGGTGAGGGGTAATACAACGTATTGCTGTACTTGCCTCCGTCGCTGCTCGTCGCTTCCACGTCATACATACAGTAGTATGCACTGTTGGCGTAGTTGACGGAGTTGCTGTATGTCTGAGTATTGTCGATGGCACCATGCACGTTTACCACGAGTTCGGTGTAGGGCTGCAGCATCTGTCCGTCCTGAAAATACCAAATGCCGTTGAGCGCAGGAATCCAGTCGGCATCGGCATAATCGAGCTTGCCACCATTGAGGAACGAGTGCGTGGGTGCCTCTGCATTGTATGGTTCCACGAAGCCGAAGCCTACATTGTCGAGCGACACCGCCACCGACGAGTTGTTGTACAGGATGATGCACTTGTCTTTGGCAAATTTGCCCGACCCGTCATCCATCTGGCAACCGCCAATGTACAGTTCCTTTATCACGATAGGGTTGGAGGTCTGCATGGCCGTTATGGTAACGGGCAATGCTATGTGTGTGGTAGTACTGCCGATGGCAATGTCTGCCAGTGAACCATTGCATATGTGGCGGAAGAAGCCATCGTCCGTAACCCTCGATGCACTTGCGCTGTAGATGCCGGCAGGCAACGAGAAGTGAGTATTGCCATCGGTGCCAGTCAGTGCGGTGAAGGTTCTTCCAGTACTGTTGGTTAGCGATACCGTCACAGAGTCAACGGCTTCACTGAGTGTCACCTCCACATTATATGTGTCGAGGTGTTCATCGTAGTTGCACGAAGTGAGGAGTGCAATTGCGACGAGACAGAAGTATATGTGGCATATGACTTTCATTTTTTTATTGATTTATAGTTTGATGCGTATGGAAGCACCATAGTAGAACTTCGGTATATAACCGCTACTGAAGAGCGATGACTCCAAACCCGTCTGGGAGTTCTTTACCATCGACATGTTGTTGAAGAAGTTGTTGGCATAGAATGACAGACTTACCCATCTGCCTATCTCCTTGGTGATGGAGAAGTTGGCTGAGTAATAGGAAGAGATGTCCTGCGGATTGAAGTAGTATGCAGTATTGCTCCTTACTATCAGTCTACTCAACTGCTGGTATAGTGCGGGGTCGTTTTCCTTTGCGGCAAGCAGCGCCTCGGCGAAGGGGATGCGCTCCGAGGGGTTGTCCCATGTGGAGTAATATTCTGGATAGAGTGCCACATAGTGGTCGGTCTCTCCTTTATAAGCCGTACCGAAATTGTCGCCTGCCGCTTCGAGCACGACAGCACTTCTGCCCTCCGACAGATTGCGACGATAGTTGAGGAATGTCGTCTCCAGGCGCATGGTCATGATGAGCCTCAACTTAGGTATGCGCGCCGTCAGCGTGGTGTTGAGACTGCAGCCCTTGTTGAGTATGCCGTTGCTTACCGACGGGGTGCTGGCAGAAGAGGTAGACGTCACGTTGCTGCCTGCGTAATAACCTATCAGCGGTTGGACTGCCGCATCCTCTGCCTGGTCGCCGATGCCGTTGGGACTGCCCATCACGAGCGTGTTGTCTATACCTTTGTAATGATAGTACTTGCCGTCGAGGCGCAGCGACAGTCCCACGGTGTGGACATTGCTCACCAGCGGCACCTCTGCCACCCACTCCAGTCCGTAGCGTGTTACGGGCGAACCGTTCACGTACTGGCGGTTGGAAGTGAAGGTGTGGCGTGTAGTATATGGCAGGGTAATGCTACTGCCGTCGGCGGTAGACGTTACCGTCACCACACCTGTCGATGGGTCGACGCTATAGGCACGGTCAGCCACGGCAATGCCGCAGTTCTCCAGTGCCGACTGCGATGTCTGGTTATAGGCGAAAGGGGTATAGATGTTGACCGTCTGGTAAGGATTGTAAGTCTTGTTCCAGAATGCCGACACACTGAATCGTGCCTTCCCCAGGGTAGCGTCCGCTCCTATTTCCCACTGCTTGGAGTACTGCCACTTCAGGTTGGGGTTATACAGTGCGCGCTGCACATGGGTGTAATAGGCGTAGTATGCCTTGTTGTCTGCTGTCGAACCTGGCGTGAACACCAGTCGGTCGGTGTAATTGTCGGCAGGATAAAGCACCTGGAAAGATGGTAGTTTCACACTCTTTCCATAACCGGCGTGCAGCGTCAGCGAACCCTTCTTGCCTTTCAGCAGGTCGTAACGCACATTGACACGTGGCGAGAGACTTGACACATTGCCGTAAGCCGAACCGCCTATCATCGTGATGTCGTCGCGAAGACCTGCCACAAGGAGCAAACGCCCTGCCGTGAGCCGTTCCTCCAGAAAGAGGGCAAGGTTGCGCATCGTAGGCAGTTGACTATAGTCGTAAGGCCGCCATGTGGGTGCCAGACTCATGTCTTCATAATAAGAGCCGCGCCCGTTGTTGCGCGAGGAGTTGAGTTCGGTACCGAGTGTTACCTTATTCACCGCTCCAAGCAGGCGCTTGGTCCATTCGCCCTTCAGCTTCAGTTGTGTGGTGAATGGCTTTTGGTCATTGTACGAACGCACATACCAATAACCCGTAGGTCCGAGGATGATACTTCCTGTGCCCATGCCCTGTACGTAGTCTTGGGCTATGGCATAGCCGTCGGTCATGGTATGCAGGTATGCTTGCGTGGATGAAGAAGACGTGTTGGAATAATTCTCCGTACGCTTGTCTGCCGTCTGAAATGAGGCAAGCAAACTCACGTTGAACACTCCTGCACGCTGCGAGTTGCAAAGCCAGTCAAGTTGTAGGTTGCCACGCAACTGGTTGTCGCGTTGCTTTTGGTATGTGTCACGGAAAGCGTCAGGGTCGGCTTTTGAATTATATCCTCCCACATTGCCCGTCAGTCCTGCCGTCAGGTTAAGGGTAGACACGCCGATGCGGAAAGCCTTACTGTAAGTGGCAGACAAGATATTGCGGTTGTATGCGGTATAGGGAGATGCTATCTCGCTGAACGATCGTGCATGTTCAAAAGAGAAGTTCAGTGTACCAGCGTTTTTGCCCAATGTCAAGCCTTTGCTCAGGGCTACCTGACGGGTATAGGGATTAACTGAACCCTCAAAAATCCAAGGAGAGTGACCCTTACGGGTGTTTACCTTTACCACACCATTGGACATGTCGCCGTACTCCACGCCGGGTATTCCGGCTATCACCTCCACACTCTCAATATTAGAGGCTGAGATGTTACGCGTAGAGGCAGAGAGCGTCTCGTCCATGTTGGCATTGTTGTCCAGCCGCATGCCGTCTATCTCGATGGCAGTACCGAAGGCGGCGTTGCCCCTCTCCGAACTGCCGGCACGCAAGGCAAGGCGCGAATCGTTCATCAGCGTGGTATTGACTGTCTGTCCACCAGGGAGGAGTGCCGTGATGTCGCTGAGCGAGAGCACCTGTGAATGGTCCAGCGTGTTGCGGTCCATGGTGTAGACGGTAGTTCCCAAGGTGGTCTTCTTGCGTGCAGTGACCTCTACACCCGAAAGGCTGAGGTCGTCTTCCTTCATGCGAATATTCTTCAGGTCGGTGTCATGGCTGAGATTGAATGCTACTGTGCGTGTAACGTAACCCAAGGAACGAACCTCTACAACGACACGTCCGTCAGGAACATTGGCTATGATAAACTTTCCGTTGCCATCGGCAACAGCCCACAATTCCACATTCTGAATCTTTACTGTAGCATATGGAATAGACTCTTTGGTACGGTCGTCAAGGACGATGCCTGACACGGTAAAACGCCCGTTGTCAGCCATCGTCGCAAGTGTTGTTATGAGAAATAATATAAGAGTTATTCCGAGTCTCATGTCTTTACCCATAAATAGCTGGGCAAAGTTACTATATTTCAATGAAATACACAATACCTACATATAGGTATCTACTTCTTTCCTTCTATTCCTTATTGGCTGTATGCCATTGATATGTATCGGTGCAATGCACATCAGTTGTTTGGTCAGCAATCATTAGTTTGAAGTCACCTTCCTCCAATATCCATTTGCCGTTGTAGTCTACGAATGCCAGGTCGTCAGCTTTAATGTCAAATGTCATAGTCTTGCTCTCGCCTGGTTGTAGTTCCACTTTATCAAAGGCACGAAGACGTCTGCCGTCAGGCACCATGCTGGCTATGAGGTCGCTGCTGAACAGTAGCACGCTCTCCTTGCCTGCCACCTTACCTGTGTTGCACACGTCAATGCTCACCTTGATGATATCGCCATGACGGAAATCTCGCTGTGATACCTTCATGTTACTGTATTTATAGGTGGTATAACTCAGCCCTTGACCAAATCCCCATTGCTGTGTAATCTTCGCATTGTAGTCGTAGGCACCTGCCATCGTCTCTACCTCCTCACTCTTCTTGAAGTCGTAGTTGGCGAGCGAATTTATCTCCTTTGGATAGGTGTAAGGCATCTTACCGCTGAAATTTGACTTGCCAGACACGAGATTTGCCAATGCGTCGCCGCCATAGTTGCCAGGCAGGAAGATGTCGATAATACCCTGTGCCAGCGGTTCAATGTCGGCTATGAGTCGTGGACGGCCTTCATTGAGCACCAGGATAATGGGCTTGCCTGTCTTGGCAAGAGCCTTTACCAAGTTGCGTTGGTTTTCTGATAGCCAAAGGTCGGTCAAGTTGCCAGGAGTTTCTGTGTAGGAGTTTTCACCGATGCAAGCCACAATGATGTCGATATCTCTTGCTGCATCCACAGCAGCTTCTATCTGAGGATCGTTCTCTTCCCAGTATTTTCCTGCCTCGTTGTAGGTAACACCCTGATTCAATATGATGTTTTCCTTACCATACTCATTGCAGAATGACTCGTAGATGGTGTTGTGTTTTCCTGCAAACTCATCTGCGCGGTGACCTTGCCATGTGTAGCTCCATCCGCCATCGAGGCAGCGCATCTGGTTGGCATTAGGGCCAGTAAGAAGAATCTTTTTGCCATGCTGCAATGGCAGTATATTATTGTTATTCTTCAGCAATACCATACTCTCTGTAGCACCTTCCAAAGCAAGTTTAGCAAACTCCTCGCCACCAAACTTAGGATAGTTCTTGAGTTTCTGTGTGGGATGATCGAAGAGCCCTAAGCGATACTTCATTCTCAGCACGCGTCGGCAAGCATCATCGATGCGACTCATAGGTATTTTTCCTTCCTTAACCAACTCAAGAAGGTATCCACATGCATCAGCCGTGTAAGGTTCCATCACCATGTCTATGCCTGCATTGATGGCTATGCGAAGAGCGTCTTTCTTGTCCTTTGCCACCATCTCGCGAGTGTAGAGATTGTTGACATCAGCCCAGTCGGTGACAAGCACTCCGTCCCATCCTAGGTCTTCTTTCAACCAATGTGTGAGAATATCCTTGTTGGCATGCATTGGTTTGCCGTTGACGGAAGCTGAGTTCACCATCACACTCAATGCTCCAGCCTTTAATCCCGCAAGGAAAGGAGCGAAATGTTTTTCACGCAAGTCTGCAAGTGAGATGTAGGCAGGTGTGCGGTCCTTGCCAGAGAAAGGCACGCCATATCCCATGAAGTGCTTCAAGGATGTGGCAATGTGATATTGGTCTATGTTGTTAGGGTCATTACCCTGGAAACCTATCACCATAGCCTTACCCATTTCTGCACTGAGATAACAGTCCTCGCCAAAGTTTTCCCATATGCGCGGCCAACGGGCATCGCGTCCAAGGTCTACTGTCGGACTGTAAGTCCAAGGCACACTCACGGCACGTGTCTCATAAGCCGTAGCTTCTGCACAGTTGCGCGCTATCTCGCGGTTGAATGTTGCAGCTACATTTATATTCTGCGGGAAGAGTGTTCCTCCCTGTGTGTATGTAGAACCATGGTTCTGATCAAGTCCGAATATGCAAGGAATGCCGATACGCTTCAGTGATATCTTCTGCAACTGTGCCGTGTATGTCTCCCACTGTTTGGCAGTAGGTGCACATGTGTTCGGTGCATTGAGGATAGAACCAATCTTATAGTTGGAGAGGATAGAGTCTGTCTTGTGCTCATCTATATAGAACACTCCGTTTTTGTCGTTGGCACCGAAGAGGTCGGTCACCAACTCCATCATCTGACCAATTTTCTCTTCCAGTGTCAGTTTCTTCAGAGTCTGCTCCACCTTTGCCTCCAGTTTGGCATCACTCCTTATGACAGGAGTGACGCCACTGGCGGAACATGCCATGGTTAGCAGACATACGGATATTATTGTTTTCTTCATATATTTATGATGCATGAATTATTCTATAGTAACCTTCTTCACGGTGTAACCTGTGCCCACTATGAGGAAACCGTCTTGTTCACCCAATATCTGTACGGACAAGTCTGTCAACTCATACTTGAGTACCATGCTGCCACTGATCATAATATCGCCACGCTCAGGGTCGCCCTTTCCTGTGAGGATATTGTTCCACCATGCAGTCACTGCGGCACCCTGTCCTTCACCTTCCACATATACACGCAGGATAGTGCCAGCCTTTACCTTACTTGCGAAAGTCTCCTTCAATGCATCGAATGGTGTACCCCAGTCCACACTGAACTCGCCTTCCCAAATGGTGTTTTCCATCGATGGTTTGGGTTCTGTCGTTACCTTTATTGTGCCACTTGAAAATTCCACTCCAGTATTGTCAATGAGTGTTACAGTGTATTCTCCATTCTCCATGTCAGCAGGTGCACGTAGCCTAAGTACTGTACCGTCTTCCAATACCTCGAATGTAGCCTCCTTGTCACCTACCAGTACCCTCGCTACCTTATCCAAATTGCTGCATTTGTGTATGGTGGTAGTCTCACCTGGAGCAACCCACAGTTCTATGGCATTTGTGCCAAGTGCAGGATCGTCGGCAGTAGGAGTCACGGTGAGATTGAGAGTGCGTGAAGTACTCTTCCCTTTTGTTGTCGTAGCCACAATCTTCAGTTCGTGGCTGCCCACGGGGAAAGTCTGGTCTATGGTTGTACCTTCGGCAAACTGTGTGCCGTCGAGAAACCATGTCACCGTGGTGTAGTGCACAGGTGTGACCTTTAATTCTACCTTATAGTTTGTCTTGCGGTTTATCTTCGTGTCAGCCAAGTCGGTGTTGAGGATGCGCGGAGAGTCATCCTCGGTGACAGTGAAGTAGGGGTCATTGTCGGAAGAACATGATGACAAGGCTGATGAGCCTGCGAGAGCAAGTCCTATGGCAAAGACTGCCGTCAGAGCCTTCATGACCATTCTTTTATATCCTATCATAATCTTGTTCATATGTCGTTTTATTGATAGTTAAACATTATTTGATGTATCCTTTGCCGTAAGGAGGATTAAATTCTTCCTGCACGTTTATGTTGCCTTTGTCCCAGTACAACTGGTAGTGCCAACTGTCATTGCCTCCCATGCGCTCTATGGCTGCTTTGTAGTTCACGCTGTTGTATTGTTCTTCCAGTTCAGGATAGCGCAGACGTGTAGGCATCGACATGTCTGAATCGGTGTAGGTAAATCCGCTGGTATAGATGCCCAGGCGACTTCTGTTGAGTATGACGGGATAATCTGATCGGCGCATGTTTGCCCATGCTTCCGAAGGGTTCATCATGTGCAGTATCCATGCCTGTGTGTTGATGGTCTCCTTCGGATTGTCACCTAAAGGATTGTTGGCGATGAAAGTATTTATCTCCTCTTCCGTAATTTTGTCGGATGTCAGATAATGGTTGTTGAGTTGTTCCATTGATGCACGCACAGCTGCCTCGTAATGGCTTTCCGCATCACCGCTGACATTCCATCCCTTGGTCTTGGCTTCTGCCAGCAAGAATTCCACTTCTGCATAACTTATCAGGTCGCCAGGACTGTCAGGCATCTCGAAGTCAATGTTGAGACATGGACGCATTGCTCTGGCACGATAGTCGGAGTTGTCATAGTTGTTGGCATCCTGTTCTGCCTTCTTCTGCAGGGTAGGGAGTTCCGATAAAGCAGCCACATTCATCCAGTCGCTATACCAAGCAGCACCAGGATTGCAAGGCTCTTCGCCTACGCCCTGACGCTCAAAATATGCCAACACCTCGTCAGTTAAGTCTATGTTCTCCGCTGTATCCGGTTTCACCTGACTGCGCTTTATGTTGTAATAGTGTCTGCATATGCGGTAGAGTCGGGGATCATTGGTTTTCTGCAACTGGTAGAAGAGCATCGAACTAACCATAGTCGGCGACACTGCATCCTGACCATAGAGTATCTCGCTCAGGGCATTTGTGCGGAAGTCATAGTCATTGGCTCCGTCATAATAAGTATATGGAGAATCTGCATACTTGATGTAAGCATCCTCTTCTGCACTGGTGATAGTACCTGCTGCTATAGCCTTCTCAAACTCTTCCTGTGCCTTCTGCGGATTAACGTCAGATATACGCATAGCATAGCGCATGCGGAGTGTATTGGCATATTTCTTCCATCTGTCGACATCACCACCCATGCTTGTCACGTCTCCCGAGATGTGGTCTGAGCCTGTGCCCAATTGTGCCACGCATGTTGTCAATTCCTCAAAGAACCAGTTGTAGAGTTCTTCCACAGTGTCATACTTCGGGTTTGATATGCCCTTGATATATCCCAGTCCTGCCTCTGAAGCTGGTATGTCGCCATAGGTGTCTGTCAATACCGAGAACAGGTATACGCGGTGTATTCGCAGTGCGGCATTGAGGTTAGCCTTGTCTTCGGAGTTGTATATGGCATCCACAAGATTCTTTATACTAATCTCATAATAGCGGTCCCATATGCGGCGTGCAATGTCGTTCTCGAAGAAGTTGGAACCGGCATAGTTTGTCACGTTCCATCCTCCGGCGAAGTGCTGGGTGAATCCTGTTATATAGTTGCGGTAGGTATCCATCAGACTGTAGTCGCCATAGGTCTGCAGCAGAGCTGTTGTCAATTGACCGTTAGGATCGAGCTCGCTCACCTTTGTCTTGTCGGTATTGATGTCATTGAATGTGTCGTCCGAGCATGATGTCACAACCATACCGGCAGACATCAAGGCACAAGCCATCATCAAGCCACCCTTACCCATATATTTCTTTATAATGTTGTTCATATGTCTTTCGTTCTTTATGTTCTCATTCTAAAACTTCACATTCACATTCAGTCCATAGCTCTTGCGCGATGGCAGCGAGCCGTATTCCAGTCCCAGTCCCGATGTGTTGTAGCTGGAGTCAGGGTCGATGTTGGGAATGTTCTTCCAGATGATAAACGGATTGCGTGCCACAAACGACACCGACAGCCCCTTGACATACTTGCCGAGCATCTTTTCTGGGAATGTGTAGCCGAATGTTATCTCACGGCACTTGATGTATGAGTTGTCATACACAAATTGGCTCTGCACACTCGTAGCCACATGCTTCCAGTAGTCTTCAGGGTTCACGGCAATGTCATTCTTGCGGTAAGTTCCGTCACCATTATCAATCACGCCATTGGCAACAAATCCCTTGTAGTTGCCTGCCTCGCGCCATGCTGCTATGTCCATGCCCGCTGCCTGGCGTGACTCTTCCGAGAGATACCACTCCTCACGACCTTCCAGTGTACCCTTTGCCTTACCTGTCTGATAAGCCGAACGCATTGACATGGAGTATATGTCAGCACCCATCTTAACGTCGAATGATGCCGAGAGACGGAAATTCTTGTATGAGAATGTAGTGTAGAAACCGCCTGTCCAGTCCCATGACGAGTTGCCTATGGTCTTGATGTTCTCGTCTACCTTCGGCAGACCCGTTGAGGCATCGATGATTACCTGTCCCTCGTCATTGTAGAGGAAGTCGTGGCCACGTATGGCTCCATAGTTTTCTCCTACTTGTGCTCCCACTGATACTCCGCACCATGTGGCCTTAGCCAATTCGAAATAGTCCATGCCTTCGGTCAGCGACTTCACCTTGTTGACATTCTTAGAGAAATTTACACCCAAGTCCCATGCGAAGTCCTTTATCTGCAGTGCACGGCCGTTGAGGGCTATCTCTATACCCTTGTTCTGTATCTCGCCGGCATTGATGAGTCTGTAGGCATAGCCCGATGTGGTGGTAGATGCAAGACTCAGTATCTGGTCTTTGGAGTTTTGGTGATAATAGGTGGCATCCAGTCCCAGACGTCCGCCGAAGAACTTCATCTCCAGACCCAGTTCATATGAACCTGTCATCGTTGGTTTCAAGTCCTTGTTGGGCTGTGTAGAGTTAGCTATCATACCGATGGTATAGCCCGAGTAACTGTATTTTCCCGTGGTGTAGTTGAGTGCCAACTGATAAGGATCGGTGTCGCTACCCACTTGTGCCCACGAAGCACGAATCTTTCCGTAGTTTATGATCTTCTTGTTCTTTATCAGTTCGGAGAACACAAAACTGCCCGACACTGAAGGATATACATATGTGTTGTTGCCCGCAGGAAGTGTCGATGACTTGTCACCGCGTACTGTTCCCTCCAAGTAATAAGTGTGCTTGTAGCCCACACTCGCACTGGCATAGAGCGAGTTGATTTGCTTCTTGTACATGCTCTCGCGGGTGTTCTGCTCCTGGTAGTTCATGATATTCTGCACACCATTCATCTGCTGGTTGAGGCCAACATTTGTGGTCGTCTTGTTGTTCACCTTGAAGATGTTTCCTCCGGCAGTGGCATTCACGTCAAACTCGCCCCATGAGTTGTTGTAGAGAGCCAATATCTCGGCATTGAGTGTACGGTTGCGGAATATTTGGTCCGTGAGTTTACCTGCAGGAGTGCCAGGTGTGGTCTTGGCGATGAAGTCCTCGAAATACATGCTGTTGATGTCCGTACCTATCGTTCCCTGCAACTTCAAGTGCGTGTCTATGTTCCATATGGCCTTGCCTGTGAAACGGAACACATCCTTGTCAGAGGTATTGCTATTTTTATAGAGGTCCCAGTAAGGATTCTTGTTATACTGGTCATTGCCGTTCCAGTTTTGGTAGTTGCCGTCGGCATCTTCATAGTTTTTCAGCCATGCCTGGTTATAAGTGCCGGCGAGAGTCATGAGGTTTTTGCCCACATTGCTCTGCGAGTCGCCAAGAGCCGGACGGTTCTTCACATGTTCGCGGGTGTAGTTGGCAGTAAAGTCAAAGTCTACTGGTCCTGCCGACGTGTTTACGCGCAGATTGAAGTTGTCGCGATTCATGTTGGTGTTGGGCAATATGTCCTTGTTGCGCATGTCAGTGAAAGAGAAACGCATGCCCGTCTTGCCTGAGTTGACACCGAGAATGGCTGAGTTCTGTGTGGTAAATCCTGTGCGGAAGAAGTCGGATGCATTGTTTGGGTGCATCATGAACGGACGCTCCTCACCATCGAAATATTTGAATATGAAGTCGTCTGCCTTTGGTCCCCAACTGGAGTTTGTGCCCGCTGTGCTTGAGTTAGGAAGATTGCCTCCATAGCCCATGCCATAGACCTCCTGTATGTCATTCCACTTCGCCAACTGCGTGTCTATGGTTAACGAACCATTGTATTCCACACTTATCTTGTCTTTTGTAGCTTTCTTCGTGGTTATGAGTATGACACCATGAGATGCGCGGCTACCATAGAGAGCCGATGCCGCAGGACCTTTCAGCACAGTCATTGTCTCTATGTCGTCAGGGTTGATGGCAGAGATGCCGTCGCCAAGGTCATAGCCTCCCGACTCTCCAGCACTGCCGAAGTTTGTATTGTCCAAGGGTACACCGTCCACGACGTAGAGTGGTTGGTTGTTGCCTGCCATCTCGGTGTTGCCTCGCAGAAGCACGCGAGTAGAACCGGCAGCACCGCTGGCAGTATTCTGCACGATGAGTCCCGCTACCTTTCCCGACAGGGAGTTTATCACGTTAGTCTCCTTTGCCTTGTTGAGTTCTTCACCTTTCACTTCCTCCAGACCATAGCCCAAAGCCTTGCGGTCGCGCTTTATACCAAGAGCGGTCACCACCACCTCATTCAGAGCCTTGCCCTCCTCCTGCATAACAATCTTCATGCCGTTGGAGGCTTTCACTGTCATAGTGGCATAACCGATGTAGCTCACCTCGAGCGTAGCCCCGGCTTTGCAGTTAAGGGTGAAGTTTCCGTCCATGTCGGTGATAGCTCCGTTGGTAGTGCCCACCACCTTTACGCTTGCACCGATGAGCGCCTCGCCAGTGGCATCCACCACCTTGCCCTTGATGCTCTGATTCTGCTGTGCGTCCATCACCACACCATTGGGTTGTGAGGCCATGACGGCAGAAGCTGGCATCCACATCAAACCTGCTCCAAGCAGGCCGAGAAACACAGTTTTCTTTCTCATCATTGATATACTTTTAGTTTTTAGTTATGTTATACATTTTATAATTGTGACAGGCTGCAACGTTGCCCGTTACTGAGCCTTTCACTAAGCGGTGCCAAAGTTACTAGGAAGGAGACTTAGTGGGGTTGGAATGCAGACAAAAGAGGTTTCAAATCTGACATATCGCCAGGTTTGAAACCTCTTACTTTTTATTTATCTGTTAGTATATTAATCTGTTACGCAAAATAACCTCTGTGGTAGCCAATTGTCTATGCATATTTGCTCGGCGACACTCCAAAGTGCTTCTTGAAGACAGTACTGAAGTATTTCACGTTGACAAAACCTGTCTTCACTGACACGTCGAGCACAGCATCGCCATGCTTCAGATATATAGCAGCTTGCTCAAGACGTATGAGTCGAATGAAGTCGCTTGGTGCCTGTCCTGTCAGAGTCTTTAGTTTGCCGTAGAAGAGAGTTCTGCTCATTGCCATCTCACGACATAGGCAGTCTATATTGAAGTCTGTGTCCTGCAAGTTGTCCATCACCAATCGGGTAGCTTTTTCTATGAATGCGCGGTCTTCGGCACATGTCTCCTGTGCAGTTTCCTCGTCGGCTTCCTCGCTTTCAGGTTCTTGTCTCACCACTGCCATACTGCGGTTCATGTAGTATTTGCTCAGTCGGCGGCGGTTTCTGAGCATGCTGTCTATTTTGCTTGCCAATATTGCCGAGTCAAAAGGTTTTGCGATGTAGTCGTCAGCACCCAGTCCTAGACCTTCTATCATGAAGTCGCGTCCTGCCTTTGCCGTCAGCAAGATTACGGGCAACCATGATGTTTCCTCGTTTTCCTTTATCCTGCGACACAGTTCGTCACCCTGCATGCCTGGCATCATAACGTCGGATATGACGATGTCGCACAAACCCTCTTTCTCCAGATATCTCAGTGCAGCTTCACCGCAGTCAACGTCTATCACATGATATTTGTCGGAGAAAGCCATGCGAATGTATTGCCTCAGGTCCATGTTGTCATCGACAAAGAGTATGGTGTCACGCTTGTCGTCACCATTGTCTATCTTAGTCACTGGCATGTCGCTGATTGTGTCATCTGTCAGTTCCTGACAAGGGAATGTGATGATAAATGTTGTTCCCTTGTCCTCTTCGCTGTCAAAAGTCAGCTTGCCTCCCAACTTCCTCGTGAGTTGTCGAGTAAGCATCAATCCTATGCCGCTTCCCATCTCTTCCGACTGCACGGCATTGCTTGCGCGGAAGAAACTCTTGAAAATCTGCTTACTCTCAGCTTTCGGTATACCGATGCCTGTGTCACTCACCTTTATCTCCACCTCTCTGTCTGAGGCGTTTTTGTGGGCAGACAAAGTCACGTTGCCACCTTCTGGAGTATATTTGACAGCGTTGGAGATGAGGTTCTCAAATATTAAGTCTATCATTGATAAGTCCGTCTGCAACGACACTTCTGCCACATTCTGCATGCTGAGGTTTATGCTTTTCTCGTTGGCATAGACCTGAAATTTATCCACTTGCTGTTGCATAAATGTAGGCAATGCCACCTGCTGCAGGTGCACCTTGCCGTCAGACTGGTCCACCTTTTGGAAGTCGAGCAGTTCGCTCACCATTCGCAGAAGTTTGTCGCCATTGCGCTGTGCCATGTCAAGGAATTGGCGATTCTTTTGGCTCAGTTCGCCATCCTTTGCCAAGTCAGCAAGAGGGGCAAGCACGAGGCTCAGTGGTGTGCGTATGTTGTGTGCAGTGTTCACGAAGAAGTTTATCTTCTCGTCATAGTATTTTCTGTGTAGCCGTTCCCTGTAGTAATCCCAACCCACATAGGCTATGCTTACGAGAATGCATAGATATATTATCCATGCCCACCACGAGTTCCACCACGGTTGGGCTATGTTTATTTCAAGACTCTCCTCTCCGAGTATGCGCCCATTGCTCCTACCTATGGCCTTTATGTGCAGAGTGTAGTTGCCTGGTGGAAGATTGGCAAAGCGAGCCTGTTGTGCCGATGACGGTTCGCTCCACTGATGGTCGTAGCCCTCAAGGAAATATTGATACCTTATGTCGTGCTGATATTGGTAGTTGATGCTCTCGAAATGCACTGTGATGGTGTTTTCGTCATGTGCCATATGCATCTTTCCCTTTTGTATCATATTGTAAAGGCTAGCGTTCCATTCTTCCGACTCAGATGCTTCGCCAAAAATTTTTCCCTCAACGTCTGCGCCAGTGATATGCAGAGATGCGGAGTAGTCAAGTCCACGGGCAAATCTCGGTGATAGCACCACGGCACCGTCATTACTGCCGAATATCATCCTGCCGTCAGCAGTCTGTTCCACTGCCATGCGCCTGTATTCGCGCTCAAGACCTTTGAAGAAGTTGAGACTTGTTACCTTTCCATTGTCTATATATGCCAGTCCCTTGTCTGTGCTCATCCACAGTTTGCCGTCAGTGGTACGCACCAATGCACACACAGTGTTTGAAGGCATTGACTCATTGATGGTGTAGTTTCTCACTTTGTGATGCCGCAAGTCATAGAGATAAAGTCCGCCACCGTCAGTACCTATCCATATGTTGTCGGCATCTTGATAAGTCATGGCATTAACAAAGAAGTTGTAGTCATTCTTAGGAAACTCCTTGTTGTAGAAAAAGCGCTTTATGCCATGCGTCCGCTTGTCTATGAGATAGCAACCGTGAGTAGTGCCCACGGTGACGTTTTTTCTATCTGGTGACTCCACGATGCTTTGCACCTCATTGATGGGCAGACTGATAGCTCCCTTGCAACTGTCCGTAGTAGGGTCAACAAGTATGAGGTCACCGTCAAGACATCCTATCCACAGGCATCCGCCACTGTCGCGGAATACGCTGTACACATAATCAGTCTTCAACTTCCCGTTAGCCACAGTATATACCGATTCGTTGCTCCCGTCAGCCTTTACCTTGTACACACCGTCACCATAAGTGCCTACAAGCACATTGCCATCGACAGTTTGGCAAAGGCTCAGCACCACCTTGTTACGTAATGCATGTGTCCACAGCTTTGTCCTCTCGTCGTATATGCTCACTCCCTTGTCGGTGGCAAACCATATCTTGCCAGCAAAGTGTTGCTCCGTACCAGGACTTTGCAATATGTCGTTGACACCATTGTTGACAAGCGACTGACTGTTGAGATGTTCATTCCGCACAAATTTAAGTGAATGCTCTATGGGAATGGCTAAGTCCACACCGCCTGTATAAGAACCTATCCAGAGATTGCCTTTTCTGTCCTTGCACAAAGTGTAGATGCCGTTGCCGTGCAGTGCGTTTTCCTGTCTGCCGTCAGTATTTAGTAGCAGTTCGGTGCACCTTTCCTTCCTATCATATGCATATACGCCAGCACCGTCCACAGCCATCAGTATGCTGTTATTTCCATAGGGGATAATGTCGCGTACGGGGATGAGAGGCACTTGAGGTAGGGTAGGGGCTTGTTGCCATGTTCTGTCGTCCATCACTATTACCCCACTATGAAAAGTGCCAAGCCACACCTTGTGATTCGTCTTATCATAATAGGACGACAGCACGGAGTATTTCTTCGTCACAAGTTTCGGCTTTGCATCCTCGTCATGGCAGACATATACACCAGATGGAGAACCTATCAGCAGTTGACCAGCGATAAACTTCAAATGGCTCACAAATGTGTTTTTCAAGATGAAGTGTCCTCTGCCATCGACATTGAGTCGATATACACCCTTGTCAAGAGCCATCCAGAAACATCCGTTGTCGTCCGCCTGCAGGTCGTTGAGCATCACAAACGTACCAAGCATCTTCTTCATGTCTACCTGCAGTTGGAAGATGTCTTTCTCCTTATTGTATACATACACCTTTCCTTTGTTGTCGTAGGCAAAGATGCGGTGCTTGCCGTCTGTTGCCAGTTTCACCGCCTGCCCACTGGCATCGCTGTATGTCATGCCTGTAGACAGGGTGTAGTTCTTCACCTGCTGGCCGTTATATCTGTCTACACCACGCTTTGTACTTATCCACATAGCGCCGTCGTCAGCTTCTATTATCGAGTAGACGCGTGCGCTTGACAATCCGTTGCTAGTGTTGACATTCGTCAGCATCAGCGTATTGCGTGAGAGGTTGTCCTGTGCATTGGCATTTATGCACAGAATTATGGTCAATAGTAGGACGATTTTAGTTATCAGTCGACAGAAATTCATTGTTTATATGTTCCTTATGCAAAGATACGCAGAAATCTTACACCACAATCTTTGCCAACTGTTGTCCTGCCAGCACGGCGATGAGGCCGAGGGCCAAGCTGCCAAAGATGTAGAGCATCATATAAGAGTATTGTCCATCTTTCATTAGTGTGGAACTTTCGTTCATGAAAGTGGAAAAGGTGGTGAAGCCACCGCAGAATCCTGTAGTGAGTAGGAGTTTTGTGGATGGCGACATTAGTCCGTTGCCACTCCAGTTGAGTCCTGAAAAGAAACCTATGATGAGGCATCCCAAAATATTCACCGTCAAGGTGCCGAAGGGGAAGGTGATGAGCGTACACGACTGCACCATCTTTGATACTCCATATCTCAATCCGCCTCCGAAGAAGCTTCCTATGCTGACCAATAATAATTCTTTCATGTTGATGTTTATAATTTTGTCAGTGTCCTATATGAGAGAAATGGCGAAATATACACCATTCCAAGGATTACGTTGGCAAAGATACACTGAATTATTTGGTAAAGATAAACTTTCATTGGAAAAATCCCACTGCGCTTTTTTTATCGTCACTAAAATAGTATATTTGCAGAAAAAATCGGCGTATGGCAAGAAAACTATATCCTTTGGGCATTCAGACCTTCTCTGAGATACGAGAAAAGGACAAACTTTACATCGACAAGACTGAATACGTCTATCGTATGACACATACTGATAGCAAGTATTGCTTCCTGGGGCGTCCCCGCCGTTTCGGCAAGTCGCTCCTCGTTACCACGTTGCAGAGCTACTTCGAGGGCAAAAAAGACCTTTTCAAGGGACTTGCCATCGAAAAATTGGAGCAAGAGTGGACGGAATACCCTGTGCTACGTTTCGACATGAGCGGCGGCAAGCACATGGAGAAGGAACAACTGGAATTATACCTGGAGTATATCCTTGCTGACGAAGAGAAGAAATGGGGAATCACCAATCCACGAATTGGTGCCAACAACCGTCTCATAGACCTCATCAATACCGCTTACGAGAAGAGCGGTAAGCAGGTGGTGGTGCTCATTGACGAATATG
>CAVCGK010000045.1:0-18418 GCA_963601795.1 bacterium | reverse complement strand
CGATGTATCGATGTTTTGACATATGTCACAAAGTTGTGCGACATATGTCATAAACATTTGCGACAATTGTCAAAAAGGTTTGTGACATATGCCAAACAGTTCTGTGACATATGTCAAAACATCAACGCACCTGTATTCTTACAACTCTCCACCTAATTTCTTACAGTTTGCCACCTAAGTCTTTGCAACGCGTCATGTACTTTTCAAGTCTGTATATTTTCATTTCACTACGTGTCTGCTCCGTGTCATATGGTTTCTCTTATAATATTAAATAATGTTATACGCACGGGAAATGCTTGTGACCTATTTGCAAGAACAACATTTTGTTGCTAATTTTGCAGAGAGAAAGGGCAACGGTGATGCCACATCCTAAGTAACGAGAGGGTGGGGCGGAGCAAGAGTCCGACAGGGTGGAGCGCAAGGCGCATTCTGCTATAGGGGCGCAAGGCACATCCTGCATTAAAAGTGAAAGAGAACAATAAGTTAACTTTTTAATATAATCAATTTTCAACTATGAAGATTTCTAAAGTACATGCTCGTGAGATTCTTGATTCACGCGGCAATCCTACCGTAGAGGTAGAAGTAACACTCGAAAATGGTGTAATGGGTCGTGCAAGCGTTCCTTCTGGTGCTTCTACCGGTGAGAACGAGGCTCTCGAACTTCGTGATGGCGACAAGAACCGTTATGGTGGCAAGGGTACTCTCAAGGCTGTTGACAACGTAAACAACGTTATCGCTCCAGCATTGAAGGGTGACTGCGTACTCGACCAGCGCGCTATTGACTATAAGATGTTGGCTCTCGACGGCACTCCTACAAAGAGCAAGCTCGGTGCTAACGCTATCCTCGGTGTTTCACTCGCAGTAGCTCAGACTGCAGCTAAGGCTCTCGGTCTTCCTCTCTATCGCTACATCGGTGGTGCTAACACATACTCTCTCCCTGTTCCTATGATGAACATCATCAATGGTGGTGCTCACTCTTCAGCTCCTATCGCATTCCAGGAGTTCATGATCCGTCCAGTAGGTGCTCCTAACGAGAAGGAGGCTGTACGCATGGGTGCAGAGGTATTCCACGCTCTTGCTAAGCTTCTGAAGAAGCGCGGTCTCTCTACAGCAGTAGGTGACGAGGGTGGTTACGCTCCTGAGCTCGATGGCATCAACGACGCTCTCGACAGCATCGTTCAGGCTATCAAGGACGCAGGCTACGAGCCAGGTAAGGACGTGAAGATCGCTATGGACTGTGCAGCTTCTGAGTTTGCTACTTGCGAGAACGGCGAGTGGTTCTACAACTACAAGGAGCTGAAGAACGGTATGCCAAAGGATCCTAACGGCAAGAAGCTCTCTGCTGCTGAGCAGATCGACTACCTCGAGGAGCTCATCACAAAATATCCTATCGACTCTATCGAGGATGGTCTCGATGAGAACGACTGGGAGAACTGGGTGAAGCTGACAGCTCGCATCGGTGGCCGTTGCCAGCTCGTTGGTGATGACTTGTTCGTAACTAACACTAAGTTCCTGCAGAAGGGTATCCAGATGGGTGCAGCTAACTCTATCCTGATCAAGGTTAACCAGATCGGTTCGCTGACAGAGACTCTCGAGGCTATCGAGATGGCTCATCGTCACGGCTACACCACTGTGACCTCTCACCGTTCAGGCGAGACTGAGGACACAACTATCGCTGACATCGCAGTAGCTACAAACTCTGGTCAGATCAAGACTGGTTCTTTGAGCCGCACAGACCGTATGGCTAAGTACAACCAGCTTATCCGTATCGAGGAGGAGCTTGGCGAAGTAGCAAAGTATGGTTACACAAAGCTGAAGTAATCACTCTTTAGTAGTGTACACATAATATAATAAGGAGGATGCTCTTTTGCAGAGTGTCCTCCTTTCATATTAGAGAAACATGGAAAAGAAGATATTTGCTGTCAATGGCATGAAATGCTGCCATTGCGAGATGAAGGTGGAAGACGCTGTGAAGTCAGTCGACGGAGTGGTGGAGGCTAAAGCCGACTGCGAGGAGAACAATCTCATAGTGGAATTTGACGAGAGCAAGGTGTCGGCAGACGACATAAAGTATGCTGTGGAAGATGCAGGCAACTATGAGGTAGAAATCTGACACCTTTTGTTATGCATAATAGCCTGTATTGTGCATAATATACATATTATACCTTATATTGGCTAACTGTATGTAAGTAGTCGATATATGAATAAATAAACACTTTGTAGTCATTATTGATGTCTATATGTCAATATAACTACGAAGTGTTTTGCTTTTATGCCATTTTACTTTGCTTATTCGTGTTAAAGTGTTATCTTTGCAAAGTGAATATTAATGTATAATCGTATTGAATATTATTCCCATGAATATACTTGATATAGATATGCTCCGTAGCTTTTACTCTTCATACACGGAAAAGGTGGAAGAGGCACGAAAGGCTCTTGGACGCAATCTTACCTATGCTGAAAAGGTGCTCTATGCACATCTCTATGATTCGAAGCAGATGCAATCGTTTGCCCGTGGCAAAGACTATGTGGAGTTTCGTCCCGACCGTGTTGCCATGCAGGATGCCACCGCACAGATGGCATTGCTGCAGTTTATGAATGCCGGCAAGAGTCGTGTGGCAGTGCCCGCAAGTGTGCACTGCGACCATCTCATCTGCGCCGATATGGGTGCCGATGTAGATTTGCCTGCGGCATGCAAGACCAACAAGGAGGTGTATGACTTCCTGCGCTCCGTGTCGCAGAAATATCACATAGGTTTTTGGGGTGCCGGTGCTGGCATCATCCATCAAGTAGTGCTTGAGAACTATGCCTTCCCTGGTGGAATGATGGTGGGCACAGACTCCCACACGCCTAATGCCGGAGGTTTGGGCATGGTGGCAGTGGGAGTAGGCGGTGCCGATGCTGTTGACGTGCTCACCGCCCAACCATGGGAACTGAAGATGCCACGGCTCATTGGCGTGCGACTCACGGGAAAGTTGAGCGGATGGGCTTCGCCAAAGGATGTCATACTGAAGATTCTCGGCATACTGACCGTGAAAGGCGGTACCAATGCCATACTCGAATATTTCGGTGATGGTGTGAAGACAATATCTGCCACAGGCAGAGCCACTATATGCAATATGGGCGCCGAACTGGGTGCCACCTGTTCCATCTTCCCTTATGATGCCAATGCCGAGCAATATCTTGTGCAGACGGGTCGTCAGGAAGTGGCTGACATGGCGCGAGTGAATGCTGACAACCTGCAGGCAGATGGAGATGTATATGCCAATCCGGAAAAGTATTATGACCAGATACTCGACATCAACCTCAGTGAGGTGAAACCACATCTCAATGGTCCGTTCACCCCTGATGCCGCCACGCCTTTGGACGAGATGAAGGACAAAGGACCTGCTAATGACTACCCCATGACAGTGGAGGTGGGACTTGTGGGCAGCTGCACCAACTCCAGTTATGAAGACCTTGCACGTGCTGCCTCTGTGGCACGTCAGGCAGTGGCGAAAGGCATAGTGCCGAAGGGTAGTCTGATTATCAATCCCGGTTCGGAGCAGATACGCTTCACCGCAGAGCGCGATGGCATCCTCGATGACCTGAAGAGTCTCGGAGCAGTCATCATGACAAATGCCTGCGGACCATGCATCGGACAGTGGAAACGCCATACTGATGACAATGAGCGCAAGAATGCCATAGTGACGTCATTCAACCGCAACTTCCGCCGACGTGCCGACGGCAATCCCAATACCTATGCCTTCATAGCAAGTCCGGAGCTCACCGTGGCTCTCGCCATAGCAGGCCGACTCGACTTCAATCCAGCCATCGACACTCTCCTGACAAAGGACGGTGCGGAGGTGATGCTTGATGAGCCGCAGGGCGATGTTTATCCATCTAAGGGTTTTGCTGTGGAAGACAAGGGCTTCATTGCTCCTGACGATACTCATGGCGATGTGGAGGTGATAATCAATCCTGACTCCAACCGTCTGCAGAAGCTTGCACCATTTCATCCTTGGGACGGCAACGACCTGCACGACATGCCTCTGTTGATAAAAGCCACAGGCAAGTGCACCACCGACCATATATCAATGGCAGGTCCGTGGCTGAAGTTCCGCGGTCATCTGCAAAACATCTCCGACAACCTGCTCCTCGGTGCTGTCAATGCCTTCAACGGCGAGAGCAACAAGGTGAAGAATCAGTTGACAGGTGAATACACTGGTGTGTCGGCAGTGGCGAAAGACTATAAATTGCATGATATTCCGAGCATCGTAGTGGCTGAGGACAACTATGGCGAAGGTTCGTCGCGTGAGCATGCTGCGATGGAGCCACGTTTCCTCAATGTGCGCGTCATATTGGTGAAGAGTTTCGCCCGCATACACGAGACCAATCTCAAGAAGCAGGGCATGCTCGCCCTGACCTTTGCCGACAAGGCAGACTATGACAAGATACGCGAGGATGACCGTATCAGCATCACAGGACTCAAGGACTTTGCTCCTTCGTCGCAGTTTACGGTCACTCTTAAGCATACAGACGGCACTGAGGAGAGTTTCCTTGCCGACCACACCTATAATGAGACCCAGATAAACTGGTTTAAGGCAGGTAGCGCACTCAACTATTCCGCCGACAAGGATATGTAATATATATATAATAAGGTATAAGAGAGATATGAAGATAACAAAAGAAAATAATGTGCTTAATGTGCCCGACTGCGCCACAGTGCCTTTCATCGAAGGCGATGGAGTGGGGGCGGAGATAACATCCGTGATGCAGCAAGTGGTGGATGCCGCTGTGGAGAATGCCTATGATGGAAAGAAGAAGATAGAGTGGATGGAGGTGTTGGCAGGAGGCAAGGCCTTCGAGCAGACAGGCGAATGGTTGCCACAAGCCACTATCGATGCTTTCAAGGATTATCTCGTAGGTATCAAGGGCCCGCTGATGACTCCCGTAGGAGGTGGCATACGCAGTCTTAACGTGGCATTGCGCCAAACTCTCGACCTCTATGTGTGTCAGCGTCCGGTGCGCTATTATGACGGCATAGAGAGTCCTGTGAAGCATCCCGAACTGGTGGACATGTGCATATTCCGTGAGAATACCGAAGACATATATGCTGGCATAGAATGGGAGGCAGGAAGCGATGAGGCAAAGAAATTCTATAGTTTTCTGCATGACGAGATGCATGTCAGCAAGGTGCGCTTCCCTGAGACATCAGGCTTTGGTGTGAAACCAGTGAGCAAAGAAGGTTCGGAGCGTCTCATACGCTCTGCCATAGAATATGCTTTGGCGCACAATCTGCCATCTGTGACACTTGTGCATAAGGGCAACATCATGAAGTTTACCGAGGGTGGATTCAAGAAGTGGGGCTACGAATTGGCTGAGCGCGAATATGCTGACGAACTGAAATCAGGTCGACTTGTCATAAAGGACTGCATCTGCGATGCCTTCCTGCAGAATGCCTTGCTTAAGCCACAGGACTACAGCGTCATAGCCACGATGAATCTCAATGGCGACTATGTTTCCGACATGCTTGCCGCTCAGGTGGGAGGCATCGGCATAGCTCCAGGTGCAAACATCAACTACAGCACAGGCCACGCCATCTTCGAGGCTACCCACGGCATTGCGCCCGACATAGCTGGACAAGACATCGTGAACCCCTCAAGCATAATCCTCTCGGCAGTAATGATGCTCGACTATATGGGGTGGGGTGAAGCAGGTAAGTTGATAACCGAAGCTATGGAGCGACTCTTCCGTCAAGGCATAGCCACCAATGACCTTGCACGCTTTATGCCAGATGGCAAGGCAGTGGGAACAAAAGAGTTTGGCAAACAACTTATTGAAGCACTATGAACAAGGACTATCTGATATATAAACTTAGCGACGAGGTGAAGAACTCGAGCAAGATTCCCCGCGAGGCTTTCCAGCAATATGGAGTGAAGCGTGGCTTGCGCAATGAGGACGGCACGGGTGTGCTTGTAGGTCTGACACATATAGGAAATGTTGTCGGCTACAAGCGCGATGATGAGGGTAAGGTGATTCCGTGCCCCGGTCAACTGTTCTATCGCGGATATGAATTGAGCGACCTCGTGACGCCTTTGCTTGAAGAGAAAAGATTTGGATTTGAGGAGATTGCCTATCTAATATTGTCAGGCAGACTGCCCGATAAGGAAGAACTATCGGCATTCAAGGAACTGCTCAATGACAACATGCCCCTCGACCACCGCACCATAGTGCACATCATCGACCTTGAGGGCAGCAACATCATGAACATCTTGGCACGATGCGTGCTCGAGATGTACACCTTTGACACCAATCCCGATGACATATCGCGCGACAATCTCGTGCGTCAGGCGATAAACCTCATAGCGCGATTCCCTACTATCATTGCCTATGCCTTCAATATCTATAGGCACAGTGTGCACGGGCGATCGCTCAACATACGTCATCCGAAGGAGAAGCTCACTCTTGCAGAGAACTTCCTCTACATGATGAAGGGCGACAACTACACGCAACTCGATGCTCGCACTCTCGACCTGCTGCTCATCATACAGGCGGAGCATGGTGGTGGTAACAACTCTACGTTTACCGTGCGTGTGACATCATCGACCCTCACCGACACCTATTCCAGCATTGCTGCCGGCATCGGTTCGCTTAAGGGTCCGCTTCATGGAGGTGCCAACATTCAGGTGGTCAACATGTATCATCATCTGAAGACCGTAATATCCGACTGGACTAATCGTGACGAGATAGACACATATCTCATCCGTATGCTCAACAAGGAGGCGTATGACAAGTCGGGACTAATCTACGGCATAGGTCATGCCATCTACACCATGAGTGATCCAAGAGCAGTGCAGTTGAAGAAACTTGCCGGCGAACTGGCTGTGGAGAAGGGCATGAAGAAGGAATATGACTTCCTCTGTCTGCTGGAGGAAGAGGGCATAAAGTGTGTGCAGAAGTATCGCAACACGAAGAAACCTCTATGCGCCAACCTTGATTTCTATAGCGGATTTATCTATGAACTCATCGGATTGCCCCATGAGATATCGACGCCTATCTTTGCCATGGCGCGCATTGTGGGTTGGATGGCGCACCGCATAGAGGAAATAACATGCGATGGCAGACGCATCATACGTCCTGCTTATAGGGCAATGATGGAACAGAAGGAATATGTGCCTATTGACAAGCGATAATTATAGAACCGCCCTATAATGAATAGAAATGAAAAATTGCCGGAGTGAACATATAAGTATCACTTCGGCAATTTGCTTTGTCCCGGCATCTGATTATGCTGCATGACATTTCGTCCTAAATCGTCACCTGGATAGCGTGACCAGTCTACTTGCACCTCAAGATATGTAGACTCGTTGAAATGATATCTCACACCGGCACCTATCCTGTCGCCAATATTGTCGAACGGCGTACACATGTTGTAATATAAAGGATTGTACATGCCGTGATGGAAACGGCTGTCACCGCTGTTGACGATAGACTTCTGACCATAGATGTAAGCCTCCCAGTGGTCATTGAAGCGATAGTCGAGGATGGCAGTCAGTCCTCCTTCGCGATAAGAACCTATGCCAGAGTTGATATTGTTGAGATATCCACCGATGGCAAACGACAGTTTTTTGTTTATCGGTTTGGCATATACGGCGGCAATTCTCTCTGCCGTACCACTGAAACTGTTTTTGCCGAAAGATGTGAATGCCGACAGACTGAGATTTATGTTGAGTCCCTCATGTAAATCCCATCCAAACCCGCCATAGCAGAGCGGATGATACCACCATCGATGGCTCGGCACTCTGCCGCTATAGTCGAGAGTAGGCAAGTGCAGAGAGTCTGCAGGCATGTCAGCCTTGAATGAAGCTACGGGCACCATGCCGTTGAGATATTCCGGTTCCTTGCCGTCAGTTTCCTCTGCCGTCAATTCCGTGTTGTTCTCTATGCTTGTCAAGTTTGTCGTGTTCTCCTGTGCTGACAAGGGAGCACTCAGCAATAGTAATGGCAATATGTTACAAATGACCTTCATCGTCTACAAAAGTACTCTTTACCTTAGTAACTGCCAAGCAATTAAATCTTTTTTCCGATAAATTATCATTCCATAAAGGAATTGATGATATATATTGATGATGCCTATTTACAGTATTCGTCCGTCCTTTTCCCTTCTGAGTTCGTCCTTCATGTCTTTATACACCCTGTTCCAATAGGGCAGATGGCGCAGGGTGGAGCGTATCGGCTGTACGTCATAGACCATCATTGCCAGCAGGAAGATGATGCCAGCAAAGCACATCACTCCGAATATCTGCTTTGTGCCCATCATCATGCTCTCCAGTGGAGTGTAGGGTAGACCCATTGCCATGTTGTCAGCAGTGTGATAGCGCAGCAGATAGCCGTAGGTGGCAGATGCCATATTGCCCAAAAGACCGTTACGCACAAATCCTGCTATGGTCAGTCCCATGAAGAAATGGCGGAAGTCGAGCAGGTCTTCCAGATATATGGTCAGTGCCACGAAGAAAATGGCATATCCGAAGTTGCGTGCGAATGTGGGCAGATAGAGTGACTCTATCTCTATCGACGGTGTGATGTGGAAATACATATACACCTGATAGAACACCAGCATTGCAAATCCCACGGTGAGCAGACGCGTGTATTTCTGATGCCATATCTTATACCAGCATAGACTGAAGAGACATCCAGCTATGTTGCCCGCTATGGCGATGAACTCAAATCGTGCCTCCGTCATCTGTCCGTAGTGCAGCACTGCTCCCCAGAAAGGTTTCTCCAGCGAGTTGGCAGTGCCATTCATTATTTCCGCCACGACAAACATCAGCAGTATGGGGAATATCGTCTTATAGCGAAACATGTCGGGTGACAAGTAAGGATGCCTTATGCGATACATGCGATGGAACGCTGCCCATATGATGAATGGCCACAGACAGAGCACCGTGGTCCAAAGAGTGCTGTCGCTCCAGTTGTAGTATTCTGCATAGTTGAATATCCACACACCTGTCAGCAACACCACCGACCAAAGAATGCATCCCAAGTAGTCGATGCCGATGAACGGTATGGGGCGCATGAAGCGGAAGTTGCGAGTGCAGAGCAGGAAGTAGAGCAACACCAAGCATAGCACAGCCACCATAAACCAATGCATGGCGCGCCATCCACCGAAGAAGTAGCTAAGTTCAGTACTCATCCAGCCTGCTATAGCCATGTCGCCAAGCACGACGATGTAGAGCAGTGGGAAGAAGATTTGAAAGTCACGTTTCGGTGTCATCCACAACTGTATGTTGGAGAAACACTCGAAGGTAGCCATCAGTTTGAAGAATCCGCAGAGATATGACGATACGCACAACAACGGAATCCATGTAGTGAAGAGTGGCAGTGCTATGGTCACTATCAGACCGCTCACAGCCACTATCTCCAGTTGTCGGTTAGTGAAGCAGAATTTCAAGCGAAAGAGGATAGGGAAGGGCATAGCCACTCCCACCACGCAGCACATGAACACAAACATCACGTCTTCGCGCATCCATCCTAGTTCGCCCATCATATACTGTTGCGAACCGAGGTAGATGCCGTCCGACATCTGAAATATTATGCAGAAGAGCAGATATATCCATGGCCGAAGCTTCTTTGGTACGAAGTCCTTGACCATAGGCATTTCGAATGGTCTGCCCATCATTTGGTTTGCCATATGTTTCTATATGTAATATAATGTATTATAAGACAAGATCAATAGTCCACCTCGCACTCCACGTTGAGTCCGCTGAGCAGTCGCTTCACGTCTTCAGCCTTATTGTCAGCAGTCAGTTCGATGCGCACAGGCACACGCTGTTCTACCTTTACAAAGTTGCCTGTAGCATTGTCAAGAGGCACATTGCTGTAGGTAGCACCGCTGGCAGAAGATATTCTCTGCACCTTTCCCTTGAATGTGATGCCCGGTATGGCGTCGGCAGTAATCTCCACCGGCATGCCCTCGCTGATGTGCTTCATCTGAGTCTCACGGTAGTTTGCTACCACCCACACGCTACTTTGGTCCACGATGCTTACCATGAGTTGACCAGGTTGCACCAGCTGCCCCTCGAAGATGTGTTTGTAGCCCACATATCCGTCGCAAGGAGCAGTGATGACAGTATAGGAGAGGTTGAGGTGAGCCAGATTGAGACGTGCTTCGGCAACGCTTACTCCTGCATCCGACTGTCCGAGTCTCTGCTCCTGCTCGTTTTTCACTATGGCAGTAGCCTCACGACTTGCAGAAGCCTGTGAATAGCGTGCCTGAGCTGCCTCATAGCGGCTCTTTGCCTGCTCATATTGAGTCTTCACGTTGTCAAACTGCTGCTGTGTCACAGCACCCTTCTGCAGCAGAGCTGTAAATCGGTTGTATTCCTTTTTGGCATTATCCATGCCCACCTTTGCCTCCTCGATGCCGGCGGTGGCAACCTTCACGCCTGCCGATGCCACATTGATGTTGCTATGTATGGTGTTGATGCTTGCGCTCACTGCACCCGAACCAGACTTCGATCCCTTTACGTCTGCCTCTGCCTGAGCCAGTGCCAGACGGTATTCAGCATCCTCGAGTATTACCAGCGTGTCGCCCTTGTGCACATACTGAAACTCCTCGAAGCGAATCTCCTTGATGAATCCCTGCACACGAGTATTAACAGGAGTGAAGTCACGATGCACCAGGGCATTGTCAGTATATTCCACTGTGCCGAAGTGAATGAAGCGCGTGCAGAGATAGCCAGCGCAGAAGACCAGAGCCACGATTACGATGGCATTGTATATTCTCTTTATCTGTTTCTTGTTGTTCATAATGATATATGTATAATAGATGATGAATTAAAGTTTACCTGCTACGAACTTCGCCTTGTAATATTGGTATGCTATGTTTATTCTTGCATCCACCTCGCTCAGTTCGGCATCGAGTTTCATGTTTGCTGCATCCACCATGTCGGTGATGAGTGCCAATTGGTTGAGATAGCGGTCATTGATGACATTGTAGTTCTCGTTAGCCAGTTCCACATTCTTCTTCTGTGTCTCCAGTTCCACATAGCTCTGCAGATAGTCGGTGTAGGCAGCCTGCACATTGTTGTTGAGTTCCTCCTGTGCCAATGCCTTCTGCTCCTGAGCCTGACGTGTGGCAATGCGTGCCTGCGAGAGTTTCTTGTTGCTCTTGTAGAGTGATGATAGTGAATATTTCACTCCTACTCCCACATACCATATGTTGAGGTTTTTGTCAATGGGAGGCAACTCAAATGTTATTGGACCGTTGAAGTTGTTGCTTGCCACCACGGCAATCTTCGGCAGCAATTCGCTCTTTGCCAGTTTCTCCTGCTGACGGCTCATCTCCTCATTGAGTTGTGCCATCTTCAGTTGTGGACTAACAGAGGTAGCATCCTTCTGCCACTGTTCCTCTCCCTCACGACCGAAAGTCTTCTCCGTGGTGTCCTCCGTAGGTTCGATGCGCTCACTCACAGGAATGCCAAGCGTGTTGCACAACTGATGGTTGAGGATAGATCGTGTGTTGTCCAGTTTAGTCAAGTTTAGTTTCAGTGTCTGCAGTTGCAGTTCATATCGTGTGACATCATTCTTGAGAGCCACGCCCTGTGCATGCTTCTCGTTGATGTTGTCGATGAGTTGCTGGGTAAGTTCGATATTGCTTCGCAGCACCTTCTCGCGGTTGGCAATCTTCTGCAGGTCAAGATATTGGCTCAGAGCCAGGAAGCGTTGTCCCTGACGGCTCAGTTCTGTGCCCACTGTAGCCTGCTCTGCACCTATCTCTGCCATCTTTATACCTGCGCAGACAGCACCTCCGGCATAGATTACCTGTTGTGCGTCGAGAGTAAACGCATTGCCGAAATGAGGAGTGGTGAGATTCTGCACATTGGTGAAGTCACGGTCCATGAGCAGTGCATTGCCGTTATAACTTGCGCTGAGGCTGGCATTGATGTCAGGTAATCGTTGGCTCTTAGCCGACTTCACGCCTTCGCGTGCCACTTCGATACCTGTCTTTTTTACGCTCAGTGTCGTGTTATTTTGCTCTATGAGTTCAAAAAGCTGGCTGATATCCATCGGCCTTGCGTTTTGAGCAAAAGACACAGAGGTCATGGCAGTGGCAAGTGCCACAGCCGAAATAAATCTTTTCAACATATTATATAATGATATTCTCCTTTGTATTTTTCAGGTGCAAAGTTACGGCTATTTACATTATGCCTAATAAAGGAAAACTTACTGAAAGTTGGCAATATGGGAATAGTTTCACCTTTTTTTGCTAATTTTGCATCATAAAAGAGAATATGCGATCACAACTTCTTATATTAACGCCTGACGAAATAGACCGTGCCATCCATGTCATTGATCATGGTGCCCTATGGTTGTGTCTTGAGGGCGAAGCCTCGCTTGGCATCGACCTCGACAAGTGGCACATGTCGAAGGATTCAGTCATAGTGTTCTTCCCAGGCGACGTGGTGCAGTGGCATGACATGAGTGCAGATTTCCGTGTGAAGATCATTCGCTATTCCTCTGAAATTCTCAGGTCAGCATGTCTCAACATAGAGCACTCCATCTATTCGTTGCTTCATGACGACCGTCTATGTCAACGTCCTGATGTGGTGGAACATGTGGTTAAAAACATGTTTTGCATTCTTGATTTCTATTTTGAGGATTATCGCATAACAGATGTCGACAATATCGTCAATGCCCAACTGAGGTCGTTCTTCATGGGCTACAATAGTTTTATAACTAATCATAGCGATGGCAATGTGACACAGGGAGCAAGCCGCACAGTGGTTCTCTTCAATAGGTTTATGGAACTCGTGAAGACTGTCTACCATCAGGCGCATGAGGTAGCGTGGTATGCCGACAGACTCCATATCAGTCGCAAATATTTAGGCATTATAGTGAAGGAGCGTACGGGGTTTACTCCGAAAAAAATCATTGATGAATATGTCATCCTGCAGTTGCAGTTGACACTCCGTACCACTCAGAAGCCTATGAAGATGATAGCCTCGGAGTTTCATTTTTCCGATGTGTCTGTCATGACCCGCTATTTCAAGTCGCACACGGGCATCAATCCATTGAAATATAGAAACGGTTAGTCGTTACCTTTGTTTACTTGACAAGCACACATTTTCATGGCATATTAAACGCAGAACTCTGAGGATTATGGAAAATTGGTAGTTCTATCCGCATTTATGGTAAAACCCTTATTGACAATCCGTTGTAACTTTGCAGCAGAAAATCAAAAAGGATAGAACTATGAAGAAACCATTACTCTTGGCATTGCTCCTGACTATTGTCTTGGGCATGCAGGCTTTCGCCTCGTGCAAAAATTCAAATCGTGAAAATATGAAACAAGCAAACACGCAGGAACAGACGGAGAAGATTCTGTTCATCAACGGCAGTCCCAACCCCGACGGCAACACTGCCGCCCTTGCCAAAACCCTGCTTGAGGGCAAAGACTACGAAACCCTCGCCCTCACCGACTATCGCATCAACTTCTATGGTCAGACGCTCGATGGCGACCAGTTTGACGAGGTGTACAAAAAGATGAAGGAATCCGACATTGTGGTGATGGGCTCACCTGTGTATTGGCACAACATCTGTGCCTCCATGCGCACCTTCCTGGAGCGTTTCTACGGGCCGATAGAACCCGGCACGTTCAAGGGAAAGAAACTCTTCTTCCTCTATCAGGGAGCCGCCCCGACAAAGATGATGATTGACGACGGCGAATACACCATGAGTCGTTTTGCCGAGATGTATGGCTTCTCTTACGAGGGCATGGCTACCAACAAGAGCCAGGCAAAGGCTTTGCGCAGTAAATTGTAAAGCGTATGAAAACGGCAACGATTCTATTGGCTTTGGCTTTTAGCATCATGTAAACATGATAAAGTAAGTGCTGAAATATTCACATCGACAAACTATGAAATTCAGAACATTAGGAATGAGCGGACTGCGTGTGTCGGCCGTGGGCTTGGGCTGCATGGGCATGAGCCACGCCTACGGCCGACCTGCGGACAAGGACGAGATGATAGAGCTGCTTGCCGAGGCGGTGGACATGGGCTATACGTTCTTTGATACAGCCGAACTGTACGGCACGCCCGACCGTCCCAACTATAACGAGGAGGTGGTGGGAGAGGCTCTGCGCCAGTATCGCGATAAGGTGGTCATCGCCACCAAGTGCGGCATTCGCTTCGCCCGCCCCGACCTCGCCAGCAACCACGACATCATCACCGATGGGCGGCCCGAGTCAATACGCCGCTCTGTGGAGGGTTCGCTGCGCCGACTTCGTACCGACCACATCGACCTCTACTATCAACACCGCATCGACAAGGAGGTGGAGCCGGAAGTGGTGGCAGACACCATGTCCTGCCTCATCAAGGAAGGCAAGATACTGCATTGGGGAATATCGGAGACCACGGAAGAGTACCTGCGCCGTGCCCATAAAGTGTGCCCCGTCACCGCCATACAGAACCGCTATTCGATGATGGCACGCTGGCACGAGAACCTTTTCCCCGTTTGCGAGGAACTAGGCGTGGGTTTCGTGGCGTTCTCGCCCTTGGCCAACGGACTGCTCACGGAGTGCTACAACGCAGATTCGAAGTTTGACACCGAGTACGACTACCGTGCCGTGATGCCACAATACCAGAAGGAGAGCTTCGACAAGAACAAGTATCTCTTCGAGATGCTCGACCAACTTGCTGAAGCGCACCATGCCACGCCGGCACAAGTGTCGCTCGCATGGATGATGTGCAAGAAACCATGGATAGTGCCCATCCCCGGCACCCGCCGCCTCTGCCGCATGCAGGAGAACATCGGGGCAGCCGACATAGTGCTCTCGGCGGATGAAGTGCAAAGGATAGACAAGGCTCTCAGCACGATGGAAATGAGCGATGTGTTTGGTGGGTCAAGAATCGTCAAGGAATAAAAATATAAGTACAATGAGAAGATTAGTTACAACAATAGTATGTCTGTCGCTATTAGTATGCGGCACCATCAACGCCAAAAAGAAAACTATAGAACAGAAGAAGACAGAAGTATTCACACAGGTGGATTTCAAGACCATAAAGAGTCCGAACAGCAATCCTTTCGGACTGGTATACGACAATGCCATAACAGAGAACGAGCAGGGCAAGGTGAATATCCACCGCATCAACTATCAGTTGAACGGACTGAAGATTGCCGCCAACGTCTACACCCCTGCCAACTACGATGCCGAGAAGAAATATCCGGCTCTCGTAGTAGCCCATCCCAATGGGGGCGTTAAGGAACAGGTGGCAGGTCTCTACAGTCAGCGCATGGCAGAAAAGGGCTACATCTGTCTGGCTTTCGATGCCGCCTACCAAGGTGACAGCGAGGGAGAGCCGCGCAACACCGACAAGCCTGCCAACCGCATAGAAGACATACGCCGGGCCGCCGACATCTTGTCGCAATACCCCGGTGTAGATGCCCAACGTATGGGTATTCTTGGTATCTGCGGCGGCGGTGGCTACACGCTGAAAGCCGTGCAGACCGACAAGCGTTTCAAGGCTGTAGCCACGTTGAGCATGTTCAACACAGGACTGGTGCGCCGCAACGGTTTCCTCGACTCGCAGATTGGCCAAGTGCAGGAGCGTCTTGCCGATGCCTGTGCAGCCCGTCAGAAGGAAGCAGAGGGCGAGGCTCCCGAGTATGTAGGCGACATGAGCGGTGTTACGCCCGAACAAGCTGCCAAGTTGCCCTTCGACCTCTATCGCGACGGCTACACCTATTATCTCCAGACCTATGCCCACCCCAACTCCACATTCCGCTACACCAAGAGCAGTCTCATGGACTTGATGGCGTTTGACGCCAGCGAGGGCATGTACCTCATCAACCAGCCCCTACTGATGATGGCAGGCAGCATAGCCGACACGTTCTACATGACGGAGCAATGCTACGCCAAGGCTACAGGCACGAAAGACAAGGAACTGTACCTCATTCCCGGAGCCACCCACATCAAGACCTATTATGTGCCGGAGTATGTGGAACTGGCAGTAAAGAAACTGACAGAGTTCTTCAATGACAAACTTTAGAAACTGTACTGCTCTATACTATTCCAAGCAGTTCTATCTCAAATTACCTTCTCAAAGCAGATTTTCAGTACACACCTTTACTCTTTTTGTAGCTTTGCAACTAATGAACCTAAATGAACTTGATGAGGAAATTTCAGTGTGACAAACGTCAACATTCTTGTAAGTGTCTGATAAACGGGGGGTAGGGTGGTGGTGCTCGAAAACAAGCATTGACAAATGACAAATTTTGTTGATAGAAGTGGAAAATTCTTTAAAATAAACTTCTCCCGATTATATAATTTATGTATTTTTGCATACTGCTTGGTGTGTCGTTATCACAACGATGCATTGGCACTACATAATTTCGGACATTGGTTTCACTTGCATAAGTAAATGAATGAAATGACAAAGCGTCCTCAAGTTCCGCCCCCTGTTGCAGGGGACGACGGCGAAGCCATGGCCAGAACGTGTGAACTCGTCGAGCGAAAAATGTTGAGTAAGCTGATTCATATTGATTAACGATTTGGTTTTCCTGTTAGAACACTGATTGTTGTTTTGTCTTACGAACACGGAACTCACGGAACGAACGGAAGGCTTGCGCCCACGTCCTATTGTAGATAAAACAATTGAATTCCGTGTTATCCGTGCCTTCCGTGTTCAATAAAGAAAAAATGAGGTATCTGTGCTTAGCGACAAGGAACTCAGTGTTTTTGTCGAACACGGAATACACTGAACGAACGGAAGGCTAACGCCCACGTCTTATTGTAGATAGCAATAGAAATCCGTGTTTTCTGTGCCTTCCGTGTTCAAAAAAATAAGCTATCCGTGTTTAGCGACAAAGAACTCAGTGTTTTTGTCGAACACGGAATACACTGAACGAACGGAAGGCTTGCGCCGCACGTCTTATTGTAGATAGCAATAGAAATCCGTGTTTTCCGTGAGTTCCGTGTTCAAAAAAAATATAAGCTATCCGTGTTCAATAAAGGAATAAGGTCTATAGGTGTTCATCACGAAATAATTTAAGTGTTCATTATGTTATACCACCATCAAGAGTCTTACGCCATCAATGGGGCAGCGATGCAAGTATACAAGACCTTGGGCATCGGCTTCCTCGAAGCAGTATATCAGGAGGCGCTGACTCTGGAGTTCACCAAGCGTGGCATCCCGTTTGAGCGCGAGAAGGAACTCAAGATATTCTATGATGGTGAGGAACTGCAGACAACCTATCGTGCTGACTTCGTGTGCTACGGTGACATCATAGTGGAGCTCAAGGCAGTATCCGAACTTGATGACTCTCACCGCAGTCAGGTCTACAACTACCTGAAGGCGACAGGCTTCAAACTCGGATTGCTCTATAACTTCGGTCACGCCGATGGACTGCAGTACGAACGCAAAGTCAAGTAATACCACAGATGCTATATGTTTTCCTCAGAACACGAAGCTATATGTTTTTGTCGAACACGGATATACGGGATTTAACGGATAAGGTTGACAACAATGAGTGTGAAAAAATTCCGTGTTATCCGTGCCTTCCGTGTTCAAAAACAAAACGGCTATCCGTGTTATGAGACAAAGAACTCAGTGTTTTTTTTGTCGAACACGGAATACACTGAACAAACGGAAGGCTTGCGCCGCACGTCTTATTGTAGATAACAATAGAAATCCGTGAGTTCCGTGAGTTCCGTGTTCGTAAGACAAAAGATCATCAGTGTTTTTTCGAACACGGAATACACGGAACGAACGGAAGGCTAACGCCGCACGTCCTACTGTAGAAAAACAATAGAATTCCGTGTATTCTGTGAGTTCCGTGTTCAAAAAACAAAACGGCCTTCCGTGTTCAAAAAAAATAAGCTATCCGTGTTCAATAAAGCTGGAAATAACAATTCGTGTTAAGTTATGTCAGACGTGACATTCAATATATATGGGGGCAACAACCAGATACTCCCCAACGCCACCAAGGGCGAACAGCACTTCTATGGCGACAAGTTTGCAGAGAATGCACTCCATAAGTCTGTCGCCGATGCTGACTCCCAGCCTACAGAAAAAGACGAGGCAGAACAACAGTTCGCCCTATATATAATAAATAGGGAACGCGTGCGGGACTACACCATGCAACTCCGACGCTGCACCGTGGCACGCGAGGTGGGCGGCACCGTCGCCACCATGGTCGACAATCGTGACATCACCAAGGAGCAGGCAGTCACGCAAATGTTCATCGAAAAACTCCTGCCCTTCCTCTCCAATGTGAGCAAAGGCAAGAGCATCGACAACCTCCGAGTGGCTGTCAACAATGCCTTGGAGGAACATAAAAACCTACAGCGGACAACGCGCAACACTTAGTCCACACTCGAATGCACGTACGTTCATCAGCCAACGCACGTACGTGCATTGGCAATAGCATGTAGCTT
>CAVCGK010000044.1:0-18874 GCA_963601795.1 bacterium | reverse complement strand
CAAAGCGTCCTCAAGTTCCGCCCCCTGTTGCAGGGGACGACGGCGAAGCCATGGCTAGAACTGATGATGGAGGCATCTTGCAGACCATTCAGATTCCGCCCACAGCCCATTGGTATGCGGCTCGCGTGAGGATGAATTGCGAGAAGCGATTTCAGGAAGACTTGGAGAGATGTTTCCATGCTGATGGACATTTCCTTGAGACTTGGATTGCTACAGAAAACCGAGTTCGTGTAAACAGTCGTGGCAAGCGAGTGGTGCGCGAGTTGGTGCTACTCTCCACTTTCGTTTTCGTGAGAGTGGAGAAATCTCACCTCAATGACGTGCGTTTCCGCTCTGATGTCTATCGCATGCTTACCGCCCCCGGCAAGTATGAGCCTTATGTCATTCCCGACAAACAGATGAATGATGTGCGCCGCATGGTGGATTCGGGCAAGGCAGAGATCCTTACTCGCTCCATCAAAAAAGGCGACAAGGTGATTGTTCTCGGCGGACAGTTTAAGGATGTCACCGCCTATGTGCAGCGCATCCAAGGCAAGAAAGCTGTCATAGCGTGTGAGATTCCCAGTGTCTTAGGCGCTGCAGTAGAGATTGGCGTGGATATGCTCGATTATGTCAATGACAAGAAACAGTAGGTCAGGCATGTCTCCCCATGGTGCACCTCACTTGATGGCGGTTGGCACTCCATTGACGTTTCAAGCTGACATGAATCCATGCCACACCTCCGGAATATTCCCAGATAAGCTGGTCGAAGCGCAGATGGTCTTTGATATAGATAAACCAATCGTGACCAGTCTCCATGTCAGGCAGATGAATGTCGGCGGCTTCGCCTGTGCAGTGTTGGGATCGTGACACTCCGCCCACAGCCTTGTTTAGTCTGCGACAACGGTAGCCACTGGAGATGACAATAGGTTGGTTGGCATACTTGCGTAGCGGTTCGAGCACCTCCTGACAGAGGTTTTGGAGATTAGAGATGGAGTCGGCGGAAGGTTCGTTGCATATGCCGAGCCGTGAAGCGGTGGCAGAACGTGTGAACTCGTCGAGCGAAAAATGTTGAGTAAGCTGATTCATATTGATTATCGATTAAGTTTTTCGTTAGAATGATTTCGTCTTTCCCGCAGATATATATATTTCTGTCTCCCACAGAATCCACAGATGTTCTGTGAGATCCCTTTCGGGCGTAAGTCCTCTGTACACTCTGTGTGTTCTGTGTGTTCTGTGGGAAATGAAATATGTTTGTTCTGTGGGAGATTAGACATTATCCGTGGGAGACGCAAGAGCTGACTCCCAGTGCAGTGAGTGCGGCGATAGCAGCTTGCACGATGGCATTGAGGATTTTGGCCCACATGGCCTTCTTTGATTCAGTCATGATTTTATAGATATAAAAAGGTTACACAATAATATATAATTAAGGTAAAGAAATGACCGTGGGAGAGCCTGTTCTTGGCCTCCCACGGGCGAGTTTCACTCAGAGGCGAGAGTTTTAGGCAGCATCAGAGTTGGCATCCTTCTTTGAGATGTCCACAGTAGTGGCACCCGCCTTCTCTGCCTTCAGCGCCGCCGCTTGGGTTTTACGGCTGGTGACGGGATTAAACTCCGCCTTGTCGACGATATTCTCGAAATCCTCGCCAGGAGTGAACACGATGTTCACCGCCACGATGTTTGCCGCAGTAAACTTGTCGAGGCTTTCGGCACCAGTAGTCTTCAGGGATACGCTGAAGTCGCCAAGTTCGCCGAGCTTCACCTTGTTGCCGTTGAGCAACTGCTCCACCAGACACTCGCACATGTCGGAGATGACACCCTTCACAGTGCCACGGCTGTAGACGCCGTTGTGGTCGGCAATATGCTTAGAGAACTTTTCCAGATTCCACACCTCACGGACCTGATTCTTGCCGTAAGCCCTTGCAGCTTCATTTGGTTTCATTGGGTTGGTGAGAAGACAAACGCTGTAATCTATCATAATCTGTTGCCCGTTGCCGGTACGGGACTTGGTGTTTACCCGACTATGGTTTGCTTTTCTAGTGTCGGGCCCGGCAGGGGTTAATAAATAATGAGATAATTAATTGTGTTGCAATGTCGGTGGCAGGCGCCTTGCTTCCTGATTGCGATTGCAAAGTTAATACATCGGAGAAGCGATATCAAGCGCCTTGAAAGGCGTTGAATAGACATTGAAAGTGTGTTGAAACGTGACTGTAAAAAGCATGTAAACCACGACGTGAAACACTGATAAAAGCATTTCTTTCTCGACCACGAAGCTATATGTTTTTGTCGAACACGGAATACACTGAATTCACGGAAGGCTTTCGCCTATAAAGAGTAACAGGCAAATAAATTCCGTGTATTCCGTGAGTTCCGTGTTCGAAAGGAAAAAAGAATCAATGTTCAAAAAACCAGATGCAACCGTGTTCGATAAATAAAACACCAATCTGCGTCTTAGAAAAGAAAATCCAATCATGAACGATTTCAAAGATATAAGAATAGCCGTAGCCGGCACAGGCTACGTAGGTCTGAGCATTGCCACACTGCTTGCCCAGCACCATCATGTGACGGCAGTGGACGTAATACCCGAGAAGGTGGAGAAACTCAACAACAAGATTTCTCCTATCCAGGACGATTACATCGAGAAATACTTGGCAGAGAAACCACTGAACCTCACCGCCACCATCGACGGCAAGGCAGCCTACAAGGATGCTGACTTCGTGGTCATCGCTGCACCTACCAACTATGACCCTGTGAAGAACTATTTCGACACCTCTCATGTGGAGGAGGTCATCGACCTAGTCTTGGAGGTTAATCCCGATGCTGTGATGGTCATAAAGAGCACCATCCCCGTGGGCTATACCCGTAGCCTTTATTTGAAGTATGCCAAGAAGGGCGTGACGCAGTTCAATCTGCTCTTCTCCCCAGAGTTCCTGCGCGAGAGCAAGGCACTCTACGACAACCTCTACCCAAGCCGCATCATCGTGGGCTATCCAAAGCTCATAGACCGTCCAGAGTTTGCCGAGGAGAACGAGGCTATACAGAGCGTCACCGATGTGGAAAAGATGAAGGAGGCTGCCAAGACCTTCGCAGCCCTCTTGCAGGAAGGAGCTATCAAGAAAAATATTGATACGCTCTTCATGGGTGTGAAGGAAGCCGAGGCAGTGAAGCTCTTCGCCAACACCTACCTCGCCCTGCGAGTAAGCTATTTCAATGAACTTGACACTTATGCAGAGGTGAAGGGACTCGACACAAAGGCTATCATCGACGGCGTAGGTCTCGACCCACGCATCGGCACACACTATAATAATCCATCTTTCGGCTATGGTGGCTATTGCCTGCCAAAGGACACCAAGCAACTCTTGGCAAACTATGCCGATGTGCCTGAGAACCTGATAGAGGCTATCGTGGAGAGCAACCGCACACGCAAGGACTACATCGCTGATGCAGTGCTCCGCAAGGCAGGCTACTATAGCTATGCCGATGACAACAGCTTCGATGCCAGCAAGGAGCACTCCTGCGTGATAGGCGTCTATCGCCTCACAATGAAGTCAAACAGCGACAACTTCCGCCAGAGTGCCATCCAAGGCATCATGAAGCGCATCAAGGCGAAGGGAGCCGAGGTCGTCATCTATGAGCCCACCCTCGAAGACGGCACCACCTTCTTCGGCAGCAAGGTAATCAATGACCTCTCAGTCTTCAAGGCACAGAGCCACGCCATCATCGCCAACCGCTACGACACCTGTCTCGATGATGTGCAGGATAAGGTCTACACACGCGACATCTTCCGCAGAGACTAGGGAAGATGGAAATCATAGGAGGTACGGCGCCCTCGCCGTACCAACACAGGGAAACAAGTCCTAAAATTTAGGGTGCAGTGAGGACACTGCACCTCCTATAGTTACCATCTTTCCGTGTTATCCGTGCCTTCCGTGTTTATAAAACAAAACACCAATCAATGTTTTTGTCGAACACGGAATACACAGAATTCACGGAAGTCTTTCGCCCATCACGAGTAGCAGACTAATAAAAATTCCGTGTTATCCGTGAGTTCCGTGTTCGAAAAAGAAAACAGCAATCCGTGTTCGAAAAAGGAAATAATAATCAGTGTTTAAAGACCCCATTCGAGTGGCGACGAGCACAGAGCGATGCTGAGGTGGGGAACAAATCAAGTGCCATTTTATTATTTTAAAGTGATATCACCATTAACGTACGTCACATGGTGCAGTTTTGTAGCCAACGAATAGGTTTGTTCTCATACATAGATGGTACATATTCCAATGCGCATTTTGCATTCAATGCGGCAGATTTTGTAGAGTATATAATTAAGATATGATATGGAAGTAATAAAGACAGATATTGAGGGGGTATTGATAATAGAGCCTCGTGTATTCAAGGATGCTCGCGGATATTTCTTCGAGAGTTTTTCTGAAAGAGAATTTGAAGAGAAAGTTACTCCTGTCTTGGGACATGGAGTGAAATTCTGCCAGGACAACGAGAGTATGTCTTCGTATGGCGTGATGCGTGGCTTGCATTTTCAGCGTCCTCCTTACACTCAGAGCAAACTTGTGCGCTGCGTGAAAGGTGCTGTGCTCGACGTTGCAGTGGACATCCGCAAGGGTTCGCCAACATACGGCAAGCATGTAGCCGTGGAACTGACTGAAGACAATCATCGCCAGTTCTTCGTTCCACGTGGATTTGCCCATGGTTTCGCCGTACTGTCAGAAACAGCGGTGTTTCAATACAAGTGTGACGAGTTCTACCATCCAGAGGCTGACGGCGGTATCTCTATCCTCGACGACAGTCTTGGCATCGACTGGAGAATACCTACAGACCATGCCATTCTCTCAGAGAAAGACACTAAGCATGACATGCTGAAAGACTTCGACAGTCCATTTGACATCAATATTGATTTATACAAATAAATAGAGAAGATGAATATTTTAGTAACTGGTGCCAACGGTCAGCTCGGCAACGAGATGCGCATCGTTAGCAAAAATTCGACCGACCATTATATCTTCACAGATGTCAATCAGGTGGAAGGACAAGAGACCACTTATCTTGACATCACGGATATGGATGCCATCCGCAAGATGGTGAAGGAGAATGAAGTAAAAGCTATCATCAACTGCGCTGCATGGACGAATGTGGATGCTTGCGAGACTGACGAGAAGTTGGCTGCATTGGCAGAGAAACTTAATGCGGAAGCTCCAGAAAACCTAGCCAAGGCGATGAAGGAAGTGGATGGTCTGCTGATACAAATCTCTACCGACTATGTGTTTGGCAAAGAACCATACAACGTGCCTTGTAATCCTGACCAAAAGGGAACGCCTACGGGTGTGTATGGTACGACCAAACTGCATGGAGAGCAGAATATTATCGCCACAGGTTGTAAGTATGTCATCATCCGTACTGCTTGGCTCTATTCCGAGTTTGGCAAGAACTTCTGCAAGACGATGCTCAACCTCACGGCAACCAAGCCACAGTTGAAGGTGGTCTTCGACCAATGCGGTACTCCTACTTATGCCCTTGACTTGGCTAATGCCATCGAGACTATCTTGGAGAAGGTGAAGGTTGCTGCTGACGAGAAGGAATATGTTGGCGTTTATCATTTCTCCAATGAGGGTGTCTGCTCCTGGTATGACTTCACACAGATGATTGCCCGTATCGCAGGACATACTGATTGTGACATCCAGCCATGCTACAGTTCGGAATATCCTTCACCCGTAACCCGTCCTGCCTACTCGGTGCTCGACAAGCGCACCATCAAGGAAACCTTTGGAGTGAAGGTGCCTTACTGGGTGGATTCTTTGAAAACATGTATTGCAAACCTTATAGAAAAATAAAAATATGAAGAATATAGTCATTACTGGTGGCGCTGGCTTTATCGGCTCGCACGTTGTTCGTCTTTTCGTGAACAAATATCCTGAGTATAACATCATCAATCTCGACAAGTTGACCTATGCCGGCAACTTGGCAAACCTCAAGGACATCGAAGACAAACCTAACTATAAGTTTGTGAAGATGGACATCTGCGATTATGATGCATTTTTGAAGTTGATACAGGAGGAGCACGTGGATGGCATCATCCACTTGGCAGCGGAAAGCCATGTAGACCGCAGTATCAAAGATCCTTTCACCTTCGCCCACACCAACGTGATGGGCACCTTGGCTTTGCTTCAGGCTGCCAAGACCTATTGGGAGAGTCTGCCTGAGAAGTATGAGGGCAAGCGATTCTATCACATCTCCACCGATGAGGTATATGGTGCATTGGAAATGACGCACCCTGAGGGCATAGCTGCTCCATTCACCACCAAGGCTTCAAGCGACAAAAACCACGAGGCATATGGTGAGGAGTTCTTCCTGGAGACCACAAAGTATAATCCTCATTCACCATACTCTGCATCGAAGGCAAGTTCCGACCACTTCGTGCGTGCTTTCCACGATACTTACGGCATGCCTACCATCGTGACTAACTGTTCTAACAACTATGGTCCTTATCAGTTCCCTGAAAAGTTGATACCTTTGTTCATCAACAACATCCGTCACCGCAAGCCATTGCCTGTTTATGGCAAGGGAGAAAACGTGAGAGACTGGTTGTATGTAGAAGACCACGCCCGTGCCATCGACATGATTTTCCATAATGGCAAGGTTGCAGAGACCTACAACATCGGCGGCTTCAACGAGTGGAAGAACATCGACATCATCAAGGTTGTCATCAAGACTGTAGACCGTTTGCTCGGTCGTCCTGAGGGTGCTGATATGGATTTGATAACTTATGTTACTGACCGTCTTGGTCATGACGCACGCTATGCCATCGACTCTCGCAAACTCCAGAAGGAGCTTGGTTGGGAACCATCACTCCAGTTTGAGGAAGGTATCGAGAAGACCGTGAAATGGTATCTCGACAACCAAGAGTGGATGGACAATGTGACTTCTGGTGACTATCAGAAGTATTATGAGGACATGTACAAGAAATAGACTGTGATGCCATTGTCGTCAAACGTGATGGACATATTGCAATTGCCTGCGGACGTGAAAACCATTGAGTGGCGCGACTCTAAGGTGTATCTGATGGAAGATATACAGAGAGTTTCCACGCAGGATGTCGAACGCCTGATGCTGTCGTTGCCCCAGTGGCGCCGAGAAAAGGTGCTGGCGATGAAGAGCGACAGTGCGAGGCGTGAGAGCGCGCTCGCTTTTGCATTGCTCATGACGGCATTGCGACACGACAGACATGTGGAGGAAGAATTGGAGTTTGAGTATAACGAACACGGCAAACCTCATCTCGCCCGTCATGCCGACCTGCACTTCAACATCAGTCATTGCAAGGAGGCTGTGGCTTGCGTGATAGCCGACAGAGAGGTGGGGATTGATGTGGAGCGTCGTGGACGCTACAAGGACACCTTGGCGAAACATATCCTTAACGAAAAGGAATGGACTGATGTGCAGAATAGCGATGACAGAGATCTCCTCTTCACCATCCTGTGGACGAAGAAAGAAGCCTTGCTGAAGAAGACAGGTACAGGCATCTGCGGTGGCATGCAGCCCGCACTTGACGGATGCAGGGAAGAAGACATCAAAACCTATGTCCGCGAACGCTATGTCTGTTCGGTGGCATTATAAATAACACACAAGACAAAAAAGAAATACCCGATAGCTCATGTGGCTATCGGGTATTTTTTTTGTCTTGTCACTTCACGAAGCGCCGATATAATTTCCATCCCAGCAGTGCGCCGTCAAGCAGTCCTGCACTTGTGGAGATGACGTTTGCGAGTCGCATCGACGGCGACTGGTTAGCCTTGGGCTTGTCCTGTTGGAAAAGAGTTTTCCACAGAGAGCCAATCCGTCGCTCGTTGGCAGTCAGGCTGTCCTTCAGTTGAGCCTTTCTGCGCATGATGTCGCTAAGCGAGCTATAGTCGTTTCTGTCTTCCATATCACTCCATCAATATGCTGGCAAGAAATCTCACCAATGGTTTTTCTATCAGTCGTTTGCGCAACATGATGCACAGGATGAACAGCAGGACATAGAATGCGCCGACTATGCAGAATGCCCATGTGTTGCCTATCTCTGTTGCGATGGCATAGGCAAATCCGAATGAGAAATAAGTCAGAGCCAACAGGAAGAGCACGAAGAATATCAACATGATGGTTATTGCCGTGATGAGTCTCACTGCCTTCTCCACGATGTTCAGCCTTATATACTCCCCCTTCAAGGAAACATATTTCTTCAGTTCCTCTACGAGTTGGGCAATGGTCTCTATGTTTCGGTCGCTGCTAAACATTTGTCGTTACGTTTCTATAGTCCACCCTTCATGCCGATGAGGCTTAAGCCTCTGAGTCAGTGACGTCCTTGATGTCGTCTACAAGATCGTCAACTTCCTTCTTCGATAGTTTTATGTTGTGTTTCTTGCAGAAATCATCAATGGTGTCAACGAGCTTCTTCTGAGTCTCCGAACCCTTCTCTGGTGCCATCAGAACACCGAGAGCTGCACCTGCAATGGCACCGCCAAGGAAAGCGCCTAAATAACCTAATGTCTTCATAATTTGAAAGTTTGAATTACCTAGTTGCAAAAGTAAGCAAAGTTTTGGTATTTGCAAGAAATATACTACTAAAAATGACCATTTAACAAACTTTATGCGCACTTTTCGCTATGTGCTTGATGTTATTTGTGGGATTATTAGTATCTTCGCACTCGTATTATACATTACGATTTTAAACAATAACGAAATAACACACATATTTTTATTATGAAGAAGAGTATCGTGATCTGTGCCAGTATGGCTCTGGTAATGGCATTCACAAGTTGTAAGTCATCTGAGAGTGCATACAAGAAAGCATATGACAAGGCAAAGGCTTCCGAAACTGCTACTGCAGAGACCAATGAGGCTGTGGTGGAGACACCGGTAGTGACTCCAATGGTGGAAACTCCTGCTACAAAGACTACTGTGGAGACTGTAAAGTCTGACGAGAATGTACGCACAGAGGAACTCTCTGTCGTTGACGGATCTGCATTGAAGAGCTACAGCGTAGTGGTAGGTTCTTTCAGCCTCAAGGCAAACGCTGAAGGCTTGGCAAGAACTCTCCGTTCTTCAGGTTATGATTCACGCATTGCCTACAATTCAGGCAGAAACATGTATCGTGTTGTGGCTTCAAGCTTCAGCTCAAAGGCTGATGCAGTGTCTTCACGCAACCAGTTGAGAGAGAAGTATCCTGACGCTTGGTTGCTTTTCCAGAAGTAATAGCCAGTGGCACGAGTACTTTCTATTGATTACGGAAAGAAACGTACAGGTATAGCAGTCACCGATCCGCTTCAGATTATTGCTGGCGGACTGGTGACTGTTCCCACGTCTGAACTCTACGATTATCTCGTTGACTACATCTCCAAGGAAAGTGTGGAGCGTGTGATAATCGGCAAACCCATTCAGACCAATGGTCAACCGAGTGAGAACTTCACCCGCGTTGAGCAGTTTTACAATAGATGGCGCAACCATCAAGAGATTCCTATCGAGTATTATGACGAGCGCTTCACTTCCGTCTTGGCACATCAGGCGATGCTCACGGCAGGACTTGGCAAGAAGAAGCGTGCCAACAAGGAACTTGTCGACGAGATAAGTGCCACGATAATACTGCAGGATTGGATGAGAAGCAAGAAATAAAAGAAGAAAAAAGACAATAATGGTATTACCTATTTACATATATGGCATGCCTGTGTTGCGCAAGGTCGCTCAGGACATAAAGAGCGATTACCCAGAGCTGACACAATTCATTGCCGACATGTGGGACACATTGGCACAGTCTGAGGGCATCGGACTTGCTGCGCCACAGGTGGGAAAAGACATCCGTGTGGTTGTCATCGACCTTGACCTCCTGTCGGAGGATATGCCCGAATACAAGGATTTCAAGAAAGTGTTTATCAATGGCCACATTCTCGAATATGATGACAGTGAAAAGGACACAATGGACGAAGGATGCCTCTCGTTGCCTGGACTTCAGGAGCGCGTGACACGTCCTACACGCATCCGTGTGAAATACATGGATGAGAATTTCGAGGAGCATGACGAATGGATCGACGGCTATCTGGCACGTGTCATCCAGCATGAGTTCGACCATCTCGAGGGCGTTGTCTTTGCCGACCGCTTGTCGCCACTGAGAAAGCAACTCGTGAAAAACAAGCTGAAGACATTCCTTCAGGGACGTTTCCAGTGCAGATATAAATGTAAATTCAAGCGTCCATAAAGAGGACTGCTGGTTGAGGATTGTTAGGTGAAAAGACTGTTGTTTTGTGTATGTTGCTTTGTGCTTAGTCTGAGTGCTAAGGCGCAATTCAACATTGACAGGATGCTTACAAGTGGAGAGATAGCTCTTCACTATGAAGACTATGTCCTTTCCATACAGTATTTCAATCAGATTATATCCCTGCGTCCGCAGCTCTACAGACCATGGCAATTGCGTGGTGCGGCAAAGTTTTATCTTGAAGACTTTGCCGGAGCTGAAGATGACGCCACCCATGCCATCTCCCTCAATCCCTACATAGACCTTATCTATGACCTGAGAGCCATCGCCCGCATCCGTCAGGACAAATATGAAGAAGCTGCAGCTGACTACACCACGGCGATAAAGATCAATCCCACACAACAGAACTATTGGTATAACAGAGCCATCTGCGAGTATAACCTCAAAAAATATGATGTCGCCCTGCAGCAGATTGACACCATCAACCGCAAGTGGTCGCAGTTTGCCAATGCCTATTCTCTCAAGGCAGAGATTTATCTTCAGAAATGCGACACCGTGGAAGCTGCCAAATGGCTTGACAAGTCACTTGAGGTTGACCCCTATGACGGCAACACATGGATGACCCGTGCCGCAGTGCATCTCACCCGTAAGGAGTGGACCTCTGCCGACACCTGTCTGTCGAAAGCCATACATCTTCGCCCAAAACATGTGCAGAGCTACATCAATCGTGCCCTCGCACGTCTGAATACCAACAATCTGCGCGGAGCCATGAGCGACTATGACACTGCTCTCGACCTTGATCCCAACAACTTCTTAGGACATTACAACCGCGGACTTCTGCGCATGCAGCTTGGTGCCGACAATGATGCCATAACCGATTTCGACTACGTCATAGAGATGGAGCCGGAGAATGTCATGGCAATCTTCAACCGTGCCCTGCTTCGCGACCGCACAGGCGATTTGCGTGGTGCCATAAGAGATTATTCCAAGGTGATAAGCCAATTCCCCAATTTCTGGGTAGGACTCGACAACCGTGCCAAGTGCTATCGCCGTCTCGGCATGAATGCCCAGGCAGAGAAGGACGAGTTCCGCATCTTCAAGGCGCAGATGGACAAGCACATCGGCAAGCAGCCCCGCTGGTCAGCAAGCAAGGTGAAGGCTATGCGCAAGCGTGGCGAGATAGATCCCGACAAGTATTCATCGATAGTTGTGGAGGACATACAGGATTCGCATGAATATCAGAGCGAATATCGCGGTCGCATACAAAACCGCTCCGTCACCATGGACTATCGTCCCATGTTCCTTCTGTCGCTCTATCCTTACACCAACGGCATGAAGTCATATCAGGCTTTCGACCGCGATGTGGAAAAGTTTAATGCCAAGCGTCCGCTCCGTCATAACATCTATGTGGCATGTGGAAATCTTGGACTTGGAGCCGATGCCACCTCGTCGGCATTCGCCCTTGTCGACTCCCTGTCGTCCGACATAGGCATTGCCGGTACGGGCAGTCTTGCCAACAGATATTTCATGCAGCGCGCAGTGGCTTACACAGTGCTGCAAAACTATCCCGATGCCATCGCCGACCTCGATGTTGTCATCGACAACGACTCCACACTCATGATGGCATACTGGCAGCGTGGAGTGTGTCAGACCATGATGAATAACTTTAATCTTTCGCAGGGCATCGACGCTCGATTGAAGACTGCGAAGGCACTGGGTGACTTCGACAAAGCCATCAGTCTTGCACCTGAGAATGCATATCTCTATTATGACCGTGCGGCGCTCTACGTGGCACTCGGCAACACGGGAAATGCCATCGAGGACTATACCCATGCCATAAAGATTGAGCCACATATGGCCGAGGCTTACTATAACCGCGGACTTCTCTATTATGCCCTGGGCGACAAGAAGTCGGCTTCCAAAGACTTGAGTAAAGCTGGTGAACTCGGACTTTATGATGCTTACTCCGTCATCAAAAGGATGAAGTAGTTCTTTTTTTCTTGTTGGTTGGCGTTGTGACATATTTGTTCAATGTTGACAAAAAATATTAAAGGTCGGGATTTATAGAATACATCACAAAATAGTGTAAGATATTTGGTGGTGTGGGAGGGAAAATGTATTTTTGCATAAACATAATTTCAAAAGGAAGAAGGTTATGGCTGCAACATCATTAAATAGGACACAGATACATCTTTTACAGTTGTTTCAGACTGATGATTCGCAGAAAGGTTTGGAAGAATTGAAAGAGGTGCTTTATGCGTACTATTCCAAGAAAATGGAAAAGTCGTTGGATGAACTTTGGGATTCTGGTGTGCTAGACCAAAATAGGCTTGACGAAATAAACCAGATGGACTTACATCAGTTGAAGTAACAATGAGTCGTTTGGTGTTAGACACGAATTGTCTCATTCAGATAGTTTCACCTCGTAGCAAATATCACTCTTTATGGGAGAGCTTTGTGCAAGGTGAAAATACCCTTTGTGTGTCAAATGAAATTATAGAGGAATATATGGAGATTATGCAGCATCTAATGGGCTTGGATGTTGCCGAGTATGTAGTAAAGACGATCTTGAATAGTAGCTTTACCGTCATGATTACTCCTTTTTATAGTTTCAACTTAATAGAAGCTGACAAGGATGACAATAAGTTTGTAGACTGTGCTATTGCCGCTGGGGCAAAGTGTATTGTGACAAATGACCGACACTATGATGTACTGAAATCTATACCTTTTCCTCGTGTTGATGTAGTGAGCCTTATAGAGTTTGTAAACCATCAGTCAAATATGTCTGCGAAGCTCACATGACAGGGTGTTTCATTTATTTACCCTTCAATGTATAAAAACATTTTTAAATTATGGAAATCTTGTTTTTGATAATTGGCATTCTTGTTGGACTCGTGGCAGGCTATGCCTTCGGCAATGGCAAAAAGGGTGCTGCTGAGGCAAAGATGCAGATGCTCGAAAAGATGCTCGCCAGTCAGAAGGCTGAAGCTGAGAATACTGTTGCAAATCTGAAAGCAGAAGCAGAAAGTGCTGTCGCAAACCTGAAGGCAGAACACAAGGCTAACCTTGACGATGCCCAACAGAAATATAAGGAGCAATTGCAGGAGCAGAAAGCACTTCACGACGAACAGCTCCGCAATCAGATAGCTACTCTCAAGGCAGAACTGAAGAGCACCACGGAAGATTTGCTTAAGCAACGTTCCGAGGAACTGTCAAAGCACAACAAGGAGCAGATTTCGCAGATTCTCAATCCTCTCAACGATGACATACGCAAGATGAAGGATGAGGTGGAGAAAGACCGCCATGAACGCATCAGCGGCATCGAGGGCTTGAAGAAAGTGCTGGAGATTAGTGCCCAGCAGGCAGACAAACTCGGACAGAAAACGGAAAACCTCACCCAAGCCCTTTCTGGCAACAATAAATATCAGGGCGGTTTCGGTGAGATGCAGCTCCGCCAGATGCTTGAGGACATGGGACTGCAACGCGGAAAGCAGTTTGAAGAGCAGGTGACCCTGCGCGACAGCAATGGCAATGCCGTCATAGGCAGCGAAAGCGGTAGCCGTATGCAGCCCGACGTAATACTCCATTTTCCCGACAATCGCGATGTCATCATCGACTCCAAAGTGTCGCTTACTGCCTACATGCGCTATGTCGACACATCACTCACCGACGGCGAGCGCCAGCAAGCTCTTGCCGACCATGTGACATCAATAAAGACTCAGATACGCAACCTCTCCACCAAAAGCTATTGGCAACAGTATGAGCAGAAGGGCATGAAACTCGACTTCGTCGTGATGTTCGTGTGCAATGACGGTGCCCTCCAAGCAGCCATCTCCACCAGTCCGTCACTTTGGCAAGATGCCTATGAGAAGGGAGTGCTGGTGACAGGTCCGCAAAATCTCTATGCCCTGCTTCGCATGCTCGAACTTTCGTGGAAGCAGATGGCGCAGGTGGAAAACCAACAGAACATCATAAAATGCGCCAATGACATTGTGTCGCGTGTGCAGATGTTCTATCAGCGTCTGCTGGAATTGGAGAGCGCCTTCGACAAGGTGCACGACAAAATGGAGGAACTCAAAGTCACCGTGGCACCAAAGGGGCAGAGCATCATCACCTCTGCCAATAAGCTCCTGAAATATGGGGCGAGCGAAGACAAGAAGCGGAAGATGTCATTGCCAAAGGATGATGACCCGCAGTTGATTGAAGCTACGGAATAGAAAAAACGCACGTACGTGCATTCGCTGATGAACGTACGTGCGTTGGCCGATGAACGTACGTGCGTTGCTTGATGAACGTACGTGCGTTTTTTTGTTGACGTGCGCACACGTCAACTGCTATGATTACCAATATTTCATTTTTTCCATCTTTCAACTCTTTCCTATGTCGAAAAAAATGATTAATTTTGAAGCGTGAAAATAAGTGCAGAGTCCGTCAGAACGAATAAAAAGGGCATTTACGGCGATTTTACGGCTTTTGCGGCACGCTCGGTTTGACCTTCGATGGAAAGACGGAAGTAGGCTAAAGGTGGGATATATAAATTCCCTCGGCTAAGAAACAATTAATCATTAAGTAATAATGGACGAAAACAAGACAGTTGATCAGGACAGAATTATTAAGATCAACATTGAGGAAGAGATGAAATCAAGCTACATCGACTATTCGATGTCAGTGATCGTGGCACGTGCTCTTCCTGACGTGCGTGACGGTTTCAAACCAGTGCACCGCCGCATTCTCTACGGTATGATGGGAATCGGCAACGTTAGTACACAACCTTACAAGAAATGCGCCAGAGTGGTAGGTGAGGTGCTCGGTAAGTATCACCCACACGGCGACTCGTCAGTCTATGGAGCACTCGTGAGAATGGCTCAGGACTGGAATATGCGCTACACTCTCGTAGACGGTCAGGGTAACTTCGGCTCGGTCGACGGCGACAGCGCTGCCGCCATGCGTTACACTGAGTGCCGTCTGTCGAAGATGGGTGAACATATCATGGACGACCTTGAGAAGGACACTGTGGATATGGATCGCAACTTCGACAACACTCTCGACGAACCTACCGTCATGCCTACGAAGATACCAAATCTTCTCGTGAATGGCGGTAACGGTATTGCCGTTGGTATGGCAACCAATATGCCTACCCACAACCTCGGCGAGGTCATCGACGGATGCTGTGCCTACATAGATAATCCAGACATCGACACCGAAGGTCTCATGCAGTATATTCCTGCTCCTGACTTCCCAACTGGTGCCTATATCTATGGTCTGCAGGGCGTGAAGGATGCTTACGCCACTGGTCGCGGTCGCATTGTGATGCGTGCTAAGGCAGAAATAGAAAGTGACGACACGCACGACAAGATTGTCATCACAGAGATACCTTATGGAGTAAACAAGCAACAGCTCATCGAATATATCGCTGACCTTGTGAAGGAAGGCAAGCTCGAGGGCATTTCTAATGCTAATGATGAGACTGGCCGTCAGGGTATGCGTATCGTCATTGACGTGCGCCGTGACGCCAACACCAATGTGGTGCTCAACAAGCTCTTCAAGATGACAGCCCTGCAGAGTTCATTCTCTGTAAACCAGATTGCCCTTGTCAACGGACGTCCACGTCTGCTCACGCTCAAGGACTGCGTGAAATATTTCGTGGAGCACCGTCATGACGTCACCATACGCCGCACAAAGTTTGACAAGCGCAAGGCTGAGGAGCGCGCCCACTTGCTGGAAGCTCTCATCGTGGCTTGCGATAACATCGACGAGGTGGTGCACATCATCCGTGGCAGCAAGAGTCCACAGGAGGCACAGCAGAAACTCATGGAGCGTTTCGGATTCGATGAGGCTCAGGCAAAATATGTTGTCGACATGCGCCTGTCGCAGCTCACTGGTCTGCAGCAGGAGAAACTCCATGCAGAGTTTGACGAACTGCAGGCTCTCATCCAGTATCTGCAGAACATCCTCGATGACCCTGAACTCTGCAAGAAGGTGATGAAGGACGAACTCTTGGAGGTTAAGGAGAAGTATGGCGACGATCGCCGCACGAAGATTATCCCTGCCGAGCACGAGTTTAATGCCGAGGACTTCTATCCTAACGACCCTGTAGTCATCACAGTGAGCCATCTCGGTTATGTGAAGCGCACTCTCCTGAGCGAATATCGCGAGCAGACACGTGGTGGAGTGGGAGCCAAGGCTGCACGCCATCGTGACAGCGACTTCGCCGAACTCATCTATCCTGCTACAATGCACCAGACACTGATGTTCTTCACCAAGAAGGGACGCTGCTACTGGTTGAAGTGCTACGAACTGCCAGAGGGTGGCCGCGACTTCAAGGGACGTGCAATCCAGAATATGGTGAACATCGATTCCGACGACAAGATACAGCACATACTCCGTCTGCGCAAGGGAGCATTTGATGATGCCGACTTCATCAACAACCACTATGTGGTGTTCTCTACCAAGAACGGTACGGTGAAGAAGACTTGCCTCGAGCAGTATTCACGTCCACGTGCCAACGGTGTCATAGCCATCAACCTGCTTGAGGACGACGAACTCATAGACGTGCGCCTCACCAACGGCAAGAATGAACTCATCATTGCCAGCCGTCATGGTCGTGCAGTGAGATTCGACGAGTCTGACATCCGCACCATGGGACGTATGTCTACCGGTGTGCGCGGTATGCGTCTTGATGGCGACGACGATGCAGTGGTAGGAATGATTGTTGTCAACGATGCAAGCGCAGAGACTGTCATGGTGGTGAGCGAAAACGGCTATGGCAAGCGTTCGCAGATAGAGGAATACCGCAAGACTGCCCGTGGCGCAAAGGGTGTGAGCACAATGAACATCACTGACAAGACAGGACAGCTCGTTACCATAAAGAATGTCAACGACGATGATGACCTCATGATCATCAACAAGAGTGGCATCGCCATCCGTCTGTCAGTGGCAGAATGCCGCATCATCGGCCGCAACACACAGGGTGTGCGCCTCATCAACCTCACCAAGAAGAATGACATCATTGCAGGTGTTACCAAGGTGATGGGTTCCGACAAACAGGCAGATGCCGAAGAGGCAAGCCGTGCTGCATGGGCGAAGAACAATGAAGACTTCCAGCAGCCAGAGGAGGAGACAAATGAGAACGTGAATGCTGATGTTGACGCCGACATAAATGTCAATGATGGTGAAAATAATGACCCAATAGTAGATTTCTCTAATAACGAAGAATAAAAACTTGACATTTATGTGCCTTCAACCGCAATTAATCATTATATTTGCAACCGTTGATTGACAAACATATCTAAAATATACTAATATGAAAAAAATGATGACCATTGCTGCTGTTGCTTTGTTTGCAACTTCAGCATTTGCACAAAATCCGGATGCTCTCAAGCAGATCAAGAAAGCAAAGACCACCTCTGAGGTGCAGTCGCTCATCTCTGCCAACGAGTCTTCCATGAACTCAACAGAGAATGCACAGGCTTACAACAAGCTCGTGGATGTCACCATGACAAGTGTGTCGGCTGCTCAGGCTGCTATCCAGACCAACCAGTTTAAGGAGCAGATGAAGCAGGAGCCAACAGAGAAGGTTGACATGCAGGCTATGTATAATGACCTCTACTCAGCTTACGAGGCAGCTATGAAGTGCGACAAGTATGACTCTCAGCCTAACGAGAAGGGCAAGGTGCCATTGAAGTTCCGCAAGGCCAATGCCGATCGTCTCTACTCGCTCCGTCCTTACCTCATCAACGCAGGTCAGGACGCTCAGAATGCTGAGGACAACAAGTCTGCAGCAAAGTTCTATGGCATGTATGTCACCACAGGTACCTCTGAAATCTTCAAGGAGAAGATTGCCGCTGATGCAAAGACATCTCCAGAGGGTGTTGGCGATCCTTACCTCTCAGAGGTGGCACGTGTGGCAGCTCTGACAACCTTCAATGAGGGCGATGCTGACGCAGCTCAGTCTTACCTCAACGTGGTGATGCAGGATGCTTCCAAGGCTAAGGAGGCTCTCAACCTCAAGCTCTATTTCATCGAGAAAGGCGTGAAGACTCACGAGGACTCAGTGCGTTGTCTCGAGCAGATGAAGCAGCTCTATGCACAGTATCCTGCTGACACTGACGTGTTCGCGCGTGTTGCTCAGTGGTATGCCAACATGGGTCAGAACGACCAGCAGCTTGCTCTCATCAACGAGCGTCTGCAGAGTGATCCAGAGAACTTCACAGCATGGGCTATGAAGGGCCAGACTGAGATGAATGCTCAGAAGTATGATGATGCTATTGGCAGTTTCAAGAAGGCTCTCGGCTGCAAGGTAGACGAGGAGGCACAGAAGGCGCTGGTAGACACATTCGTAGGCTACTGCCTCACACAGAAGGCTGCACAGACTGACAAGTATGATGATCAGGTAGCTCTTCTCAAGGATGCCATTCCTTATCTCGAGGAAGCTAAGCAGCTTGATCCAAACCGTGAGCGTAGCAACTGGGCTTATCCTCTCTATAACTGCTACTACTATGTAAACGGTGAGAAGGATGCCAAGACTGTAGAACTGAAGAATCTGCTCGGTCTGTAATCGGATTATTGTAATAAAGGTGGGACCTTTTAGAACCCACTTAAAGAACATTATATTAGGCGAAGCGTTCATGCTTCGCCTTTTTCCTTTTTAAGGATTTTGGG
>CAVCGK010000043.1:0-19146 GCA_963601795.1 bacterium | reverse complement strand
ACGCCGCCTTCTTTCAAAATCACGAGAGCCTCAGAGTCAACATGACCCTGAGGCTCTCTATTATTTATTAGGAGGTACGGCGCCCTCGCCGTACCAAGTCCTTAAGGACTGTTTTATCGCTTGCTGGCGCAGTAAGGGCGCTGCACCGCCTATATAATAAATGTCATTCATTTATTTTGTCCTTTGTATGAAATTTGGTAATTTTGCATCTGAAATTGGTTATAGTGGACTTATGTCTGCTTACATATTGAACAACAAATCATTGCAATGAATATTTCTTATAAATGGCTTAAGGAGTATGTTGACTTCGACCTGACTCCACAGCAAGTGTCGGATGCACTTACTTCATGCGGTCTTGAAGTGGATGCACTGGAAGAGGTGCAGTCTATAAAAGGTGGTCTTAAAGGACTTTATGTCGGTAAGGTGCTGACATGTGAAATGCATCCTGACAGCGATCATCTTCATGTTACTACTGTAGATCTTGGCAAGGCAGCTCCTCAGCAAATTGTCTGTGGCGCACCAAATGTAGCAGCTGGACAGAAGGTTATTGTAGCTGACCTCGGATGTGTACTCTATGATGGTGACAAGGAATTTACTATAAAGAAGAGTAAACTGCGTGGTGTAGAGTCTAATGGTATGATATGTGCTGAGGACGAAATAGGTCTCGGTAATGGTCATGACGGTATTATGGTGTTGCCGGAAGATGCTGTTGTAGGTACCCCTGCTGCAGAATATTTCCATCTTGAGAGCGATTGGGTGATAGAGATAGACATCACTGCAAACCGTTCAGATGCTCTCTCTCATTGGGGAGTTGCTCGCGACCTTTATGCTTGGCTCAAGCAAAATGGTTATGAGACATCTCTTCACCGCCCAGATTGTAGCGAGTTTGCTGTAGACAATGAAGACCTCCAGATTGATGTAGAGATAGAGAATAGCGATGCTTGCCGTCGTTATGTTAGCCTTACTGTCACAGACTGTGATGTTAAGGAAAGTCCTGAGTGGCTCAAGAATAAGCTTAATGTAATCGGTCTTCGTCCTATCAATAATATTGTAGACATTACCAATTATATCATGATGGCATATGGTCAGCCTATGCACTGCTTTGATGCTGATATGGTGGAAGGCAACAAGATTGTTGTCCGCACACTGCCAGAAGGTACTCCTTTCATCACTCTTGATGGCGATGAACATATTCTTGGAGAACACGACCTTGCTATTTGTAATGCTAAGGAGCCGATGTGTATTGCCGGAGTATTCGGTGGCCGTGGTTCGGGAACATACGAAACTACCCGTAACGTAGTTCTAGAGTCTGCTTATTTCCATCCTACATGGATACGCAAGAGTGCACGTCGTCACGGATTGTCTACAGATGCAAGTTTCCGCTTTGAGCGTGGCATAGATCCGGAAGGACAGATTTATGCTATCAAGCAGGCAGCAATTCTCTGCAAGCAGCTTGCAGGTGGAAAGGTGAGCATGCAGATAAAGGACCTTTATCCAAATCCAATACCAAAGGCTGTCGTAGAGCTCAGCTATGACTACGTGGATACACTCATCGGTAAGAAGATAGGTAAGGACACTGTAAAGTCTATCGTTACAAGTCTTGAGATGAACATCGTCAACGAGACAGAAGAAGCTCTGACTCTTGAGGTGCCAGCTTATAGAGTGGATGTGCAGCGTCCATGTGACGTAGTGGAAGATATCCTGCGCATCTACGGTTATAATAATGTAGAAATTCCTACACGTCTTGCGTCTGCCCTGACAACACCTGAGCAGGCTGATGCAGAATATAAACTTGAAAACCTTATTGGCGAGCAGCTCGTAGGTTGTGGTTTCAATGAGATTCTCAATAATTCGCTCACAAAGACTTCCTACTATCAGGAGTTGAATGCTTACACTGAGGAGCACACTGTTAAGGTGATGAATCCTCTAAGTGCAGACCTTGGAGTTATGCGTCAGACATTGCTCTTTGGCGGTCTTGAGAGTATAATGAGAAATGCCAACAGAAAGATGGGCAACCTCCGTTTCTTCGAGTTTGGCAATTGCTACCACTACAATGCAGAAAAGCATGATGACGAGAATCCTATAAAGGCTTACACAGAGGAATATCACCTTGGATTGTGGATTACAGGAAAGCGTGTGCAAGGATCATGGGCTCATCCAGACGAGGATAGCTCTTACTATGAACTGAAGGCGTATGTTGAGAATGTACTTGCACGTTTGGGTGTTCCTATGGGAATGATTGTCTCTGCCAAATCTCAGAATGACATTTTCTCAAGCGGTATAGAACTGAAAAACCGTGGTGGCAAGGTGTTTGTAGAGATGGGTATCGTATCGAAGAAACTTCTGCACAAGGCAGACATCTCTGCTCCTGTCTATTATGCCGACATACATTGGACAGCGCTTATGAAGGCAGTGAAGAACAGTAAGGTGGAGTTTACTGAGATAAGCAAGTATCCTTCAGTGTCGCGTGACTTGGCCCTGCTCGTTGACAAAACAGTGGAGTTTGCACAGATAGAGCAGATTGCGCGTCAAAGCGAGAAGAAACTTCTTAAGAGCGTAGAACTCTTTGATGTCTATGAAGGCAAGAACCTGCCTGATGGCAAGAAGTCATATGCTGTGAACTTCATCCTGCAAGACGCTGAGAAGACTCTCAACGACAAGGCTATCGATGCTATCATGAATAAGCTCATCAACAACCTGAAGAAACAGCTCGGTGCCGAATTACGTTAAGCTTAAGGCAAAAACTGTAGACAAATAATAAAGTGAACAATAACAATAATAGATATAGAAAAATAAAATCGTCAAATTATGGGACGCGCATTTGAATTTAGAAAGGCCCGCAAACTGAAGCGTTGGGGCAACATGGCAAAAACTTTTACCCGTCTTGGTAAGCAGATAGCAATAGCAGTTAAGGCATCAGGTCCTGATCCTGAGACTAACGCTACACTGCGTTCTATCATCGCTACTTGTAAGCGTGAGAATATGCCGAAGGACAATATCGACCGCGCTATCAAGAATGCAATGGGTAAGGACCAGTCCGACTACAAGGAAGTGACTTATGAGGGATACGGACCTCACGGAATAGCAGTGTTCGTAGATACTCTTACCGACAACACTACCCGTACGGTGGCTGATGTGCGTTCTATCTTCAACAAGTTCTCTGGAAACCTTGGAACTACTGGTTCACTGTCATTCCTCTTCGACCACAAGTGTGTGTTCACATTCAAGAAGTCTGCGGATGTAGACATGGACGACCTGATTCTTGAGCTCATCGACTATAATGTGGATGATGAATTCGACGAGAATTATGATGAGGACAAGGACGAGACAACAATCTCTATCTATGGTGATCCAAAGTCATATGCTCAGATACAGCACTTCCTTGAGAGCAAGGGTTTGCAGGATATCGGTGGTGAATTCACCTATATACCAAATGACCTGAAGGAAGTTGATGCAGAGCAGCGTGCTACTATCGACAAGATGGTGGAGAAGCTCGAAGAGTTTGACGATGTGCAGACTGTTTACACCAACATGAAGCCGGAAGAATAAAGTCGGGCTATGAGATTACTAAAGAATTACATTTTACTGATGGCACTCATGATTATGGGTGCTATCAGTGTTTATGGGCAAAATAAACGAGAGTTTCGTGGTGCTTGGATACAGGCTGTCAATGCACAGTTTCAGGGGCTGTCTAAGGAGACCATGCAGGAAACTCTTACCTATCAGCTCAATGAGTTGCAGAAGGATGGCGTAAATGCCATAATCTTTCAGGTAAGACCAGAGTGCGATGCGCTATATAAAAGCAATATCGAACCCTGGAGCCGTTTCCTTACAGGTACGCAAGGCGTGAACCCAGGATGGGATCCTTTGGCGTGGATGGTGACTGAGTGTCACAAGAGAGGAATGGAGATTCATGCGTGGATTAATCCATATCGTGCCAAGACAAAAGGAACGACAGCTCTTGCCAGCAACCATATCTGTGTGAAGAACCCGCAAAGTTATTTTGAGTATAGCGGTCAGTATATTCTCAACCCAGGCATTCCTTCCAATCGCGACTACATATGCAAGGTGGCAGCGGATATAGTGGAAAGATATGACATTGACGGATTCCACATCGATGACTACTTTTACCCATATCCTGTAGCAGGCGAGAATATTCCCGATGCGTCACAGTTTGCCCAGTTTAATACTGGTGGTTTTAAGGATGTGAGAGATTGGCGTCGTGACAATGTTAACCTCTTCGTGAAGCAACTCTCAGAGACTATCCATAGTGTGAAACCTTGGGTGAAGTTTGGTGTGTCGCCTTTTGGTATCTACCGCAATAAGAAGAGTGATCCTGCTAATGGTTCCGATACCAATGGTTTGCAGAATTATGATGACCTCTATGCTGATGTTCTCTTATGGGTAAATAATGGTTGGGTGGATTACTGTGTGCCACAACTTTATTGGGAGATAGGACACAAGGCTGCCGACTATGCCACTCTCATCAATTGGTGGAACCGTTTCTGCGGTAACCGTCCATTATATATTGGTGAAGATATAGAGCGCACGGCAAAGTATGCCGACCTTCAGAATCCTAACCAAAATCAGATGCCTGCAAAATATAAACTTCATGACAAGATGAAGAATGTGCAGGGTACTGTACTGTGGTATGCTAAGGCAGCTGTTGACAACGTAGGCAACTATGGTCAGGTGCTTCGTCATAACTACTGGCGCTATCCTGCCCTGCAACCACGTATGCCTTTCATTGACGGCAGTGCTCCTGGTAAAGTGCGCAAGATGAAACCTGTGTGGACTGCAGATGGCTATATTCTCTTTTGGACTGCACCAAAAGGTGAGGGATGGAAGAATAAGGCAGTGAAATATGTAGTCTACCGATTTGCGAAAGGTGAGAAAGTCAATACGGAAGACCCTTCAAAAATAGTATGTGTGACGGGTGACACTTACTGCAAATTACCTTATCAAGACGGAAAGAGCCGTTACGTCTATGCGGTGACAGCTCTCGACCGTATGCAGAATGAGAGTAAGGTGGTGAAGAAGAAAGTGAAATTATAAGGCTATTTCTAAAACGAACAAGCCGGTCATTGGAAAGGTTTGCAATATCTTCCAATGACCGGCTTGTTTTTTTTATTATAATAAATGTAAACAGAATGTTTCAGTCTATTCCTTCATAAGATCATCAAAGAAACTGTCCAGGTCGCTGTTAAGTCCCTCCATAAGGTCACCGCCAAGAATGATAGTATCGTTGTCGGCAATGAAGAGCTCGGCGATGGTTTCGTGCTCATCATCTTCAAGGATGAAACTGAATGGCTTGGCGATGTTCATCTTGTCTATCTGTTCCGTGTGTGCGCTTAGACGCTGTCGGAGCAAGGCTGCCACATGGTGATAGAAAGTATCGTCGGTGTTGCCGATCCAATCACTTATGACACAGCGGTTGATTTCCTCGTCATCGTCATTGAAAGTCAACATCTCGCCGCTATCCTGTATCACTCTGAAGTGAAGGTCGGTGAAAATCATTGATTCACTTTTGTTAGTGAATTTGGCTATTGACTTCTCTATAGCCCTGTCTACTTGCGAGATTGTCTGCTGACTGTTCTCCATCTTATAATGTTTTTTAGATATGATTACTACGCAAAAGTAATCATTTTCTTCATACTAAACAATAAAAATACTGAAATAATGAGCCTTTTCCATTATGTTTCTTGTGTGTGTCGCACCATTTGATTAATTTTGCAACGGCTTCCACGTGATGGAGGCTTATAAATCAAATCATTAATCATTGAGGGACGAGTTCCCTCGTAAATTCATTTAAATCAAATGGCAACAAAAATCAGATTGCAGCGCGGTGGCCACAAGGGCTACGCAGTTTATCGTGTGGTAGTAGCAGACACAAGAGCTCCACGTGATGGTCGTTTCATCGAGAAGCTTGGTGTTTACAATCCTAACACTAATCCTGCTTCTATCAACATCAACTTCGAGCGTGCTCTTTACTGGGTAGAGAATGGTGCTCAGCCAACTGACACTGCACGTACAATCCTCAAGCACGAAGGTGTATACCTGATGAAGCACCTCAATGGTGGTGTTAAGAAGGGCGCTTTCGACGAGGCTGCTGCTCAGTCTAAGTTCGACGCTTGGAAGCAGGCTAAGGACAATGGCGACAAGGCCGTTGCTGACGCTGTAGCTCAGGCTAAGAAGGAGGTTGTGGCAAAGAATCTCGCTGCAGAGAAGAAGGTAAACGAAGAGATTGCAAAGAAGGTAGCTGATAAGAAGGCTGCTGCTGCAGTAGCTGCTGCTGAGGCAGAGGCTGCTGAGGCAACTGAGGCTCCTGCAGAGGAGGCTTAAATCTTAAGTTTGCCCCTATGCCATCGCTTTCATGCAAGGCATAAGAAGAAAAAAGAAGGTCTGGAATGGTTTGCATTCCAGACCTTTTTTGTATCACTCGCAAAGTGGGCTATAGCACTTTATGTCATTAGCCTTAGGCTCAGATTGAGAGCTTGGAAGATCCTTTTGCCTTAAGACTCATGTCAAGCGACTTTACACTATGTGTGAGTGCACCAAATGAAATGAAATCAACTCCCGCCTTTGCGTAAGGTATCATCGTGTCAAAGGTGATGCCACCCGACGATTCTGTCTCTATGTTAGCAGGTGTGCCATCGGCCTTCGTGGCAGCGTGCACCAGTTCTACCGCCTTCTTTGTGTCTTCAGGGGTAAAATTGTCAAACATGATGCGGTCGGGGAGATCCTTGAGAGCTTCCTGCAGTTCCGTGAAATCGCGCACCTCACACTCTATCTTCAAGTCGAGTCCCTTGTCCTTGCAGTATTGGCGAGCACGAGTTATGGCATTGTGTACGCCACCACAGAAGTCGATGTGGTTGTCCTTGAGAAGAATCATATCAAAGAGACCTATACGGTGGTTCATGCCGCCACCGATGCGAACAGCCTCTTTCTCCAGCATACGCATGCCCGGAGTAGTTTTGCGAGTATCGAGAACACGTGTCTTCGTGCCTGCATCGATGAGAGCCTGCTGATATCGGTGAGCCATGGTGGCTATGCCACTCATACGTTGGCAGATGTTGAGCATCAGTCGCTCAGTGGTGAGAAGACTCTGTTCGCGTCCGCTTACTGTGAGCACAATGTCGCCCGGTTTTACATGGTCGCCATCGTGCTTGTGCATGGTGACTTTCATCTCTGGATCAAAGCGTTTGAACACTTCCTTTGCAGCACGTTCACCTGCAAAAATACCCTCTTCCTTTATCATAAGCACACTCTCGCCCATGGCATCTGCAGGGATGCAGCATAGGGTAGTGTGGTCGCCGTCGCCAATGTCCTCGCTAAAGGAAAGGTCTATGAGGCGGTCAGTAAGTTCTTCTTCTGTTTGTTTGTAGTTCATATGGATGATTTTTATGTCGTGTTTTAATTTTTTTGGTAAAATAAAACTAAGAGAGTTTGAGCATTGTCTCTATCGGTTTCACAGCCTCGCGTGCGATATCCTCAGGGATTGTCACTTGAGGCTGAAGAGTTTCGAGACATGCAATGATTTTCTCCAATGTGTTCAACTTCATAAACTCGCATTCGTTGCATGTGCATGAGGCAGGAATGCCGCCTTCCGCTTTTGTAGAGCCGATGCCGTTTTCGCCTTCTGTAACCTCTGGCGGAACGGGGATGAACTCTTGGTTAGGACACTGCTTGCTCAGTTCGAACAATATGCCAGCCTCCGTAGCCACGATGAATTGCTTCTGCTCGGGATGTTCCTTGGCATAGGTGAGCATGCTTGCTGTAGAACCTTTTACGTCTGCTATGGCGAGCACGGGTGCCTTGCACTCAAGGTGAGCCATTACGATGGCATTGGGATATTGTTTCTTCAAACCGATTATAGCGCTGATAGAAAACTTCTCGTGCACATGGCATCCTCCATTCCAAAGAAGCATCTGTCTGCCAGAGATGGAGTTGATGTAATTGCCAAGGTTATAGTCGGGACCGAAGATTATTTTCTCGTCCTTCGGCATACTGTTCATCACCTTCACAGCATTGCCTGATGTAACGCAACAGTCGGACAATGCCTTCACCGCCGCCGTGGTGTTTACATAACTTATTACCTTATATCCAGGATGCTCTTTTTTGTATTCAGCGAGATCCTCGGCTTTGCAACTGTCTGCAAGCGAGCAACCTGCCGAAGGATCGGGCTCAAGCACCATTTTTTCGGGCGACAGCAGTTTGCACGTCTCTGCCATGAAATGTACTCCACACATCACCAGCACTGGCGCATCGGTCTCGGCAGCTTTGCGTGCCAAGGCGAGAGAGTCGCCTATGAAGTCGGCAACCTCCTGTATCTCCGGACGAGTGTAATAATGTGCGAGGATGAGGGCATGACGCGAATCAGCCAACTCTCGCACTTTGTTTTTCAAGGATTCTATTGTTTCCATAATCGGTGTGGTTATATTTTTTCCTCCACAGGTTTGTCGAGGCGAGGATAGTCGATGTTGTAGTGAAGTCCACGGCTCTCGTGACGCTCTATTGCTTGTCGTGTAATGAGATAGCCCACGTTGATCATGTTGCGGAGTTCGCATATGTCGCGTGTAGGCTTTACACGACGGAAGAGGTCCTCTGTCTCCTCGTAGAGCATGTCTAGACGAGTCCATGCACGCTTCAGACGAAGATTAGAGCGCACTATGCCCACGTATGTAGACATTACTTGACCTACCTCTTTCTCGTCTTGGGTGATAAGCACTTTCTCTTCATTGGTAAGCGTGCCGTTGTCATTCCATTCAGGAATGTCTTCCTCGAAATGATATTTGTCAATGTTTTCTATAGCATGCTCTGCAGCACTCTTAGCGTATACTACAGCCTCGATGAGCGAGTTGGAAGCCAGACGGTTGCCGCCATGCAATCCTGTGCATGAGCATTCGCCAACAGCATATAGGCGGTGAATTGAACTCTCAGCATTGAGGTCTACCTTGATTCCGCCACACATATAATGAGCCGATGGGCAGACAGGTATCATCTGCTTCGTGATGTCGATGCCAATGGAGAGACATTTCTCGTATATATGTGGGAAGTGTTTCTTTGTCTGTTCGGCATCTTTCATTGTCACGTCTAGACATACGTGGTCAAGTCCGTGAATCTTCATCTCGTGGTCTATGGCGCGTGCCACTATGTCTCTTGGAGCGAGCGATAGGCGAGGATCATATTTCTGCATGAACTCTGTTCCATCGGGCAATTTCAGTATGGCTCCATATCCGCGCATAGCCTCCGTGATGAGGTACGCAGGATGCGTCTCTGCCGGGTTGTAGAGCACCGTAGGGTGAAACTGTACAAACTCCATGTCTTTCACCGTAGCCTTGGCACGATAAGCCATAGCTATGCCGTCGCCAGTGGCTATGTCGGGATTTGACGTGGTGGCATAAACGGCTCCAGTGCCTCCCGTTGCCATGAGGGTGATGCGTGAGAGATATGTGTCAACCTTTTGCGTCTCGGGGTTTATTACATAGGCTCCATAGCACTCTATGTCTGGTGTGCGGCGTGTGACCTCCTGACCCAAGTGATGCTGGGTGATGATTTCCACGGCGAAATGGTTTTCGAGGACTGTGATGTTGGGATTGTTTCTCACGGCTTCCATCAAACCACGCTGTATCTCGAAGCCTGTGTCATCTTGGTGGTGAAGGATGCGAAACTCAGAGTGTCCGCCCTCACGATGAAGGTCGAAAGAGCCATCATCCTTTTTGTCGAAGTTGACGCCCCATTTCACGAGATCTTTTATTGCTTCCGGCGCATTTCTCACCACATGCTCCACGGCATCGTGATCGGAGAGCCAGTCGCCTGCCACCATAGTGTCGTGGATGTGTTTGTCGAAATTGTCCACGTTGAGGTTTGTGACTGAGGCTATGCCACCCTGTGCCTTGGCTGTGTTTGCCTCATCGAGAGTGGTCTTGCAGATGATGGCAACAGAACCTTTATTGGCGTTAGCTACTTTGAGAGCAAAGCTCATACCGGCTACGCCACCGCCGATGATGAGGAAATCATAATGACATATCATGTACTCTTTAAAATATATTCTTAAATCGTGTTGTACGCTTTTTTAGCGATACATGCAAATACTATCTTTGCGCCAGCTTATTCCTTTATCCTGCAGTTTGACGGTCGTGACAATTCAGATGCGAATATCAACACCGTGCAATATCCCAGGAATGGTATGACGAAAGGCAATCCTGCCATCTGTGTACTGTCAGCAATGAGACCCATCAGCAGGAATCCGCATCCGCCTATAGGAGTCATCATCAGCAGTGATGATGCACTCTTCGTAAGACTGCCAAGTCCTCGCAGCGACAGAGAGAATATCGTCGGGAACATGATGGCCTCGAATACGTAGTTTGCCACGAGAGCCACCATAGAGATGTAGCCAAGATTCAGCAATACCAAACCTATGCAACATACGCTTCCTATAGCGCATATCAGCAGCACTGTCTCTGCCTTCACACGCTGCATTATCCAGCAACCGATGAAGCGTCCCACCATGAAGAATCCCAGTGCTATGGTCAGCACATCCGATGCACGGCTGTCGCTCATCCACCCCTTTGCAGTCACATAGTTGATGAAATAACTGTTTATGGAAATCTCCGCTATCTCGTAAGCCAATAGGGTGAGAAGACCGAATACGAACATCGGGTGATGGTGAAACAACTGATAGATACGTGTCTCGCCTTCCACATTTATCTTGTCGTCTTTCTTGTCTATCTTTATTTCCGGCAGATTCACACGTGTGAATATCACTGCAATGACGATTACTACAAAGGCTAGTATGGCATAGGGGAACACTACGTCATTGCTGTTTGCCTCGTCGCGGAAGAGGAAGCGTCCCACGAAGAATGTGGCGCAAAGACCTCCCAGTCCGTTGAATGACTGCGAGAAGTTGAGTCGTGATGTTGCCGTTGACCTGTCACCAAGTTCGGTGGCATAAGGATTGGCAGATGTCTCAAGAAACACCAAACCACAACCGATGATAAACAGTGCTGCCAGATATATATAAAATGTGCCCGCCAATGCTCCCGGTATAAACATCAGTGCACCTATGGCAAAGAGCATCAGTCCGAAGATTACTCCAAGTCGGTAGCCCTGTCGGTTGATAAACCATCCCGCTGGTATTGCCATCAGGAAATATCCCACATAGGTTGTCACCTGCACCATGGCAGAGTGTGTGATAGTGATGTTAAGCTCATTCTGGAAATGCTTGTTCATCACATCGAGGATAGCCCTCGCAAAGCCCCACAGGAAGAAGAGCGATGTGATGAGGATAAAAGGAATGAGATATTCTTTTGTCGTCAGACCTGCTTTTTCTTTTTTCATTTTTTTTTGTTTGTTATGTGAATGATGTTACCCTCATTCCACGATTTTGTTTTCCCTGATGACATTCATCACATCTTCCTCAGTCTTGTCGAATGCTCCTGAATGCTGCAACTTAATTGTACACATGGCGGCGGCAAACTGTCCTGCCTCCTTGTAGGAAGCACCTGTGGCGCGTGCATAAAGATATCCTGCCGTGTAGGTGTCGCCACATCCTGTAGCGTCTACGATATGCTCTGGATGATAAGCCGGTATGCGTATGCATTCGCCATTTACTCCGATCAGCGAACCGTAACTGCCAAGTGTCAGAAGCACTTCATCCACACCCTTATTGTTGAGCATCGCTGCCACCTCATATGGATTGTCGTTGTGAGCCGTAGCCACCATCTCCTGCTCGTTGAGTTTCAGTATGTTGATGTAAGGCAATATGCGATCCATGTTTTCCCATTCTGTGGCTAGCACCTTTTCGCCCTCGACCTTGCGCAGAAATCCCTGTACGTCCACAGATATGCGTCCCTTCTCGCGTAGCAGTGGGAACACTTCTTCAGCAAAGTCATCGCTCAGCAATGTGCCCAAATGGAAAGTCTTGGCATCAAGATCTTTCACCTCTTCTATAGTAAAAGGGTCTGCCTTGTCGAGCAGTCGCTGAGTGCGGTTGTTGGAGTTTTCTCCGTATTTATTTTCGAAGAACACCGTGTGGCGACTGTCGAAGCACTTTGCAGTAATGCCTTCCTCCTGCAGTTGTTTCACCACATGCACGTCTTCTTGCGACACTTTTGTCACCAATTGGAAGTCAACTCTTTGTGGCAGATGGTTTATAGCTTTAGCAAAATAATAGGAAGTGCCACCTGGCAGGTCTACTGTCTGCTCAGGTGTTATGATATGGTCACGCGTGATGTGACCAATGCAACAAATGTCTGTCATTTCTTTTTAATAGGTCTATTTTGTGCAAAGTTAACTAAAATATAATATATTCTGCCATTCTTACAATATTAAAACGTCCGCTTTTACGTCCATTTTACAATTAATGATTACTAATTAGCAATATTTAGCGGACAATAATATATTTGTATTTACTGTGTTATTAGATAGAAAAAACGTGCTATGGGACTTCCCACAGCACGTTTTTTTTATCTAATCACACAGTTTGGATGGAGAGTATTATTTCACAACTACCTTCATCGTCTTTCCGTTGCTGAGGCGCAGATGCACAAGTTCTAGGGCGCATTTCATCGGTTTTATAATAAATTTCATTGATGTTTGAATTTAGTCTAATCGATGTCATCGCTTAGCTCCATTGATGTTTTGACAATTGTCAAAAGGTTGACTTTATGCTCAAAAAGTTTTAGATGAAAGCAGATAGCGGGAATATGGTTTGCATATTTCAAGTATTTTGTAGAATTTTGTATAAAGGTTGTGCATTCTATAGTTTAGGCTAAATGATTATAAGCACCCTTAAGTTACTAAAAATAATGGTATGTATAACTCTTTATTCACATTTGTTAAATCAAATCAATTGCACTAACGAGTAAACTTAACTAAAGAAACGACGATCACGATGAAGAAAAATAAAATGTTTGGAAGTCTTCTTTTGTCTGCCTTGGCTTTGGCTAACCCAGTGAATGCGCAAGATGTAAATAATGGTGGGGAAGATGGTTGCTACAATATCGTGGCAAAGGGCAACCCGCTCTTTCATCATATCTATACGGCAGATCCTGCTGCCATGGTCTACAAGGACACCTTGTGGCTCTTTGCTGGCCATGATGCAGATGGCAATCATCCTACATATGAGATGCATGATTGGCAGATGTTCTCTACCACTGACATGAAGCACTGGACACAGTATCCTACGCCACTGAGTGTGTCAGAATTCAAGTGGGCAGACAGCAAACAAGCCTATGCGGGGCATGTGGTGGAGCGCAATGGCAAGTTCTACTGGTATGTATCGACCAATTGGTGTGGCATCGGCGTGGCTGTGAGCGACAAGATAACTGGACCTTACAAAGATGCGCTTGGAAAACCAATGCTTACCAACGAGGACTGCTTCGACTCCAAGCACAACTGGGCATGCATCGATCCTGCAATCTTCATTGATAGCGACAATACACCTTATATTATATGGGGAAACAAAGAGTGCTACATCGCCAAACTAAAAGACAACATGACCGAGATAGATGGTGAGATTAAGCGCATCGACCTCGGTGAGGAATTCCCGTTCACAGAGGCTCCATGGGTGCATGAGTATAATGGTAAGTACTACCTGACTTATGCTTCGGGATGGCCTGAGAAGATAGCCTATGCCATGGCAGACAACATCAACGGACCTTGGACTGCCAAAGGTATCATCAGCGAGATAGCAGGCAACAGCAACACTACCCATCCTGCCATTGTCAACTATAACGACCAGTGGCTCTTCATCTCTCACAATGGAGCCTTGCCTGATGGCGGCAGCTATAAGCGCAGCGTCATCATCGAACCGATGGCATATAATGCCGATGGCACTATCCGACCAATACTACCGACTGCCAAGGGCGTGAGTGGGGCAGGCAACCCTGTCTTGCCTGGATTTCATGCCGACCCGGAGATACTATATTCTAACAAGACGGGCAGGTATTATATCTATTCCACAACAGACGGCAAACCAGGATGGGGCGGATATAAATATTATGTATATTCATCTGCCGACTTGAAGGAGTGGAAGAACGAGGGAGTGGCTCTTGATGCCTCCACCAACCAAATAAGTTGGGCGAATGGCAACCTCTGGGCACCAGCAGCAGTAGAAGTGAAGCAAAAGAATGGCAGTTATAAGTATTATCTCTATTACAGTGCCCGTCCTAACGATGATGAGAGTAAGCAGATAGGTGTGGCTGTGGCTGATTCGCCAGTTGGACCTTTTGTTGACCTTGGGCATCCTCTATTGTCAACTAACCGCACAGGATGCAACGGACAACTCATCGATGTGGATGTGTTTGTAGATCCTGTAAGCAAGAAACCTTATCTCTATTGGGGTAATGGCTTTATGGCTGGTGCCGAACTGGAGAAAAGCATGACCAAGATAAAGGAAAAGACAGTGACGGTGATGACGCCAAAGGGAGGCACATTGCAAGATTACGCCTATCGTGAGGCTCCATACGTGTTCTATCGCAATGGACTTTACTACTTCATGTGGTCTGTAGATGATACCGGGGCGGCCAATTACCATGTGGCTTACGGCACCGCAAAGAGTCCGCTCGGACCTATAGAGGTGGCAAAAGACCCTATAGTGCTGATGCAAGACCCACAGCATGAGATTTATGGCACTGCCCACAATGCTGTGGTTCAGGTTCCAGGCAAGGACGAGTGGTACATCGTGTACCATCGCATCAACAAGGAATATCTCAATTATCAGCCTGGAGTGCATCGTGAGGTGTGCATCGACAAGCTGGAATTTAATGCCGACGGAACTATCAAGCGAGTGGTTCCTACACACGAAGGTGTGAAATAGGATACGTATATTTGTTTTGCCAATCGTAATATTGGCAAAACAAATATCGATTTATCGCATGAAACAGACCATTTTATACATAATTCTTGTCGCTTGTTTGGTCATAGGCAATGCTTCCTGTGGCTTCACAATGCCGTGAAGAAATGTGCCGACCATCACATCATGGTGGATATTCATGATGAGTATCGCCCAACAGGCTGGAGCCGCACCTATCCTAACCTCATGACACAGGAGGGCATCGGTGGTAATGAGGAAATGCCAGATGCTGAGCACAATACCATCTTGCCGTTCACCCGTTTCCTTTGCGGACCGGCTGATTATACTCCCTGCTATTTCAACGGCAGGGTAAAGAATACCAAGGCACACCAGTTGGCTATGCCAGTGGTGTATTACAGTCCGATTACCTTCCTCTATTGGTACGACCTTCCAAATGTCTACAAAGGTGAGAATGAACTTGACTTTTGGAAGCATTGTCCTACGGTATGGGACGACAGTAAAGCTTTACAGGGTGAGATAGGAGAGTACATAGTTGAGGCTCGCCGCTCGGGCAGTGATTGGTTCGTTGGAGCGATGAATGGTTTGCAAGCCAGGCAATTCTTTCAGGAAGTGATATTATCGGAATATCTGTCAGTGAAAGCGATGCCGATGGTAACTTGCAGACACTCGTTAAGCGTGGAGACTTGTTTGATGAGGAAGATTTGGACGACTGTGGTGATGCCACGGGCTTTACCTCGCTTTGGTAACTTTCGTTTATCATACAGAAAAGATGTTTTGGTTATAGTTAGTTATGTGCAACTATAGGTAATTGTATGTATAGTTTAGGACAATAACCATCGCCCACAAGGCATATATGGCAATGCCGTAGGAGTGAAGCGTGGCGTAACGTCAGGACAGCAGTTCACCTATTGGTTTGGTGCATCGTGGTGTCAAAGCGGTACGCCCGATAGCGACTTTTGGAAGATGCAGATAAGGCGCTTTGAGGAAAACTTGAAAGCACCAATAAAGACAGATATACATGATGAATATCGACATGATGTTTTGGGCTGCCGAGAATGGAGGCAACAGGCTTTTATATGATCTGGCGGTGACTCATGCAAAGACCACTATGAATAACCAGTTTCGCCCCGACGGCAGTTGCTATCATGTTGCCGTTTACGACACCATCAATGGCGACCTCATCAAGGGAGTGACCCATCAGGGATATGCCGACAACTCTATGTGGGCTCGCGGACAAAGTTGGGCAATCTATGGCTACACTATGGTTTATCGCTATACGCACAACAAGATGTTTTTGGATTTTGCCCTACAGTCGTTGGCACAACTAAGCACACCAAAGTATCAGAGCGGCAAGCGTAATGTGGCGTTTCTCATGCACAGCACAGGCCATCATCCGGCAGGCAGCGAGATAGATGCTAGCATAATATATGCCGACTATTACTATCTGGAGGCTCTCATGAGGGCAAAGAAATTATAAAAGTAAGTGTGGCTCTTGGAGCAAACCAGTGTGCGTGATAGAATAGAAGGGAAAGGAATGATAGACACATGCCCTCTGTGGGACGATGATGGTCGCTGTTGGTTGGTAAACGGATGGGCTGGATCGCGTAGCGGATTCAACTCTGTGCTTACCATTCGTGAACTCTCTATTTAGTCTGTTGTAATTTACCCTCATTGATGTTTGAATTTATTTTTATCGATGATATAATATAGCCTCATCGATGTTTTGACAATTGTCAAAAGGTTGTGCGGCATATGTCACAAAGGTTTTTGACAATTGCCATAAAGGTTTATGACATATGTCGCACACTTGTGTGACATATGTCAAAACATCGCCCCAACTAAGTTCTCACAAAAACTGACCAATGTGCTTACAACAACATCTCCATAAGATCTTTGTTTTTTTCTTTTATTTGATTATAATCCATTAACTTTGTTTTACGAGAACCGATTTAAGGAAATAATCACATATATAACTCAATTCATACCATGCTTCAAACCGAAAGGGCAAGGATAGAAGACCTTGAAATTATCATGTCGGTTATTGATGCTGCACGCAATATAATGCAGCAAAACGGCAATACCCAACAATGGGTTAAAGGCTATCCCGACATAGAAACGATAAAGAAGGACATTGCAAACGAGAATGGTCTCGTTATTGTTGACGAGAGCGATAAAATTGTAGCATACTATGCTTTTATAAGAAATCAGCTTGATCCGACTTATCAAACTATAAAGGACGGGCATTGGCTCGATAGCGATATTGACGAATTTGGCCTGTGTACTTATTCTGTCATTCACCGAATAGCAAGTCTCCCGAACGTTCATGGTATCTTCGATGAAATCATTCGTCATTGTTCTGTTTTTACCAGCAACATCCGCATTGACACGCATCGTGACAACCACATCATGCAGCATATACTTGAAAAGCACGGCTTTGTGTATTGTGGTATCATCTTCACAGAAAGGGGCGATGAACGACTGGCATACCAAAGGATGGAGGAATACTCAAAATCAGATGATGAATATTGGGAGAAACACAATGCGGCTTCCGCATGGGAGTTTGCACAGACGCTTAAGCGTTGGAATAGTATGACCATTGAGGAGAAAGAACAAGACGTGATTAAAAAGGAACGTCAAGAACATATTTATGGCCGATTTTGGGAAGACTGGTCTGACGATGAGTGTGATAAAGCTGACTATCACCCAGGTCAAAAAGAATACGAAATTGAGTTTGACAGTATTCGCAAACGTCTGAAGAAACAAGGTAGGCTCAAATTCTATTAAACACCCAATCCCCTAACTTAGCCTTTATCTTGCGACCTCCTCGCAGGATGAGGGCTTTCCTTTTGCGACCAGCAAAAAAACATCCGTGCTTTCCGTGTCTTCCGTGTTCTAAAAATATGAAGCGCACCTACCTCGCCGACAACCACTCCAAGATCCTCCTCGTCGAAGCGGAGAGCGGTGAAGTGGTGAGTGTTGTCACCTCGCAAAACCTTACCCGATGCAACCGCTAAAACAAAACACCGCACCGACGGCACAGATGCTTTCGACACGCTCTACATTGGCTGCGAGAAGTTCCCACAGTACGATTTTTACCCAATAAGTGTGGGCGGTGTGAGATAAATGCTTTTTGTTGTGCGATTTCAAAAGAAACTCTGTATCTTAGTGCCAAAAAAACTACTTTATGGAACAGCTATTATTCATTGTATTGGCAGTTGTTGTCATTTTTGCTTTGTTGTATCGGTGGAAGAAACGGACAGAGAAAAAGATGGGCACCGATTTGAACGCTCTCATTGAAGCTAATGATTGGCGTGGAGTGTGTCGTATTTTACGCAAGCAACTGATCATTTGGGGACTTATGCTTGTATTGTGTATTGGGTTGTTGGTGGCTCGGATAATGAGTGACGAACAATTATATACACCTATAATAGTTTGTGCTTTCCTGACATGGAGATTCTTCAAGTTGGTCAACCTTTACATGATTTCATACAAAAATATGAAGGTCGTGGAGGGGGATTATGAAGACAACATACCGCCTTTGCCTTCCATTGAGCGTTTTTTTCAAGGTTGTAAAGTTACCCATGTAGATGTACCTTTGACAGATATTAGGCAGTTATGGCTTGAAGCTTACGAGAAAGGTAAGCATCAAGGCTTTTGCCCGGTTCTGTTGGCTGTGGACGGATGTTTTTACGACTCAATAGATGACAGTTCAGAATGGTTTGATGAAACCAAACTTCAGGAGTGGCAATCTAAAGTATTGAATTCAAATATAAACGATGGAACTTCTATCCTGCATGAAAGAATGGAACAGATAAAGGAAGAGTACAACGATGCAGAATGGAAAAATGATGTCGTTGGTACAGATGAAAACATTGAACCTATCAATGATTTTGAAATTGAAGAAGGTACAAATCTCTATCTTGTTGAAGTTCCCGTGAAAGAACCGTGGAAAGTGTTTGCCTATATACCAATAGGAGGTTGGAATGAGTGTCCTAAAGCAGAGGAACACATGGCAATAGCCAAGCATTGGTATGAGAAATATGGCGCGTCTGTGGCTTACATTTCAAATGACGTGATTGAGTATTATTTGCCACAGCCTGTGGCGGGAGATACTATGCTTCTTGCCGAGGAACATTTGGGATATAGTGTTGATATTTTACAAGGTAACAATCTCGCATCACTTGCTCAACTACTAAAAAAATCATCAATATGGTATTTCTGGTGGGATTGATGTATTGAAGCGGAACACTGCCTAATCACCCTTTTCTTATACGCCTTCATCTTGCGACCTCCTCGCAGGATGAGGGCTTTTCTTTTTGTGGGCTTCC
>CAVCGK010000042.1:0-20219 GCA_963601795.1 bacterium | reverse complement strand
CGCCAATGGTCTCCTTACCATATACCGGGTCGGAAGCGGCATAGAATCCGTTGCCTGTAATACGGAGGTCGGAGCCTCGCTTGTTCTGTACGGGATGGTCGAACCTCACGGTGATATATCCGCCGTATGTTCCTAAATGAATGAGTCCTGTTCCTTCATTCAAATTCTCGGTTGCTTTCCGGCATACATCTTCATGTGTAGAACCTTCATCAGCCTTTGGCAATGTGTTGACAAACTGTCCCGGTGCAGGATGCAATTCCACGACCTCGACAGACTGAGTCTGCGCATAAGATGTCGCAAATGTCAGACTCAACAACCCACTTACTATTATCTTCTTCATGTTTTCCACTCTTATTTATAAACTGGTAATGCCAAGATGTGCGCAGGATTTACATAGACTTCTTGTGGTGAAAACAAAGGAGTTCCATCCAAACGATAACCATACAGTTCGCCAGCCGATGCATAGCTCCCAGCATCGGTGAAATAGACATTACCAGTATGAGGTGAGACGTAAATCTCGTAAGGAGAAGTCAGCTCCTTTATCTTATTGGTAATGTCGTCACAGTAGATGCCGTCTGTTACTTGTAGGGTTACAGGGTCAATAGTCTTTATGTAATAAGTATACTCACCTGTATTATATGAGAAAGCAGTGCCTACAGTATAGAAATTGCTTCCGTCCGTGGTGTTGTAAGTACAGGGAAAATCGAAAGTGGTAACCTTGTCTGTCTTGCAGTCTACGATTATCGTCTTAGGACTCACGTCATAATAATCGCCACAAGAGTTGATGCAGAGATATTGTCCTGCCTGCGACATCTCGCCATAGAGGTTGATGGCACCCGTATCGATAGTCTTGACGGTAGTCATTGTCTCGGCATCTACTACCTGTATGGTGGTCTCGTACTCATGCTTTTCTGAGAAGGCATAGCCCCCCGTATTTGCTACGTATAGCTTGCCGTCGTAGAGACGTATGCCCTCCGGTTCCCAGCCGACTTCGCACGTTGCCACCACCTGCTTTGTATTCACGTCAATCTTTGCCACGTAGCCTTTGGTGAAAGTCTTGTTGCCACACTTATGGGCATATGATGTGATGTAGAGATATTTGCCATCAGTACACATGCGGCGGTTGTTGGGCACGTTCTCAGTCGCTCCGCAGGCCGTGCCGTCGGGGTGGATGTACTGTACGATGTTGGACCAGTTGACGGCGATGGCAATGAGCGTGTCGTTCACCTGTATGATGTCGTTTGGCGTGTCGCCCAATTTTATTCCGTTTACTTGTCTGAACCACTTGTTAGTGAGCTGACCTGTCACACCATCGTAGTAAGAGAGCTGGCCGTTGTCCGACTGCCAGTTGCCCTCGTTACAGACTATCAGGTTCTCGCCCAAGAGCACCGGGTCGATAATTAGCGGTGTATTGACATCATTATTATCAATAGTACAAGCTGCAAGGAGCAACAATATAGCTCCAACCAAAAGAGAGCGACATGCCCCTTTCTTAAACTCGATATTCATTTTACGTATCTTACTCATTTTATTATTTTCTATCATCTAAAACTGGCATTTCAGCGTTACGGAAAATCTTCTGCCCGGCATTGGCCACCGCTGAATCATCTCATATCGCTCATCGAAAAGGTTTTGGCATTCTGCCTCCATCGTATAGTGGCGCAGGAAGCGATAACCCACTTTCAGGTCTGTGCAGTTGTATGCAGACAGAGGGTCTTCGATGGCATTCTCTGTTGTCCAATATCGCTTGTCGACAAACATGTGGCTGAGCGATGCCGACCAACCATTATACATAAAAGTATAGATAGCCGTCATCGACCAACGGGGCGAATAGGCAATGTAGTCATTATATGCCTTCTCTTTTGGATTGGTGCGGTTGCGGTCGTCTTGGAAGGTGGCAGTGAGCAGCAACGAGTGTTGGCGATAATCCGCATTCACACTCACATCCACACCCATGCAACGAGTGTAGCCATAGTTGAGCATTGTCCACTGGTAAGACCCTTTCAGCGGAAGGCATACAATACGGTCTTCCACACGATTGTAATACCAGTCGGCTTGCACGTTTACACCCCATTCATTGTTTATTGCACCATGAGATGAACCCGTCTTGCCTGCTATCTGGTAGGTTATGCCAACATCAAACTGCTTGGTGTACTCAGGCTTCAGGTTGCGGTTTCCCACCATCGTGTAGTACAGGTCATTGAGCGTAGGCGCTCTGAACACCGTCTTGTAAAATGTACGGAGCATCCATCCTCCCATTCTATACGATACCAAAGCATTCCATGTCGTCTTATGCAGAGGCTTTGCCTTGCCCTGCGTATGGTCTGCTATGGAGGTGTAGAGTCCACTTACGCTTGCTTTCAATCCGCCATGTTGGTAAAATCCGGAGAGCGAGGTCTTGCTGTCCAGGCGATATACATAGTGGAAATTCTTTACGTCGCATGTAAGGTCGCTCCAGCGGAGGTCGCTCGATGCCGACAGTCCGAAGTCATGCCAGTGGCAGGCTAAAGCCAATGCTCCATACAAGTCCTGTTGATGATAGCTGTTGTTGGCATGCACCGAGATATTCTCGGGATAGTCAGAGCGGTAGTGCAGATGGTCGTTGGCATACTTCACGATGGCCCGCACATCTATACCCTGCCTTGCAGAGAGAGGTAACTGCGTGTGGTACGACAACTGAGAGAAGAAGTTTCTGTCCCACTCCCTGCCTACATCCGTGTAGGTATCCGAAAGGCGTCGCACGATGCCACCTGGCAATCCCCTTCGAGAGTTGAAGTAATAAGTATGCCATTGCAATCCTTTATAGAAGGCACAGCCCTCGATGCGAAACATCGTGATGTCAGAGTTGCGGCGTGTGCCCGTGGTGTCCTCATACTCTGTGTGATACTCGAAGGGATAGTTACCTTTGCTGTGGGTAAATGCCGCATCAATGAATCCCCAGTTCTTATAGCTATAGGTAGCCGCCAGCTTATGGGTACCGAATGAACCTACTTGATAAGAGGCTTGCAATGAAGTGCTGTCAGGGCGATGCGTCTTTAGGTAGACAGTAGAGGCAGAGGCATATTCCGATGCCGTCATCAGCATTTCCGTCTTGTTGGCATTGAAGAGCGATACCGATTCAAGCGTTGTAAGAGAATACTTGCCGAGGTCTACTGTACCGTTCTGTGCATTGGTGATGCGCACACCATCCAGGTAGACTCCCACATGCTGCGAACCGAGTGATCGCACGTTGACAGTCTTCTGACCTCCCAGTCCGCCATAGTCCTTGATCTGCACACCTGCCATATACTTCAAGGCATCAGCGACATTGTTTGAAGGTAGGTTTTGTATCTGCTCATAGGAGATGGTCTGGTGAGGGGTAGTCTCCCTCATAGCCATCACCACCACATCGTTGAGAGTATGGATACTATCCAAACTGCCAACATGCTTCTGGGCATATAGCATAACATTTGCTGTCATGCATAAGATGCACAACAGTAAGATTCTACTTTTCATTCGTCCAAATACCTTTACTAAGTATATTATGTCTCTCCATCACGAACCCATCCCACGGGGTTGGACAGAATCATCCTCCATCACTTCTTGATGGCAGAGATGGCAACGGCAGGTCTTCTGACTTGCATCCTTCATGGCATTCCTTATGTTCCAAAGAACAGAATGCCCAAACTCATGGCAAGCGGTCTTCCCGAAAAAATGTCAGTGACCATCATGCTTGCCGCAATAAGACGCTTACAGCAGCGGGACTGTCCGGGCTTCTCACCCGATTCCCTTTTAATCACTACGCACAAGTCTCTGCTTCATTGGAGGGTTCCAAGAAGAAGACGCTCGCACCTGTGGCGGCACGATGTGGCAGTAAACCAATTGCAAGTGCAAAGGTACGTTATTTTTTTGATATCTTTGCTGTATGCTAACAGTTTGTATTTATAAAAAGAGGGTGTGCCTGTTATGACACACCCTCATGTATAATTGTTTTTGTAAACGTTGTCAACGTATTAGAGATTCAGACTCTTCTTGATAGCCTCAATCTTCTCGGCTGCTTCCTTAAGGCAACGGCCATAGTCGTCGGCAGTCTTCATGGTGTTGTTCTTGATCTCGAGGTAGAACTTAATCTTTGGTTCAGTACCTGAAGGACGCACACTCACCTTGTTGCCGTCAGTGCAGAACCACTGCAGCACATTGCTTGTGTCAGGCATATCCATCTTGGTGACGTTGCCGTCCTTGTCAGTCTGCTCCAGAGACTTGTAGTCTTTCCAGAGGCAAACCTCAGAACCGCCAAGATCCTTAGGAGGATTGCTGCGGAAATTCTCCATCATAGCCTTGATTTCGTCAGCACCAGTCTTGCCTGGGCGCACCACATTGATGGTGAACTCATTAGAGAAGCCATACTCGATATAGATGTCCATCAAGATGTCATAGAGAGTCTTGCCCTGATCCTTAGCCCATGCTGCTATCTCGCAGATGAGACAGATAGATGCCGGAGCATCCTTGTCGCGTACAGCGTCGTAAGGCAGGAAGCCGAAGCTCTCCTCACCGCCACCGATATATTTCTGCTTACCCTCAGAGATGGCAATCTCACGTGCTATCCACTTGAAGCCAGTGTAGCAGTCGCGGAGTTCCACATTGTTCTTCTTAGCCATTTCAGCAATCACCTCTGTGGTAACGATAGTCTTCACGAGGAAGTCTGTAGGATTGAGCTGGTTGAGAGCCTTCTTGTTCTTGATGATATAGTAAACGAACATCATGCAAGTCTGGTTACCATTGATGATAACCCACTCGCCCTTAGGATCGCGGCATACGATAGCCAAGCGGTCAGCATCAGGGTCGGTAGCCACCACGAGGTCAGCATTGAGCTTCGTACCGAGCTTCATGCCGAGAGTCATAGCCTCTGCATTCTCTGGGTTAGGCGATACAACAGTAGGGAAGTTGCCGTCCACCACCATCTGCTCAGGCACAACATTGATGTTCTGGAAACCCCATGAACGCAGACACAATGGCACTATGACACGTCCTGTGCCGTGCATTGCAGAGTAGACGATGTTGAGATCCTTCTGACGGAGAATGACATCCTGGTCGATCATTGTAGCCTTTACAGCTGTCATGTAGTCGAAGTCCATCTCACCGCCGATAATCTTTATGAGATCCTTGTTGCCAGTAAACTTCACATCGTCCACAGTCACCTTGTTCACCTCGTCGATGATGCCAGTGTCGTGTGGTGCGAGCACCTGAGCACCGTCAGACCAATATGCCTTGTAACCGTTGTATTCCTTAGGATTGTGAGAAGCTGTGACATTTACACCTGCCACTGCACCGAGCTTGCGTATTGCGAACGAAATCTCTGGAGTAGGGCGAAGACCTTCGAAGAGGTATACCTTGATGCCGTTTGCAGAGAAGATGTCTGCTACAGACTCAGCAAACTTTCTTCCGTTGTTGCGGCAGTCATGACCTACGACAACGCTCTTGCCACCCTCTGGGAAAGCCTTGTTGATGTAGTTGGCAAATCCCTGTGTAGCCATACCCACGGTGTAGATGTTCATGCGGTTGCTACCAGCACCCATGATGCCACGCAGACCGCCAGTACCGAATTCGAGGTCTTTGTAGAAACTGTCGATAAGTTCGCTCTTGTCGTCATTGTCAAGCATTGCCTGTACAGCCTTGCGAGTCTCCTCGTCATAAGCAGGAGTGAGCCACTGCTTGGCTTTTGACTCACACTGTGCGATTAATTCTTTGTCCATTATACTTTGGTTTTTCTTTAATAGTTTATCCGTTGTGGCGTTTTGTTGTCTTGTTTTGCTACTTGACACTTTGCGCCTTGTCATTTGCAAATTTACTTAAAAGAAATGAGAACTGACTGAGAAGTAGCCATTTTTTTGTAATTTTGCATTACTTAAGTATATTGGTTTAATTGACACATTGATATGTATTTCACAGGTATAGTCATTGCTATTTCCACATTCATCACCATTGGTGTTTTCCATCCCATTGTCATAAAGGCAGAATATTATTTCGGAACCCGCCCTTGGTGGATATTTCTCCTCGTTGGTATTGTCTTGTGTGTAGCGGCATTGTTTATCGAGAATGTCATCATCTCTTCGATAACAGGTGTTGTCGGTGCATCTTCCTTGTGGGCGATAGGTGAACTGTTTTCTCAGCGCAAGCGTGTGCTTAAAGGATGGTTTCCGATGAATCCCAAGCGCAAGTCGGAATATGTGACGGATAATAATTCAGGAAAATAAGCATGAAGACAGAACTTATCTTGGTAGGCAAGACTGTGAATAAACATATTGATGCCTGCATTTCAGATTATGCTGACCGTATAGGACATTACATGCCTTTCGGTATCACCGTTATTCCTGAACTTAAGAATACGAAAGCACTTTCTGAACAACAGCAGAAAGTGAGCGAGGGTGAACTTATCCTAAAGAATATCCAACCGTCAGATGTTGTTGTCTTGCTCGACGAGCACGGCAAGGAGTTTCGTTCCATAGAAATGGCAGCGTGGCTTGAGAAGAAACAGCAGACTGCCCGTCGGCTTGTCTTTGTGATAGGAGGCCCCTATGGTTTCTCAGATGATGTTTATAAACGTGCCAATGAGAAACTGTCTTTATCTAAGATGACATTCTCACATCAGATGGTGAGAATGATTTTTACCGAACAACTCTATCGTGCGTGCACAATAATTAAAGGTGAGCCTTATCACCATGAATAATAGTAGGTGCAGTGTCCTCACTGCACCCGATACTTACTTATTCTGCTTGTGCCGTTACCTTTTTATTGTTCCTTGCCTTCTTCTGCGTGAGATAAATCTGCTGCTGATAGATGATGCAGGTGATGACAAAGTAGACGAAAGCCTGTGCCCACAGGGCGATATACTCTGTTCTTATCTCCGAGACAGTAGCTCCCATACTACTTATCTTCAGGAAACCTTGCACACCGAAGGTGCTCGGTATGAGCCATGATATGCTCTTCCAGAATGCAGGAATATTGCTTGCAGGCCATGAGATACCTGTCATGAAGAGGAAGATGATAGAGGTGAAAACTACTATCAGCATCACATTCTCACGATAGCGGATAAATCCCGAGATAATCATTCCGAAGAATATGCATGAGAGAAGGTAGGGTAGCATCAGTCCTATCAACGCCTCAGGTGTAGCAAGTGTGGTGAAATGAAACCATTTCGTTACTACCAATGAGAGGTATGCTGCCACTACGGCATATATCATCATGTAGCACATGGATTTGCCGAGCACTATTCTGTAGGCTCCTCCATAGTGCTTGTCCATAGGCACAAGCTTGTGGTTGTGATTGCGCTCACGTGCCGTTCCTGCTGCAAGACCAATACCGAGCAGAAGTGTCTGCTGGATAATCACCATCAGCACACCGGGAAGAAGGGCATTGCCATATCCACCTGTCGGATTGAATATCTCCACCTCCTCAAAGTCGAGTGGCTTTGTGGTAATTTCTTCATCCCTCTTGGTGAAACTCATTGAGTTTTTCACCTGTATTCCCGCATTCATCTCTGACGACACGGTAGTGGCTGTCTGATATATTGCCTTATATGTCAACATAAGACTTAAGTCACAATATACACTTACCACTGCCTGTTCGCCACGGTTGAGTTTTGTGGAGAAGTCTGACGGGAAATACATTATTCCCCTCACCACTTGTCTGCCTACGAGTTCTTGTGCCTCTTGGAGATTGTTGCAGTGATAAGCCACCTTTACATCAGGTGATGCATCGCATTTGCGTAGAAATTCGCGACTCTCACTGGAGTGGCTCATGTCTACCACAGCCACAGGCACTTCGCGCACCACCTCATTATTATATATCCAGGAATAGAGAATAGGGTAGAGGAAAGGTGCAACGAGCAGGAAGACGAGCACGCCTTCATCCTTTATTGTCACTTTTACCTCATTAGCCCATATTGTTGCTATGTCCGAGATGAGATTCTTAATCCATTTTCCTGCCATGTGATTTGCTTTTTACGGTATGTATTTGTAGACCAGCATCGCCCTTCGTATGTTCTTCATCACGAAAGCAGGCAGAAGCAGGAATGCTGTAAGGCAGAGCCAGTGTTCCCATGCGAAGGAAAGCTGGTAGCCGTTGAATATGTTTATCTGATAAATCATGTAGTAGTGGCGCAGTGGGAAGAGCCACGACAATCCCTGAATGAACGGATCCATTGCGAACACAGGATAAGTGGCACCAGCAAGACTGAAACTGAGCACACCCCACAGTGAGCAAGTCGTCATTGACAAGCGCAATGAAGGTATGAGTCCAAATACGAATATGCCGAGACACTGGGCAGACAATACTGCCAAGAATCCTAACAGCAATATTGGTACAACTCCTCCAGGATGTGGGAATCCGAGTACATGATATATATAGAATTCATAACCATAGAACACGATGAGGAACACCAGTGTCTGTGGCAATATCTTTCCTGCTATCGCTATGCATGGGTTGAAACCAGCCTTGTGCATCCATTCGTGTGCACGCCCAAACTTCAGTTCTGTACCGATGGAGTAGGGGGTGATGAGCAAAACGAAGAGCAATATCAATCCTGGCACCATTGTCGTGGTGAGGTAGATATTGTAGTTTGCCTGCGGATTGTTTATCAAGTGCAAGTCTACGCTTATCGGTTGCAAAAAGGCTTTTATCTCTCTGTTGGTCTTGCCAAGTGCCGCCAATTTCTTTGAGCCGACCCCAGCCGACCCCAACACCGATATGGTCTTCAGATCACGGAATGTGGTAGATCCGGCAAGCATTATCACTCCATTATAATAGAATGAAATCTTTGGTTGCTTTGATGCCATGAGTCCTGCTTCCGTTCCTTTTGGAATGAGCAGGAAAGCATAGATGTCGCCACGCTGTATGGCTTGGCGAGCCATGTTCATGTTCTCATAGTGGCTCACCACATTTGAGGTCTGGAAACTGTTGAGTTTGCGTATGAGACTGCGTGATGTGGCAGAATTGTCCTGGTCCACCACACCTATAGGCAATTCCACAGGTTGACCGTCTTCAAGCAGTGATGTGAAGAAGGCTATAACGAACATGGGCAACAATATCATGCAGAAGAGGAATATGGGATTCTTCTTCATGATGTGGCACTCACGTTCGGCTATAGACAATATCTGCTTTATTACCTTCATTCAATGACCTTTCTACTCTTGCTTGTTGGCAATAGTTATTTCTTTACTATCAGGCTCATGCCAGGACGCAGACCGTCAAACTTATCCTTTGGTTTTGCCTTCACCTCAAAAGTCTTGAGGTCATACTGACCTGTGGTCTTAGTAGCCTTCCATGTGGCATACGAACCTGCATCCTTGATGTCGGTAACCTGCATCTTCATGTCCTTGTTGAATGCTGGCAGGAATGCGGTAAAGCTATCACCCACCTTCATTCCGTTGAGCTGGTCCTCACGGATGTTGAATGTACCCCACATGTCATCCATCATCATGATGCTCATGATAGGAGAACCCAGACCTACGAGTTCGCCGACTTTAGAGTATACTGAACTAACCTCGCCTTCCACAGCTGCTACCTGCACTGTCTCGTTGAGGAGAGATGACACTACGTCTACAGCTCCCTTTGCTGCCTCAGCCTGTTTCTGTGCAGCTTCCTTTTCCTGAGCGCGGGCACCGTTCTTTGCCATCTGATATTGGCTCTTGGCAGCTGTCACCTGAGCCTCTGCAGCCTTGTAGGCAGCCAAAGCCTCGTCACGTTTCTGTGCACTTACCACGCCCTCGTCAAAGAGATTCTGCACACGCTTGTAAGTTTTCTCTGCTATCTCTGTAGCGGCTATTGCAGCCTGCCACATCTGATAAGCAGCCTGCACGGTCTCTGCTCTTGCACCGTCCTGAGCCATGCTGCTCAGAGCGTTGGCTGCACCTTCAGTAGCCTGAGCCACTTTCTGCTGTGCGTTAGCCTCAGGTACACCGAGAATTACGAGAGTGTCGCCCACATGCACATAGTCGCCCTCCTTTACACGTATCTCTACCACGCGTCCGGGGAGTTTGCTTGATACTCGGAATTCCTCCACTTCTATTTCTCCCTGTAATATCTCTTCGCTCTTGCCAAGGGTAAAGCAACCGATGACACCGATGATGACTATTACTGCGATTATTCCGACAACTGCTAACAGGATGTTGTTGTGTTGAGTCTTTTCTGACATAATGATTGTCTCCGTAATTTTATTGTAGTACACCGAGTGCCTTCTTGAGGGCAACCTGTGCGAGTTTTACATCTATTTCTGCATCTATCTTTTGTGACTTTGCTGCCTGCCATGCCGTCTGTGCCGCCATGACGTCAGTAGATTCCATCACGCCTTCTTTGAATCCTACACTTGCGCAACGAAGGTTTTCTTCAGCATTTGCCACATTCTTTGTTGCCATGACGAGTCGCTTGTTGGCTTCGCTTACCTTAAATCGGCTCTGCTCCACCTGAAGGTTAATCTTCTCCACGGCATCAGTCATCTCAAGTGAAGCAATTGTTGTGGCAGTCTTACTTGCTTTTATCTTGTAGGAACTCTCAAACCAGTTCCACACTGGTATCTGCACAATCACGCCTACATTCCACACTCCAGAAAATTTCCTCTCGTAGCCATTGAAGACGTTAGGATTGGAAATCAAGTATCCGCCAGTGAGTGCGATGTGTGGCAGATATTCTGCGCGCACGAGTTTCGTAGACTGCTTGCTCAGTTCTACAGCCTGGTTGAGCATCTGTATTTCTGGTCTTGTCGTTGCGGGGTTGATATCGTCGGAAACGTCAGCACCGTCATATACAGCCAAATTGTCATTATTCTCGTCAGCAAGAGTGATATTTGAGTCTACTGGCATGCCACACAACTGGCAGAGGAGCATCTTTGCGAGAGTCAGTCCGTTGTCTGCCTGTGTCACCTGCATGTCTGCCTCATTGACCTTTACGTCCACCTTCAGACCGTCGGCGCGTGTAGCCACACCCTCGCGTATCATCTTGTGAACATCGTCGTCGAGCTTCTGCACCAAGTCGCGGAAACTCTCTGCCAACTGCTTCTTCTGCTTGAGCGACACCACAAGCCAATAGGTCTGGTCTATGGAGTAGAGAGTGCTCTGTGTCTTTCCGTCGATATCGGTCATAGCCATCTGCTCTGCTATGTCAGCCATCTTGTTTGCTGCGATGATAGCGCCACCCATATATATAGGTTGTCTGAGCATAACGGAACCCGCCCAGATATTTCTTGTGTCAGTGCGGAAAGCATCGTTGATAGCCTGTCCCAATGAGTTGCCTGCAGCTGAGATGGTTGGCGAGAGCGACTGGAGCATTGTGCCGATGTCAGAAGCAGTCTGCGCTGATATGAGACCTTTTGATGCCAATGAAGTCAAAGCCTCGCTCATGTTGCTGCCGAGAGATGTTGCCACGTTTGTGCCAAGATTGCCAAATGCGGCTTTTTGGTCTTTATTGAGAAGCGATATCTCCTTGCTTGTGAATTCATATCCGCCGACGGCATCCACCTTTGGCAGATATTTTGTGCGTGTAGCCTTACGCACATTCTTTGCAATCTCCTGTTTCAGTTTTGTCGCGTTCAGTTGCTTGTTGTTGCGCAGTGCCATGGCACGGCAACTGTCGAGCGACAGCACTGTCTGCGCTGAAGCGAGCATTGTGAACGAGAGCAGGGCTACTACACTTGTTATTCTTTTCATCTGCATACCCTGATTACTTAAAACTGAATCTGCCCGAACCTATCATGTTGCCGTCGGCAAAGATGCTGACGCTATAAGTTCCGGTTTCCAAAGCCTGGGTCACCTCCCAATACATTGTGATAGGAGTCTCGTGACCGCCATATTCCACGCTCTTCTTTGCTGTGCATGAGAGAGTCTTGTTTTCATAGTTGAAACTTCCTGCACCGCCAAGGAGAGTACCCGAAGGCGATGTTATGCGCACATACACGGTCTTGTTGCCGCTTGCTGCAGTAACATTCTTTGCCAATGAGAAGTTCACCATAAACTTCTTGCACTTGCTGAGTTTCTTGGTGTTCTTGTCTTTCTTGTCGAGCATAGACATGTTGATGCCGATGGCATCGAGCTGAGCTGCTATAGCCACCTTCTCCGAGAGAGAAGCCTTCTCAGTGTTGAGACCTTCTATCTGACGGTTTGCCTCAGCATACTGTGCCTTCACCTGAGTGTTCTCGGCAATAAGGTTTTGGTTGAGTCTGTTGAGTGAGTCTATCTCCATCACATAACTTCTGATGACAGCTCTACAGGTGGCAAGTTCCTTCTTTAGTCGAGTTATCTCCCTTGCGTCAGTAGCCTTCACGTTCTGCAACTCTTTGAGCAAACGCTCAGTCTTGAGTTGCTCCTGAGTGAGCTGTGCCACGAGCGAGTCATTGGTAATCTGCGACCTCATCTCTGTGTACTGGTCGGCAAACTGCTGATATTCATTCTCCATTTCCTGCTTGTCGAGGGCAGCCAGTTCCTGCATCTCTTGATTTTCCTTCTTTTGGTCATTCAGGTTCTTTGCAAGATAGAAAATGCCGGCTGCGAGTGCAATGATGAGCAACAGCAGAGGAATCAATATCTTCTTGTTCATATGTTTTTTGCTTTTATAAAAATATAGTCTTTACTTGTCCTTATTTACTTCACACCTATTGTGCAAAATTACAAGAATTATACTAATGTTCCAAAGTTTTAATACTCGTAACTGTCTTGTTATTCGTAAAATTATGATTTTTGCAGAAATATAGAACAAAATTTATCTTTTTTATCCTTTCTCATATCTCTCCATATTTCAATATTTCCATATTTTCATCTTTGCTCCATGTATGCCTTTGCAGCTTCAGCACACCTTTCTCCGTCCACGCCGGCAGACACGATGCCTCCTGCATAACCAGCACCCTCACCGCATGGGAATAGTCCTTTTATTCTGACATGCTGCAGTGATTCCCTGTCGCGTACTATTCTCACAGGCGACGATGTGCGTGTCTCCGATGCTATCAGCACAGCCTCATTGGTGAGGAATCCGTGACTCGACTTACCGAAGTTGAGAAAACCCTTCTGAAGTCGCTTGCTTATGATGTCCGGCATCCAGAAATGCAGCGGCGATGACACCAGTCCTGGCGAGTATGACGACGATGGAAGGTCATAGCTCAAGCGATTGTTGACAAAGTCTGCCATACGCTGTGCCGGTGCCGTCTGCTTCATGTTTCCCTGTTGCCAAGTGTCACGCTCCAGTTGTTCTTGGAAATGCATCATGCAGAGCACATCCTCTTTCTCGTTGCCCTTGCATATGTCTTCGGGATGCAGTTCCACCACCATTCCCGAGTTGCTCCATTTCGTACCGCGGTTGGCAGGACTCATGCCGTTAACCACAAGTTGGTTAGGACCTGTGGCGGCAGGAATGACAAAACCGCCTGGACACATGCAGAAGGAATAGACTCCACGACCGTCTACCTGTGTCACAAAACTATATTCCGCCGTAGGCAGATATTTTCCTTTTCCGTTGCGGTTGTGATACTGTATGCTGTCTATGAGTTCTGCTGGATGCTCCAGTCTCACGCCCATAGCCAGAGCCTTAGGTTCTATTTCTATCTTAGCTTCCGCAAGATAGCGATATATGTCGCGTGCCGAATGTCCTGTGGCGAGTATCACTGGTCCACGATAAGTCTCCTCATTGCCAGTCTGCAGTTGCACCGCCTCGCATCCTATGCAGGTGTCACCTTCCAGAATAAGACGTGTCATCTTGGTTTGGAAATGCACCTCGCCACCACATTTTATAATAGTGTTGCGCATGTTCTCTATCACACGTGGCAGTTTGTCCGTACCAATGTGTGGATGTGCATCCGACAGTATAGATGTCGATGCTCCATGCTGGCAGAACACGTTGAGTATCTTCTCTATAGGTCCACGCTTCTTCGACCGAGTGTATAGTTTTCCGTCAGAGTATGCACCTGCTCCTCCCTCGCCGAAGCAGTAGTTGGATTCGCTGTCCACCTTCTGCGTCTTTGAAATCATCGCCAAGTCCTTCTTCCTCTCGCGCACATCCTTTCCCCTTTCAAGAATGATGGGGCGCAGCCCAAGCTCTATCAGTTTTAGGGCAGCAAATAGTCCGCCAGGACCTTCACCCACCACTATCACCCGTGGTGCCGAACTGACATCCTGATATTGCGTAGTGACGAAGGCATCGTCCGTAGGCATCTCATTGATATATACACGCGCGGTGATGTTGACATATATAGTGCGCTGGCGAGCATCTATCGACCGCTTGAGCACTCTCACGTGGCAGATGGTGCGGCGGTCAATGGCAAAATCCTTTGCTACATAGTCAGCGATAGACTGTTCAGAATAAGCCTGTTGTGGCAACAGACGCAATTGTGTTTCTCTAATCATAACGCAAAATTACTACATTTAGGCGGCTTTTCGTTGCTGAAACGTAAAATAATTAGTAATTTTGCTTTCAAGTTCTTTCTGACCTCAATTGTCAAGAGGAAGGGAGAATATTAACCAATAAGAACAAAAAATGAAAGTATTGAAATTTGGCGGAACATCCGTTGGTTCCGTAGAGAGTATCCTTTCCTTAAAGGAAATCGTTGAGAACGAAGCAAAGAAACAACCCATTGTAGTTGTTGTGAGTGCCCTCGGAGGCATAACAGACAAACTCCTTCAAACATCACGACTGGCAGTTGCCGGCGATGAAGGATGGAAAGCAGAATATGAAGCTATCGTTGACCGTCATCATCAGATGATCGACACGGTCATAACAAATACAGTAGACCGCGAGATGCTCTTCAAAGAGGTTGATGCCCTTTTGGAACAGCTTAGAAGCATCTATTTCGGTGTATACCTCATCCACGACCTCTCTCAGAAGACTCAGAATGCCATCGTCAGCTATGGCGAGCGCATCTCTTCACGCATCGTAGCCACACTTGTGCGCGGTGCTAAATGGTTTGAGAGCCGTGATTTCATCAAGACAGTCTATAAGAACGGCAAACATGTGCTCCACAGCGAACTCACTGCCGAACTGGTGCAAGCTGCATTCAAGGATCTGCCGAGAGTGTCGCTCGTGCCGGGATTCATCTCCAGCGACCGCGACACAGGCGAGACCACAAACCTCGGACGTGGCGGTTCTGACTATACCGCTGCCATCATCGCAGCCGCTCTCGATGCAGAGGTGCTCGAGATATGGACCGATGTCGACGGATTCATGACTGCCGACCCTCGCGTCATAAAGACTGCCTACACCATCAAGGAACTGTCCTACATAGAGGCTATGGAGCTCTGCAACTTCGGTGCAAAGGTTATCTATCCGCCGACAATCTATCCTGTCTGCGTGAAGAACATCCCCATAAAGGTGAAGAACACCTTCAATCCGAAGAACCCCGGTTCTATCATCCGCGCCAAGGTGGAGAACGACCGCAAGCCCATCAAGGGTATTTCCAGCATCAACGGCACTAGCCTTGTCAATGTGACGGGTCTGTCTATGGTGGGTGTCATCGGTGTCAACCAGCGCATCTTCACCGCCTTGACAAATCACCACATATCTGTCTTCATGGTGTCGCAGGCATCATCCGAAAACTCCACATCCATTGGTGTGCGCGATGAGGATGCCAATGCTGCGGCAGAGGTGCTCAACAAGGAGTTCCAGAAGGAGATAGAGACAGGAGCCATGTTCCCTATGCACATAGAGAGCGGACTTGCCACCATCGCCATCGTGGGCGAGAACATGAAACACACACCTGGCATTGCCGGCAAACTCTTCGGCACTCTCGGTCGTTCGGGAGTCAGCGTCATTGCCTGCGCACAGGGAGCGTCAGAGACAAACATCTCGTTTGTTGTCGACGGCAAATATCTGCGCAAATCGCTCAATGTACTCCACGACTCATTCTTCCTTTCAGAATATAAGGTACTCAACCTCTTCATCTGTGGAACGGGTACGGTGGGAAGCAAACTCATCGAGCAGATACGATCGCAGTATGACGAACTGAAAGAGCACAGCCGATTGAAACTCAATGTTGTGGGTATAGCATCTTCCAAGCATGCTATCTACAACCGCGACGGCATAGACCTCAATAACTACCGCGAACTCCTCGACGCTTCTCCCGAGAGCAATGCCGAGATGCTCGAGCAGAATGTGGTGGGAATGAACATCTTCAATTCCGTATTCGTAGACTGCACGGCATCACAGGATATTGCCGACATCTATCTGCGCCTCCTTGAGCATAACATCAGCGTGGTGGCAGCCAACAAGATAGCTTCGTCGGGCGATTATGACACCTACCGCAAACTTAAGGACACAGCCATAGCACGTGGTGTGAAATATCTCTTCGAGACCAATGTGGGAGCAGGACTGCCTATCATCGGTACCATCAATGACCTTAGAAATTCTGGCGACCGCATCCTGAAGATTGAGGCAGTGCTCAGTGGCACACTCAATTTCATCTTCAATATGATTGCTGCCGACGTGCCGTTCTCTGAGACTGTGCGCTTGGCAAAGGAGAAAGGTTATTCAGAGCCCGACCCACGTGTAGACCTCAGTGGAAAGGATGTCATCCGCAAACTTGTTATCCTCGCACGCGAGGCTGGCTATCATGTGGAGCAGGAGGATGTGGAGACAAATCTCTTCGTGCCAGAAGAGTATTTCGATGGCAGTGTGGAAGATTTCTGGAAGAAACTGCCTAATCTCGATGCCGAGTTTGAGCAGAAACGCAAGGTTCTCGAGTCAGAAGGCAAGCACTGGCGCTTCGTGGCAACTCTCGACAATGGCAAGGTGAGTGTATCTCTGCAGACTGTCGACAGCAACCATCCGTTCTATAATCTTGAGGGATCCAACAACATCATTCTCCTCACCACCGAGCGCTATCGCAAATATCCTATGCAGATACAGGGTTATGGTGCAGGAGCAAGCGTGACGGCAGCAGGTGTGTTTGCCAACATAATGTGTATTGCCAACATATAATATAAAAATAGGAGAATATCCCTACTTCATAATATCAAGCATAGAAGGTGTGCCATCAGAGAAATTCTGTTTGGCACACCTTTTGTTATATCCTTAGCGAGTCCTCATATGAATATGAGGAACGCAACGTAAAACATAAACAAAACAAATAAATATTATGAGTAAAGGCAACATTGGGGTAACAACCGAAAACATATTCCCCGTCATCAAAAAGTTTCTCTATAGTGACCACGAAATCTTCCTCCGCGAGATTGTGTCAAATGCTGTTGACGCTACACAGAAGATAAAGACTCTTGCCGAGAAGGGTGACTTCAAGGGCGAACTTGGTGACCTTACAGTGCGTGTGGCTCTCGATGAAGAGGCTAAGACCATCACCATCAGCGACCACGGAATTGGTATGACCGCTGAGGAGATTGACAAATATATCAATCAGATAGCTTTCTCAGGTGTCACCGACTTCCTCGACAAGTATAAGGACAATGCCAATGCCATCATCGGCCACTTCGGACTTGGCTTCTACTCAAGTTTCATGGTGAGCGACAAGGTGGAGATTATTACCCGTTCTTATAAGGAAGGTGCTGAGGCTCAGCACTGGTCATGCGACGGCAGCCCTGAGTTTGAACTCGACAAGGCAGAGCGTGCAGAGCGAGGCACAGACATCATCCTCCACATCTCTGACGACTGCAAAGAATTCCTCGAGAAGAACAAGATAGGTGAACTTCTCAACAAGTACTGCAAGTTTATGGCTGTGCCTGTAGCCTTCGGCAAAGAGACCGAGTGGAAAGATGGCAAGCAGGTCGACACTGACAAGGATTACATCGTGAACAGCGTGGAACCTCTTTGGACAAAGACTCCTTCCACACTCAAGGATGAAGACTACAAGAACTTCTACCGCACGCTCTATCCTATGGCTGACGAACCATTGTTCTGGATTCACCTCAACGTGGATTATCCGTTCAACCTCACCGGTATTCTCTATTTCCCACGCATAAAGTCCAACCTCGAGTTGCAGCGCAACAAGATTCAGCTCTATTGCAACCAGGTGTTTGTCACCGACCAGGTGGAGGGCATTGTGCCAGAGTTCCTCACTCTGCTTCATGGTGTCATCGACTCTCCAGACATCCCTCTTAATGTGAGCCGTTCTTACCTGCAGAGTGATGCCAATGTGAAGAAGATTTCCACATACATCACAAAGAAGGTGGCAGACCGACTGAAGGCTATCTTCAATGAAAACCGCAAGGAGTATGAGGAGAAGTGGGACAGCTTGAAACTCTTTATCCACTATGGCATGCTGTCACAGCCTGACTTCTATGACCGTGCCAAGGACTTCTCTCTGTTTAAGGATGTTGACGGCAAGATGTTTACATATGATGAGTACAACAAGCTCATTGCTGAAAACCAGAAGGATAAGGACGGTAATGTGGTCTATCTCTATGCCACAAACAAAGAGGAGCAGTATAGCTACATCGACTCTGCAAAGCAGAAGGGCTACTCAGTGCTTCTCTTCGACGGCGAACTTGATGTGCCATGCGTATCCATGTTTGAGCAGAAGTTTGAGAAGTGCCACTTCTGTCGTGTTGATGCCGACACCATAGAGCGACTCATACCAAAGGCAGACCAGCAGACCTCAAGTCTGACAAATGAGCAGACTGACAATTTGTCTCAGGTATTCAAGACACAACTGCCAAAATTGGAGAAGACAGAGTTCCAGGTAGAGGTGCAGCCTCTCGGTGAGGGCGCAATGCCTATCATCATCACCCAGAGCGAATACATGCGACGCATGAAGGAGATGAGCCGCTATCAGGCAGGAATGTCATTCTATGGCGAGATGCCTGACTCTTATTCACTCGTTCTCAACTCCGACCATCCACTCGTTAAGCAGGTGCTCGATGCCACTTCGTCAGCCACTGAGGAGCAGTTGAAGCCTATCGTCAGCGAAATCAAGGGACTCAAAGCCCGCGAGCAGGTGCTCCAGCAGTCGCAGAAGGACAAGAAGTGGGAGGACATCACCCAGCAGGAGAAGGACGACATGAAGGACACCCGCGACAAGATCAAGGCAGAAGAGGACAAGCGCAATGAGGTTATTGCCGCCTATGCCAAGGACAACAAGGTGGTGCATCAGCTCATTGACCTCGCCCTGCTTCAGAACGGAATGCTCAAGGGTGCTGCGCTCAACGACTTCCTCAAGCGCTCTATTGACCTCATAAAGTAATATAGACCATACTTTATTAATTAGTCATGATTATTACTATCATGTAGTCACGACCATACTTTTAGATACATAAATTAATCCCGGCAGATAGCTCTCTCGTCACATTGAGAGCTGTCTGCCGGGATTTTTTTGTTTAGGAGAGAGTGTTTCAGAACTAAAATATACTCTTTCTTTATGCGGGCTGTAAGCCCAGCTACACATAGCCCAGGGCAACACCCAGGGTAAGAATACCCCCCCAAAAAAAATAATTTTTGCGCCCTGTAAGGGCATCTACATTATATCATCTTGATTATTATGTAATTGCCCTTACAGGGCGCGCTACCTATTTATCCGTCTATACCCAGGGTGCCGTTGCTTTGCAACTCTACCATGGGCTATTTGTAGTTGGGCTTACAGCCCGTTATCTAGGGAACTTGTTTGTTTTGATACACCCTCCAATCTCAAGCAATCATTGGAAAAATAGGAGGTACGGCGCCCTCGCCGTACCCAATGTACTTCAAGGATGGACTGGTGCGGCGGGGGCGCCGCACCTCCTATAAATTCATTTAGAACTTACTCGAAATCTCCGTTCCGTACTACGGAACGGACATTCCAAAGTACGGAACGCGCGTTCCAAAGTACGGAACGGACATTCCGTAGTACGGAACGAAGATTTCAATTGCATGCATGAAGAATTTTCATACCCGCTTCAACCACAAGTCCATGAATCTGTCGTAGATGATGTAGCCCTCATTTGTCCGATACACCAATTCCTTGTCTTCAAGAACCTTTAGTGCAGCCTTCACACTGCTGGCTCCACTCAGCTTGTGGTCCTTGATACACGAATGGGTTAGCTAATTTCTTGTTGCTTAGTTTCATACGTCGTTACATCTTTTGTGTTACAACTTTATTGTAATGGTAAAGTTACGACAAATATTTGTATATGAAAAGAAAATAGCAGAAAAATGAAGATCAATCTTTTTTGTCCTGCATAACGCCATTCTCCCCGTCCGCCCGATAATGACGGGAAAGCCGAAAATCTGTAAATAGGGTCTGCTAATTAAGTATAAGCTGCAGAATTTCAGTAAATTACCTCCAAATA
>CAVCGK010000041.1:0-20447 GCA_963601795.1 bacterium | reverse complement strand
CTAAGGAGGCAGATAACCAAAAAGAAGTTAAAAAACAAATAACTATGAACAAGTCATTATTAACCATCGGTCTCCTAATGGCCACCACAGCAATGAATGCACAGAAATTAGAAAAGATGCAATGGTTCAACGAGCCGGAACAGTATGAAATCAAAAACGGCACTTTGACCATGGATGTGCCGGCGCAATGCGATTATTGGCGCGTTTCGCATTACGGGTTCACCGTTGACGACGGTCCGTTCCTCTACGGTACATACGGAGGAGAGTTTGAGGCGAAGGTAAAAGTGTCGGGCGATTACAAGGTACGATTCGACCAAGCTGGAATGATGATCCGCATTGACAAGGACAACTATATGAAGTGCGGCATCGAATATGTCGACGGAAAATACAACATCAGCACTGTTGTCACCCACAACACGAGTGACTGGAGCCTTATCCGACTCGACAAGCCCGTGGACTACATTTGGCTGAAAGCAGTACGGTGCAAGGATGCCATCGAGGTGTTCTACTCCTTCGATGACAAAGAATACACCATGATGCGCACACTGTGGATGCAGCAGGACACGCCTGTCATGGTCGGAATGATGGCCGCCTGTCCTGATGGCAACGGATTCCGTGCAAAATTCTCCGACTTCCACGTCAAGCATCTGCCGGATACCAGACGGTTGGAATGGCTGAACAACAACAAATAACATAACACTTACGACAATGAAAATCGAGCACATAGCCATTTGGGCTGACGACATCGAACAGCTCCGCCAGTTCTACACTGAGTATTTCGGCATGCATTCTAACGACATGTACACCAACCCACACAAGCAGTTTCGCAGTTACTTCCTCTCTTTCGACGAGGACAAGACCCGCATCGAAATCATGAGTATGCCCGACCGCATGGAGCCGACCTCGCGCGGTCAGATGAAAGGACTTGCACATTTCGCTATAAGCGTAGGCAGCAAAGAGCAGGTGCTTGCGCTCACTGAACGCTTGCGTAGCGACGGCTACACCATTCTCAGCGAACCGCGCACCACTGGCGATGGATGTTTTGAGTCTGCAGTGGCCGACCCTGAAGGAAATACCGTTGAGATAACAGTTTGATAATTGTAGTATGTTTGCATCGGAGGAATTTGTTGGATTAATGTTAGCATCCACGTCCTCCGATGTTTTGGCATATGTCACACACTCGACACACCTATATTCTTGCATAAATTAACCTGATTTCTTACATTACTGAATACTGCAAGCAACAAATGCGTATGCTATCAGAAGCGCATGAGAGTGGAACCAGTGGTAGCAGGAGAGTCGCCCGCAACTTGCACCGCAACAACGCCCTTCACGGACTGAGGCAGGGCAATATGGGTTGTCTGCATGCCAGCGGTGACAATGACAGTATGGAGCAACTGCCCGGCGGTGCTATATACTTTCACCTGAGCATCGGAACTAAGCGGACGCGCGAAGTCAATGCGGAATGACTTGTTGCCCGTCATGCTGAACGCCACACCGTCGGGCTGATGGTCGCTAATGTCATCAATGCCATCGATGCCAAGCAGATAGAGCAGTCCGCGGTAGACATCTATCTGACCATAGCCATACAGATTGTTGGGATATTCCATCGACTCGTCGGGACGGGTGCAGGTGCGTGCGAGAACATCTATTATCTGTTCACGTGTGAGGTCGGGGCGAGCCTCAAGCCACAAGGCTATGGCTCCGCCCACGGCTGGCGACGACATGGATGTGCCAGTGTCTGCCTTCCAGCAGTAGGTGCGGCCGTTATGTGAGAACTGCTCCACAATGTCATTCCACTCACGAGAGTCGGGATTCTGCTCAAAGAAATAACTGTTGCCCGAGGACGTCACATTGGTGCCAGGCGCCATGATATCGGGTTTGATGCGACCGTCGAGAGTGGGACCCACGGAAGAAAAATCGGCCTTCACTCCCCCACTCCCGTAGTCATAGTGCATTGCGTCGCCATTGGCATTGATATAGCCTGTGGTATAGGCCGTTGCACCCACGGCAATGACATAGGGCGAAGAGGCAGGGTAGTTAATGTCGTGACTACGCTCGCCTTGCGAAAGTGATGGATTGACGGATCGGGTCACGAGAGCTCCCACGATGCTGTAAGCCTCTATGTCGGCATCCTCACCGAGAAACTCGATGCTGAAAGGGCATACGGAATTCATACCTATATGGTCGGGACCAGTGATGCTATACTCCACGACAAGGCGGTCGGGATCATAGCATGAGGGATAGGCTCCGACATCAAACCTATAGTCACGCCCGTCTACAGTGATGGTCTGACATGCCAAGGAGTCGGCTTGTTGGCAAAGCCATGCCGACGAGATGCTGATGGTGTCGCGCTCAGAACCGTAGATGACCATTCGTGCAGTGAAGTCGTGGTCGGACTGAGCCATGAGATAGAGTTGGTTGCCCCATATCTCCATGAACGACCCTGCCACTTCGTTGCCGCGCGGTTTATGTATGTAGGTGGCATTTTGATTGGTGTTGCCTGCCGATGCCACTATGATGCGCCCGGGGCCGACGAGTTTGCCAAGCACCTCATCATAGAGCATGTTGTCGCCATAGAGGTCGGCATGGCTGCCTTCACTGAAGGATATGACGCAGGGTTTGCCTACGGCGTCGGCATAGTCGAAGATGTATTTGAAACCGAGAATACTGCTCACGCCGTCATATTTCTCCTTGTCGCTGTCGGCAATGAGTTCCTTGTTGTCGCTTATGGCATTGCACACCAGGCAGATGTCACTGCCGTAGGCCATGCCCGAATATCGTGTGCCATAGCCACTTCCAGCGGCAGTGCCGAGAGTGTGAGTGCCGTGACCTGTGAGTTGCGAGTCGCGACTGTGGGCATAGGCAAGGATAGAAGTCTCGTCGGTGTAGTCGCGTCCCACGGGGAGCTGACTGCCTATTGTGTCGGTGGAGAGCATATCCCAAAAAGACTTTATGCGATAAGTTTGCATGTCGGGAGAATAGAAGTTGGGATGTGTGAGGTCGAAACCTATGTCCTGTATGCCCATGATGACTCCCTTGCCAGTGAACGCCTGTGGCAGAAGATGCCCCTCATGCACCTGCGTGACATTTATCTGACGTGCGGTGACATCGTTGAGCAGACGGTCGGCAGACTTGGCCTCTATGCGCACGACACGTGGTTGGGATGCCACCTGCACGAGATTGTTCACGGGTATGCTCACCATGAGGATGTCGTCGAAAGTTGCCCACGTGGTGCATCCATAGGAACTGAGCATGGAGGAGACATCGCCCTTGACTTTCATAAGAGTCAAGACGTGCGACGGAGCATCGGGAATACCTCCCTTGGCAGAGGCTTGACGACTCTGCATGGAGAGTTGTCTCACCGTGGGCGACATCTTGGCATATGCCACACGTTGGGCGAACGACGCATGAGGAAAGAGCGACATGAGAGCGAAGAACAAGGGGATGGTAATGCGTTTTATATCCATAATACATATCATTTTGCGCCACAAAGTAAACAAAAAACATCTATTCTGACAAGTATTACAGATTAAATACGTATCTTTGCGCTATTGTATTTACACACGAACAAAAACATGGAACAAAATCCAAGGAAATATATCGTCACATCATACGCCATGTATGACATCACCAACGGCAAGAACATCCTGATAGAGTCTACACCTGAGGACAAGCCGCTGACAGTGATCACTGGCATCAACATGATTCCGCTGAAGCAGTTGGAAGACAAGTTGGTGGAGCTGTCTAAGGGTGATGAATATGAACTGGGACTCACCCGCGAAACGGCTTTCGGTGAACACGATCCCGAGGCTGTGATAGAAGTGCCGAAGGAATATCTAAGCGTCAACGGCAAGTTTGCCAGCGATGTGGTGTGCCCGGGTGCCATTATCCCTCTGCAGAATGAAGAGGGCGAGGTGACGGGAGCCACAGTGATAGAGGTGTGCGAGAAACATGTGCGACTGGACTGCAACCACCCTCTTGCGGGCAAGGATCTGCTCATAAGGGGAGAGATATTGGAATCGCGCATAGCCACTGACGAGGAGCTGATGGCTCTGACAATGCACCACTGCGGTGGTGGATGCGGAGGCGGATGTCATGGTGGCAGTTGTGGCGACGGCGGATGTGGCGGTTGCGGAAGCTGCGACGACGACAACAGTTGCGGTGACAACTGCTGTGGAGGAGGTTGTGGCCACTGTGCTTCATAACGACTGATTAATAACGCAAAGTAGAAAAGCATAATGAACACCTTCGGACGGAAATTCACACTTACCACCTTTGGTGAGAGTCACGGCGAGGCGATAGGCGGTGTCGTGGACGGTATGCCTGCCGGCATAGACATCGACATGGAGTTTATCCAGTCGGAACTTGACCGTAGGCGTCCGGGACAAAGTCGCATAACGACGGGCAGGAAAGAACCTGACAAGGTGGAAATACTGAGCGGCGTATTCGAGGGAAAATCCACGGGATGTCCCATAGGGTTTATCGTAAGGAATACGAATCAGCACTCGTCGGACTATGACAACATGCGCAATGTGTTTCGTCCATCGCATGCCGACTACACTTACACCGAGAAATATGGCATTCGTGACCATAGAGGAGGTGGCCGTTCATCAGCACGCATAACAATAAGCCGATGCGTGGGCGGTGCCTTGGCAAAACTTGCCTTAAAGCAGAAAGGTATTGCTATTCAGGCATATACATCGCAGATAGGCAACATCGCCATAGAGCGCAACTACAAGAAACTTGACCTTACAGTCACCGAAACGAACATCGTGCGCTGTCCTGACCAGGAAAAGGCAAAGGAGATGGAGGAATATGTGGCTGCACTGAAGGAGAAGGGCGACACCGTGGGCGGCATTGTCACATGTGTGATAAAAGGATGCCCCACGGGATTGGGCGAACCAGAGTTTGACAAGCTGCACGCTTGCCTGGGCTACGCTATGCTGAGCATCAATGCCGCCAAGGGATTTGAATATGGCGAGGGATTTGATGCCGTCAGCGGTCACGGAAGCACGCAGAATGACATCTTCACCTCTGAGGAGGGACAGATAACGACTCTGACAAACCATAGCGGTGGCATACAGGGTGGTATAAGTAATGGACAGGACATATATTTCCGCGTGGCATTCAAACCTGTAGCTACCATTCTGACTGAACAGGACACGGTGGACAAGGACGGAAACAAGACCACACTGAAGGTGCATGGGCGGCATGACCCGTGTGTCGTACCGCGTGCTGTTCCTATAGTGGAAGCCATGGCAGCGATGGTCATATTGGATAATATACTAATAAAAAAGGACGTTTTTTAATAGAAAACGTCCTTTTTTTATAGATTTTTTGCCTTTTTCTTGCAAGATAAAAATAAAAGCGTAACTTTGTAACCGACAATCATGAGGTTGAGAAACCGCCATTATTGTCTAGTTAAGTCTAGTTTAGTTTTTGTGTTGGTTTAGGGTTACCGAAATGGTAACCCTAAATTCTTTTTACTAAGTAAACGTCAAAATCATTTAGCACAAGCAACCGACTATCTCGCTCAACGACTTGCAACCGTGGTTGTCGAGCCATGTGTTGATGCCGTCACGCACCTTTATAGTAACCTGTGGGTCAATAAAGTTTGCTGTGCCTATCTCTATAGCCGAAGCACCAGCCATAAAGAACTCTATGGCGTCCTCGGCTGTCATGATGCCTCCAAGTCCTACGACGGGGATATTGACAGACTTTGCCACCTTATGCACCATGCACAGAGCCACAGGCTTTACAGCTGGACCTGACAAACCACCAGTGCCAATGCTGAGGTTGAAGCGACGACGCTCGATGTCGATAGATGTACCCATGAGGGTATTGATGAGCGACACGCTGTCAGCGCCCTCTGCCTCTACAGCCTTGGCAATCTCCGTTATGTCGGTGACATTAGGCGAGAGTTTCACTATCAGAGTCTTGTCATAACTGCGACGTACAGCCTTTACGACGCTTGCAGCGCCCGCAGCCGTGACGCCGAATGCCATTCCTCCCTGCTTCACATTCGGGCACGAGATATTCAACTCTATGGCATGGATCTTGTCCAAAGCATTGATACGGGCGGCACATGCCGAATAATCATCGGGCGAAGAACCGCTCACATTGACAATGAAATTGGCATCTATAGCCTTCAGTTCGGGGTAGATGTGCTCGCAGAAGTAGTCTACGCCCTTGTTTTGGAGCCCCACACAGTTGAGCATGCCCTGCGCTGTCTCTGCCATACGCGGATAATCGTTGCCTTCACGAGGATTAAGAGTCGTGCCCTTGACTATTATGCCGCCAATCTCTTCCAATGGGACGAAGTCGGCATATTCCACACCATATCCAAACGTACCCGAAGCCGTCATCACGGGGTTCTTTAGTTCAAGCCCCTTTATATTTACTCTTAAATCTGCCATAACAAGTTCTTTATATTGAATACGGGTCCTTCTTTACATACACAAGTATTGCCTTTAACGGTCTTTTCCACGCAGCAGAGACAGGCTCCCAGACCGCATGCCATCATGTTTTCAAGCGACACCTCGCACTCTGTGTCGCACGATGCAGCATACTTTGCCACAGCCATCATCATAGGCTTTGGTCCGCACACTTGTATGCGTGTGAAGGTTTCGCTCTGCAGAATGGAATGATTGGTGACAAAGCCACGTTCGCCATAGCTGCCGTCCTCGGTGGTTATGCACACCTTGCCTATCTTCTCAAACTCGTCGAGCTGAAGCAAGTCGGCTTTAGTCTTTGCTCCAAGGAGGAATATAGGAGTGGCTCCTGCCTGTACACAACGCTTGCCAAGATAGAGCAGTGGGGCTGTACCCACGCCTCCGCCTACAAGGAGCAAGCGTTCGCCTTCGTTAGGAAGGGTGAAACCGTTGCCAAGGGGCAACACACAATTGAGGGTATCTCCCTCCTGTAGATGCGACATCCAAGCGGTTCCGTCGCCTACAACGTGCACAAGCAGCCATATCTCATTCTCCTCAGGAATGACGTTGTTGATGGATATGGGACGTCTTAACATGGTGGAAGGGGTGTTGTCAACGCGCACTTCCACAAACTGTCCTGGCAATATGCCGTCAACAGGCACTGGCGAAAGAAGGCGAAGAACTACATGATTGGGACTAGGATGGTCAACTGACCTTACCCTTAAATCAACACAATATTTCTTCATATATATAATAAGGTGGAAATTTATAGGTGCAAAAGTAGACAAAATAATTGAGAAAACAATAACATGAATAGGATTGCATATACAAATAATGTCGAAGCCTAAGCCCCGACATTACTCTGCAAAACTATCATTTCTTGGGGATGAATGTCTCCCAAGTTTGGTCATCATAGAAGATGCGTATCTCAGCTATCTTACGTTGTCGCATGTCAACATTTTTCCAAATTGCAGAATCATGTATATTGTCATTTTTCGCACTTGACGATGACATCGACGAAGAAGCTCTCTGGGACTGTGGAGTAGGAGCGATGGGGCCGAAATCAAGCACAAGATCGCCTCCCGATGAATGAGACTTTGAGGATAACGCAGAAGCGTTGTCGTTTGCTACAGAGGAGTTTTCGCTCTTTGAGTCAAACATTTCACCTTCGCCATAAAGCAACCATCGGAGGTTGATGCTGGGGAAACTGCGCTGTATGGCATCCACATGATTGAGGGTTGGCTTAGTGCGATCGTTGAAGATGCTGCTCAATGAGGCAGGGGAGATGTTCAGCATGTCGGCAAATTGCTGCTGACTGAGGTGCTGAGTTTCCATTAACTGACGTATTCTATCTTTCATTTTTTACAGTTGTGTAGACCTGCTTTCGTAGGTTGCAGGTACTAAGCAGGTGATAAAAACAGGCTTTTTCTAAGCATTTACAAAAGTATAACAAATAATTGGAACATACAAATCCATAAACGATAATTTACTCATTTATATTATAGATTTACGTATTTAGATTTGTATATTTTGATAACATGAGATTACTACAAGATTTACGTTTTTATATATGTAAATTTAGATGCATAAATTACAGTCGTAAGGTTATTCATAATTAAGAACCTAAAATTAAGGTTTTTAGACAGTTATTTATAGTGTATTTTGCATATATTTTCCACAATGCATAATAGCAGACGTATTACGACGCAAAATATTGTTCACATTACCAAATATCACCATTAACACACTGGGTTTCTACGTATTATTTGCGTTGTGCTAGAGATGCATAAATATAGATATTAGTTTATTAATGTAGATTTATTAGTTTGTGAATCTAACTTTATTATTGAATATATATTTATAATTTACGTTTGGTTGCTATTTGTATTTACATATCAAAATATGTTGTTTACACGTATACATACTAACGCTATACATATATAAAGTTAATGAATGTGAACGAGAAATCACGAGCAGTTACTAAAGAGTCTAATTTTTATTTAGGACGCTTTTGCGAGCAAGTGGTTTTGTGAACGAAAAAAGGGGCTAAAAATAGAATTAGGATTAACGACAAAGCAAGTGTTTATCGGGCTTGAAGGGCAAAAATAAGGGTTTTAAGAAACTGATGAAATAGACTAAAAACAGCTCCGAAATGCTGTTTTTAGTGCAGAATAAAGAAGATTAATTCCTTCATAAGATCGCCTGAAGGAGTGTTTGAGGAGTTCAAACCTTTGTTCTTTTCATCTATTTCGCAAAGTTTGGAGATTATCTGCATCGTCTTCAGAGCAGAGAACACTCTCATGCCAGCAATGTAATCTTTAACAAACCACTCCGATTTGAGTCCCATATATTGGGCTATGGCAGTGGCATTATTTCTGTTTGGAGCATACCAAACAAGCATGAGATTCTGGAAGAAATTGAACAATGAGGGCACCAAGACGAACGCCCCACCCGACTTAGGATTTTTGTCAAAGTAATTGATAATACCGTAAGCCTTGGAAATATTACGTGAAAGGAGAGCATTTCGAAGTTCGAAAGGGTTATAGTCCTTGCTCACGTCTATCACCTCCTCCACCAGTTCAGGGGTCACTCTCTTGTCATTTTCGGGCAATGAAAGAATCAGTTTATCCAACTCAGAAGCGAGTCGAGTGAGATTACTTCCTATCGACTCTGCGATGATAGAAACGATGCGTTGGTCTATTGCCACACCATGAGATTTCATGTAAGAAGATATAAATGTCGGCAAAGCCGCATCCTTCAACTTCACACTCTCGAAAACTACACCCACAGACTTTGCCTTCGAAATTATCTTCTTGCGTTTGTCTATGGTTCCGTTTTTATAGCAATACACCAAAACGGTCTGCGGAGACGGATGGTCGAGATATTTCTCCAGTTCGTCGACATTCTTTATGTTTTGCGCTTCCTTCACGATTATCACCTTGTGTTGCGACATCATAGGAAGTTCACGTGCCAAGTCTGCCACTTGCGCAGCAGTGACATCAGAACCGTACACTACAAACTGATTAAATTCCCTTTCATCCTCTGGAAGTACCGACATAGCCAAAGCATCACATATCTTGTCGATAAAATAAGACTCCTCCCCCATTAATATATATATAGGTGAGAACTTCCGGGCTTTGATGTTAGCCATGATGCCCTCAAAAGAGGAAGAATCTTTTGTTGTTGCCATGTCGATTTAGTTTTATGCCAATGCATAAGCTTAGAATCTTTTTAGTAACTTTGCACTGGTTACAAAGACAAAGTTACAGAAAGTTGACCGAAGAAAAAAATAAAACACACTTTATTTTATATGCTCAACCTCAACCTTCCTCCCTATGATGTCCGCTTGAAAGGTGATGCCGCAAAGCCATTTATTTTCGACCGGCTTCGCCGGAAATATGTCGCACTCACACCGGAGGAATGGGTTCGCCAGCACTTCATCAATTTTCTCGTCAACCATAAAGGTTATCCAGCTTCGCTACTTGCCAACGAAGTGAAACTACAGATGGGCAACAAGACATTGCGGGCTGACACTGTGCTATACGGAAATGATATGAAGGCGCGGATGATCATAGAATACAAAGCCCCACATATAACTATCACGGAAAAGGTATTCCATCAGATTAGCACATACAATCTGCTTCTCGGCGTGAACTATCTTGTGGTAAGCAACGGTCTACAACATTATTGTTGCAAGGTAACTGACAATGGAAACAAATACACATTCTTAGATAATATCCCCGATTACACAAACATTTAAAGATATGAAAAAAGCTCTTACTCTTGCCATCATGGCATGCACATTGGGGTGCGGAACAATCAACGCACAGACCGAACGCCCTAAACTTGTAGTTGGAATTGTTATTGACCAGATGAGATGGGACTATCTCTATCGCTATGAAGACCGCTATGGCGAAGGCGGATTCAAACGTCTGCTCAGAGAAGGCTTCTCCTGCGAGAACACCCGACTGCCATATATTCCCGCCGTTACTGCTATCGGCCACACATGCATATACACTGGCAGCGTTCCTTCTATACACGGCATAGCAGGAAATAATTTCGTAAAAGATGACCAAGTGGTGTACTGCACCGACGACAACAACGTAAAACCAGTAGGAAGCAATAGCAAGGCTGGCTTGATGTCTCCCAACAACCTGCTCGTGACAACCATTGGCGACGAGATGAAGATTGCCACCAACGGCAAATCTAAAGTTGTGGGAGTTGCCATCAAAGACCGTTCGTCTATCCTACCTGCCGGACACAATCCCAATGGTGCATACTGGTTTGATGACGAATCGGGCAATTTCATCACAAGCACCTACTACATGGACAAATTGCCTAAATGGGTAGAAAACTTCAATAAGGGTAAGTTGGCATCAAAATACCTTTCACAGGCATGGAATACTCTGTATCCAAAAGACACTTACACACAAAGCACATCTGACGACAATGCCTATGAGGATGGCATCAGAGACGGTGTAAAGCCTACCTTGCCTCTTGACCTGCCAAGCCTATACAAGAAATACGGCTACGGCATCATCAGAAACACTCCGTTTGGCAACGATATTACTTTCGATATGGCGAAGGCCGCACTGGAGGGCGAAAAGCTCGGTGAAGACGACATCACCGACCTTCTGACAGTAAGTTGCTCAAGCACCGACTATATAGGCCATCAGGTGGGCACTCATGCCATAGAGACCGAAGACACCTACCTGCGCCTTGACAAGTCACTGGAAGATTTCTTCAATTATCTCGACAACAAGGTTGGAAAGGGCAACTATCTGCTCTTCCTCAGCGCCGACCACGGAGCAATGAACAATTCCACATATCTGCAGGACAACCGCATCCCCGCCGGAACTTGGAATGGAAAGGCAGTAAAAAATTACTTGGAAGAGGCTCTGACAAAAGAATATCCCGAGGCTGCCGGCTGCATCAAGACTGTGATGAACTACCAGGTGTTCTTCAATCGCGGCATGATAAAGTCGCAGAACCTTGACTTTGCAAGAATAAAGGAAATCGTTGTCAACCGTCTTAAGGAAGACAAAGACGTGCTCTATGCATGCGATATGGAAAAGACTTCTACAGAGAGTATACCTGAAGAGGTGAAATACCGCATAATAAACGGCTACAACCGTGAGCGCAGCGGTGACGTGACCGTTGTTACCAAACCATGTTTCTATGCTCATGGATCGCGTGGCACAAACCACGGCATGTGGAATCCATACGACACTCACATTCCTCTCGTATTCATGGGATGGGGCATAGAGCATGGAGCCACCACCCGACAGACCTTCATGACAGACATCGCTCCTACAATAACCGCTCTGCTCCACATGCAAGCACCTAACGGTTGCACTGGACAGCCAATATTCTAAAAATAAGGCATAGGACAAAATATAAAGGCAAAGATACAAATCACTACAACATTGTATCTTTGCCTTTTTTAGATGTTTTTAGACCCAACCTTTGAATGATATCTTTTTTTGCTTCATTATCTAAAAATTCCCACCTATAAAACAACAAGAGGATACCCCTACCCTGACTACGGTAAGAATATCCTCTTTCTTATGTTTTCACGCCACCATATTATTGAGCGGTGACATACAATCTCTAAATTTATGCCTCTGGCACCTCAGGAGCATCAGCAACCTTCACAGTCTTGCGTGTTGTGGCACGCTGGCGCTTAGGCTTCTCCTCTACCTTCTGCTCTACCTTTACACCTGCGAGCTCTGGATCCACGAGTATACGACCGCAGTATTCACACACGATGACCTTCTTGTGCATCATAATGTCTATCTGTCGCTGTGGTGGAATCTTTGCGAAGCAACCGCCACAAGCGTCACGCTGCACATACACGATGCCAAGACCATTACGTGCGCTCTTGCGGATACGCTTGAAAGCTGTGAGAAGACGAGGCTCTATCTTAGTCTCCAGTTCATGAGCTTTCTCCTTCAGACTCTCCTCAGCATCACGTGTCTCCTGCATGATTTCATCCAGTTCCGAACGCTTATGTATGAGGTCCTTAGTGCGCTCCTCTATTGTTGTAGTAGCCTTTTCCAGCTCCTGCTTCTTCTCCTCTACCTTTATCTTTGCTTCCTTTATCTTCTTGTTGCAGAGTTCTATCTCCAATGACTGAAACTCTATTTCCTTTGTCAGAGTGTCATATTCGCGGTTGTTGCGAACATCGTCGAGCTGCTTCTTGTAGCGCTCCAAGCTGTCTTCTGCCTGCTTGATGTCACCCTGCTTCTGTTCTACGGCATATTCATAATCCTTGATTTCGCTCTGGATCTTCTCTTTACGCGTATTGAAGCCCTCTATCTCATCCTCGAGGTCTTTCACCTCAAGTGGCAGTTCACCGCGCATGGCGCGCTTCTCGTCAATAGCCGAAAGGGCTGTCTGCAACTGGAAAAGAGTCTTGAGCTTTTCCTCAACAGTCATCTCTGTTTGTTTCTTAGCCATAATTCTATATTTTGTTATTTATATTTGTTTTATTTCCTTCTTATTCTTTCGCAATGCCTACATATGCACACGTCAGATATACATTATCGGATTTGTATTTATCTCCGATATATGGCACTCAACGCCAAGCGGTTGGATGATGGAGCGCAGCACCTCGGCAGTAAATTGCTCGCTCTGATAATGTCCTATGACAGCTATCTGTATCTCACCCTCATGTCCGAAGAACTCATGATAGTGCATTTCGCCTGTCACAAAGGCATCAGACCCTGCTTTTATGGCATCATCGAGCAGGAAACTGCCAGCTCCACCACATATCGCCACCTTCTTTATGTCGCGACTCAACAGAGCATTTGTCTGCACGCATTCCACATGAAAAGTATCCTTGAGCATACTGATGAAGTCTTTGGCTGCCATCGGTTTAGCAAAGTTTCCTATTACTCCTGATGCTCCCGTCACTCCATTCACGCATTTCTCCTCGCCTATTCCGCTCACGCTATGCAGCCCCATCTTCTCTGCTATCTTATGATTTACTCCACCTTTGGCAGAGTCCAGATTAGTATGCATCGAAGCTATTGCCACGTCATTTTTGATGGCTTTTGCCACACAACACTCCACATAGGTAGCACCTGTGACATGTGCCAGTTTGCGGAATATCAACGGATGATGCGACACGATCAGATTACAACCGCGTCTTATTGCCTCGTCCACCACTTCCTCCGTGACGTCAAGACACAATAATACCCCTGATACTTCCGCTTCTGTCAATCCAATCTGCAGGCCTGCATTATCATAGCTTTCCTGTAGCGGCAGAGGCGCGAAACTTTCAAGGGCATCAAGCACTGTTCTTATTTTCACGCTATAAGATATTTATGTGCACATTACTGCGCATGCAAAGTTACTCTTTTCCGTATATAATATAGTATAGTAAATACGTTTTTTAATTATTCTTAATATTTCCGTACTTGTCATAGCACAACTTACGTGCTGACAAGAGCATTACTGCCATGCCGAGATATACGGCGATAACCACCATCAATGCTATGCACACCACTGCCAGCAGCGAGTCTATCCATCCGTAACCTGCCAGCAGAAACACGAAATAAGACACTGGAAGAATGCCAAACGACACACTTATGAGTTTGCGTTTTATCCATGCTCCCACGGCTTTCTTCACCTTCTTCTCATATCCGTCGACAGCCACAGCCATCTCTGCCCCATTGCCGAGTTCATAGAGATATTCCGCAGTGTGATATTTCCTCGCATTGGTATATACCCATGCACCACGCCTAAGCGCGGGCAACACGGCAAGCAAGAGTATTCCGGAGATGGCAACAGGTATGGCTACTGTAGTCTGCGAGGTGGCTCGCATAAATGCGAAACATGCCAAACCGCCCACTATAATCCATGCTATCACCACGCCGTAAACCATCGGCATGGTCATTGATTTTGATGTTCTTGCTTTCATCGTCTTCTCCCTCCTCTTAATCTTGGTTGTCTGTTGCCACTATGACCACGCTTCCGCCCTGCGCCTTCTTGCGCAACGCATCCATCACAGCTACCGAAGCCTCCTCCGTCTGATGCGATGTCGGGGCTATGCACAACACTATGTCAGAATCGCTCTCCACTGCATCGTTCACCATTTGGAGTTGTTTCTTGGCACAGTCGGTAACATTTTCAAAACCCTCTGGTGCAGGCACATAGGCTATCATCTTACGTAAGAAAAATGCCGACCTTTCGGTCATTGGCATACCGTCAAAGCACACGAATCCGTCTTTGACGGGCTGAAAACCAAGTATGACTTTTATGACAGCCTCGCCCTCTTCGCGACCCAACAACCTCAGTTCGCCGTTCTTCACTATCAGCGAATAGTCGTCAAGCACCATTTGTCCCGACTCGTTGTGCGTGGAAACATTCTTCAGTTCTATCATAGTGTTTATTCACAAGTAAGATATACATATCTTCATTGCAAAAGTAACATAAAATTTCCACACGCCGAAAAAAAAAGGTAATTTTGCGGACACTTTGATTTTCATATGACTGAAGGACGTTTCTTTTTGCCATCAGAATGGCATCCACAACGCTTTGTCCAGTTGACATGGCCACATGAGGCTACTGACTGGGCTCCCTATCTCTCTGAGATTACCGCCACCATGACGGAGATGGCTTTTGCCATCACTCGTTTCCAACCCCTCGTTATCGCTTCGCAGACTCCTGACGTGACAAGAGCTACTCTTGCCGAAAAGCTCTCTGCCGAGCAGATGAGCAGAGTGACAATCGTGGAATGCCCCACCAACGACACGTGGGCACGCGACCACGGCGGCATATCACTCATCTGTTGCGATGACAGTAATCCATCTTCCGCAGAGCATGCCACGCAGATTCTCGACTTCCGCTTCAATGGTTGGGGCGACAAGTTTAGCTCTTCGCTCGACAACCTCATCACTCGCAAACTGCATGATGCAAACGTCATTAATGGCCAACTCATTGACTATAACGACTTTGTGCTTGAAGGCGGCAGCATAGAGAGCGACGGCAAGGGCACCGTCTTCACCACCTCACAGTGTCTGCTTGCTCCTCACCGCAACCAGCCTATGGATAAGGATGACATAGAGCGTGAACTCTTGCAGCGCCTCCATGCCGACAGAATCATATGGCTCAACCACGGCAATCTCATCGGCGACGACACCGACGGACACATCGACACCATCGTGCGTATATGTCCCGACGACACATTATTATATATTAAGAGCACCGACGCAAGCGACGAGCAGCACGAGGACTTCACCGCTCTTGAGGCAGAGCTGCAGACCTTGCGCACAAGTGAGGGTCTCCCCTATCGTCTTCTTGCCTTGCCCATGACGCGTCCTTGCTTCTATGACGGCGAGCGATTGCCTGCCACTTATGCCAACTTCCTTGTTATCAATGGTGCCGTGATTGTGCCGACATACGATCAGCCCGACCTCGACAAGCAGGCATGCGATATCATTGGTCAAGCATTCCCTGGACGCGAAATCATCCCCATCGACTCACGCGTGATAATCCGTCAGCACGGCAGCATACACTGTCTGACGATGCAATATCCACGCTAAGGCGATAAGTAACTATACACATTATTTTATTATATATAAGGACACATACATCATGAGAGAACTCAAAATAGGAATCCTGCAGCAACACAACACTGCCGACACGGCATCCAACAAGCAACGTCTTGCTGACGGCATAAAGCTTCTTGCCGAACAGGGCGCACAACTCATAGTATTGCAGGAACTGCACAATTCGCTCTACTTCTGCCAAGTGGAGAGTGTAGACAACTTCGACCTTGCAGAACCCATCCCCGGACCGTCGACAGACTTCTTCGGTAGTCTTGCCAAGCAATATGGCGTAGTCATAGTGACCTCGCTCTTTGAAAAGCGTGCACCGGGACTCTATCACAACACCGCCGTAGTGATGGAGAAGGACGGCACCATGGCTGGCAAATTCCGCAAGATGCATATCCCCGACGATCCTGCCTACTACGAAAAATTCTATTTCACCCCTGGCGACATGGGCTTCCGTCCCATCGACACCAGCGTGGGCAGACTTGGCGTGCAGGTGTGTTGGGATCAGTGGTATCCCGAAGGAGCGCGCCTCATGGCTCTCTCTGGAGCAGAGATTCTCATCTACCCCACTGCCATCGGCTATGCATCCAACGACTCATTAGATGAACAGCAGCGCCAGCGCGAGGCTTGGACCACTGTGCAGCGCGGACATGCCGTTGCCAATGGTCTGCCCGTAGTGGCTGTCAACCGTGTTGGTTTTGAGCCCGACCCGAGTGGCATGACCGACGGCATAGAGTTTTGGGGTAGCAGTTTCATAGCCGGACCACAGGGCGAGATCCTCCACAGATGCTCTGAAACAGATGAGGAGAGCATCGTCGTGAGCGTAGACCTCGACCATAGCGAGGATGTGCGCCGCTGGTGGCCTTTCCTTCGCGACCGCCGCATAGAGGCATATGACAACATCCTCAAGAGATACAACGACTGACAACACTCTTTTTCCGACAACATAACAACATAAAGAAACATGAGAAAAGCACTCATCACTCTTGCCCTTGCAGTCATCGCCATTGCACAGGGTCAGGCTCAGGACAAAGACGCCTGCACATCCATCACTGTGGGCCGTCTTGCCTCTGTCGACGGTTCGGTAATGACATCCCACACCTGCGACTCATGGTATCGCACATGGATGAACATCGAACCCGCAAAAGACTATCCCAACGACACCATAATGAGCATCTATGACGGACTGATGCACACCGAGACTCCTGACGGCATGACGGGCGTGAAAGAGAAAGGCACCATTCCACAGGCTAAGCACACCTACCGCTTCCTCAACACCGCCTACCCTTGCCTCAACGAGCATCAGCTCGCCATCGGCGAAACCACCTATGGAGGCAAGGACACACTGCGCAACAAGGACGGCATGTTCATGATAGAAGAACTCTGCCGCGTGGTACTCCAGCGATGCACTACTGCACGCGAGGCGATAAAGACCATCGACGAACTGACAAAGAAGTATGGCTATGGCGACTCTGGTGAATGCCTCACCATTGCCGACCCTAAGGAGACATGGCTCTTCGAGATACAAGGTGCCGGTCCGAAGAAGATCGGTGCCGTGTGGGCTGCCCAGCGCATAGCTGACGACGAGGTGGCAGTGTCGGCAAACATATCGCGCATAGGCAAGATAGACTTCAACGACAGCGACCGCTTCATGGCTTCTGCCAACGTGAAGTCTGTGGCAAAGCAGCTCGGACTGTGGGACGGCAAGAGTGAATTCTCATTCTGGAAAGCTTACTCGGGTGGCAACTATTTCAACGAACCAAAGAACTACTCCGTGCGCGAACTCTTCATCATGCAGCAGTTGGCTCCCAATGCTGGCTATAATAACGACATGGAGGAGCTGCCGTTGTCATTCAAACCGGAGAAGAAAATCAGCGTGGAGGACATTGCCCACCTGCTCAGTTCCACATATGAGGGCACATCACTGTCGCTTGCCAGTCGCATGGATTCGCTCACCGCCAATGCCGGCAAGGAGCACAAGAACATGAATGGAGCAATGATTACCAACCCTTGGATGCGCCCTGACGAGATAAAGCTCCATGCCGCAGCCCTCAATGACAGCACTATGGAGAACATACGCACCGTGTCGGTGTCATGGTGTGCCTACTCCACCATCATCCAGTGTCGGTCATGGTTGCCCGACAACATAGGCGGCGTGGCATGGGTATGTCTCGACAATCCCGGTCAGAGTCCACGCTTCCCCATCTTCTCCGGCAACACCTCTCTACCCACCATGCTCAGCATCTGCGGTCAGCACAGTCTACGCGACGATGCAGCCCTGACGCATTTCCGCGGAGCCAACCGCATAGCAACAGTGAGATGGGGCAAGACACGCACAACGATGCTTCCCGCCCAGCAATATTTCCTCGACAAGGGCAAGTGCGAACTGCCATTCGTTGACAGCACATGGCAGAAGCTCAATGCCACCGATGCCTCAGCAGCCGAGACATTCCTCAATGGCTACACTGCCGACTTCTTCGCTGCCACAGTAATGAAGTGGGATGACCTCTACAAGAAATATTGGCGCATGCTTTGGGCAGGATGGTAATTTGAGGATTGTTTCAATGCTAACGTCGGAAAGGAGGACAATAATGAGTAAGGAGATACAATTTCTTCTCTACACTATGCCCGATGACGAGGGCAAGGTGCAAGTCGTGGTCAAGGATGAAACGCTTTGGTGTACGCAAAAGGCTATGGCGCAGCTCTTTGGTGTGGATAGAACTGTCATTACCAAACATCTGAAGAACATATTTGACACACAGGAACTGACCGAAAGTGCAGTATGTGCAAAAATTGCACATACTGCCGAAGACGGCAAAACATATCAGACCAACTTCTACTCTCTTGATGCCATTATCGCCGTAGGCTACCGTGTATCTTCTCTGAAAGCCACGCGTTTCCGCCAGTGGGCAACGAAGATTCTCTGCGAATACATCAAGAAAGGCTTTGCTATGGACGACGAGCGATTGAAGCAAGGTACTGCTGTTTTTGGCAAGGACTACTTCCGCGAATTGCTTGAGCGTGTTCGCTCTATCCGTGCAAGCGAGCGTCGCATCTGGCAACAGATTACCGATATTTACGCCGAATGTAGCACCGACTACGACCGCAACTCACCGACCACCCACGATTTCTATGCCATGATTCAAAACCGTTTCCACTACGCCATTACTGGTCATACGGCGGCGGAGATTATCTACACCAAGGCCGACCATAAGAAAGAACACATGGGACTGACCACATGGAAGAATGCTCCCGACGGGCGTGTGCTGAAATCGGACGTTAGCATCGCCAAGAACTATCTGCAAGAAAAGGAAATCCGCCAACTGGAACGTGCTGTGACAGGTTTTTTCGACTACATAGAAGACCTTATCGAGCGTGAAAACACATTCAACATGGTGCAGTTTTCGACAAGTGTCAACGAGTTCCTTACCTTCCGTCGCTACCAGATTCTACCCGACAAGGGAAAAATCTCTGCTGCACAAGCCAAGAAGAAAGCGGAAGAGGAATACGATATTTTTAATAAGACTCAACACATTGACTCGGACTTCGATAAGGAAGTGAGAGAGTTGCTGGGCGATAAATAATCTGTGCGTACTCGCCAATCCCATAACTTAGCCTTTGTCTTGCGACCTCCTCGCGGGATGAGGGCTTTTATTTATAGAATCAGATGCATCTGCGAACCATCAACAACGTCCACTTTTACTACTGCAACTTTTTTCCCTTTTATCGTGGCTGCATCTATTATATATTTTGTATAGGTGCTTTTCCCATCCCAAAAGACTATCGCCACAAATGTGGACGGTGACACTTGTTGCCTTTGTCACGTCAGCAATCGAAATCAAATGCTGATTTTCATCGTATGCATATTGATATCTTATTTCTGCCATAAGCAATGGCTTCTATGTTAGTTACTCCTCAAACGGATAAGTCTCGTCGTATATATCATCAAGCGACTTTTCCTTGTACGTCCAATACTTGCCCGGTGCAATGTGTTTCACGTTATACCCTTTAAGTTGGGCGGATAAAGCACTAAGTGAATACTCCTCGTCTTTATATAAGACCTTACGTTCTGAACTAATGACAACGCTTATTGACGGGTCTTCTTTCCATATGAGTCGGTCGCCCTTTTGCATACCCATTTCGTATAGGTTAAGGGCAGGGCGACGCGCTTTTGCTTTCTCCGTAGCAACCTTATCATCGTCAGTCAAATCATTTTCTATCTCGGTAGCAACCTCTTCCGTGGCATCATCGTGGTCGCAATATTCAAGGATGGCTTTCGTTTGCTCTATCAGCATGCTAAACTGCAAGAACTCACTCTCGTCGATTGTGCGACATATGTCAAAGAAGTGTGTGACAATTGTCATAAACTTGTGCGACATATGTCATAAAGGTTTGCGGCATATGTCAAACACTTGTGTGACATATGTCAAAACATCGATACACCTAACTTCTT
>CAVCGK010000040.1:0-20536 GCA_963601795.1 bacterium | reverse complement strand
CTAATTAGTAAAAACGCTCAAAAGTTTCAATTGGCAATTGATAAAAACGTGCTATGGTCCATACATATATTAAAATATGTATAGTCAAGCATCACTTGTAAAGGTGAGTGCTATATTTCTCCTGCATTTGTTTGGAGGGGTCATTAAAAAGACGTAATTTTGCCCCTCGATAAACAGACAGTCCGGTTGTAACGGGCGTAAAACAAAAGAAAAATGATAAAAGTAACTTTTCCTGACGGTTCTGTTCGCGAGTACGAGCAGGGAGTAACGGGGCTTCAAATTGCCGAGAGCATTTCGCCGGCTCTCGCACGCAACGTTGTAAGTTGCGGAGTGAATGGCGAGACGGTAGAGTTGAACCGACCTATCAACGATGACGCAAGCATCTCTTTGTATCGCTTTGAGGACGAAGAGGGCAAGCACGCCTTTTGGCACACATCAGCCCATCTGCTGGCTGAAGCTCTCCAGGAGTTGTATCCTGGCATCCAGTTCGGTTTCGGTCCTGCTATAGAGGCAGGCTTCTTCTATGATGTGCTGCTTCCTAATGGTGAGCAGATTCGTGAATCAGACTTCCCGAAGATCGAGCAGAAGATGATGGAGTTGGCAAAGAAGGACGAACCGCTTGTGCGCAAGGAGGTTTCTAAGGCTGATTCCCTCAAGGAGTTTGCTGCCGACGGACAGACATATAAATGTGAACATATCGAGCAGGATCTCGAGGATGGCACCATAACAACCTATACACAGGGCAATTTCACCGATTTGTGTAAAGGTCCACACTTGGTGAGCACAGGCATCATCAAGGCTGTGAAGCTCACATCCATTGCCGGAGCTTTCTGGCGTGGTGATGCAAAGCGCGAGCAGATGCAGCGTCTCTATGGCATCTCGTTCCCGAAGAAGAAACTTCTCGACGAGTATCTCGTGATGCTCGAGGAGGCAAAGAAGCGTGACCACAGAAAGATAGGCAAGGAGATGGAACTCTTCATGTTCTCCGATAGAGTGGGCAAGGGTCTTCCTATTTGGTTGCCAAAAGGCACCGACCTGCGTCTGCGTCTTCAGGATATGCTCCGCAAGATACAGAAGCGTTTCGGCTATCAGGAGGTTATCACTCCGCATATCGGTTCCAAGAACCTCTATGTGACATCAGGTCACTATGCACACTATGGCAAGGACTCATTCCAGCCTATACATACTCCTGAGGAGGATGAGGAATACATGCTCAAACCAATGAACTGCCCTCACCACTGCGAGGTGTTCGCTTGGAAACCACGTTCTTATAAGGATCTGCCATTCCGTTGTGCAGAGTTCGGCACCGTATACCGCTATGAGAAGAGCGGTGAGCTTCACGGACTCACCCGTGTGAGATCGTTCACACAGGACGATGCCCACATCTTCTGCCGTCCTGATCAGGTGAAGAGCGAGTTCTTGCGTGTACTTGACATCATACAGGCAGTATTCTCTATCTTCGGATTCTCTGACGAACAGGTGGAATTCCAGATATCACTTCGCGACCCTAACGACAAGGAGAAGTATATCGGATCAGACGAGATATGGAACACTGCTGAGCAGGCTATCATCGATGCTTGTGCCGAGAAGGGCATCAATGCACGTGTGGAACTTGGCGAGGCAGCCTTCTATGGTCCAAAACTCGACTGCATGGTGAAGGACGCTATCGGTAGAAGATGGCAGCTCGGAACTATCCAGGTGGACTACAACCTGCCAATGCGATTTAAGTTGGAATATACTGCCGACGACAACTCAAAGCAGGTTCCAGTGATGATACACCGTGCACCATTCGGTTCTTTGGAGCGCTTCACAGCAGTGCTCATTGAGCATACAGCCGGACATTTCCCACTGTGGCTCACCCCAGACCAGGTGGCAATATTGCCAATCTCGGAGAAGTACAACGCCTATGCACAGAAAGTGCGTGAGCAGTTTGATGACAATGGCGTGCGTGCCTTCGTTGATGACAGAAACGAGAAGATCGGTAGAAAGATTCGTGACAACGAGCTGAAGCGCATACCTTACATGGTCATTGTCGGCGAGAAGGAAGAGGCTGAAGGTCTGCTCTCTATGCGTCAGCAGGGCGGTGGCGATCAGGCTACAATGCCAGTGGCTGACTTCATCAAGAGAATCAATGATGAGGTGGCTCAGCAGCTCAAGGCAACGGAAATAAAGCCACAGTGTTAGTTAAAAAAGATTAAGCAATAATAGTATATTGGGTGCAAAGTTTAATAATTGGTAAGAAGTTATTAACTTTGCACCCAATTATGACAGGTATCTATGTGCCTGATTTTACGGACAATTAAAAGTAATTAATGAAGAACGACAAACTGAAATTCCAGTACCGCACTAATGAACAGATTCATGTGAAGGAGGTACGCGTAGTAAGCGATGAAGGCGCCATGGTGATGCCTACACGACAGGCCTTGGATCTGGCACGCCAGCAAGGCGTGGATCTTGTAGAGATTTCCCCCAATGCACAACCGCCCGTTTGCCGTATAATTGATTACTCCAAGTTCATTTATCAGCAGAAGAAGCATCAGAAAGAAGCCAAGCAGAAGCAGGTGAAGGTGGAGGTGAAGGAGATTCGCTTCGGACCTCAGACTGATGAGCATGACTACGCATTCAAGCTGAAGCATGCCAAGGAGTTCCTCGAGCAGGGCAACAAAGTGCGTGCGTATGTATTCTTCCGTGGACGTTCGATTCTGTTTAAGGAACAAGGCGAAGTGCTCTTGCTCCGTTTTGCCAACGACTTGGAAGAGCTTGGCAAGGTAGAGCAGATGCCTAAGCTTGAGGGCAAGAAGATGTTCCTCTTCCTCGCTCCAAAGAAGGCCACTCAGGTGGTGAAGAAGAGCCAGCAGAAGATGGACCGCGAGAAGCGTGAAGCTGAAGCAAGAGAAGCCCAGCGCATAGAAGATGAGAACAGAGCAGCAGAAAACGGCCTTGGCAATGTCAAGGGAGCTGATGCCCTGAAGAATCTCAAATTTGACGAAGAGTAAGAAAGATTAAAAAAAGACGTGTTGCGCGTTGGTATGCGTTGCCGTCTACCTCATGTCTGCCGGAAGCTTCCTTCGGGAAGGTGCAGTATTACTGGGGTCAGAGTTTTATCAATAACAATTTAAATTCAAACAAAATGCCAAAAGTAAAGACAAATTCCGGCGCTAAGAAGCGTTTTTCTTTCACCGGTACTGGTAAGATTAAGCGTCGTCACGCTTTCCACAGCCACATTCTTACAAAGAAGACAAAGAAGCAGAAGAGAAATCTGCTCGGTTTCACAATCGTGGATCAGACCAATGTAAAGCAGGTTCGCGACCTCCTTTGTCTGCGTTAATTAACCCATTGTTTAATATTTAAAGAAGAAAGAAAACTATGCCAAGAAGTGTAAATCATGTTGCCTCTAAGGCAAAGAGGACTCGTATTCTGAAGTTGACCAGGGGTTATTTTGGCGCACGCAAGAACGTGTGGACTGTAGCCAAGAACACTTGGGAGAAAGGTTTGACCTACGCTTACCGTGACCGTCGTAACAAGAAGCGCAGCTTCCGCGCTCTTTGGATCCAGCGTATCAACGCTGCTGCCCGCATCGAGGGTCTTAGCTACTCACAGCTGATGGGTGCCCTTCACAAGGCAAACATCGAAATCAACCGCAAGGTGCTTGCTGACCTCGCTGTCAACAATCCTGCAGCTTTCCAGGCTATCGTAGCAAAGGTAAAGTAATAAAAGAGTTATCTTACCACAAAAAATAAAGAGTGGCGTCCGTTGAGGATGCCACTCTTTTCTCTTTATAGCCCACCGTTAATGCGTTGGGCATATTCTTGGTGATGATATCATTTCATATATTTTCTGTTTACCATTGCCACACCCACAAATATCAATATCGAACCGATTATTGTCGGCATAGTGATGGCTGCCACACCTATCAGCACTGAGAAGATGGCAGCTACAATGGTCTGCGTGTAGTTGTACATCGCTATGGCAGTAGGCATAAGCACGCGCTGGCCAATAGGCAGTAGCACGTAAGCCAGGAATGTGCCAAACACCACCACGTAGCCCACTTCCATCAGTGTGGCTGCAGGGATGACGCTCCAATGAGTGCTCACGATGTCGGGTCCTGTTATGAAGACCATCAGTATACCAGTGATGGTAAACATCCATTTCATCAGTGTGAAAGGAGAGTATTTCTTTGTCAGATAGGCGTATTTCACCATGTAGACAGCACCAAACACCTGTGACAACACGCAAAGCATATTGCCTAAAAGTGGATTGCTGACATTCATGCTCCTGTCAGTATTGCCACCAAAGATAAACACCATCATGCCAGCAAAACCAAGCAACACACCGAGAATCTTCATCCAGTGGTGACGTTCGCCCCATAATATCCATGCCAATATCAAGGTGAAGAATGGGGTGGTGGAGCACATCACCGTGGCATCCACTGGCGATGTCATGCTCATGCCGAAGATGACGCACATCTGGTTGGCAAAGGTTATCAGCAAAGCCGCAATGACAAGTGGCAGATAGTCTGCTCGCTCTATCTTCTCCTTGGGTGCTATACTCTTAGGCAGAAACAGTCCGCCAATCCAAAACAACAGTATGGCACCGAAACATCTCAGTCCTGCCAGCGTGAGCGGACTGATGTCAGGAGAGTTGAGTGCGTCCTTACCGATAGGCGACATCAGTCCCCACATTGTGTTGGCGGCAAGCATGCTTGCGTGGCCTATGACAATATCTTTCCTTTTCATGTCTTTATCCTTTTTCTTGTTAGTTTATAATACAACGTCTGCAAAGTTACGGCTATTTTTTTATCCAGCCAACTCTTTGGTTATCCCGAATGTATTTATTAATTTTGCAGAGTCGGTATGTCGACACATTATTAATATAAACAATAACAACAGAGAAACATTTCATTATGGCTACACCTCATAACAACGCTCCCGAAGGAGCATTCGCAAAGACTGTGCTCATGCCTGGCGACCCATTGCGCGCAAAGTTCTTGGCAGAGAATTTCCTCACAGATGCAAAACTTGTCAACACAGTGAGAAACTGCTTCGGCTACACTGGCTATTATAAAGGTCATAAGGTAAGCGTGCAGGCAAGCGGTATGGGAATACCGAGCATCGGTATTTATTCCTATGAACTCTACACTCAGTATGGTGTGGAGAACATTATCCGCATCGGTTCGGCAGGAAGCTACACCGAGAAACTTGATGTCATGGACATTGTGCTTGCCGACAGTGCCTATAGTGAGTCCACTTATGCAAAAGTGCAGAATGGATATGAGGACAAGGTGAACTACCCAAGCAAAGAAATCAACGACACAGTGCTCGATGTGGCTGCTAAGCTCGGCATGGAGTGCAAGACTGGTCGTGTGTATTCGTCAGACGTGTTCTACACTGACCCGAATGGCCCTACATATAAGGACATCGCAGAGCGCACAGGTGCTGGATGTGTGGAGATGGAGAGCTACGGTCTTTTCCAGAATGCTAACTTCCTCGGCAAGAAGGCTGCCTGTCTGTTGACTATCAGCGATTCCTTCGTGTCAGCAAAGGAACTTTCGGCAGAAGACCGTCAGAATTCTTTCCGTTCGATGATGACGCTGGCACTCGAAACAGCCATCGCTTTGGATAAATAATATCTCACTTTACATGAATCACCCTAATGCCAATTTGGCTAGGGTGCTTCTGCATATATTGATAAAGGGTCATAGGTTCGTCTATGACCTTTTTGTGTATCTGCGAGGCATTGAGCAGATGCAGCGTACCGTCCTTATGCCAAGAGGCTATGCCTATATGCGATGTGTCAAGTCCTTGTTTCTTTGTAAGGATTGCTATGATGTCGCCCGTGTGGATATGACGCTTCAGTGCTGCATGGTCATTAAGCTTTGATTTGGGGATATATTTGAAGGTTTTGCCTGTCAGCGATTTCTCCGTACAGCGAATCTTGCTCACCATAGCCTTGTCGCCTGCAAGGCGAGGATAGAGGTTGGAATGTTGCGACATAAAGTCGATGTCGAGACGTTGTGTTGCGGTATAGATGTTCTTTGGCAGAGAATCTTGTAGTTGTTCATACACATAGCCGTTAGCGCTATTGCTATCTATCCACGATGTGAAGTAATGCAGTCGCTTGTCATATGCCACCTCCCCGTTGGTATATCTTATTTTGCGCAGATAGTCAGCATAGTCATGAAAAGACTTTTTCCCATTCTTCATGCATAGACTTAGGGCAAGTGCATTCTCTGTAAATGTGGTGCAGTCGAGGGCATGTAGATTTATTATGAGCCGTTCCTTGTCGCCTTTCTCCAAAGTGGCGGCAACGTATGGTGTGCCTGCCAGTTTGTTGCCGAAATATGTCATGTATGCCGATGTCTTCGCGAGGGTAGGGGCGGAGCTGAGCAGTTGCATGACTTTTATGCTGTCGCGCTTCTCATAGATTATGTCTTGCGCACGGCATACATACAGGGAGGATAGTAAGATGATGGTTACGAGTAGGATGCGTCTCATTCTTAATGTTTCTTTTGTTTTTTGTATTTCTTCTTTACACCGAGGTTAATGCCGAAATACGCAGTGAATGACCCGAAAAGGTTGTTGGTGTAGAAATTAGATTTAGAATAGTTGTAGGAATGCACTATGGCATTGGCACCGGCAAACAACTTACCGTTGTTCCACACCACGCCGAAGCGTCCCACACCATCAATTGTCAAGTCAGAGAACTTGAAGTCACGCAGGTTTTTGAAAGTTGTGCCCAATGCATCAAATCCTCGTTCGGAGTCAGCTATTGCCTTCTTTCGACTTATTGCCACTGACAGTGACGAACCGAAAAGCCAGTCTTTGGCAAACACCCAGTTGTAGGCATATCCGCCAGAAATGGATAAGTCGGTATAGACTACCTTTTCGCTGATTGGCTCTTCATTGAAATTGGTAAACAAGTCTTTGCCTAATTCTGTCGTGAAGATGTCGTTGAGCATTTGCCAGTCCACGCTTAGTGTGTGGCGTGTGAAGCCAAGTCCTGCAAGAGCCGAACCAGAAGAACGCTTTTGCTGGGTACTCTGATTGAAGGCGGCAGGATAGGAAAATCGCTTATGGTTGAAGATGTAATATATGTCCAGACCACTTACGCTAGATTCTATTCCGCTGAAATCTCTTCCCTCAAGACTGTGAGTGTCGCCTATGCTGGGGATATGGATATCTTTGATGGTATATCCGTTGCCACTTTTCCTATAATATAAGTCTATGCCTATTGGCAAAGTGTAGAGGCTCAAGTCCCATTCCTTGCGCCTGTCGCCATCGCTTACGTGAAGCACATCCACCGTCCAACCGAGAAAGATGAGGCTCCATCCAGCGTAAGGCCCTATCTTTAGTGACGGTTTTGGCTCAAACCGTATGCTGTTACCCTTGTCGTCAGTAAGCCGGTATACTTCATATGAATAGCGGTTTTGCAGCATCGCCTGGAAGTTGTAATGGTTAGGCTCGATATAGCTTGTGTCGGTTCCTGCAAAGAATTTCTCGAATGGAGCAATTATCTTCGATAGAAACGACCGTGGCTTTTCGCTCTTTATGCTGTCTGCCGTTGAGGCATGAGCCTGCACCGAAAGAGTCAGTGCAAGCAATATGGCAAGAAGCCGCATGCGATGAAGTATTTTTACTGACGCATGAATCATATCTTCCAGAGAATTCTGTCCATGGCCCAGTTTACGGGAGTGGCACTTATAGAGTCGCAGTCACAATGACCGTAGCCCTGGAGATGCTCCACCACATTCTTTATCAGCGGCATCTGCACATGCTGCGGATTAGGGATGCGGATAGACCTGACACCATCTTCTGTAATCAGGCAGATAGGATTGTAACTGAATACTGAGAACGACAACGACCCCTTTTCGCCAATTATCTCTATGCGGTCCTCGCGTGCGCTATTGTGACCTACAAAGCACCATGAACCACTTCCTGCAATGCCACTTTCAAAGAGAAAGCAAGCGCTGATGTTGTCTTCCGCCTTGTAGAGTCCACCGCGGTTGGTGGTGTATCCGTGGGCACGTGTTATCACTCCAAAGAGTTCCTGAAGAAGGTCAAGCTGATGTGCGGCAAGGTCATAGAAATAGCCACCTCCGGCAATATCCGGTTGCAGACGCCAAGGCAAGTTTGTCCTGTTGTAGTCGAGTTCTCTGGGCGGCACAGAGAAGCGCAACTGAATGTTGAGCGTCTTTCCTATCTGTCCGCTTTCTATCAGTTCCTTCACTTTCTTGAAATAAGGCAGATACCTTCTATAGTAAGCCACGAAGCAAGGCACGCCAGTTTCCTTGCTTGTGTGGTTGATGCGCATACAGTCATCATAACTGGCAGCAAGAGGTTTTTCCACATACACGGGCTTGCCAGCCTTCATCGCCATTATGGCATAGGTGACGTGGCTTGACGGCGGTGTCGCTATGTAGATGGCATTCACTGCCGGGTCTTCTATCAGTTCTATAGGGTCAGTATACCATTTGCCTATCTTGTGGCGCTCGGCATAAGAGCGCGCTTTCTCGGCATTGCGGCTCATCACCGCTTCAATATGCGAACCGGGAATTTTATTGAATGCCGGTCCTGATTTCTTCTCGGTCACCTCTCCGCAACCGATGAATCCCCAACTGATCTCTTTCATTTTGTTTCTTTTGTGTCTTTGTCTTTCTTGTCGTTGCTTGTTTCCTCAAGCCACTGTTCTATCATTTGGCGTGCCACACCCATCTCGCCAGGCAATGTCGGCAGATGGTCGCGGTGATACCAACCGCCGTCGGCAAGTTCGGAGTATTGCAGTCGTATGTCGCCACCGGCATATTCTGCCGTAAAACCTATCATCAGCACCGAAGGGTAGGGCCACGGCTGCGACCGTGCATACTTGAGATTCTTCACCTCGATGCCCGTTTCCTCGCGTATCTCCCTTATGGCTGCCTCCTCTGCCGATTCTCCTGTTTCAATGAATCCTGCCACAAGTCCATAGTAGTTGCCCTTGAAGTTTCGCGACTGCACCATGAGAATCTCGTCACCACGATGCACGAGTGTGATTACCGCAATAGACAATGATGGCCATATCACTTTGCCACAGACGGTGCATTTCTTAGATATGTCCGTGTGCATAGCCATGGGACTTCCGCATACGCCACAATATTTTGTATTCTTGTCCCAATAAACTATCTCCTCACATTTGCCAGCCTTCAGATAGATGGGCAGTGGCAGTTTGAAGAATGATTGACGGAGTGGACACATCTCATATCCGTCAGCCTCTATCGGAGAGTTCACGCTGAGGGCTCTGACCTCACGACCGTCCTGCATGGGCGAAATGGTGTGTATGGTAGTGTCGTTGTCAATGGTGATGGGAGGAGTGTCGCCTTCCGGTATGTGGCAGATGCCGTCGTGGTCAATCTGCAGAAGTAAATCCGATTTGTAAAATATGAACCAAAGCATATCTCGTATACTGTTTATAGGCGTATTCAATAAATAAAACTGTGATATGCAAAGTTACTGCATTATTCCTACCTTTCCAAGAAATCTCTTTTCTTTCTCCTATGATAATGTACGTGTTTTTATAAATAGGAAACACATGTAAAGTCTGTTAATGAACTGTTGCATTGTTGTGTTACTTCGGAAAGAGTGAGTAACTTTGTAGCCGATTAATACACTAAAATAAGATATATTATAATGAAGAAGATTAGTTTTCTCGTGTCGGGCGTAATGGCTCTCATGCTCACAGGATGTGGCACATCAGCGCTTGGCACCGATGCAGGAGTGCTTGGAACACTCGATTCTACAAACGGAACTACAGACGCAACAACAGCTGCAACATCTGCCGTAACATCTGCAGCTTCATCAGTTGCTTCTACTGATGCTAATGTTATCGGAACTCTCATTTCAAATGCCACTTCAGGCAACAACCTCGCCAATATTCTGACCAGCGTGATCGGTCTTGACAAGGTGACAAAGAGTTCACTTGTAGGTACATGGAAATACAAAGAGCCTGGTTGTGCTTTCACAAGCGAGTCTACTCTTGCTGCAGCAGGCGGTGAAGTAGTGGCAGCAACAGTGAAGCAGAAGCTTGAGTCGTCTTACTCAAAGGCAGGAGTGACATCCTCAAACACTTCGTTTACTTTCAAGGAGGACGGCACTTTCGAGGCAACAATTCTTGGCAAGTCATGGTCAGGAACTTACACCTTTGACGAAAGCACACAGGCTATCACTCTCAAGGGACTTCTGTTTAGCCTTAGCGGATACACAAAGAAGAATACCGATGGCATAGCTGTGCTCTTCGAGTCAAAGAAGGTTCTCACTCTTGTGAAGACTCTCACTGCACTGAGCGGCAATTCTACACTAAGCAGCATTGGTGACTTGTCATCTAACTATACTGGTGTGAGAATAGGTTTTGACCTTACAAAATAGAGTAAAAAAATATAGTCAATGGCTCGCCATATAAGAGATTTTTTGTAGTTTTGCACCCTGAATATAGAAAACTATACTGACACACTTATATGAAAGAAGAAAAGGCACTGACGCTCAAGACTCTTACCAAGAGCAATGTATGGGATATTCAGGAGAATGACATCTTCCGCATGTGGAAAAGCATAGAGAAAGATGCCGATATGAAAGAAAACAGTCGGCACTATCTAGATGTGATACGTTCTGCTTTCGAGCTGGAGGAAGTGAAACTTGACCGTCCTGAGATAATAAAGAAATATGAGGATCGTGGTTTTAAGGTTGGCGCCCTGAAAATAAATGACAAGGGTGAGGCCAAATGGGCCATCAAGAAGCGTCCTATCTCTCGTGTAACAGATCTTACCTACGAGAATATAAGTCATATTTCTGCAGCCAAGTTGCTCGAGGTCATTGACCGTAATTTCGGTGGAGGCTGGGATTCTCTGTCACAGAGCATCAAGGACATCATCATGAGTGGTTTCGACATTTCCACTACGACTCTGCCAAAAGACCGTCTTCACAATCCTGGAGGTATCTATGAGAAGAAGGTGGCTGATGGCTTTGAGGTGCTGGAAATAGAAAAAGGCACTTGGGTGGAGGCTATATTTGCCAAACTGAAACCTCATGTAGTCAAGTCTGTAGATCTGGATCTCCTTTCGGAGAAGAAAGGACAGTCGGAATACGACGAAGATATTGATGACGAAATGGATGACGAGGAGAATGATAGACGTTATGATTCGGATATGGACGACGATGATGACAACTATGATGAGGATGCTCTCACCGAGGAAAGTTATCGCACCACTTACGACACCGATGACTCAGAACTCACTCTCGACGATGTGACAGCAGCTGAAGACGAGTACTAATCGTCAAATTGTAGCATCTGTTGCATATATTTCCCGGAATTCTTGTTCAGACGGTAATAGCCGTGCCTTGGGGCGCGCTCTATGAATGAACAAGAGTTTCGGGATTCCTTGTATATAATTTTGCGAACGTCATCATACACCTCACGAAAGTCAACCCTCTCAAACAGGGAGTCTGTTTCGTGATGCACATGTCTGGCAATCTTCTTTATCGTCAGACCGTTATTGTCGGCCTCAAGCAAGATATTGAAAATCTCGTCTTCGTATTTCATCCGGCTTATATCATTCCGATGGGGAATAGAGTTGCGTGTTTTCCCCCATCCTTATCCCTACGTATATAAAAATATAGGAAGTCAGAATATGCAATCCTGACTTCCCACACTGAATTAATGTCCTTGTTGTTGCTTATGCAAGACGGAGGTCAGCTACATTTTCGCCGACAATCTTTCCCTCTTTGAAAAGCCATCCGATACCGAGAAGAGCCTCCTCCTTGCTAATCTTTGCTGCCTTTGCAATCTCTGCTACGGTCATAGAAGCCTCTGCAGATGCCAATGCCTGATATACGTCACCAGCACGGAAGCCTACGCTCTCAGCATTGATGTAAAGATCGCTCTTGCATGCGCAAGCAGTCTTTGCGGTAGCTTTCTTCTCTGTTGTCTTTACAGCTGCTGCCTTTGTTGTTGCAGCCTTTGCTGTTGTTTTTGTTGCAGCCTTTGCGGTTGCTGTTTTCTTTTCTGCCATACTAAATGTTAATAGTGGGATTGCTCCCTATTGTATATTCATCCATTAAATTTTGTATGACAAAGTTAACAATTAATGCCGTGTAGACAATCAAATAAAGTCTAATCTACTGATTTTTATTGATTCACGTCAACGTCTTATTGCTAAGGGTTGACGCAAATCAATACAAATCAATATGAAATGTCATTAATGCTTCAGTTTATTGAGTTCCTCGAGGTTGAGCGAGATGAAGTCTTCGTCGAGCTGTTTTTGGTCAACAAACGAAGGTGCATCGAGCATCACGTCGCGTCCTGAATTGTTCTTCGGGAATGCTATGCAGTCGCGGATGGAGTCGAGGCCAGCGAAGATTGACACCCAACGGTCAAGACCGTAGGCCAAACCTCCGTGAGGTGGCGCACCATATTTGAATGCGTTCATGAGGAATCCAAACTGCTCCTGAGCCTTCTCTGGTGTGAAGCCGAGGATCTCAAACATCTTCTCCTGAAGTTTCGGGTCGTGGATACGGATAGAACCGCCGCCTACTTCCACACCGTTGCACACCATGTCGTAAGCATCTGCACGCACAGCAGCTGGGTCAGTGTCGAGAAGATGGATGTCGCAGTCCATAGGGTGGGTGAATGGATGGTGCATAGCCATGAGTCTGTTCTCCTCATCACTCCACTCAAACATCGGGAACTCTGTAACCCAAAGAAGTGCAAACTTATTCTTGTCGCGCAGACCAAGACGCTCGCCCATCTCAAGACGCAGCTCGCAGAGTTGCTTGCGTGTCTTCATGGCATCGTCGCCCGAGAGAATGAGTATGAGGTCACCTGGGTTAGCCTGCATCTTGGCCTTGAGAGCCTGTAGGTCTTCCTGACTATAGAACTTGTCGATAGATGACTTCACGCTGCCGTCTTCCTGCACGCGTGCATAGACAAGACCCTTGGCGCCAATCTGTGGACGCTTCACCCATTCTGTCAGTTTGTCGATGTCCTTTCTCGTATAGCTTGCGCAACCAGGAGCGCATATACCGCCTATGTATGCAGCATTGTCAAACACCTGGAATGTGCCTTTCTTCATGATGTCGTCAAGTTCCACAAACTCCATACCGAAGCGCATGTCAGGTTTGTCGGAACCGAATCTCTTCATACACTCTATCCACGGCAGACGGAGGAAGTCACCCTCTATCTCCACACCACGCAGAGTCTTGAACAGATGCTTTGCCATGCCTTCGAAGGTCTGTATGATGTCTTCCTGGCTAACGAAACTCATCTCACAGTCTATCTGAGTGAACTCAGGCTGACGGTCAGCGCGCAAGTCTTCGTCGCGGAAACATTTCACTATCTGGAAATAGCGGTCGAAGCCAGCCACCATGAGAAGCTGCTTCAGTGTCTGAGGGCTCTGTGGCAGGGCGTAGAACTGTCCTGGGTTCATGCGTGAAGGCACGATGAAGTCGCGTGCACCCTCAGGTGTAGAACCGATGAGCATAGGTGTCTCTACCTCAAGGAAACCGAGGTTTGAGAGATAGTTGCGCACCTCGATGCAGAATTTGTGGCGCAATTCAAGATTCTTGCGCACGGCATTTCTACGAAGGTCGAGATAGCGGTATTTCATTCTCAAGTCATCGCCACCGTCAGAGTTATCCTCGATGGTGAAAGGAGGAGTCACACTCTCATTGAGCACAGTGAGCTCGCTCACCTCAATTTCAATCTCACCCGTAGGGATGTTGTTGTTCTTTGAAAAACGCTCTGCCACCTTACCAGTAGCCTGCACCACAAACTCACGTCCCAATTTGTTGGCACGCTCGCAAAGGTCAGCATCAGTATCCTCATTGAATACAAGCTGTGTAATGCCGTAGCGGTCGCGAAGGTCTACGAAGGTCAAAGCTCCCATTTTACGTGAACGCTGCACCCATCCTGCCAAAGTAACAGTCTCGCCGACATTCTGAAGTCGCAGTTCACCGCAAGTTTTAGTTCTATACATATCTATGGAAAATAATGTTGTTCTTACTTATAAGTATATAGCCATATGTCCTACATGCTCCAACCATAGCTGAAGCATCACATAACCATGCAAAATTACAAATAATAAGTGAAATAATATATAATTCTCTGATTAATTGCCTTTGCAATTGTTATTTTGAGTATAGACACACTTCCTATGTCGTTTTTTTTATATACCTTTGCCCCGTGTGTAGATACACATTATACAATATATAAGAGAAAAATGAAGAAGACATTGTTTTTGTCGCTGCTCATGCTGTTGTGCATGACGGTGGCGCAAGCTCAGAATAAGCTGGCACAGATAAAGTTTGACAAGACAACTCACAGTTTCGGTTCTTTTAGCGAGAAGGAGCCTGTGCAGAAGTGCGTCTTTGTATTTACCAATGCAGGCAATGCTCCATTAGTTATCAATCAGGCAGTAGCCTCATGTGGATGCACCGTTCCTGTCTACACCAAGACTCCGATTATGCCTGGCGAGAAGGGCGAGATAAAGGTTACTTACAATGGCAACGGAAAGTTTCCTGGGCATTTCAAGAAAACGATAACCGTACGCACAAATGGCGACCCAGAGATGACACGCCTTTATGTGGAGGGTGACATGACGGATGCCAGCGAGGCGAAGAAATAAAAAGGGGTAAATCCTCAACTATAAACTTATATCGAGGAAGGTGTTGATGTCAAAAAGGCACCTTCCTTTTTTAATACCTAACCTATATATAATGTCTATTACAAAGCTACTATTATCGTCTGCCCTGCTGTTTTCGTCTATGGGCATGTTTGCTGATGAGTTTACAGTGACGTATGAACCTACATCCTTTAAAACGGTTTCGCTAACAAGCGGTGATGCTCCTGATGGCTCTACCGCATCATATGCCAAAACAGGACCAGGAGGAACATACGCGATAATGATTAAAGATGATACTACTCGCTTGAAGCTCTTAGGTTATGACGGTATGACAATAAAGAGTGTTTCTCTGAAGATGAAATCAAACAAGTCTTCGGGAGCTGGAAGCCTGTCAATAACTTGTGGCAATGCCCAATTGGCAACCATTGCCAATGCAAGTTTCGCTAATAAAGCATGGGCAGGTGGATATACGCAGAATATGGTTGATGTTACTCCCGATTTTACACAATATGTAGTGGGAGAGGATGAAACATTTACGATAGAAATCGTATCATCACAAAATTCTCTTTATTGTTCTGCTTACACTATCACCTATGACGACAGCCAGTCATTTATGCCCGACAAAACGACAGTGGCTGCCATTGCCAGTACTTATTCTTCGAAGCTCTATGCCATGTCAGCCGATGACTTGTCAGCAGTGGAAGTTGCGACTGTCAATGGGAAGATAATTGCTGATGCCGATCAGAAGGAGACTCTTACATGGAAGATCTATGATATAGACGCCAATGCCATTATACGGAGCAATTCAGGGAAATATCTGGCTTATGACGGCAGTTCCTTGTGTCTTGATAATAGTAGGTATGAATGGGACATAGATGAGGCAAACAACTCATGGCAAAAGTCGGGTAGCACTTTTGCTCAATATAATAACGAGTTCATTTATACTCCTACCAGTAATATAGGCACAACCGATTTTCAGTCAGACTACACCAAGGCGTATCCCATCACTGAAGGATATGAGCGCACAGGACTGACTGTAGACAAGCTTGCCACCATATGTCTGCCTTGTGGAGTAGGGGAGAATGATTTCTCAGGTGCTGTGTTCTATGAAATTGTAGGTGTGGTGAAGGCTACTGACGACATGGTTGTCGACGACATCACAGGACTTGTTGTGAAAGAGGTGAAGAGTCTTGTAGCTGGCAAACCTTATCTTATGCAACCGACATCTACGACCCTCATTGCCGCATATGACGATACAAGTGAAGAAAACCCTGTGTCTGCAATAGGAATGGTGGGTAATCTTAGTGGTGCAAAGACTTATGTTGCAGCCAGTGATGACACCCATTGGAACTATATCGTCAATAACAACCAATTGCGCAAGGTCGTCAAGGATAATACAGCCTCGATAGCAAACAACCGTGCATATATCAACCTCTATGGCGTGCCGAGATATAATGGTGATGTGGCTTCGGCAAAGGTTATTACTTTATATGACGAGACGTCAGGCGTAAATGCATTGTCGGCAGACAATGATTCATCGCCTTTGTTCTCTATTGACGGAACAAAGGCAAATCCTTCACAGATTCATAAAGGAATCTATATTAAGTATGGAAAGAAATGCATAGTGAAATGATAAAAACGACAACCGATATGAAAAAGAAATATATAATTCCAGAAATGACCGCATTAGTGCTGAGTTCTAATGTTGTGATGTTAGGTGCATCAGGCGATGGCGAAAATGAGACAAAATATTTCGACTCCATTGTAGGTGATAATATAACCGACGAAACTGACGGTGACTAACAAAGAGATATAAAGATGATGACATTGAAGGAAGCAATAATATCACGCCATAGCGTAAGAAGTTACACCGCAGAACCACTTACGAGGCAACAAGTGGATGCCTTGCAGAAGGAGATAGACCTTTGCAATGAGGAGAGTGGGCTGCATATACAGTTGGTAACCAACGAACCGAAGGCTTTTCATGGCATAGCCTCTTATGGTAAGTTCTCGGGGGTGGAGAATTATTTTGTCATGGCAGGTCCAAAAGAAGAATGGCTCGACTCCCGTGTGGGTTATTATGGTGAACGACTGGTGCTTCTTGCCCAGTCGTTGGGCTTGAACACCTGTTGGGTGGGACTGACTTACCGTAAGGTGGCAACGGCTTTCCAACTGCATGACAATGAGAAGGTGGCTTGTGCGATAGCTCTCGGACATGGCGTCACTCAAGGTCATGAGCGCAAGAGTAAGGATATTGGCAAAGTGAGTAATGCTACTGCCGACTCGCCCCAGTGGTTTGTCGATGGCGTAAAGGCAGCACTGCTTGCCCCAACGGCAATAAATCAGCAGAAGTTCTATTTCGAACTCTCTAATAAGAAGACACCGTCAGGCAAACCTATTGTCGTTGCCCGTAGACTGTTCTCAATGGTAGGCTATACGCAGATGGATATTGGTATAGCCCGCCTGCACTTCGAACTTGGTGCTGGTCGCGATAATTTCGAGTGGAAGGAGAAACTTTGAATGCACGTATGTGCGTTGGTCGATGCACGTACGTTCGTTGGTCAATGCACGTACGTTCGTTGCCTGATGCACGTATGTGCATTTTTCTTTTCTTGTATAGTCAGAGAATAGTAATATATAACAAATGAGGGCGTGTCTTTTCGACATGCCCTCATTTGTTATTATCGGAATAATCCTGTTTTTAGGGTGGTTCTATAAATTAGCTTTGTCAGATTGCGGTTCTATTTTCGTGGACAATTTGGTTGTGAGCGAAAGAGTATAGCGGGCTATACGACTGAGCGAACAGACAAATTGTACCGAAAAGAGACCGCAGGATGGCAAAACGTAACTCATGATATTTTATTGTTTGTACGGTGGTAATTTATAGAACCGCCCTTTACAGTCTTGCTGCATCCTGAGCCTTCTGCATCTTCTTCAGGATATCCTTTGGAATGGCGTTCTTGTTAACCATGAAGTCCATGGTCTTTGCCACGATGAAGTTCTCCGACATATACCAGATGCCCTTGTAGTCACCTGCTGTGCCCCATGAGTTCTTCACCATGTAGTATTTGCGGCCAGTCTGATCCTTTGCAATACCATAGATGAGCATGCCGTGGTCATCAGTAAGAGTCCAGTTGTCATACTCTTCCTGGCGCATCTCCTGTGTAGGAGTCTTCTCCTTAGCGTTCACACCCATAGACTCTGTCTTTTTCTGCTTCTCTGACTTTGACAGACCCAACCAGCGGTCCATGTCTGTGCCAGCTGCGCTCTGAGTAGCCTCTGCATCATAGAGGATAGCAAGTCCGGTGCGTGTGAATCCGTCACCAGAAACGTCACCGCCCCAAGCCACAGTGTAGCCGTTCATTACAGCATTCTCGATGATGCGTGCCATCTCGTCCATAGGCAAGTTCCAAGAACCCGGCTGACGCCAGTTGTCCTGCACTTCCACAGGGAACTCTGTGTAGAAAGGATGGTGTGTGTAAGAGGTTATTGATACATAGTCATTCCAGTCAAGACCGAGGCTTGCTGCGAATGTCTTTGGAGTGTATTTCTTTCCTTCATAGGTGAATTCCTCTGGGCACTTGCCGAGGTAAGCGTCGAGGATACCCTGGAAACCATTCTTCCATGTGTTGGTGATAGTCTTTGCTGATGACTTTGCCACAGCGTCAACATAAGGTTCGAGCACAGAGAAAAACTCGCCGAAGTTTGCCAGTGTGTCACCATAGAGTGTTCCAGGCAGAGGCATAGCGTTCTCTGGGCAGATGCCGTAGTTCTTCAGTACATAGAGCACGTCATAAGCCGAACCGCCCTGGCTGAACTGTGCGTCGCCATGCATACGCACCTTTGTGATGGCGCGATCCATATAGTTCTTGTTGCACACGAACATCTCGCAGAGGTCGTATGTCTTGCCACTCTTCTTCAGAATCTCTGACTCGAAGAAAGACAGGGTAGAGTAGTCCCAGCATGTGCCCGAACGGTTCTGGTTTTTGAGTGATGTGATAGGATTTTCCTTGATAACTGTGAACACAGGCTTGTTAGGATCTATCGAGTCCTTCTTTGCCTCCTGTGCGTTTGCGCTGAGGACAGCTACTGCCATCAGCGACATTGTCAATAGTTTCTTCATTTATAAATTTATTGAATGTTAGTTCTCACCTTTTGTTGCTGTGTCTTATTCTGCGTGCTCTGCCATGTAAGCCTCCACGTCGTCGGGCTGGTAAGGTATGCGCTTGTTTCCTAGGAATCGGCATCCGTCCTTTGTTATCAGCAGGTCGTCCTCTATTCGTATGCCACCGAAGTCGCGGTAGGTGTCGAGCAGGTCGTAGTTGATGAATTCAGTGTGCAGTCCCTGCTTGCGCCAGTCGTCCATGAGGGCAGGTATGAAGTATATGCCAGGTTCGTCCGTAACGACAAATCCTTCCTCCAGACGGCGTCCCATGCGCAGGCAGTTGGTGCCGAATTGCTCAAGGTTAGGACGAGTCTCCTCGTCAAATCCCACGTAGGTCTGTCCCAAGCCCTCCATGTCGTGCACGTCCATTCCCATCATGTGTCCCAGTCCGTGAGGCAGGAACATGGCATGTGCGCCAGCCTGTACTGCAGCTTCTGTGTCGCCCTTCATCAGTCCGAGGTCTTTCAGTCTGTCGGTCATCAGTCGGCATATGTCGAAATGCACATCCTTCCATTTCACTCCAGGCTTTGCCACATTGAGTGCATGGTCATGGCAGTCAGCCACTATCTGATAGATGTCACGCTGCTTTTGTGTGAACTTGCCGTTGACAGGCATTGTGCGAGTATTGTCCGAGCAGTAGTCATCGAGTTCGCATCCTGCATCGCAGAGAAGCAGACGTCCTGACTCCAGAGGCACGTTCTTCGGTCCGCCGTGCATTATCTCGCCATGCTGCGAGCAAATGGTGGCGAAAGAGTTCATCATGGAGTGCGAGAGCATGATGCCGTCAACCTGTCCAGCGATATATTTCTCAGTTCTTCCAGGACGGCAGAGCTTCATCGTGGTGGTGTGCATCATGTAGCCTATGTCGCACGCACGGTCTATGATGGCTATCTCTTCGGCAGTCTTCGTAGAGCGCATCTTCACCACAGCCATGATGAGTTCGAGCGATGCTGCCTCTTTCTGCTCTGACGGATGTATGCCAGTCAGATCCATTATCTGTATCTTTGTGTCAAAGCGGTAGGGAGGTAGGAAATGTATCTTTCTGCCCTGTGTCTTTGCTTTGTCCACTATGGTCTTGAGGTATGCCATAGGTGCGGAGTTTGCCACTCCCACCTGTGCTGCCAGATCTGCCACGCTGTCCACGCTGCCAAACCACACTATGTCCTCTATGTCAATGTCATTACCAATGAGCCATTCCTTGTCTTCATCGAGGTCTATCACTCCCACCAAACCGTCGCGGTGCTGGCCGAAATAATAGAGAAATGATGAGTCCTGCCTGAACGGCGCGTAGCAGTTGGCAGGGAAATTTGCCGGCGACTCGTTGTTGCCAAACAGTATGATGACTCCTTTGTCTACGAGTTTCTTAAGCTCAGTTCTTCTTGCAATATAAGTTTCTTTACCAAACATATCAAAAACGAACTATATTATTATAATGTGCAAAGATAAACAAATTATGTGTAAAACTGCACTATTTGACATCTAATTTGCGTAATTTGCTGTCATTGTTGATTGTATAGATTGTCATCAAGCAAAAATCTTCGTTTTACAGTAGAATGACTTGACAAAGCAACCTGAAATAGTTGAAGCGATAAAACGCATAGAAGAACGCAAGGAGCAGGAAGTGGAGGCAAGACGTGAGGAGCAGGCAAGACAAGAAAGATACCAAGGTATACTTGACCGATTTGTCAGCGAAGGTCATGAACAACTCAAAGCCTTTTCGCAATCAA
>CAVCGK010000039.1:0-20778 GCA_963601795.1 bacterium | reverse complement strand
CCGAGGTAACGCTGCACCACGGCGATGCTTGTTCCTGCATCCAACTGGAGACAGGCAAAGCTATGACGTGAACAGTGATAGGATATGCGCTTGGTTATCCCTGCGTCTTTCAGCCAATTTTTCAGCGGTGCCTGTGTCATGGAGTCCTTGAAGTCGGGGAATACCTTGCCGCGCTTCTCGGGCGAGTAGCCTATCAGTTCCAAGGCTTCCTCGCTGATGGGGTTGTGCACGATGTCCTTCGTCTTCTGCATTCGGGTGGTGACATACATCACGCCGTCGCTGCCGTATGGCTGTATCTCCTCCCAAGTGAGCTTCTTGATGTCGCTCTTTCTCAAAGCCGTAAGACAAGAGAAAAGAAAAGCACGTTTCAAGGCAGGGGCAGAGCATGGTGTGGATGCCAAGCGGATAACCTCGTCTTGTGAAAGATGCTCCTTGTCGGTCGGGATGGTTTCGATACGCTCCAGAAAGCCGTTCGGGTTCTCCTTTATCTTGCGGTCACGATAAGCGGTGTGAATGGACGCACGGAATGTCGACCAGTAGTTGGCTGCCGAGTTGATATGCAGCTTTCGGTTCTTGTGCAGTCCTTGCGGTGCTGTCAGCAGATACTCACGGAACCTGTTGCACAAGTCCACGTTTATCTCCCCGAAGGTACACTTGCCCTGTGTAAAGGTGCGGAAATGCATATAGACATGCTGCCACTTGGAGTTTTTCTTGTCTGCCAACTTCTTGAAATAGGCAAGGAAATCACCCTTCATCTTCTCCTTGTCGAAGAAGTCGTAACGCTCGTTGACGATGGATTCGAAGCGACGGCAGCGGATGGCCTCCGCCCTTGCCGTAAGGTTGAGGTTGTACTTCTGCTCCATCTGGTTCTTCGGTTTGGCATAGATGTAAATGCCGAGCGACTCATGACGGATGACCTTCATCGTGCTCTCGTCACGATAGCCCGGATAATAGTCAAGGTAATAGGACAGCATGCGTCCGTCTTTGATTTTGCGTGTGCGCAATGACACGGTCTTGCAAATGTTGCTCATAATTGATACGCTTTGTTTGTCATTATTCGTGGTGAAGTGTCTCTTCACGGCAGCAAAATAACAGAATGATGCGTCCGTGACTTCAATTATTTGTGGTAATTGATGGATAATGATAAAATCATTTGGAATCACAGTCCTTTGGCGGCTCTTTCTGCCATTGCTTGCTCCACATCGGCCTTCAAGAGCAGGTTCTTCACACCGACTTTCACCTTGCCGATATGATGTACTTTCACAATATGGCAGATGTTGGCACTCGTCAGACCGTACAACTGCTGCACTTGTTCGGTGGTATAATACTTGTCGTCGCCCATGAGGTCAGTACGGCGAAGTCCTTCAAGATGCTCCTTGGAATAATAGGTGCGCCCATACTCACGCTTGGTAGGTATCTTGTGGCGATAGGTATAAGCCCTTAGTGCGGTCTTGCTCATATCAAATACTTCTTCCACTTCATCTGCCGTTACCCATTCCGTGATACTGTTGAGGTCAACGGCAGTGCCGAAGAACTCGTCAATATGCCGCTTGCTGTAATAGTTCTTGCCGGCGATGCGGCATATCGGTATCTGGTTGCGCTTTGCAGAAGCATAAAGCCACGACCTCTTGACCTTATAAAGAGACATCACCTCCTCACCCGAATAATAGTCAAGCACCTCATGCTCCTCTTTCCCTTTATTCGGCTTTTGATTTTCTGTCTTCTTTGAAGTCTTTGGCTTGGTGCTTGACTTATTCTTGCCATATGGGATAACACGCTTATATGGATTTTTCTCAAACATTTTCTCAATGTCAGACTTCCGCACAAAAGCCATCCGGTTGCTCAATCGGGAAGCCTTAAACTTGCCGTTAGCCACAAGTTTGTACACATACTGCCGCGTGCATCCCATCAGCACCGCAGCCTTTGAGAAAGTCAGATACTCCTGGCATTGCAAGTCCACGATAGGCTCAATGCCGTTAATCAAGTCCTGCTGCCGCTTCTTCCTGATACGCTTCGCCTCCGCCTGACACTCCTCAGAGCAATACTTCTGCATATCGCTCCGTGGCACGAAAGGTTTGCCGCAAAATTCACATTTTCTTGTTGGTTTCATACTCATTGATATTACTCTGTTCTACATCATTTGAGTATCTCCCCGATGGAGTAAACGGAAGAGAACCATTGACAACGCTTGTCAACTCCGTCCACGATGTTACGCTCTTTGCATATCAGCCTAAAATCTGTCACCCATTGTAATCAGTTGTAAACCTCAGTCAACTATGTCCACGACATGACAAAATAAAAGCTCCGCAAATTCTCCACGGTAGAAATACGTTGCAAAAATATGTGGAAAATCGGGAACTGCCAAAAAGTACTCAGAAAGTGTTAAAAATTAAAATGTATTGAAAATTAAGATATTAGATATAGTTAACAATAAGTGGTTATGGTTGATTATAAGGGTCTAAATACAAGATGCGTTGATGCAAGAAAACTATATGTATGATGTAAACATATAGCAAAAGTGATGTTGCGACATTTGTCAAACGATTGTGCGACATATGTCATAAACCTTTGCGACAATTGTCACAAACGTTTATGGCATATGTCGCACAACTTTATGACAATTGTCAAAACATCGACGCGACTAGCTTCTGTAAATATAAGAGCAAGGAGCTTACATTCAGGAATGCCAAAGATGCATCAATAGAGAAGCATCAAGCCGGCAAAGGCAGCAAGCCCAATCATGAGGATTGGGTTAACTTTTATCCACTTAGTACCTACAAAAGTGGCGACAAAGAGCGTCACGCTAACCCAAAACTGCCACGGGTCTACCGACGGTGCAGAGAAATTCTCTTCTGTCATCAACATCAGTGTGGCAGCAGCGAGAAGTCCCACCACTGCAGGACGCAGTCCGGTGAAGACATTGACCACAGCAGGATGATTCATATACTTCATAAACATCTTGGAGATGAGAATCATCAATATGAGCGAGGGAAGCATCAGCGACAATGTGGCTGTCAATGAACCCAATACGGCCATAATACCATTGTAGCCGGCATTGTGCACAGCCACATAACCGCAATAGGTGGCAGAGTTTATGCCGACAGGTCCTGGAGTCATCTGACTTATAGCCACAATGTTGGTGAACTCTGCCGTGGTGAGCCACTGATGATGATAGACCACCTCCGACTGTATGAGCGACAACATGCCGTAGCCACCGCCAAATCCGAAGAGACCTATCTCAAAGAATGTTATGAAAAGATAAAGGTATGTCATGTTTCAGATGTGTGTGTCGTGGGTCAGTTCTTTATAAGTGTGCCATACAGGTAGCCTCCCAGTGCGGCAGCAATGATGATATAAATAGGATTTACGCCAAGTAGCCATATGAGCAAAGCACCAATGACGGGTATCCACACCGTGTAGAGATTGACGTGTGCGCTCTTTGCCAGATTGAATGTAGGCACGGCAATCAGCGCCACCACAGCTGGGCGTATGCCACGGAAGCATGCTGCCACCCAAGGCACATCCTGAAAATGACGGAATACAGTGGCTATGAGCAGTATGATGAGGAAGGAAGGCATGGCAGAACCTATGGCGGCGAGCACAGCCCCACGCTCTTTCTTCAGTTTATAACCTATGAAGGTGCTGATGTTGATGGCAAACACGCCGGGGCATGTCTGTGCTATGGCTATGAGGTCGAGGAATTGTTCGCGCTCTATCCATTTGTTTTTGTCCACCACTTCAGCTTCTATCATGGGAATCATGGCGTAGCCACCACCAAAGGTGACTACGCCAATCTTAAAGAATGTCTTGAATAATTGCCAGAACATGTTATTTATTTAAGTTCTTTTCTACCCACTTGCGGGCATTGACGAATGCCTCTATCCATGGAGTGATCTCGTCAGTAGCCTTGCGGTCCTGCGGATAGTCTGCGCACTGCCATGGGAAGATGGTGCGCTCTGGATGTGGCATGATGGCGAGATGACGTCCGTCACTGCTTGCCAAGGCTGCCACATTATAGTCGGAACCGTTAGGATTGGCAGGATAACCGTCATAATTGAACTTAGCCACAACATTATATTTATCCTCGCTGAGAGGCAGACGGAACTTGCCCTCTCCGTGAGCTACCCATGTGCCTATCTTGCTTCCGCTGAGCGAACCAAACATCACGCTGTTGTTCTCAGGAATGGTAAGGGTCACAAATGTAGACTCAAACTTATGCGAGTCATTATGCAGCATCTGAGCATAGTCGCGGGCATCGTTTACGGCTGAAGTGTTGTTGAGAAGTCCCAGTTCCACCATCAGCTGACATCCGTTGCAGACACCGAGCGAGAGTGTGTCCTTGCGTGCATAGAAATTGTCGAGTGCTGCCTTAGCCTTTGGATTATAGAGGAATGCTCCTGCCCAACCCTTGGCAGAACCAAGCACGTCGCTATTGGAGAATCCTCCACAGAATGCTATCACATTGACATCTTCCAATGTCTCGCGACCAGAGATAAGGTCAGTCATGGTGACATCCTTCACGTCGAAACCTGCCAACCAGAATGAGTATGCCATCTCACGCTCAGAGTTTGTACCCTTCTCACGGATGACGGCAGCCTTCAGACCGCTCTCAGTGCGACGGTCAGGATTGAGTCCCCACTGCGAGAGCTTGCCTGTGAATGAGTCATTAAACTTATATTCAAGCGGTTGCTTGCCAAGATTGTCGCGACGCTCTTCTGCCTTGCCGTTGAAACTCTGACGGCGGTCGAGAAGATAGGAAGTCTCATACCATACGGAGCGCATCTCGTCGATGTCGAATGTGAAGGTGCGGCTATCCTTCTTCACGCTGAGATTTCTCTCCTCCTGCGGTACACCTATTTTAATATATGCCACGCCTGCATCATCGAGTATCTTCTTCACACGTGTGCTGTCAGCATCGCTAACCTGGATTACCACGCCAGGATTCTCGGCGAAGAGAGCCTTCACCATGTCTGCCTCTGCCATCTTGTCGAGGTTGACGGCAATACCGCCTTTGACATTGGCAAAGCACATCTCGAGCAGAGCAGTCACAAGACCACCGGCAGAGATGTCGTGTCCGGCAAGGATGAGTCCCTCGCTGACGAGCTGCTGCACAGCCATGAAGGCATCGCAGAAGTATTCGGGATTCTTCACTGTAGGCACGTCGCTTCCCACCTTGCCCTGTGTCTGAGCGAAGGCAGAACCACCCAACTGGAGGGTGTCGAACGAGAAGTCGATGTGATAGAAGCGGCTCTTGCTGACGTTCTTCATCACAGGAGAAACGATCTTGCGGATGTCGCTAACCTCGCCTCCCGATGACACTATCACTGTGCCAGGAGCTATAATCTTCTCTCCGTCAGGATATTTCTGTGTCATTGACAGAGAGTCCTTACCTGTAGGTACATTGATGTGCAACTGGCGGCAGAATGCTGACAATGCTTCCACAGCCTTGTAGAGACGTGCGTCCTCGCCTTCCTGAGCACGGCATGGCCACATCCAATTTGCCGACAATGATATGCTCTCCATACCATCGGCAAGAGGTGCCCACACGAGGTTGGTCAGCGACTCTGCCACTGACAGCACGCTTCCTGCTGCAGGGTCAGCCAATGCTGCCTGAGGGGCATGACCGATGGCAGTGGCAATACCCTTGTGTCCGCGATAGTCGAGAGCCACTGCACCACAGTCGCTAAGAGGCAACTGCACTTCGCCCTGACACTGCTGACGTGCCACACGGCCCGACACACTGCGGTCTACCTTGTTGGTGAGCCAGTCTTTGCAGGCTACAGCCTCCAGACGCAGAACGTCTTTCAGGTAATCGTCTATCTTGTTGTCGCTATATGTCACGACATCATATTTTCTCTCTACGGTCTTGTCAACCATGACTGTCTTTGGTGACGAACCGAACATCTGGTCTACGTCGAGGTCGAATGGACGCACGCCGTCAGCCTGCTCGAAAGCGAAGTGAGCATCGCCAGTGGTTTCTCCCACAGTATACATAGGTGCACGCTCGCGGTCGGCAATCTTCTGCACATGCTCGATGGCTTTCTCGTCGATGAGAAGTCCCATGCGCTCCTGACTCTCGTTGGCAATGATTTCCTTTGCCGACAGAGTCTTATCGCCTACAGGCAACTTGTCCATCTCTATCAATCCACCGCAGTCTTCCACCAATTCTGACAGACAGTTTACATGACCTGCACTACCGTGGTCGTGGATAGACACAATAGGATTTTCGTCTTCCTCGCAGAGGGCACGTACCACATTGTAGGCACGCTTCTGCATCTCAGGATTTGCACGCTGCACGGCATTCAGCTCAATGCCCGATGAGTAGCGGCCTGTCTCCACTGACGATACAGAACCGCCACCGAGACCGATGCGATAGTTTTCACCGCCCATCACAACAATCTTGTTGCCCTTCTGAGGCTCACCCTTCAGACAGTCGCGCTGTGTGCCATAGCCCACACCGCCGGCAAGCATTATCACCTTGTCATAGGCATACTTTTCATCCTTTTCCTGATGCTCGAAGGTGAGCACCGAACCGCAGATGAGCGGTTGGCCAAACTTGTTGCCGAAGTCGGAAGCACCATTGGATGCCTTTATGAGAATCTGCTCAGGAGTCTGATAGAGCCACTTGCGCACAGGCAGCAACTGCTCCCAAGAGTTGTTCTGTCCTTCCTTGCGTGGATAGGATGTCATATAGACGGCAGTACCTGCCAAAGGCCATGAACCGACACCGCCACCCATACGGTCGCGAATCTCACCACCCGTTCCAGTAGCGGCACCGTTGAAAGGTTCCACGGTGGTAGGGAAGTTGTGGGTCTCAGCCTTAAGCGAGATGACACTCTTCACTTCCTTCACACGGAAATAGTCAGGCTTTGAGTGGTCAGCAGGAGCAAACTGCTCTATTTCAGGACCTTCAGAAAAAGCCACATTGTCCTTGTATGCCGACAATATCTTTCCTGGGTTCTCGGCTGTGGTCATCTTTATCATCTGGAAGAGCGAACTCTCCTTCTCTTCACCGTCGATGATGAATGTGCCACCGAATATCTTGTGGCGGCAGTGCTCGGAGTTGATCTGCGCAAAACCGAATACCTCAGAGTCGGTGAGCTTTCTGCCAAGCTGGCCTTCCACCTTGTGGAGATATTCTATTTCCTCATGCGACAGGGCAAGTCCTTCCTCCTCATTGTAAGCATCGAGATCTTCGATGTGCTTGATGGCTTCAGGCTGGATGTCTACGGTAAAGATGTTCTGATCGAGACCGTTATACATGCGCTGAAGCATAGGGTCGTGGTCTGCTTCAAGAGAGTCTACCTTGAAATACTCCTCTATACGCAAAATGCCGCCAAGATTCATGTTTTGTGCAATCTCAACGGCATTCGTACTCCATGGGGTAATCATTTCTCGGCGTGGGCCTACATAGAAACCTTCGAGGGCGTCGCCCTCCACTACGTTGGCTCCACCATAGAGCCAGCAGAGTTTTTCCACTTCGTCAGCACAAAGAGCATGGTCTGACTGTGTCGCAATGACTGTGTTGTTCGGGGTGTTGAAGAATGTTATCATGATTGATTGTATGATAAATTTTGCACAAAGGTAGTCAATTCTTTTCAGATAGTTGACTTTTGGTTGTAAAAATGTCTATTCCATGCGTCACTCACAGCAGTATTATCACTGCCGAGGTGACGAGAAAGAGTATGCCGAGGGCAAGGTTAAACCACCGCATATTATTGAGATACTTGAGGTTTAAGCCCGTTCCCCTCTGCAAGAGTATGGCTATTACGGCGAGTGGCAGGGCTGTTGCCACCGCGAATATCCAGGGCAAGATGAGTCCTGTGGCTGATGCCGCCGACATGGGCACGAGCACACCGAAGAATGCCACTGCCGCTTCCGGACAGAATGCCACGGCTATCAAGGCACCAGAGATGAATGCTCCCCAAAGTCCCGGCAGCATGTTGCGCCGTGAAACTTCATGGTGATGGTGGTGCTTGAACAGAGAACTGAAGATAAGGTAAATGCCGCCAAGGGCAAACACTGCTGCAAGCAGAGGTGCCACCCATGAGGACTCTGACTGGTGACCAATGGTGACGATGCCTTCACGGACAAGCCATGCAGTGGCTGTGCCGAGAAGAGCATAGAGCAGAGTGTGACCAAGAATATACATCCACAGCACATGTAGCCTCTCTGCATTCTTGCTTTGCAGATAGGTCATGGCGGCGATGTTTGGCGCCACGGTGCATGGGTGTATGATGATGACGAGTCCTAAAAGAAATGTACTGAGTATATCCATCATAATTTCAAAGTGGCGTCGCAATAGTCGACGACCGCTGTTCTGTGAGTGATGAAAATCACCGTCTTGTCATTAGATTCAAGAATATTTTCCAATAAGCGGCGTTCTGTCTCTGGGTCAAGAGCAGATGTAGCCTCATCGAAGAGCATTATGGGGCGATTGCGCAGGAGGGCTCTTGCTATGCCTATGCGCTGGCTCTGTCCTTCGCTAAGTCCGCTTCCTTTTTCTCCGTATTCAGTGTCGAGTTTCTGTGGCAGGTCTTCCACAAACTCCGCACAACTCATCTTCAGTGCCTGCCACATCATCACCTCAGTGGCATCAGGATTGGCGAGAAGGAGATTTTGGCGTATGGTGCCACTCATGAGATTATTGCCCTGTGGCACATAGACAAAATTGCAACGGTGCAGAGGACTCATTTCCTCTTCTTTACTGTTGGCGGAATATATACACACCTTGCCACTCTGCGGACGGATGAGCGCAAGCATGAGGCGTATCAGCGTGGTCTTGCCCGACCCTGTCTCTCCCAATACTGCCGTGCATGTGCCTGGACGGAAATCGAATGAGAGGTCATCTATCACGGGTGCATCATCGTAGGCATAGCTTACGCCAGAGATTCTCACACCGCAAGGCGACGGCACGGGGCGCGGTTCACCCTGTTCCTCCAGTGGTGTCTCCTCCAGTTCCATAAGTCGCTCGGCAGCTGTGAACACTCCCACAAAGGCTGGCGCCAACTTGGTGAGGTCGCGTGCTGGAGTTTGTATGCGGTTTACCAATTGCAGGAAAGCCGTCATGCCTCCAAAGGACAGCGTGTGCGACGACATGCGGAGTGCTGCCCAGAGGAATGCTATGAGATAGCCGAGGGCAAAACCGAAGTTGAGTATAAAGTTGGAAAAGATACTGAAGACGGTGCGTTTCACCACATTCTTGCGCAATGTCTGCTGCATTGTTTCCAGCCTTCCAACCATCAGTGAGTCACTCTCGAGAGTCTTTATCAGCATGCGGTTTTGCACTGTCTCCTGCAATACACTCTGCACATTGCTGTCAGAGTCACGCACCTGTCGGGTGAGGCGTCGCATCTGCTTGACATAAATCTTGCTGAATAGAATGAAAATGGGGATGATAGCTACCGACACCACAGCAAGAGCCTTATCCATGGAGAACATGTAGAGAAAAGCTCCGATGAAGAGTGCTGCCACGGAAAGAGTGTTGGGCAGAGTCTCTGCGAGGAAGTTCACCACGGTGATGACATCCTGCTCAAGTCTGTTCATCACATCTCCCGAATGGTGCTGTTCGCGTCCGTGCCATTCCGACCGTAGCATTCTGTCGAGCAGGCTTTGTTGCATCTTATTCTGGGCACGCACGCCGAGAATGTTTTTCACCCATATGGAAGCTATCCTTATGGCAAAATTGCACAACACAAGACAACCCATGATGCCGACAGCCCAATAGAGGTTACCCGCAGAGAAACCTGAAGCCACATCAATGGCATGCTGCACGGCACGCACAGACAACAGGCTCACGGCAACAGAGGCAAGTCCGAGTGCAGCATTGAGTATTGCCTGCATCCGGTTACCTTTCCATGCCTTCCAAAGCCATTTGGCTATTGCGGCGGTAGTGTATTTATTGTTGTTAGCGAACATCAGCCCCCCACATCATCTTCTCACGCAGAGTGGAATAATAACGTTTGTCCTGCAGTTTGACTACCTTTATGGTGTGGTCGGCTTTTCTTACGGTGACTTTCGATCCCTCGCTGAAGGTGCTGCTGCGTCCGTCTACTGCTACAAGGAAATTGTGCGAACGACTCTCCACATTGAGAGTTATCACCGAGTTGCCGTCAATGACTATCGGACGGATATTGAGGCTATGTGGTGCCACTGGTGTCAGACACAAAGTGTCGGTGGTGGGCACCATGATAGGACCACCGTTAGACAGACTGTAGGCGGTGCTTCCTGTCGGTGTGGACACGATGAGTCCGTCAGCCTGATATGTCACCAGATATTCATCGCCTATGGTCACGCTTATGGTAATCATTGATGCTGTGTCACGCTTCAGAATGGCTATATCGTTGAGGGCATCACTACTTACCTTACCGTCAGGAGTATTAATCTCCGCAGTTATGACCGCATGATCCTGCAGTTTGTAGTTGCCATCATACAGAGCGTCCACGGTGTGTTCTATCTCGCTCGGCATGATGTCAGAAAGAAATCCAAGTCGGCCAATATTTACACCAATGAGAGGGATGCCCTTCTTACCCACACGGTTGGCAGCCTTAAGGAATGTGCCGTCGCCACCCATGGAAATAATAAAGTCTGCATCAAAGTCATCACCATCGAAAGGTACTGCCTTGCCTGCATCTATATGTTCGTTATTGAGAAAGTCAAGGAAAGAACGGTCAATTTGTATTTCCGCTCCTCTATCAGAAAGCACAGAGAACACTTTCTGTATGGATGCCGACTTCTTGGCTTGGAATTCATTACCGAAGATAGCGAAACGGAGTTTTTTGTCAATCATAGCCGCTTTTCTTTGTGTGTTTGATACTTAATTACTAATTTTGTGAATACAAAAGTAACTAAATCTAATCAATTTACAAAGAGTAGTATGGCAAAAGTATATGAATTCCTTGCCAATGGTTTTGAAGAGGTAGAGGCATTGGCACCTGTTGATATCCTGCGTCGTGGTGGCGTAGAAGTGGTAACGGTCAGCATAACGGCTTCGTGTAGCGTGGAAACATCTCATGGTGTCACAGTGGAGGCAGATTGTCATATTGCCGACGTAAACCTTTCTGATGCCGATCTGCTTGTGCTTCCTGGTGGCATGCCTGGTGCAAGCAATCTTATGGAGTCGGAGGCAGTATGCTCCGCACTCAAAGCACAGCATGAGGCAGGCAAACTCCTAGGAGCGATATGTGCCGCACCGATGGTGCTTGGACAACTTGGCATTCTTGAGGGCAAGCGTGCTACTTGCTATCCAGGATTTGAACAGTATCTCCAAGGTGCAGAGCCGACAGGTGAACTTGTGACTGTCGATGGCAATATAACCACCGGCAAGGGTCCTGGCGCAGCTTTCGCTTTCGGCTATCAGCTCCTGTCCAACTTCGTGTCAGAGGAAGAACTTGAGGCTCTGAAAAAAGGTATGATATATCAGGGATAAAGTAGGCGAAAAAGTTAGGCTACATTCTACTTGGTAACCACATTGTAACATCATTGTCATGTAATAGAAATGCAAACGTATTAATTTTGCAGTCGATGATATATACTTCATCAACAAGACATTACACTTTGGAAGATATATAAAAAGACAAAGACTTATGACCAAAGAAGAGATGATGAAAAAGGCATATGTGGAGCGTGACATTAGTTGGATGTACTTCAACCACCGCATTTTACAGGAAGCCAAGAAGGAATATGTGCCACTGTTAGAGCGCCTCTCCTTCCTCGGTATCTATTCCAATAACCTTGACGAGTTTTTCCGTGTGCGCGTGGCATCGCTAAACCGTATGCTCGACCGCAAACTCAGCAAGGATACCGAACAGCAAATTAAGAAGTCGCTAAAGACCATCAACAAGCTCAATGAGTCATACTCACATGAATACACGGAAGCTGTAGATACCGTCTTCCGTGAACTGGAGGCTCACAAGGTGCGTCTGCGCACTGAGGACCAGCTCAACGAGGAGCAGCAGGAGTTTCTCACGCAATTCTTCTACGACAAGCTCAATGGAGCGGTCACTCCTATATGGCTCAACGAGATAGACGATCTCTCCGTACTCGAAGACAGCCGCATCTATCTCTTCGTAGAGAAGAAAGAACAAGAAAAGAAGAGATATGCCATCGTAAAAGTGCCCGACCGCACTTATGGCCGTTGGGTGAAGATTCCTTCAAGCGAAGGTTTCGACAATATCATGTATCTCGACGATGTGGTGCGTTTCTGTCTGCCACTGGTATTTCTCGGTTTTAAGGACAGCACCTACAGAGCTTACAGCTTCAAGTTCACCAAGGACGCCGAGATGGAGATGGACAATGACGCCGACTTCGGCACTATGGAGAAGATAGCCTTGGGCGTTAACAGTCGAAAGAAAGGCGAGGCTGTGCGCGTAATCTACGACTGCGAGATGCCTAAAGAGATGCAGAAGAAGTTGCGCGAAAGACTTAGCACCAAGGAGCTGGACACTTCGCTCGCTGGAGGCAGATATCAGAATCATAAAAGCGTGATGTCATTTCCCGACTGTGGGCATAAGGAACTGAAATATGAGAAATGGGCACCACTGATGAAACCAGAGTTTCTCTCCAACGAGAGCATCCTCGACCAAATAAGAGAGAAAGACCGCTTCATCCATGTGCCATATCAAGACTTCAATGGCTACATACGACTGCTGCGCGAGGCTGCCCTCAAACCAGAGGTAAAGGCCATAAAGACCACACTCTATCGTCTAGCAAAAGACTCAAAGGTGGTGAAAACTCTTATCGCCGCCGCACGCAACGGCAAGAAGGTGACTGCCGTAGTGGAATTGCTGGCACGCTTTGACGAGGAGAGCAACATCAAGTGGAGCAAGCGCATGCAGGAAGAGGGTGTGAATGTCATCTTTGGTGTGGAAGGGCTAAAGATTCACAGCAAACTGCTCTACATCGAGTCGAAAAAGGGAAATATCGCCTGTGTGGGAACTGGCAACTTCCATGAGGGCAATGCGAAAGTCTACACGGACTATCTGATGATGACTGCACGCCCAAAGATTGTGGGTGAGGTGGCAAAGGTGTTCGATTTCATAGACCGTCCGTTCTCACCATTCCGCTTCAATGAACTTCTCGTATCGCCAAACTCCATGAAGAGCCGCATACTGCGTCTGCTTGACAACGAGATAAAGAATGCCAACGAGGGCAAGGAGGCTTGGGTGAAGATGAAGATAAACCACATCACCGACACCGACATGGTGGCAAAACTCTATCATGCATCGAAAGCGGGAGTGAAGGTGGACATCGTCATCCGAGGCAACTGCTCGCTTGTGCCAGGCATTGCCAAACTGAGCAGCAATATCCATTGCGTGGGTATTATAGACCGATACTTGGAGCACAGTCGCATACTCATCTTTGCCAATGGCGGTAAGCCAAAATACTTCATCGGTTCTGCCGACTGGATGCCACGCAATCTCATCAATCGCATCGAGGTGCTTGCTCCTGTCTATGATGAGGACATGCAGGCAGACCTGCTGCGCACCGTATCTTACGGCATGAGAGACACCTGCAACGGACGCATCGTAGACGGTAAGGGTACGAATGACTTTATCGAAGGACCTGCCTTCAGAAGTCAGGAGGAACTCTACAAGGTGTACTCTCAGGAAAACGAAATGTCAACAAAAGCGTAAAGCTAAAAACACACACAAAGTGTATAACATATGAGACCTATCAATTTAGCATCCATAGATATCGGTTCCAATGGAGCCCGACTCCTCATCAAACGCTTCGACAGCGAGGCGCCAAGGGAGGAAGACCGCATAAAGAAAGTGATGTTTATCCGCATACCACTTCGTCTAGGTAAGGACGTATTCAGTCTTGGCAAGGTGTCGAAGGAAAGGGAGAAGATGATGATCCACATGCTGAAGGGCTTCAAACAATTCATGAAGCTCAACAACGTGGAGGTTTTCCGCGCTTGTGCCACCTCTGCCATGCGTGATGCGGAGAATGGGAAAAAGGTGCTAAAGAAATTGGAAAAGGAGACAGGCATCAAGCTCGAGATAATAAAGGGACAAGAGGAAGCCAAACTGCTATTCAACAACTTGGTGGAAAAAACCGACAGCAATGAGGGCAACTTTGCCTACATCGACGTAGGTGGAGGTAGCACAGAGGTAAGCATCATCCACGATGGAGTGCTCGCCGAGAGCTACTCCTACAACATGGGTACATTGCGCATGCTGAGCGGTAAGGTGACTGCCGAAACGGAAAAGCTCTTCAAGGACAACCTGTCAAGATATGCCGAACAATACGGCAACATAAAGATTATCGGTTCAGGTGGAAACATCAACAAACTCAACAAGTTGGCTCACCACAGCAAGAAGAACGCAAAGGAACTGCCACATGCCGAGCTGAAACGTCTCTACTCACTGCTTCAACCTCTGAGCATCGAGGAGCGCAGGATTACATTCTCGCTGAAGGAAGACCGCGCTGACGTGATTATTCCTGCGGCAGAAATATTTCTCAAAGCCTGCGAGTATCTGCAGTGCGAGAGCATCATGGTGCCAAATATCTCGCTCGCAGACAGTATCGTGGACGGACTCTACGAAAAGATATTGATTGCCGAGAGCGAAGAAAAAGCGGAATAGGTTTTATAAATTCCGTAATTCATTTAATAATTCATCCACATTATTCTCCTACCTTTGCATAATAAAAAGGATATCAAAGTTATGAGAACAATGTGGATGATTATATTTTTCGTACTCCCTATTATAGGTTTGTGTTACACTCTATGGCACATCTGGCAGGTGTTGCCATTCTCGCCGGTATGGCGCTGGACTGTGGTTGGCATCTGCATCGCCATGTTCTTCATGATGTTTATAGGCTTCTCAGGAACGATAGAGAAGATGCCACTCAATGTGGCGAGGATTGTGTATGAGACAGGCTACTCCACAATTTTCATGCTCCTATATCTAGTGATGATATTCTTGGTGCTCGACATCGCTAGATGGACACACCTAATTCCTCGGGAATGGCTATTCAGCAATGGCTATACCACAGCAGGCATACTCATCCTTATGGCATCCATCTTTGGCTATGGCTATTTGCATTACCTAAACAAGGTGAGGGTGCCACTGGAAATCAAGACCGACAAGTCTATCAACAAAAAAATAGTGCTCCTGAGCGACCTTCACTTGGGATATCACAACCGACGTGCGGAATTTCACAAATGGGTAGACAAAATCAACAACGAGCATCCCGACCTGATTCTTATCGGAGGCGACATCATAGACATCAGCGTGCGACCTCTGCTTGAAGAGAATATGGCAGAGGAATTCCGCAGGCTTAAAGCCCCAGTCTTGGCATGTCTTGGCAATCACGAATATTACAGCGGAGAGCCTAAGGCACAGGAATTCTATCGTGAAGCAGGCATTACACTGCTCAGAGACAGTGTGGCAATGATGGGCAATCTGCGCATCATAGGTCGTGACGATCGCACTAATCTTCATCGTAAGCCACTAAAAAAGATCATTGCTTCAGCAACATCGGAAGAGAAATCAGCAACGAAACCCTTCACCATTCTCCTTGACCATCAACCATACCATCTGGAGGAAGCAGAGAAAAATGGCATTGATTTCCAGTTTAGTGGCCACACACACCATGGTCAAGTATGGACCATCTCATGGATAACCGATGCCCTCTACGAGAAAGCCTTCGGAAGTTTGCAAAAGGGCAAGACGCAGTATTACATTAGTTCAGGAATGGGCATATGGGGAGGCAAGTTCCGCATCGGCACGCGATCAGAATACATCGTGTTGACTTTGGAAAACAAGAAAATGAAGAACACTAAGTAACATTTCTCAAAAAAAGTTTGGCAATTACATGGAAAACTCGTAATTTGCGCAAATAACAGCAACAAGTAATCTGAAGGATACATATGCTTAGTAAGGACGTACAGGAAATGATACCAAAGATACAGCAGTATTTTGCCAGTCAACCCATAGAAAAAGCTTGGCTCTTTGGGTCATGCTCCCGTGGAGAGGAAACGTCGAAAAGCGATGTTGATTTATTGGTTAGATACAATAGAGACGAGAAGTTCTCATTGATGACTATCGCCAAAATAATGGTTAATCTAGAAGATATCATCAAGAAGCCCGTAGATTTGGTAGAAGAAGATCGCCTTTTACCATTTGCACAGAAGTCCGCAAACCATGACAAGTTGTTGATATATGAGAGAAAAAGTTAGAGACAAGGGAAGACTTGAACATATTCTTCAAGCTTGCAACGACCTACTTGAATATAAAGACAAGTTCGACTACGAGTCTATAGTAAAATCACCTATCATCTTTTACGGCTTCGTCAAGTTAGTGGAAATAATCGGTGAAGCAACTTATATGCTAACCAAAGAATTCAGAGAAGAACATCCTCAGTTGCCATGGAAAGAGATGGTTGCAATGAGGCATGTTCTTGTACATGGCTATTACACTATTGAGCCAAAAGACTTATGGAATACTGTTCAAAACGATATTCCTATTTTAAAACCTCTGATTGAAGAACTGCTAGATAAGGCAGATTCATAAAAAGGAGATAATCATAAAAAATATCTGTCTAAATTTTACTTCGTCAATTTCGTCGGGTCATATAGTCGTAACGTTCATTTAAAAAACGCAGGAGATTACGATTATGAAGACAATGATGAATTTGAAGAAAGCAGTGCTCATCGGCATAATGGCACTTGTAGGCACAACAGGTTTTGCACAGCGCAGACACCACGTGCATCCACATAGATATTATCGTCCGGCAGTAGTCACAGTAGTGAACCGTCCAGCTACAACTTCACACATCAACAATCGCCTAAGCAAGAAAGACCGTCTGGACATGGCTCTGGCATATCTGAGAAACAATAAGACACTCAGTATTTCCAAATACAGCAAAATGACTGGTTTGAAACGCGCCATAGCAGAGGCTGAGTTGGATGCCTTTGCGGTCAGCAAGGCTAATCCCATAAAGATGGTCATCAGTGGAAAGAAGAAACTGTATGTAGTATGACGATAGACGACAAAGACATCATTCGGGCTGTCCGGACGAAATCCGAGATGGGGTTCCGACTCCTGATGCAGAAATATAAGCAACCTGTCTACTGGCACATCCGCCGACTGGTAGTTGCTCACGATGATGCTCAGGACGCAACTCAGGAAACATTCATCCGAATCTTTCGTTCCTTCGACAAATTTAGGGATGACAACTCCTTCCGCGGTTGGATATTCCGGATAGCCACCAATGAGGCTCTCCGACTGATTGATGCTCGCAAACAAGGACAAGTGTCAATAGAGGAAGATGATAACGGAGCCAACCGCATCATGGCAAGCGACTATGTGGACTACACTGACCTAGAAGCAGTAAAACTTCAAAATGCCATCCACACATTACCCACCAAGCAACAGGCGGCATTCAATCTCCGCTATTACGACGAACTCAGTTATGAGGAGATAGCGGAAGCCACTGGCTCCACTGCCTCTTCCGTCAAGATGAACTTCCACATTGCCAAGGAAAAGATCATCAAATACATGAACTCTAACGACTAACACGCATCAAAACATGAATAAAGAATTTGATTTCGACAATATCGGCAAGCGAATGCCTTACACCACCCCCGATGGTTTCTTCGACAAGCTGGAAGATGACATATGGAAAGAGGTGAAGCCTACAAAAAAGCATAACATTCTGATGCGTAGCGCACTCGCCTTGGCGGCATCCTTTGCCTTGGTGCTTGTCATCAACTTAAGTTTCGCCAAGACGGACAAAGCATCCATCAATGATGTAGACCAGGCTTTCTGTCAACTTACCACTGACGACCAGGCTTATCTGCTGAGTGTATATCAAGAAGATGTCTTTATCAACGAATAAAATATCATAGATAGCAATAACACTTGTAACAATCAAACTATACATGACTATGAAACATTTAATGAGAACTTTCATCATTGCAATCATGATGATTGCATCTTGTGCCACAGTTTTCGCACAGCAGAACGCCCCGCAGCGTCCTAACCAGAAGCAACGTCTTTCACGTGAACAACTTGCTGAGGTGCAGGCAAAGCACATCGCCTGCGAACTGGCTTTCGGTGATGATGTAACAGAGAAGTTTGTCAAAACTTTCTGTGACTGTCAGAAGGAGATTTGGGCATTAGGTCCTCGCCCACGTCCAGGCAAGCAGGGAATGTCAGAAGAGCAAAACGAAGACCGCATCAAACAGCGCTTTGCCATGAGTGAGAAAATCCTCGACATTCGTCAGAAATACTACAAAGAATACTCCAAGTTCCTCACTCAGACACAAATAGAAAAGGTGTATGAGCAAGAGCGCAAGATGATGGACCGACTTTCCAAACACGGACAAAAACGACCAACACAAAAACGACACAAATAATAATGAAACGCAAGATGTTTCTAATCCTCGCCATGCTGAGTATACTCGGCATGGGCGAGGCTCTTGCTCAAGAGATGACATTCTCAAAGGAGACATACACGGATGCAAACATGTCACTACCATATCGCAAGGCTACCATACCTGGTTATGGCGACAATGCTTCACTGGTGATATATTTGCATGGTGGAACCAGCAAAGGCAATGACAATGAAAAACAGATGCAGGAGCCGGGTATCCAATCCATTGCCACATGGTTGTCGCAAAACAACCGCAAAGCCGTTATGCTCGCGCCACAATGTCCTGCGGACAAATCATGGATCGGCACTACACTAGATGTTTTGGCTAATCTTCTCAAAAACTATATTGACCATGGAGTGGTAGATGCCAATAAAGTGTATATCTTTGGTGGCTCAATGGGCGGAACGGGTACATGGAGTATGCTTTCCAACAATTCAGACTTATTTGCAGCAGCCATGCCTGTGGCAGGAAATCCCACAGGATTAAATTCTGAAGCTGTAGCAAAGACACCTGTCTTAACTGTCATGGGAACTGCCGACAGAATCATGAAGATATCCGATGTGGAAAACTTCCTCACCGAAATGGACGATTACGATGCCGAATACAAAATAAACATCGAAGAGGGATGGACTCATGAGGATGTATGCGAGAAAAGCTATACCAAAGAACGCCTTGCTTGGATTTTCAAGCACACAAAGGGTGTGTCTTCAGACATCACGTCTACCTATGATGACAGTCAAGTCGTTAATGTCGCTTGGTATTCTCTCAATGGGCAGAGATTATCCTCATTACCTGCACACAAAGGCATTTATATCAAAAGCATCATCTATAGCAACGGGAAAAACATAACGGAGAAATGCTATAGCAACTAAACCCGACAATCATTCATCCACATTGTTCTCCTACCTTATAATATTAAAAGGAGTCAAAGATATGAGAACAATGTGGATGATTATATTTTTTACATCATCATCTTCCTGTGGCTTGCAGATACTCCCGCTTTTTCACTTCATAATCGCTTACAGACTCCACATATTTGTCACGGCTCTGCTGATAGAGAGTCTGAGCATCAAGGAGGTCGCTTAGGGCAACAGTTCCTGCCTGATAATAGTCGCTGTTGAGTCGCAAGTTCTCTTCACTTTGGGCAATACTCTCCTCAGCTATTGTCACTTGCTTGTAAGCATCATTCAGGTCATTCCATGCCTTACGCATCTTTATTATGAGAAGCTCACTCTTGTCGCGTTTCTCATTTTCGGCATTCTCCACCTGCAACTTCTGCCGCTTCATGTCATGTGAGCCACCCCACCAACTGGAGATGGGTACTGAAACCGTAACCATTCCCACAAGATTGTTTTGCGACTTATCCATCACATTATTATATAGGTAGCCTCCACCTACAGCCACAGAAGGCAGATTCTTACCAACAGACATTTTATATTGCAATCTATCTGCCTCTATTTGTTTTTCCAACAACTGATACTCATTAGTATTGGTGATGGCAGTTTCGGGAGACTGATAATATAGCTGAGGATTATCGCAACCAAGTGACGGAGAGATTACTTCCACTGTTTCGCCAGCATGCCCCATCACCTGCGCCAGCAAGTCGCCGACTGTCAGTAGCGCATTCTCCACACTAATTCGTGAGGCACGTGTCTCATTCTTGCGCAGTTGCACCTGCAAGAGGTCATTACGGTTGCGTATGCCGGCATCCACAGCAGCCTGTGCATCGTTCTCCATCCTCACGAGTTGTTTGTCTACCTGATCGAGAGTAACAAGCTTCTCTTTGAGCATCACCATCTGCCAATAATACTGTTCGGCATTGAGGCGAACTTCATTCTCAGTAAGATTTCTCTGCAATTGCGATACTCCTACACCGACTTTTGCAAGTTTGTTACCATTGACAATTTGCCCTCCGGCAAAGACGGGTTGCATGGCGGTGACTCCTGCCATGATGCCGTCCTTTGCCATCGACAGACTCATTGCCCCCATGTCCATCTGTAACAATCCCTTATTGGAAACGAATCCTCCACCCGTGGCGGAAAGTGTAGGGAAATACTTGGTGAAGGCTTCTCTTCTTTGTTCCTCCGACATGGAAATCTGGTTGTCTGCATTACGCAAAGACATATTGTTTTTTACCGCCTCTGCCACACATTCATCGAGAGTGTAGCCACGCTTGTCTTGTGAAGAGATTGGCAAACTCGTTGCCAATCCCATTGTTATCATCATTAAAACATATGTTCGTTTCATGTTCTTGCTTATTCATTATTATTCGTTTTCCATATCAAGTTCGGCTTGTCTGCGTGCTTCCGTACCGTCAAAGACGAGGAGGTATGTCACAGGCACTACGGTGAGGATGCAGAGCATGGAGATGAGCGTGCCGTAGCAGATTACCG
>CAVCGK010000038.1:0-20875 GCA_963601795.1 bacterium | reverse complement strand
TTGGGGTTGGTACGGCGAGGGCGCCGTACCTCCTAATTTAATGCACGTACGTGCGATGGCTGATGAACGTACGTGCATTAAGCAACGGACGTACGTGCATTGGCTGTTGCACGTACGTCCGTTGAAAGAATAAGCTAGCTTCGTGTGATGAATTGTGGAATGTATACTTACATTACACCTATCCAACGCAGGATATCATTGAGGTTGGCAACAACCATCAAGAGCAGGAGGATGCCGAAACCTACATATTCCGCATATATCATGAAGTTATCTGACGGTTTGCGGCGTGTTATCATCTCATAGAGGAGGAAAAGCACGTGGCCGCCATCGAGTGCCGGTATAGGCAGGATGTTCATGAAGGCGAGGATGATAGACAGGAAGGCTGTCATGAGCCAGAACACATGCCAATCCCAGACGGCAGGGAACAGACTACCGATAGTGCCGAAGCCACCAAGACTCTTCGCACCGTCAGAAGAGAACATGTATTTCAAGTCGCCGACATAGCCACTGAGGACATTGAGTCCATACTTGACACCTGCTGGGAAGCTCTCGAAGAAGCCATATTCCACCTTTGTTTCCTTATAATAGTTGAAGATAGTGGTCATGGCGACACCAAACTTCATCTCTGGAGTAAGCACGATGTTGGCAGTGTCAGCCACTGCAGCACCTTTATGCATGAATACCACCTGAGCAGTGCGCATAGACAGAGAGTCCTGGCTTGACTTTGCATCGACGAGGCCTTCTGCACGCTGAGCAAGACGGTCGTTGAGTTCATTCCAAGAGTCAACGGCTTCACCGTCGAGAGCAAGAATGCGGTCACCCTTGAGCATGCCCACCTTTGCGGCAGGACTGCCAGCCATCACGCTGTCTACATCAGCAGGAACGAGCGGACGCATGAAAGTAGGTACGGACTTGAGCATCTTGAGAAGATCCATGTCGCCAGGAAGATTTACCACCACCTGCTTACCGTCACGCAGCACGCGACACTGTTTTGCCTCAGCGATGTCACGATAAAGGTCAGCATCAAACTGTTTGAAATCACCCTTCTCTGTGCCGAGCATGATGTCACCGTCACGGAAACCAAGCGCCTTAGCCTCAGTATTAAACTTCATGCCATAGGTCATGTCCTTTGTAGCCACATAAGAGTCGCCCCAAGCGAAGAGCACCATAGCATAGATGAAAAGAGCGAGAACAAAATTTACAAGCACACCGCCAATCATGATGAGCAGTCGCTGCCATGTAGGTTTGGAGCGGAACTCCCACGGCTGGGCTGGAGCCTTAAGCTTTTCGGCATCATGCTGCGTTTCGTCTATCATGCCCTCTATCTGACAATAGCCACCGAGAGGAATCCATCCGATGCCATATTCCGTTTCACCTATTTTTTTCTTCCACAATGAGAATTTCCAGTCGAAGAACACATAAAACTTGTTCACCCTCACACCGAAGAGTTTGGAGAAAAAGAAGTGTCCGCCTTCATGGAGAAGCACGAGCAAACTGATCGCGAGGATAAACTGCAGTGCCTTGATTAAAAATACTTCCATATGATTATTCTATATTATTATCCTGATTATATTATGTTTAAATATTGTTTGAACATCATTCTAAAGCATCTCTACAGCAAGACGGCGCGCCTCAGCGTCAGATGCGAAATAGTCGTCGAGCGACGGTGTCTTGATGAATGTAGCCATCTCCATGGTCTTGCCTATTATCTCTCCCATCTGCAGGAACGAGCAACGACCCTCACGGAAGGCAAGGTTTACCACCTCATTGGCGGCATTCATGACGCAAGGAGCATTTCCTCCCCTCTTGATAGCCTCGTAAGCCATTGCCAGACAACGGAATTTCTCCATGTCGGGTTCAAAGAATTCCAGCGGTTGCTTGAAGAGATCAAGACGTGGGGCATCAAGAGAAAGGCGTTCGGGGAAAGAGAACGCATACTGTATGGGCAGGCGCATGTCGGGTATGCCAAGCTGAGCCTTAACGCCACCATCATGAAACTGCACGGCAGAATGCACTATACTCTGCGGATGCACAAGCACCTGAATCTTGTCAGCCTCAACACCGAAGAGCCATTTAGCCTCTATCACCTCAAAACCCTTGTTCATCATGGATGCAGAGTCTATGGTAATCTTTGCGCCCATATCCCATGTAGGATGCTTGAGTGCGTCAGCGGCTGTCACCTTTGCCATCTCGTCGAGAGAGAATTTACGGAAAGGACCGCCCGATGCCGTAAGCAAGATTTTTTCTATCTCATTGCAGTCTTCACCTACAAGGCTCTGGAATATGGCGCTATGCTCAGAGTCCACAGGCAAAATGGGAGCATGATACTGCATGGCAAGGTCGCAGATGAGTTGACCTGCCACGACAAGCGTCTCCTTGTTGGCAAGACATATCTTCTTTCCCGCCTTGATGGCATGCACCGTAGGACGTAGTCCTGCAAAACCCACCATTGCCGTAAGAACCATGTCAACAGGTTGAGCCTCAACCACCTGATACAAGGCATCACTTCCAGCATACACATTGATATCTTTCTCGTCAGCAAGCAAGTCACACAACTGGTCATACTTGCTATCATCAGCTATCACCACACAGGCAGGATGAAATTTCTTTGCCTGCGATGCGAGCATCTCCACACGGGTGTTTGCCGTGAGACAATACACTTCATAGCGGTCAGCATGCTGCTCTATCACATCCAAAGCCTGCGTGCCGATGGAACCCGTAGAACCGAGGATGCATATTTGTTTTTTCTTTGTTTCGTCTTTGTCCATCACAAATCGAGTAATCCCTCAGGGATATTCATTACTATCTTTCTTGCATCATTGTCAATCTCCACTATCCACTCCTCTGCCACAGGAATGAGTTTGCCGTCTTCGAGTTCGAAAAGGATGTTAGACGTAGAGTCATCTACCGATGCTATTATACCTATTATAATATGTGTATTAGAATCTTCAATACTGTAGCCCACAATACGTGCTGGCGGCATAGCTCCTTCGTCGTTGTCAGCATGCTCACGAAGGAAATACACCTCAGTGCCAGTCAGTTCTGCAGCTGCCTCCTGAGTGTCGACATCCTCAAACTTCACCAGCGCCACCTCTTCAGAGCGGAAGCGGTATTCCTCCATAAAGAATGGCACGAGAATGCCGTCAATCTTCAGTATGAGAAAATCAGAATCTACAGTATCGAATATATCATCATCAAAGCGGAAGGACACCTCGCCCTTCACACCATGCGGTTTGCCAATGACACCTATCTTGTAAACTTTGTCCTCAGCTATCATTCCTCACGCGTTATATGTGCCCCGAGAGCGTTAAGACGTTTTTCTATATCTTCATATCCGCGGTCTATCTGCGATATGTTGGCTATGCGCGACGTGCCGTCTGCCGACAATGCAGCTATGAGCAGGGCTATACCAGCACGTATATCAGGGCTTGTCATTCTGCCTGCACGCAGACATATCTCGCGGTCGTGACCAATGACGACAGCACGGTGAGGGTCGCAGAGAATGATGTTGGCACGCATGTCAATGAGTTTGTCGACAAAGAACAGACGGCTCTCAAACATCTTCTGGTGCACAAGCACAGATCCCTTTGCCTGTGTGGCAACCACAAGAAGCACAGAGATGAGGTCAGGAGTGAGTCCTGGCCACGGAGCGTCAGCAAGAGTCATAATTGTGCCATCGATAAACGATTCCACCTCGTAATGATCCTGACGCGGTATGTAGAGGTCGTCACCCTCCTCCACTATCTTTATGCCAAGACGGCGGAAGGCATCAGGGATGATGCCAAGATGGCGCAACGAGACATCGTGAATGCGTATGCCGTCGCCCACCATTGCAGCCATACCGATAAACGATCCCACCTCTATCATGTCGGGCAAAACTCTATGTGTAGCACCATGCAGACTCTTCACACCTACGATAGTGAGAAGGTTGGAGGCTATGCCACTGATATTTGCGCCCATGGCGTTGAGCAGATGGCACAGTTGCTGTATATAAGGTTCGCAGGCTGCGTTATAGATAGTGGTGACACCTTCAGCCAATACTGCCGCCATGATGATGTTGGCAGTACCAGTGACAGAAGCCTCGTCAAGGAGCATGTAAGTGCCAGTAAGCTTTTCCGCCTCTATGGCATAGGTATTATTCTCTTCGTTGTGCACGAAGTGTGCACCCAGATTTTTGAATCCGAGGAAGTGAGTGTCAAGACGGCGTCTGCCTATCTTGTCGCCACCTGGCGTTGCCACCGTAGCCTTGCCGAAGCGTCCGAGCAACGGACCTATCATCAGCACACTGCCACGCAATGATGCACACTTGCTCACAAACTCCTCTCTTTCAAGATAGGCAAGGTCGAGATTGGCAGCACGGAAGGAGTAGTCATTGCGCGAATGACGAGTCACCTCCACGCCGATATCCTGCAAGAGTCGTATAAGGTTATTTATGTCGAGGATATCTGGAACATTCGTAATCCTCACCTCTTCCTCCGTGAGCAAAGCTGCGCATATCACCTCCAAGGCTTCATTCTTTGCACCCTGGGGAGTAATGTCACCTTTAAGCGGATGTCCGCCCTCTATAATGAATGTACTCATCTAGTTATTGTCTGTTACGTTTTTTCTTGTTATCTGGAGTCACACGGTTAGGTTGCATACCTGTAAACTTAAATGCAGAAGGATCTACTTGTACCTTGCCGTCGGTATAGAATGCAAGGTCATCGGCTACTTTCTTGTCGTCTACAGTGCCACGGCTATATTCCAGCAGACAAGCCTTCATGTGCTGTGCGGCAATCTGCACGAGTTTGTCGCGCTCGTCACCCTCGGGCATAGTCTTCAGTTTGTCGAATATCTCGTCCATCATCGCACCATAGTGTCTCACTCTGATATTCTTCTTCGGATAAGCCAACGATGCAGGTTTTGTCATGATGTCCTTTGCCTTTTCTATATCAAAGGGATAGTCCACATCGAGTTTGAAGTCCGACATGATGGCAAGATGATCCCAATATTTGCTCAGGTCATTGCCACCTACATTGGAAAACATCCTCTGCATTGTCGCGATAATACTCTCCGCACAACGCTGTCGCTCACTGCGGTCTTCGATAGACATGGCATGTTCCACCATCTTCTGAATCTCACGTCCATACTCCGGAAGATGGAGCTTCGGGCGCTGAGTGTTGTAGTCTAAACCTTGCATGTTCATAACTTCTAAAGTAATTGTTTTGGCATTGTGGCATGAAACTCTTTCAGATAGAAAGGAGTGCTGTATGCCACATCCTCGAATTTTCCATCATTATACGAACGCTCTGCCAACGTATGCATGTTCTTGGCAAGTGGTTCGATGTTGTCGATGAAATGTGCGTTGGGATGAATTATAGTGTCTTTGCACTTTGCCGCACCGTTGCCGAAGAAGTATACGGGATGTTGGTCAAGAAACTCCTTGTAGGTGTCAGCTTCCACGATGTCAGCTCCCACGGGGCGCACTTCCTTCAAGGCGCGGTCATAGACAGCGGCATACACTTCCATTCTGCGGGCATCTATCATCGGGCAGAGCAGAGCGTCCTCTTCTATCTCCTTGCCGAGCAGCACTGGCACGCAGAGAGCTTTCAGTGTAGGCACAGAAATAAGTTTCGCATCACTGCCGAAGCACACGCCCTTGGCTGTTGACAAACCGATGCGCAGTCCTGTGTAGGAGCCTGGACCCCAGCTCACGGCTACGGCATCAAGATGGAGGTGGGCATCAGAAATGAATGCGAGCGCCTTTTCTACAAATACTCCGAGCGACACCGAGTGGTTAGGTCCACTGTGGTCTTCTTCATTCCACACTACATGAAACTCGTCGCTGACTGCAACTGAGCATACATCAGTGCTGGTTTCGATATTTAGAATACACGACATTGCTTATATTATAATTCATTAATTAATTTGCAAATTTACGCTTTTTCCCTGCAAATTGATTACTTTTGCAGAAAAATTAACAAGACTGATATGATATTGTCTATGACTGGTTACGGCAAGACCGTAGCCGAATACAATGGAAAGAAGATTAACATTGAGATAAAGTCTCTCAACTCCAAGTCGCTCGACCTCAGCACACGCATAGCATCTCTCTATAGAGAGAAGGAAATGGAGATCAGGCAGAAAATTCAAAAACGTCTTACTCGAGGCAAGGTAGACTTCTCTCTGTGGATAGAGAAGGACGACTCACAGGGAGCCTCACCCATCAATGCCGAACTGGTGCGCTACTATTACGACCAGATAAACCGCATTGCGCATGAGCAGGACATTTCGCTCGACCTCAACTGGAACACTCTGCTCCGCATGCCTGACGTGATGACAAAGACCGACAGCGAGGAACTCTCGGAAGAGGAATGGGCTGTGGTGAGCCGTGGCGTGGACGATGCCATAGAGGCTCTCTACAACTTCCGCAAACAGGAGGGAGCGGCTCTAGAGAAGAAATTTCATGAGAAGATAGACAACATCGAGGCTCTCATGAAGTCTATCGAACCTTTCGAGAAGAGTCGCGTGGAGAAGATACGCCAGCGTCTGGAGGACAACTTGGCATCGATAAAGAATGTAGATTATGACAAGAACCGCTTGGAGCAGGAACTTATTTTCTACATCGAAAAGCTCGACATCTCAGAGGAGAAGCAGCGTCTTGCCAACCATCTCAACTATTTCCGCGCCACTATGAACGAAGAGGAAGGCGGTCAGGGCAAGAAGCTCGGATTCATCGCTCAGGAGATGGGACGCGAAATCAACACCACTGGTTCAAAGTCTAATCAGGCTGAGATGCAAAACATCGTGGTGAAGATGAAGGACGAACTGGAACAGATAAAGGAACAAGTACTCAATGCATTGTAAAATGAAAAAGGGCAGACTACTTATTTTCTGTGCACCCTCAGGCTCGGGCAAGAGCACTCTGGTGCAGTGGTTGATAAAGGAACATCCTGAACTCAACCTGCGTTTCTCCATCAGTTGCACCACACGCCAACCGCGTGGCACTGAGCAGAATGGTGTAGAATATTTCTTCATCACTCCCGACGAATTCCGTCAAAAGATAGCCGAGGAGGCTTTTGTGGAGTATGAGGAGGTATATACTGACAAGTTTTATGGCACTCTCAAGAGTCAGGTGCAGTCGCAGATAGAACGTGGCGAAAATGTCATGTTCGACATCGACGTGAAGGGAGGATGCAACATCAAGCGACAGTATGGCGACGAGGCTCTCGGTCTCTTTATCCAACCGCCATCGATAGAAGAACTGCGTCGCCGTCTTACAGGTCGCGGCACTGACTCTGCGGAGATGGTGGAGCAAAGATTGGCAAAGGCAGAATACGAGATGTCATTCGCACCACAGTTTGATCGCATTATCGTCAACGATGACTTGGAGAAAGCCAAGGAGGACGTTTACTCCGCCATCAAAGAGTTTCTTGACAGGGAATAACCACAGACTCAACATACGGCACAGATGCAGATAGGCATATTCGGTGGTACATTCAATCCCATTCACAATGGTCATCTTGCCATTGCAAGGAAGATTGTGGAGAGTGGCAAAGTGGATGAGGTGTGGTTTATGGTGAGTCCTCTAAACCCCTTCAAGCAGCACGTCGAACTTCTTGACGACAATATCCGCCTTGAGATGACACGCAAGGCATTGGAGGGTGAGCATGGCATCATATGCTCTGATTATGAGTTCGGGCTTCCCCGTCCTTCATACACATGGAACACTCTACAGTCGCTGAAGAAGGATTATCCCCAGCACACCTTCTCTCTTATCATAGGCGCCGACAACTGGTGCAAGTTTTCAGCTTGGCGCAACAATGACGACATAATCCGCGAACACCGCCTACTGGTATATCCCCGCACTGGCTATCCCATCGACATAGAGTCATTGCCACAGAGAGTATCGTTTATAGACATGGACACGATAGATGTCAGTTCCACAGAGATACGCCAGTTGATTCGCAATGGCAATGACGTGTCATCGCTCATTCCAGGGAGTATCCTTGAGATGATGACACATTATATGTCAGAATAAAAAAAGATACACAATTACATAACACTACTCATGAAAAAGTTTCTTATCACATTGTTCGCCCTGCTGCCTACACTGATGTTTGCAGATGGAGAACTGGTATTGAAGGGCACCATAACAGGTCTGCCCGACAGTTGCAAACTGGAAATTGCCACCTACGACCTTGACCGCACCATGGAGGACGACACAACTCTCGTCTCCATACCTGGCACAGAGAATTTCACCCTCAAGGCAAAACTCGAAGGTCCGTCAATGGTGCAGTTCTGCATAAAGAAGTTCAATAAAAACTATGGCATGGACATGCCGGTGGCCATTTTCAACTTCATGGCAGACAACGAAACTGTGGAACTGCCTGCCATATCATACAAGCAGTTAGCGGAATATCAGGAGAAAGGTCTGACAGACGAATATATCAACGTCAAGGCTGGCAAACTACAGGAACAATATAAGGAATATCTCAACGCTCTGCTGGCAGACAAGGAGAAATACAACAATACATTCATCGAGGGACGCGAGAAACTCCTCATGGCAGCCTATGGCATGATAGATGCAAAGGACGACTCGGTGGTGATGTTCAACAACCGACTCGACGAGTACAAGAAGGCTATGAACGAGAAGGAAGAGGCTTTCATCAAGAGCCATCCCGACTATGCCATCTCTGCTTTGCTCGTCAGCAGAAAGTTGCACTCTGAATACAAGTACACCGTAGAGGAGTTGGAAGCCATGGCAAAGTTGGTGGCAGGCAACAGCGACGCCCGTCGCCTTGCCATCATAAAGCAGAATCTCGAATACGGCAAGAAGTTCGCCCTCGGTGGAACATGGGGCAATGAGGCTGTGACAATGGCAAACGGAGAAGTAAAAACTCTGCAAGACCTCACAAGCAAGGACTGTCTGACACTCTTCGACTGCTGGGCATCATGGTGTCGTCCATGTCGTATGGCTATCCCTAAGGTGAAGGCAATGGCAGAGAAATATGCTTCCACGCTGAAGGTGAACAGCATCTCATGCGACCAGAAAGAGGCTGACTGGCGCAAAGCCATGACAGAAGAAAACATGTCGTGGCCACAGGCTATTGTGACAAAGGATCAGATGATGCCATTCATGACTGCCTATAACATAACCACCATTCCAAGACTCATCCTTGTAAAGAACAACAAGATTGTGGTTTCCACCAACGATCCTTCAGAAATAGAGTCCTATATCGAGGCAAACAAATAATGACAAAGACCGCTGTCGTCATACTCAACTGGAACGGAGCCGCCATGCTTAGGCGGTTCCTTCCTTCTGTTATAGCCCATTCACAATCGGAGTCGTGCGAGGTTATCGTTGCCGACAATGCCTCTACAGACAATTCTCTTGAGGTGATGAAGAGTGAGTTTCCTCAGGTGCGCACCATCACGATGGAGAAAAACTGGGGCTTCGCCGAGGGCTACAACAAGGCTCTCAGTCAAGTAGAAGCAGAATATTATGTACTTCTCAATAGTGACGTAGATGTGCCCGAAGGATGGCTACAACCGCTTGTGGCATACATGGATGCTCACAGTGATGTTGCCGCTGTGCAACCCAAACTTCTAAAGTATGACATCAGCAAAGAGGGTGAAGAATGCCACACCACACATTTTGAATATGCTGGCGCAGCAGGAGGATTTGTCGACAAATACGGTTATCCCTACTGCCGTGGCAGACTCTTTGACACTGTTGAGGACGACTTGGGGCAGTATGACACTCCCATGGAGGTGCACTGGGCAACTGGCGCATGCCTTGTAGTAAGGTCTGCTGACTATCATGCCGTGGGAGGACTCGACGGTCAGTTCTTTGCGCATTGCGAAGAGATAGACCTCTGCTGGCGACTACGAATCATGGGCAGGAAGATAATGTGCATACCCGACAGTAAGGTATATCATGTCGGCGGAGCATCACTGCCTAAGGGCAATCCCTTCAAGACATTCCTCAATTTCCGCAACAATCTCACCATGCTCTATAAAGACCTGCCACAGAAACGTCTTTGCAGAGTCATGGCCATGCGCTTTATTCTCGACATGGTGGCAGCATTGCAGTTTCTTCTCTCTGGCAAGAGTGGCGATGCCAAGGCTGTCATTCGCGCGCGTATATATTATAAAAGGTGGAGAAAAGGTTTCCGTTCTCAGCGCAAAGCCATACAGGACAGCAGGCAATTGTCTGCATCTGCCGACACATCAAGCTTCTCCTTGCTTTGGCAATATTATGCGAGAGGAAGGAAAACGTGGAGCGCACTACAATAGTAGGTGCAGTGTCCTCACTGCACCCATTTCTCCCACGGAATGCATGGAATACACGGAAACATGGCAAAGCGAGGACGCTTCGCCTCCTATGAAATGCATTTGTTAATGATAAAAAATTCACCTCCATTTACATTTTTAACTAAGAGCTATGCTAGATTATCATATTTTGTATTAATTTTGTAACTGCTTTGTAACAAGCACGCAGTTCTGAAACACATACAATCACTATATGATTCTCGACTTGTTAAGCCTATTGGGTTCGCTCGCCCTCTTCCTCTTCGGAATGAAGACAATGAGCGAGGGACTGGAAAAGTTTGCTGGTGACAGATTACGCAACATCATCAGCATGATGACCAAGAACCGTGTTATGGGTGTGCTCACTGGAGTCCTCGTCACAGCTCTCATCCAGTCAAGTTCTGCCACCACAGTCATGGTGGTGAGCTTCGTGAACGCCGGACTGATGTCGCTTGTGCAAGCCATCGGAGTGATAATGGGAGCAAATATCGGTACCACGGTAACGGCTTGGATTATCTCCGCCATCGGTTTCAAGATGGACATCGCAACCTTCGCCATACCTATCATGGCTGTGGCAATGCCACTTATCTTTTCCCAAAAAAATAGACGCAAGAGCGTTGGAGAGTTTCTCTTCGGTTTCGCTTTTCTTTTCATGGGTCTCAACTACCTGCAGAAATCGGCTGAAGCTCTCAATATCGGTTCCATAGTAGCAAATATGTTGCAGCACGTTTCTGGTGACAACGTGTTGGTAATGATTCTCTTCGTACTCGTGGGAGCCATCGTGACAATGCTTGTGCAGGCTTCTGCCGCCACTATGGCGATCACATTGATGCTCTTCGACATGCACATACCTGGTTTCGGATTCCATCAGGCAGCAGCACTTGCTATGGGCCAAAACATCGGTACAACCATCACTGCCCTCATGGCATCACTCACCGCCAACACTCAGGCACGCCGTGCAGCATTGGCACACACCTTCTTCAATGTATTAGGTGTGGTGATAGTGCTTATCATGTTCTATCCTTTCTGCGACGGAGTGACATGGTTCGTACACAATGTCATGCACGTAAAGAGCAACGACATGTTCCTGCTCTCTGCATTCCACACAGCATTCAATGTATTCAACACTATTCTCCTCATATGGTTTGTCAACCGCCTGGAGCAGTTCATCTGCTGGCTTATGCCGATTAAGGAAAACGAGAAGGAAGAGAAGGGTTTGCTCTTCATCTCCGGCGGTCTGCTGTCTACTTCCGAGTTGTCACTCATGGCAGCAAGAAAGGAGATAGGCGTCTTTGCTAGAAGACTCATGAAGATGATGACGATGGTAAAAGAGCTCATCACTACAGAGAAGGACACAGAGTTTGCCGAACTCTTTGCCAAGATTGGCAAATATGAGCAGATCACCGACAACATGGAGGTGGAGATAGCCAAATATCTCGCTCATGTGTCAGAGGGACGCCTCTCCGACGAGTCAAAGGCTGACATCACACATATGCTGAGAATTGTCGACGAGATGGAGAGCATCGGTGACTCTGCTTATCACCTGGGACGAACTCTCGAGCGCAAGCGCGAACTGCAGAATATGGACTACACGAAGAAGCAGTTGCAAAACATCCAGCAGATGCTCGCCGTGACTACAAAGTCTATGCAGGAGATGTGCGACGACCTCAACAAGGAGCCGAAGGCAATCAGCCTCAGTTCGCACTATGAGACAGAAACAGAACTCAACGAACTGCGTACACAGTATAAGGCAGAAAACATCCGTTCTATCAACGACCATGAATATGACTATCAGCTCGGTGTCTTCTATGTGGACTTCATCTGCGAATGCGAGAAGATTGGCGACTATGTGGTCAACATCGTGCAGGAGCTGAAGGGCGACCAATAAGAGATTAACGACATAGTCACACGATAGAAACATGTTTGTAACAAGTATGACGTAACTTTGCATCATCAAAACGAAGGGCATTATGAACAGAATACTTGTTGTTGACGACGAACAGGACATTTGTGAGATCCTGCAGTTTAATCTTGAGACCGAAGGCTATGAGGTGGTGACTGCCAACTCTGCCGAAGAGGCTCTCGTGATTATCAACTCACCCGAGAACGAGGGGCAGAACGAGTTTAGCCTCATACTGCTCGACGTCATGATGGGCGAGATATCAGGATTCAAGATGGCGCGCATGCTGAAGTCTGACCCAGAGAAGGCTCACATCCCCATCATCTTCACCACAGCCCTTGGCGACGAGGACGACACAGTGAAGGGGCTCAACATCGGTGCTGACGACTACATCGCCAAACCTCTCTCTATAAAAGAGGTAAAGGCAAGGGTAAAGGCTGTCATACGACGCACATCGAAACTGCCACGCATCACTGGCGAGAACATCGGTGGCGACGACAATGACGAAAACGACATCATACGCTTCGAGGGCATCATCCTCGACTTGGGCAAGAAGGCTGTGACGATCGATGGCACGGAGGTGAACTTCACCAAACTGGAGTTTGAGTTGCTCGCCCTGCTCATGGGCAATCCAGGCAAGGTGTATTCGCGTGAAAAGATTCTGGCACGCATATGGCCACGCGACACTTATGTCACCGACCGCACAGTGGATGTGAACATCACTCGCATAAGAAAGAAGATAGGCAACTACGGCAAATGTGTGAAGACACGCTTTGGCTTCGGCTATCTCTTTGAGAAATAGGAGGTGCGGCGCCCTCGCCGCACCACATAGCAAGATATACTATTTTGGGATTAGTACGGCGAGGGCGCCGTACCTCCTATAGTTACTGCATGATAAGGAAAAAGTCATTCGAAAGTAATCTTTTCGTGAGCGTGGGGGCTATATTTATCCTCTTCGCTCTGTGCTTTGCCGTCTATCAGTATGACCGCGAAAAGAAATACAAGATTGACATCATGCAGTCGGTGCTGCAAGCCAACAACTACGAGATTCTTACTTGGCTCGGCGACAGCATCACCTCTTCCGGCAAACTGCAACATTATGTCCGAAACCACGACTCCAAGGGCATACGCATCACCATAGTGGACACCAGTGGCAGGGTCATTGCCGACTCCGGCAACGATGATGTCAGCAAGATGGAGAACCACATGAAGCGCCGAGAGATACGCCAAGCTCTGCAGAAAGGCAGGGGCTATGACATAAAGCGACTCTCAAAAACCACGAAAGACACTTATTTCTATTCCGCCACACGCATCACCGTGGGCAAAGGCAAAGCAAAGCAAACATACATCATAAGGTCGGCTATCCCCTACTCCGCCACTCTCACAAGTAGCCTTGAGGCTGACTACACCTACGTCTATTTCACCCTTATCCTTACCGTCATCCTCGGTTTTGTACTCTACAGCAACACCAAGCGCGTGAGCCGCCACATCGGCTATCTGCGCCAGTTTGCCCTTAAGGCAGAGCGAGGCGAGGAGTTTGACAAGCAACTCGAGCAACGTGTGCCTGATGATGAACTGGGAGATATCGCCCACACCGTGACTCATCTCTACTGGAGACTGCGCAATTCCGAGGAGGACAAAGAACGACTCAAGAGACAACTCACTCAGAATGCTGCCCACGAACTGAAGACTCCTGCAGCAAGCATACAGGGATATCTCGAGACGATAATAAATAATCCTGGCCTGCCCGAAGACAAGCGACAGCATTTCCTTGAGCGTTGCTATCAGCAGAGCGACCGCATGTGCCGACTTCTTCAAGACATGTCGATGCTCACCAAACTTGATGCCGTGGCTGACAAGGATGTTGACGGCAAGCCGAAGAGTATGGTGGACGTAAGAACTGTCATAGATGCTGTGCTCGACGACACTGCCCTTGAGCTTGACCATCACAACATCACGCCAGTGCTTGATATCCCCGACAAGATTATCATACCTGGCGACTACAGCCTCATCTACTCCATTTTCCGCAATCTCATCGACAACTCCATAGCCTATGCCACAGGCGCCACATCTATCACCATCTCCTGCACGGAGAGCGAGAGTGGTGACCGTGGACTTGACGGACAGAAGGAGAGGCACACTTACCACTTCACCGTGAGCGACAACGGATGCGGAGTGGCTCCCGAGCATCTGTCGCACATCTTCGAGCGCTTCTATCGTGTAGACAAAGGACGATCGCGCAAGATAGGTGGCACGGGGCTTGGCATGGCAATAGTGAAGAATGCCGTGGTGGCACATGGCGGCACAGCCTCGGCAGAGATAACACCCGGTGGCGGACTCACCATAAAGTTCTCGCTCAGGGCATGACACACAAATCACGGATGAAATAAATCACTAACTGAGATTAATCACTGACTGAAATATTTTATTAATTTTAATTCCTATTTTATTATGAAACAGTATTTACGTTTTACACTACTTTTTCTCCTGACTTTCATGTTAGGACGGGGGTATTCTTTAGCACAAGATGAGACAATCGACTTGTCTCAACAGGAGTATAAAAACCAACAGGAACTCACTTCAGTAACCACAAACGGAACAGACTGCAAAATAACGTATACAAGTGGCTCTAATAAAACTCAGTATTATACTACTGGAACTGCGGTTCGCATTTATGGAGGTGGCAGTTTTACGGTTTCTTCCGACACGAAGAAGATTACTAAACTTCAGTTGACATACAACGGAAACTACAAACCAACCGATACGACTGTAGCGAGTAACGGCACATTGGACGTGAGCGCCAGTCCACAAGTTTGGACATCAGATAACGAAAGTGGCGTATCATCTGTGACATTTACACGTCCGAGCGCCAGCGGTCATTGGCGATTGCAGAAAGTAGCGGTGACTTATGCAGCCGATGACGGCAGAACTGCCACAACAACATCATTCACTGGCATCACAACAGGCGAGACAAAGACCGTTAGCATGAACGATCAGCTCTCTGCAGCAGCTACTGTGAAAGCAGGAGAAACCACCATTTCAGGTGCTGCGGTGACATATTCAAGTTCCAACACAGCAATTGCTACCGTTGAAGCAGACGGAACAATCAAGACACAAAGCCCAGGAAAAGCTGTGATAACAGCAAGTTATGCTGGTAACAACACATACAGCCCAAGTTCTGCAAGTTTCAATCTTGTCATCAAAGCCAGCTCCACGTCAATCATGGATATGCAGAGCAAGATTGACAAGAACCCAAGTGAGAATATTTTAGCAGACCTCACATTCAAGGATGTTTATGTGACTGGAGTCAACGAAAAGAGCGCATATATCTCCGATGGCAACTACGGTATGTTGATATACACCGCAGATCACGGACTCTCAAAGGGAGATGTACTCAACGGAACAGTAGAAAACGCCACTCTTTGTCTGTATAATGGCGCTTACGAAATCACTGATTTCTCTTCTACAAACCTTACCATTACCACCACTGAACTGACACCTGCAGAGACAACAATCAGCAGCATCACAAAGTCAAACATAGGAAAGTATGTAACTGTGAAGAGCCTTACCTACGATGCATCTGAAGCTACATTCACTGATGCAGACGGCAACAGCATAGCATACTATGACGGTCTGAGCACAAGCGTAGAGCTCATTAGTGGCAACAAATACGACATCACAGGTGTGGTGGGTTATCACGACGTTCATCAGCTCATGCCAACAGAGGCAACAGCACTGTCAAAGACTGCAACTCTCAAGACTGACACAGACCCACAGACATCACTCAATGTTAATGCTACTGACTCATACACCATCACATACGAAGGTGACGGTACTGTATCAGTGATATCTTCCAACACTGATGTTGCTACTGCAGCATACAACGATGACACCAAGACCGTAACCATCACTGGCGTAGCAAAAGGTGAGGCAACTATTACAATTTCTGCCACAGCAGGAGAGTCATACGGCATACCAACACCTATCTATTATGACCTCAACGTGATATTTGCTGACGAAATGACTGAGACATTCGAGTATTCAGATGAGGATATAAAGGGTCATGGTAAGTCTGGCGGTAAAGGTGAAGGTGCCTTTAGCGCAGAAAGAGAGAACATCACATTTGCAACTACAGACGGAAATGGCAACACTTCGTATCTGCAGATTTACGGCAATGCATCAATAACCCTCACCGCCAAGGAAGGTTTTGCTATTTGTGGAGTTAAGCTGACTGCAAATACTGCGAAAAATATCAAGACGTGGAAGGATCAGGATGACAAAAGTTTGACAACAAGCGGAGCAGAGGCCACATGGTCAGGCATAGGCACATCAGTTGTCATAAACAACACCGCAACATCTCAAGCACAACTCACCTCTATAGAAGTTTCTTACCTCAAACTTACTGACTCAGGCAAGACAGTAACTATCGGCGAGGACGGCAAGGCTACTTACTGCGCTGAGGCAAACTGCATCGTAGGCGACGGCACAGTGACAAAGTATATCACTGGCACTGAGAGCAACGGCACCACTCTGACAGAGAAGGACGCACAGGTAGTAGCAGCAGGCGAAGGCGTATTGCTCAACGGCAAAGCTGGCGATTACAAGGTATATACTCACTCACTGCTCGAAGCAGCAAAGAATGCTGACAACAAGCTCGTGGGTTGCACTGAAACAACAACAGTTCCTGCTGGTGCATATGTAATGCAGAAGCAAAACAACTGCGTGGCATTCTATCTCGTAGCAGAGTCTACAACTATCACCTGTCCTGCAGGCAAGGCTTACCTCTCAGCATTGTCATCAGATGCTAAGGCTCTCTTCTTCGTTGACGGCGAGACCACAGGCATCGACTCAGCAGAGATCTCTAGCGAGGAAACAACAGGCGACATCTACACTCTGAGCGGTGTGAAGGTGAACAAGGCTGACCTCACAAAGGGCATCTACATCGTGAACGGTAAGAAATATATCGTGAAGTAATTTTTGAATATCTTTAATATCAAAACAAAATAAGAATCATGAATAACTTGAAGAAATACACTGCACCATCAGCAGAAACAATTAAGGTAGGTCTCGTAGACATGTGCTGCACATCTATATCTGACACTCCTGCAGACCAGGACTCATCTGTTATGACAAAGGAAGCAAAACTCTTCCTTGATGAAGATGATGAAGAAGAAGGTAACTGGTAAAGAATAATTGCCAGAGATAGAAAAATTAAGATTAGAGGGTGCGCCTACATGGGCGCGCCCTTTTTTTTAGTAGTTGACGTGTCCCCACGTCAACCGAGACCAAGAATAATTTCTGTTTTATAGGAAGAAAGATGCCTTTGAGATCTAAAAGAAATCTTCGTTCCGTAGTACGGAATGTACGTTCCAAAGTACGGAATGCACGTTCCGTAGTACGGAATGTCCGTTCCGAACAACGGAACGGACATTCCATGCCGTTTCAAAATGTTTATATGCCTATTGCTTACGCTTTTTCCACAATGTGCTTATCTCCTCGAGGGTCTTGCCCTTGGTCTCAGGCACAAGTTTCCACACGAAAGGGGCAGCATCGCCATGCCGCCCCTTGAGATTATCCTGCACGCAGGATGTATTATTTAGCATAGAGAGCCACTATGGTCTCATATTTCTCTTGCTTTCCGCTTGTCTGCTTTGGTTCGCCATGCGCCTTTGCATAGTCTACCAACTGCTCGAGAGAGAGTTCGCCATTCTCAAACTTCTTGCCCTCGCCACTGTCGAAGCTTGCATAGCGCTCCTTAAACATTGCAGGCAGTTCACTCTCTGTGAGTATTGCCGCAGCATTCTCAAGAGCACGCGCCATGGCATCCATGCCCGAGATGTGTGCTATGAAGATGTCCTCTGGGTCGGTGCTGTTGCGACGCAGTTTGGCATCGAAGTTGGAACCGCCATTGCCAAGACCTCCGTTGCGGATAATCTGCATCATAGCCTGAGTGAGTTCGAAGTTGTCGATAGGGAACTGGTCAGTGTCCCATCCGTTCTGAGCATCACCACGGTTGGCATCGATGCTGCCAAGCATGCCGTTGTCGACAGCCACTGCCAGCTCATGCTCGAAGGTGTGGCCGGCGAGAGTAGCGTGGTTTACCTCGATGTTTACCTTGAAGTCATTCTCAAGACCGTGGGCACGGAGGAAACCTACTACCGTCTCCACGTCGACATCATACTGGTGCTTTGTCGGCTCCATAGGTTTCGGTTCGATGAGGAAAGTGCCGGTGAAACCCTTTGAGCGAGCATAGTCGCGTGCGATGGTGAGCATCTGAGCGAGATGTTCCTTCTCACGCTTTTGGTCAGTATTGAGCAGCGACATGTAGCCCTCGCGTCCGCCCCAGAACACATAGTTGGTGCCGCCGAGCTTTATCGTTGCGTCGATGGCATTCTTTATCTGCACGGCAGCGCGAGCCACAACGTCGAAGTCAGGATTTGTAGCCGCACCGTTCATGTAGCGCTTGTGACCAAACACGTTGGCAGTGCCCCAAAGCAGTTTGATGTCTGTGCCGTGCATCTTCTCGAGAGCATAGTCGGTGATGGCCTTCATGTTTGCCTCATACTCGTCGATATCGTCAGAAGGATCCACGAGGTCTACATCATGGAAGCAGAAATACTCTATGCCGAGCTTCTGCATGATCTCAAAACCGGCATCCATCTTGTCTTTGGCACGCTGCAGGGCAGAGTCAGCCTTGTCCCACTCATAAGTGCGGGTGTTGCCGCCAAACTGGTCGCCCGATGCCTGACCGAGAGTATGCCACCAAGCCATGGCAAACTTGAGCCAGTCTTTCATTTTCTTGCCCATCACCACCTTGTCAGGCTGGTAATAGTGGAATGCCATAACGTTTTTGCTTTCTGGTCCCTCATATGGGATCTTGTCGATTTGTGGAAAATAGATCTTTGCCATAGTATTATTGTTTGTCGTGTAATGTCTGTTTCCATCTTGCGTAAGCCTCAGCATACTCTGCCGAAACTGCTGGTTGCGGATCGATGACCATGAGTTTCTTGAGCGATGCGAATGCCTCAGTGTTGTCGCGATAGATGCCACATCCCATGCCTGCACCTTTGGCTGCACCCACACTGCCGTCGGTCTCATAGAGTTCGATGGTGGCACCGCTGGTGTTTGCCAGAGTCTGGCGGAAGAGAGGACTGAGATACATGTTTGCCTTTCCTGCATGTATTTTCTGTATGTCCATACCCATGCCACGCATCACCTCCATGCCATAGCAGAAGCTGAAGACTATGCCCTCCTGGGCAGCGCGCACGATGTGAGATCGGTCATGCTTATTGAAGTTGAGTCCATGAATGGAGCATCCCACCTCACGGTTCTCGAGCACACGCTCCGCACCGTTGCCGAAAGGAATTATTGTCACGCCGTCGCTTCCCACGGGAGCCTGTGCGGCGAGGTCGTTCATCTCAGGATAAGAAAGGTCGGGAGTAATGTTGCGGTGTACCCATGAGTTGAGACATCCTGTGCCATTGATACAGAGCAGCACGCCGAGGCGCGTCAGATCATCGCTGTAGTTGACATGTGCGAATGTGCCCACACGGCTCTTCGGGTCATAAGCCACCTTATCGAGCACTCCGTAGACCACACCCGATGTGCCAGCCGTAGAGGCTATCTCGCCAGGATTGAATACATTTAGCGAGAGAGCATTGTTGGGTTGGTCGCCTGCACGATAGGAAATCGGTGTGCCCTCGCAGAGTCCTGTCTCTTCGGCTGCCGACTTGCTCACACTACTCTGTATGGCGAAGGTTGGCACTGTGTCGGCTATCATCTCACGAGGAATGCCAAGGTTGTCGAGCAGAGGTTGCGAGATAGAAGCCGACTTGAAGTCCCAGAATATTCCTTCGGAGAGTCCGCCTATAGTGGTATTCACCTCGCCACTGAGTTTAAGGGCAAGATAGTCACCAGGCAACATTATCTTATATATGCGTGAGAAGAGTTCTGGTTCGTTATCGCGCACCCAAGCAAGTTTGGCAGCGGTGAAGTTACCAGGAGAGTTGAGCAGATGGCTAAGGCAATAGTCAGCACCGAGACTACTGAAAGCCTTGTCGCCATAAGGCACGGCACGCGAGTCGCACCAGATGATGCTGTCACGCAGAGGTTTCAGGTTTTTGTCTACGCATACGAGTCCGTGCATCTGATAAGAGATGCCTATGCCCTTAACGGCATCGCCCTTGCAACCAGCGATAGCCATCACTTTGGCAAGAGCCTGCTTGGCATCATGCCACCACATGTCAGGGTCTTGTTCTGCCCATCCTGTCTTTACTGATTTTATAGGAGCTTCGCTCTCGGGATAGAAAGCAGAAGCTACGCATTCTCCGCTGTCGATATCTACAAGCGAAGCCTTCACGCTACTGCTACCCACGTCAAAGCCGAGCAGATATTGCTTGTTTTCCATTGTTGGTTTTTAGTTTTAGGTGTCAATGCGGCAATGTTAGCTACATGCCACACGTTCAATACATAGCAAAGTTATAAAATATTTCCGTTGGCATATGTCTTTTCCCCAACAATATATACACAATTAACGTTTTGTGTACATATACAAAACAAAAAAGCCATATGCCCACTATTGAATGAGCATATGGCCAACTATATTACGATAAGTAGTAAACTGCTATTTAGGGTCTGCTAATTTATTTTAGCCAAGCAGCCCTGTGGTGAGGCAGGAATCCC
>CAVCGK010000037.1:0-22180 GCA_963601795.1 bacterium | reverse complement strand
GTGAAGAGATTGTTGGCAGTGAGCGAAAGACCAATCTTTTCAATGAACTTGAACGGTTTGATGAAATCATAACTCAGTGTGATGTATTTCATCTTGAGATAGCTTCCGTTTTCTATGAAGCGGTCGCTCATTAGCCATGTACGGGTGTAGCCCGCCGTAGCCTTAGGCCACTTTGCCGTAGCCGCTGTCTCTGCTGTCCAACGTGAGTTGTAGGCATCCACGGTGATGTTACCGATGTTTGACATCTGAATGTCGGTCAGGTTATAGTTGAAGATGTCATTACCCTGACTGCCCTGGAGCATGAAACTCAGGGAAAAGTTCTTCCAAGAGACATTGGATGTGAAACCATAGGTGAAGTCTGGATTGGTATTACCAATGATGGTGCGGTCCTTCTCTGTGATGTAGCCATCGCCATTGAGGTCACGATATTTTATCTCGCCCACATGCTTCAGAGCCTCTGCATCACTGAGGTTGGCATATTCCTTGAAAGAGCGCACCTCTGCAATATTGTCGAAGAAGCCGTCCTCCACATATCCATAGATAGTACCGATAGGGCATCCGTTGCGCTGCAGGAACATCTGGTCGGCACGACTCCAGAGTGCTGTGGCATACTGGTCGCCTTCGAGTCCACCGATGCGGTTGCGGTTCATGGCAAGGTTGGCAGAGATATCCCACTTCACAGGTGTCTTTGTCAAGATGGAATAGTTGAGGGTAAACTCAAGACCTTCATTGGTGACATTACCACTATTGATCATCATTTGACCGAAGCCCGAACTGGCAGGGATGGTTACATTCTGCAGCAGGTCGCGGGTCTTCTTGTAATAATAGTCTACTGTAAACTGCAGACGGTTGTCGAAGAAACCAAAGTCTACTCCTGCATTAAACTGTGCCGTGGTCTCCCACTTAAGGTCTGGATTGGTAGGTCCACGCCAGTCGATGAGTGACACACCGTTACTAAGAGTGCCATTGTAAGGATAGTTGGCAGCATTGAGAATCGAGAGTGTACGATAGGCACCAATGGCCTGATTACCTGTCTCACCATAGCTCAGACGGAACTTTAGGTTGCTGAAGATATTGAGGTTCTTGATGAATGTCTCATCGCTGGCACGCCATGCGAAGGCACCCGAGAAGAATGTTGCCCACTTGTGGTTCGTGGCAAATGACGAACTACCGTCAGTACGCACACTACCTGTAAACATATACTTGCCACAAAGAGTGTAGTTGATGCGGGCAAGGAATGACTCTAGCGACTGCTGGGTCTTGCTGCTCGAGATGACAGGACGGTCAAGAGCCAACGACATGTCGGCATCCTTCGTGAGGTCTGTCGGGAAGTTGGTGGCTGTCATTGATTCTGTCTCACCTACGCCGCGCTCGAAGGTCATACCGGCAACGGCATTGACAGCATGCACGCCCCAAGTCTTGTCGAAAGTAAGGATGCTCTCTGCAGTGAGGCTCTTCCAGATGTTAGAAGCCTTACCTCCCTTGCCGTTGTATGGAGACTTGCCTTCCTGGGTGTGGCGGTCATAGTAGGTGCCACGGTGGCCGTCGTTATAACCAAGACCGAGATTCTGACGAAACTTGAGCCAAGGGGTGAACTTTGCCTCGAGATAAGAACTTGAGAACCATGATATCTGCTTCAGTTCATCCTTTGCACCATGCACATAGTTGTAAGGATTGGCTGCGAGCCAGTTGAGTTCGTCCAACTGTTCTGTCGATGTATGCACACCATAGGTAGAAGGGAAGATGAGAGCTGAGCGTATGACGCCTGTATTCTCAGAGTTAGTGCGTTGAAAGTTTGTCACCGTATTGGTGAAGAATGAACTTGTGCCTATCTCCACATACTTATTGATGTGTCTGCCAATGTTGAGAGAAACACCATAGCGATTAAAACCCGTGTTACGGATAATACCGCCCTGGTCGGTATAGTTGCCCGAAAAACTATACCATCCCTGGTCACTGCCTCCGCTCACGCTGAGACTGTAGTCCTGTTGCCAACCAGTGCGATAGATTTCGTCCTGCCAGTCGGCACCTGCCACCTCGTCCACATTGCCATAGTCATCTTGACGCAGGCCGGGATTGAGGAAGTCTTCAGGAGATGGATTATATTTGCCTTGACTGTAGACATAACCACTGCCTACGTAAGGATAATCCCATGTGCCAGAGTATGGATCTTCTGTCGAAGAACCTTCATAATAGCGGCTGTTGGCAGCTGCTTCGTTCTGATAGAGGGCATAGGTGTAAGGATCGAGTACCTTCACACGCTTGCCAATATTGGAGATGCTCCACTTGGAATTAAACTCCACCTTTGGTTTGCCCTCACCCTTCTGTCCGCGCTTGGTGGTGATGATAACAACACCATTGGCACCACGCGATCCGTAGATGGCAGTGGCAGAAGCATCCTTCAGCACCTCTATCTTCTCGATGTCATTAGGATTGATCATCGACAGTGGAGAGGTAGACTGGTTGTTGCCGTCATTTGCTCCACTCTTTGGCACTCCATTAGGGTCAGTGCCATAGGGCACACCGTCAACAATATAAAGCGGTTGTGAGGATGTGGTGAACGAGTTGGCACCACGCACGGTGATGTTGACACCAGCACCTGGCGAACCGTCATTCTGCGAGATGTTCACACCCGCAATCTTTCCTTGAAGACCATGTGCTACGTCTGCAGCACCGCCCTTCATGAGTTCCTCGTTCTTAATCTGTGTCATCGAACCCGTAAGGTCACGTTTCTTCATTGTGCCGTAGCCCACTACAACCACTTCGTCCATGGTCTCGGCATCCTCCTTGAGTATGACCTCCACATAATCCTTGCCTTTGAGATTGATCACCTGTGTCTTGTATCCAATCATAGACACCTGAATCATAGTTTTTCCCTTGGGCAGGGTGAAAGAGAAGTTGCCGTCCACATCGGTGATAGCACCTGTAGATGTGCCTGGCACTTGCACACTTGCGCCTATCATCGGCTCATTTGCCAAACTGCCGTCAAGCACCTTGCCCTTGATTGCTGTCTGGGCGCTGATAGCAACGCACACCAACAGCAATAATGCCATTAATGATAATCTGTGTTTCATGTTGTTGTTTTTAGTTATTGTCATTCTACTTTCATGAGTTCTATCTTCTCTAGCACGAATCCTCTACCTGTCACCACAAGTCCGCGCATCTTTGCTTTGTCGAGCGACGTGTCGCTGAATGTCACCACCACGTCATTGCCGTTGAGGGGTTGCCATTCCGGTTCGCCCCCTGTCTCTATATCGCGCCAACTACCACGGTTCTCACGGAAAGACATCTGTGGTTCTACGCCTTCTTCTTTAGGCAGGAGTTTGTAGCTTATGACGAGCACATCATTGGTGGTGCACTTCTGAAAGGGTGCAGCAGTGATGCGGAGGTTGCCACTCCAGTCATTGGGGAATGTCAGCTCACCATGAAACAGTTCACCCTGCGCAAAAGTGTATTCCTCGGGTGCTTGCTGGGCATCATCAGCATCAATATTCAATTGAAACGAATTTCCATCTTTCAATATTTCTTTCATTTGGTCTCGGTCAAGCACAGTGCCTGAGTTGAAGGCATCCTGCCACCACTGTTTGTCGGCAAAGCGGTGAATATATGATTTGCCGTTATCATAGTCGTAGTCATACCATGTGGTAAACCAACTCCAGCGTGACCCATCCTTCCATATGTCGCTCCATGACGACATCTTCACATCATCGCCATTGCCACACTCGGCAAGAGCAATGAGTTTTGATGGATATTTCGCAGCAAGTGCCTTGTATTCCTTCATGAGCGGATATTGGAGTGCATAGTAGGAGTCACGGCCTACGACATCCACCACATCATCACCGGGATACCAGTCATCATCGCCCATCTGCGAGTTCCACACCCATATGAGATTATTCAACTTGTGATAGTTGACAAGTCTGTCATAGAGAAAGCGCCACAGTTTCTTGTAGGTATCTGCACCTTTTATACCCCACCAAAACCAAGCTGTGCCACCTTCATATTCATAGGTATTGCCTGAACCCTCGTGCAGCGGACGCCAAAGCACCGCTATGCCATGCTTCTGCATCTTCTTCAGATAACCTGCCACCTGGTCTATATTGCTCAGCATAAGTTTGTAGCCATCCGACTTCGGATTGTCTATGCATGTAGGGTCAAAGGATGTCTGCGTGGCTTCCGTCCCGGGAGTACAAGTATAGTCAGTGCCGTTGTTGGCAAGCATCTGCCAGTGCCACATACAACTCACTATGCCTCCAGCTTTTGCCCATCTGCGCACCACAGTGTCATCGCTATAGTCTACCCATCCATTGGGATTAACGTCCTTTGAAGCATTGATATTGATAAAATCGAAGATATTGATGGCTGGATATCTGCCCGTCCATGAATTCACGATGTCAGCCTCCTTGACATTCCAGTCTACACTTGCCACGACGCCCGACACGGTCTTCTTGCCTTGCAGGCTCCAAAGCACATCATAGAGTCGCCTAGCCTCTGCCGTGGCATTAGCATTAGCAAGCCTATGGCTTTCAGTCTGATGGTCAGTCTGCGTGACAGTGTTGCCCTTGGCACACGACACACATGTCAATGCCAGCATAACCATCATAGCCAATAATTTCCTTGATTTCATCGTTTAAGTTTTTAATTATTGTCTTATAGTAATCAACGGTTGCAAAGTTATTGCAATTACATAACACGCATTGACACAATTTTGACTACTAACGACACAATTATGCTTTATAATTACAAAGGGGAGAAATCTTCGTTCCAAGACTGCGAACGAAGATATTACCTATGTTTATCAGATGATGACCTTAGTCTTGTAGTATTTCTCACGAAACTCCGTGGGACTACAACCTTTGTTCTTACGGAAAAGGCGGTTGAAATTGCTAAGGGTGTTGAATCCGCAGGTGTAGCATATCTCGCTGACACTCTCATTGGTGTCGACAAGCTTGCGTGCAGCCATGCCCATACGTATGTCAACGACATAGTCACTCAGGGTCTTGCTGGTGCGTTTCTTGAAGAAACGGCTGAATGCACTGGGCGACATTCCGACAAGGTCGGCCAGGTCGGCCAGACGCACTTCCTCCGTGAAATGATCTGCTATGTAAGCCTTTACTTTCAGCACACGACGGCTGTCGTCATCGACTTCCACCTTGGCAAAAGAAGTCGTGGAGAGTTCGCGCGTGCCGTCAGCGAGAGAGAGTTCATATAGGACTGTAAGAAGTTGGATGACTGCATAAAACTTGTCATCCATAGTAGACAGGCAACACAGACGCGGGCGCACCTTTTCTATTGCCTCGGGTGAAAAGGCTACTCCTCGTTTTGCCTTCTCAAACAAATTCTTTATAGGAAGAAGTGGCGTACGATTGAAGATACTGTCGCTACTTTCAAAGTCGAGATAGAACTGCACCGTTATCTCTCGTATGTCCTCACTCTTGCAGTCGCCTTGCATCCACACATGCTCAAGGTCAGGACTGGTGATGAGCACAAGTTCACGGTCGGAAATGGTCTCGGTGCTGTCGCCGACAATACGCACAACACCGGAGGCATTTTCCACATAGTTGAGTTCAAAAACCTCATGCTTATGTATCGGGTAATCGAAATCTCGCTTACACCGATCAGCCACATACATGAAGTCGTTTTCCATCAGTGGCGGTAGTTCTCTGAGCACTTTACCGTCCATAACAGTGTAGTTTACTGTTGCAAATATAAGTATTATTTACACAATTTGCAACAGTAATGCCCGAAAAACTATCCTTTACGCTCTACTCGCAGTTCTTCGGCTATGCGCATCATACGTTTCGTGGTGAGTGGATAGAAATAGACTATCACTATGGCTATGAGCGACACCAATGCAGGCACAAAGCTCATTAACGAGCGCAGGCAGGTGAGAGCAGACTCTGGCTGCACTGCTCCGGCAGAGAGAAGTGAGGAGTCGGTGATATAACCGTAACTGCCAAGCAGGGTCAGCGTTGCCCATCCGCCAATGGCGCTACCAAACTTCTGAGCCATGGATGAACTGGAGAATATAAGACCTGTGGATGCTGTGTGATAGCGGTGTTCAGCATAATCGCTGACATCGGCATACATGCTCCAGACTAGTGGCGACATGATGCCAGTGAGAATACTGATGAACACCTGCATGATGAGCATTACCCAATAGCCTGCGGGAGTGGCTGGCACGAAATAGAAAGCCACACTGAACACAATGAGTAGGGCATTTACCAAGATAAAAGATGTCTTCTTGCCTAAACGGCCTGCCACGGGCACGGTGACTGCTACGCCCAACATATTAGAAACCTCGCCGACGGAAAGGAATAGTCCGGCATAGAAAGGAATCATCACAGCACCGAACACGAGGACTGCGCTGTCGCCAATGATATCGTTGAAATAATATGCCACGGTGGCGCCACGCACTGTGCAGAAGAGATTGTAGGACAGGGCTGCAACAATTAGTATCCACCATGGGCGATTGTGGAGAAGTGACTTGAAGTCATTGCCTACGGACACTGTTGACACCGTGTGGATGTGCTCGCGGGTGAGAGCAAAGCACAGCAGGAAAAGAATCAGACAACATGAGGCAATGACAAACATCGCCCAAAACCATCCCTCTGACGACTGGTAACCGCCGAAGAGTTTTGTGAGGGGCTCCCAAAAGAACATGGCTATGAACGAACCGCCATAGGCGAAGAACATGCGGAAGGATGAGAATACTGTCTTCTCGCGACTGTCATCGGTCATCACTCCGAGCATGGCGCCATAAGGCACATTGATGCCCGTGTAGACGGTCATCATGAGAAGATAGGTGGTGTATGCCCATATGGGTTTTGCAGCATAGTCGAAATCGGGAGTTGCAAAGAGCAGGATGCCACACACAGAGAAGAAGGGTGCCATCCAGAGCAGATAGGGACGATATTTTCCCCAGCGCGTCTTTGTGCGGTCGGCAATGATGCCCATCATGGGGTCGCTGACAGCATCCCAAATACGGGTAACGAGGAGTATCACACCTGCATCGGCAAGTGACAGGCCGAAGATATTGCTATAGAAGAATGGAAGATAATAGGAAAAAACTTTCCAAAACATTGACGACGCCATGTCGCCGAAACCATAACCGATTTTCTCGGACAGACTGTTTGCTTTCATTTCCAGTTATTATGTTTATGAGGTAATAAACTGTTGCAAAGTTATCACAATAGCATTACTCCCATTGACACAATATTGACAACAAACGACACAATTGTGCTAATGAGATGCTATCTCTCAGATTAATAGTCCACATAGGGTTCGAGTCGACGCACTTGCTCCTCGCTGAATCCCTCTATCAGCTTCAACTGGCTCATGTCCTTTATCTTCCCCTTCAGTTTGCGATAGGCAGTGATACTGCGCGCACGCTGGTAGCCTATATATGGATGCTTAGCAAGTTGCTGGAATGATGCCTTATTGACATTTATCTTTACCACTCCGCCATCGGGAATGCTGAGATATTGCAATGCTTCCTCTGGAAGTCCTTTGATGGAGAGAAGCTGCGACAAGTCTGTGAATCCTCCATAGCGTTCACGCAAGTCCACTATCTTCTTGGCATAATAGGAACCGATGCCTGGCACTTTCTTCAGTGTGTTGGTGTCGGCGTCATTAACGGAGATGCGCTCGCTAATGGTTATCTTGTCGGGATAAGCCACCGTGTCATGTCGCTCGACAGTGTGCTTATAGGTTCTCGGTCCAACAAGTTCTGACGCAGGCAGATAGTCGGGACTTATCTTTATGTAGGGAAGAAGTTCCTTGTAGAGTCCTGCCGTTACGCCATAAAAACGAGCAAAGTCTTCGGGTGACTGGAATACGCCGCCCTTAGACCTATACTTATATATCGCCCTCACCGTCCATGACGGTAGCCCAAGTCCCAACAGCACCGTGCTGTCGGCAGTATTGGGGTCAAAGGTCACAAGACGTGGCTCGGACTTCTTGTAATCCGAATAATATTTCTCCTCATGCCTGTCTGCCACTACAGAGTCATTAGTTGGCAACACTGTCTCCACATGACTATCACGTCTGTCGACCAAAATGAACACGCCGACAAGACAAATTACCGTCACAAGACATGCCGCAACAACTCGTAGATCAGACTTCATAGCCTCACTTACACAATGCCAAACTGGTTAAGGAAGATGAAGAGGATGGCTATCGGAGCAACGAAGCGTATCAGTATGCGATAGATGGCATAGAACTTCACCGCTACCGTACCCTTATTGGTAACCTCATCATATAGAGTCTTCTGGTCGCAGAACCATCCCACATAGATGGCAGTGAGGAAACCACCGACAGGAAGCATCACCTTGGCGGTAACGAAATCGAAGAGGTCGAAGATATTCATTCCTCCCACTTTATAGTCAGACCATATGCCCATAGACAGACTGCACACTACACCTACTGCTATACAAAAGATGGTGCATCCGATGGCTGACCAGCGACGGCGGATGTGAAATCGCTCCTTGAGGAATATCGTAGGCACTTCTAGCAATCCCATTGCAGATGTGAGAGCTGCCAGCACGAGGAGCACATAGAAGAGCAAAGAGAATGAATAGCCGAGAAGAGGCTGGCCTGCAAACACTTGCTGGAATACATTTGGCAGGGTGATAAAAACCAATGACGGACCTGCACCAGGTGAGATGCCTACGGAGAATGCTGCGGGGAAGATAATGATTCCTGAGAGCACTGCCACTAGAGAATCTATGGTAGCCACATTGGCGGCATTAGCCACAAGTTTGTCTTCTTTTCTAAAGTAGGATGCATATGTGGCAAGACATCCCATGCTCAATGACAGGGAGAAGAACGACTGACCCATAGCTGAAAGCAGTGTGGCAGAAGTAATCTTTGAGAAGTCGGGCATGAAGAGAAACTTCAGTCCTTTGCCTGATCCTGGAAGCATAACGCTTGCTACAGAAAGTACAAGGATGCAGATGAAGAGGAGCGGCATCATGACTTTCGAACCGCGCTCTATGCCACCTTTGACACCTGCGAGAATGACGCCGAGATTTACCAGCATGAATATCGCCATGCACACTGCAGGGCGCACGGGGTCAGCCACAAAGTCATTAAAGTCAGCGGTAAACTGTTCCGGGGTGCGGTTGGCAAAACCATTGGCACCAGCACGAAGGAGATATTCCAAAGTCCATCCTGCAGCCACACCATAATAGCAGAGGATGAGTGTACCGGAGAGCACTCCGAGGAGTCCTACATAGCGCCAATATTTAGAGCCTCCCATCTTGCCGTAAGCACTGGCAGTATTACTCTGCGCATGACGTCCCACGGCAAATTCGCTTATTATCAAAGGTATGCCGAAAAACAATATACACAACACGTATATGAGCAAAAAGGCCGCACCGCCATTGCGTCCCAACTCATAAGGGAAACGCCACACATTGCCCAATCCTACCGCTGAACCAGCGGCTACGAGCACTCCTGCCAATCTACTACCAAAATTGCCTCTCTCCTGATCCATTATAACAAACCTAATTCATTAATAAATATAAGAAATATACAGACTGGTGCTACATATCTCACCATCAGTCTGTAGACTACGAACAACGGCTGGTCTATGGTTCCGCCATTGGTCAATTCATCATGCAACACTTTTTTATCAACTACCCATCCTGCAAAGATACATATCAGCATAGCACCTATAGGCATAAGGAATTTTGCCACGAGATAGTCGAAGAAATCAAATATCGTCATGCCGAACACAGTGACATCACTCCAGTCGCCGAAGGACAGCGAACAAGCAGAGCCTAGCACAAAACAGATGATGGTGATGATGCCACTGGCAAGTGGACGTCCCATATTGAATTTCCTTATGAATATTGCCGCTGACATCTCAAGCATGGAAATGGCTGAGGTGAGTGAGGCAAGCACAAGCAGAAGATAGAAGAAAAGGGAGAAGAGATAAGACACCAAGGGCAGTCCTGCAAACACCTGATGGAAGACATTGGGCAAGGTGATAAATACCAATGAAGGTCCAGCATCTGGCTCAAGTCCATCGATACTGTAGACTGCAGGGAAGATTATCAGTCCCGACATCAATGCCACAAGGGTGTCGATGCATGCCACTGACATGGAGTCTTTCACGAGATTTACATCCTTGCGAAAATAGCATCCGTAGGTGCACATGCAGCATATACCGACGGAGAGCGAGAAGAAGGTCTGCCCCATGGCAGCGAGAATTGTGCCTCCTGTCACCTTACTGAAGTCGGGACGGAAGAAGAACTCCAAACCCTTGGTGGCGCCAGGCAGGGTGAACGAACATACTACTAGTATGACAATGCATACGAATAATACAGGCATCATCATCTTGGAGGCTTTCTCTATGCCTCGTTTCACTCCCAATGCTACTATTCCCCATGTCAAAGCCAATATAACAGCGAGACATATTATCGGGCGTACAGGATTGGACGTAAAGTCGGAGAATCCTTTGGCATATTCCGCAGGAGTAAGACCGGCAAGACTGTTCATTCCAGACTGCATAACATACTCCAATGTCCATCCTGCCACCACAGAGTAGTAACTCAACACAAGCAGACCAGCCACGATAGGGAGCAGTCCCATAAACGCCCACGCTTTCTTGCCACCGCTCATGGTGTAAAAGGAATGCGACACATTCTTCTGTCCATGTCTGCCTATGGCAAGTTCGGAGATCATTACGGGAACACCGAAGAACAACATGAACATTATATATATGAGAATGAAGGCAGCACCTCCATTACGACCCACCTCAGTAGGGAAACGCCACACATTGCCAAGTCCTACCGCCGATCCTGCAACAGCAAAGATGGCTCCAGCCTTGGATGCAAAACTTGTATTATTAGTACTCATCAGCGCAAAATAGTATTAAATTGACTGCAAATTTATAAAATAATATCTACTTTTGCATGCAATTTAAAGTAAAAAGAGCGGAAACGTAACAATTAGGTAATAACCTCACCACAATGAAAAAATATCTAAAAGGACAACCATTATCGATTGTCATTGCCATTGCCATATGGACAGTATGCATGATTCCACTGCCTGAAACACCACTTGACAATGTGCCGATGATAGACAAATGGACTCATTTCGTGATGTATGGAACTATTGTCACCGTGATTATGGCGGAATATGGAAGACGCAAAAAGGTCATAGACTGGTGGCATCTTCTCATGGGAGGTTTCATCTTGCCGGTAATAATGAGCGGCATGATAGAATTGGCACAAGCTTATCTGACCAATGGTGTAAGGTCGGGAGACTGGATGGACTTCCTCGCCAACACCATCGGTGCAGTGATAGGTTGCATCATCGGTATTCCTCTGGCACTATTTCTTTCCAAGAGGAATAAGGGTGCTTAGACATGTAGTTATTGCGGAAATGCTTATCGGAGGTAACCTCGGGACCTATAAAATCAGGCTTAACGAACTCTGCATCCACTGACTCAAGTTCCACTTCTGCCATCACAAGTCCGTCGTTGTCGCCATGAAACTCATCAACCTCAAAGGTGTGGTTGCCACTCTTCACCAGATAACGGTGCTTGTCGACGATGGCACCAGTGCAGAGTTTCAGCAGCTGGGTAGCCTCATCCATAAGTATTTCTTTCTCAAACTCATAACGTGACAGACCGCCGTCATATGACTTGCCCTTGATGGTGAGGTAAGCCTTGTCGTCGCGGGTACGCACACGCACCGTGGCATTGTCTGCCGGAATGTAGCCCTGCTTGATATGACTACAAGAGAAGGCGGCACTTTTATATGCGCCGCCTTTTCTAACGAGAAACTTACGTTCTATTTCAAGTCCGCTCATAACTCTGTGTTACATTAATCCAGATACACTTACCATGTATATGATAGCGAGAAGTATCAATCCGCCTATGATGCCGAAGATAATCTTCTCTGCCTGATCCTTTTCTTTCTTCTCGTGAAGTTCGCGTTGTACCTTTCTCTTGTCTGACATAATAATATTGTTTTTTGGTTTAGTTATCATCATTTACGGGGAACTCCATCAGATATGCCTTGATAAAACCGTCAATCTTTCCGTCCATCACTCCGTCCACATCCGTGGTCTGATAGTTGGTGCGGTGGTCTTTCACACGTCGGTCATCAAAGACATAGGAACGAATCTGGCTTCCCCACTCTATTTTCATCTTGCCTGCCTCTATCTTTGCCTGCGCCTCAAGACGTTTCTTCATGGCACGGTCATAGAGTTGTGACTTAAGGAGTCGCAAGGCGTTCTCACGGTTCTGCTGCTGCTTGCGCGACTCGGTGTTGGCAATGAGGATTTCTTCTTCTTCGCCTGTGTCAGGGTCGGTGTAGAGATATCGCACTCGCACACCAGTCTCCACCTTGTTGACATTCTGTCCACCGGCACCGCTCGAGCGGAATGTATCCCATGATATCTTCGCTGGATCTACATACACTTCGATGGTATCGTCGATAAGAGGAGACACGAATACTGAAGCGAAGGAGGTCATACGCTTGCCCTGTGCATTATAAGGGGAAACGCGCACAAGACGATGCACACCACTCTCCGACTTAAGGAATCCATAGGCATATTCGCCACCCTCTATCTGCATGGTGACAGACTTAATGCCAGCCTCATCACCTTCCTGCAAATCAGATATGGTAACCTTGTAGCCACCCTTTTCTGCCCAACGCATATACATGCGCATGAGCATCTCAGCCCAGTCCTGAGCCTCAGTGCCACCAGCACCAGAATTGATCTTAAGCACACAGTCCATAGGGTCTTCCTTCTGGCGGAGCATATTCTTCAGTTCCAACGCCTCTACGGCATCTATGGCAGCCTGATAGTCGGCATCTACCTCCTCCTCAGTCACCATGTCATCCTTATAGAAGTCAAAGGCAAGTTGGAGTTCATCGGTAGCAAGGCGCACCTTGTTGTAACCGGTAATCCATTTCTCTATGTCCTTCACCTTCTTCATCTGCTCCTGGGCACGCTTGGGGTCATCCCAAAAGTCGGGAGCCTGCGTACGCAACTGCTCCTCCTCAAATTCTATCTTCTTTCTATCTATGTCGAGATAGCGGTGCAAAGCCTCTGCTCTGGTCTGTATTTCCTTTAGTTGGTCTTGTGTTATCATCAGTCTTGATACATTGCGTCTATCACGTCCTTATATCTCTTTGCCACCACATTGCGCTTTATCTTCAGTGTGTTGGTCATCTCGCCATTCTCTACAGAGAAGTGGTGAGGCAGGAGCGTGAAGCGTTTAATCTTTTCATAGTTGGCAAGTGTCTGCTGCAGGGTATCTATGCGCTCCATGAGCATGGCATTGACCTTGGCATTGCGGCAGAGTTCCTCACGGTTGGCAAACGGCACTCCATTCTGACGTGCCCATTTTTCCAGCAGTTCGTAGGCAGGAACTATGAGGGCAGAAACAAACTTGCGCTCGTCGGCTATGATTGTTATCGTCTCGATGAACTTGTCAACGAGAATCTTTGCCTCTATCATCTGCGGCGCTATATACTTGCCGTTGGATGTCTTGAAGAGATCCTTTATGCGCTCGGTGATATAGAGTTCGCCATTTTTCAGATAGCCCACATCGCCTGTGCGGAAATATCCGTCTGGCGTAAATACCATAGCATTGAGGTCAGGACGGTTGTAATAGCCCTTGGTAATGGTTGGACCTTTGAGCAATATCTCGCCCTCGTCACTGATCTTTATGCTCAATCCCGGCAACGGACGACCAATACTTCCTATGGTGTAAGGTCCGTCCTTGTGGTCATTGGATGCTGTGGCAAACGACTCCGTGAGTCCATAACCCACCATCATGAAGATTCCGATAGAATGGATAAACTCCTCCACCTTTGGCGACACTGCCGCACCTGCCGTAGGGAAGAAATTAGGATTGATGAGTCCCATCTCCTTACGTATGAGCGAGAATATGGTATTGTTGACAATCTTATAGTCCAGTGCCAACGACAATGGCGGACGCTTGCCATGACTCAGGTATTCCACATTATGTTTATGTCCCACCTTCAGTGCATGCTCAAATATCTTTTTCTTCACTGGACCAGCATTGTCTATCTGTGCCTGTACGGCAGCATAGACCTTTTCCCAGAAGCGTGGCACTGAGCACATACATGTAGGATGTGTCTCCTTGATGGCTGTCTGCACCTCGCGAGGGTTGTTGAGGACAATGAGTCGGCTACCAGCAGAGATGCAGAGCAGACTCCATCCCTTCTCAAAGATATGGGTATAGGGGAGGAAGTTGAGCACACGGTCTTTGTCCGTAATCGGCACTGCCTTGTAGTTGGCTTCCATCGCCGCACGAGCCTGACCGTGAGAGAGCATCACTCCCTTGGAGTTTCCTGTCGTGCCACTGGTGTAGAGAATGCTCAGCAGGTCATCGTCGGAAGCATTTGCATAGAGACGCTCCAGTTCGGTCTGACGTGGCAAGCCTTCGCCAAACTTCATGAAGTCGTCGAAATAGACGCTCACTGGATCATGGGTAGAGAGGCGCACCTTCTTACTGAAGACTATCACCTTTTCCAATGAAGGACACACAGAGAAGAGGTGGCGAGCCTTGTCATACTGCTCCTGCTCACCGGCAAAGATGAAGCGTATGTGGGCATCGTTCACCATGAACTGTATCTGCTCTTCACTCGAATTGGCATAGAAAGGCACGGTGCATGCACGCACACCCCACGCACCAAAGTCTGTATAGATATACTGGAGGGAGTTTTGTGAAAAAATGCCTATCTTTTCCTGCACTCCTATCCCGAGATTCAACATAGCGTTAGACACTTTCTGTGTCTGCATTGACGCCTCTTTCCATGAAACGCTCTTCCACTCCTTCTCTCCGAAGTCCTGATAAATAAAGGCTTCACGGTCGCCGTATGTCTTCGTCTGCTCATTGAGCAGCATCGACGGATGACATTTTGCTTGCATAGGCATATTCGTTTTAGTTTACGCAAAATTAGTGTAAATAAAACGAAATAGCAAATTATCCGTACTTTATTTAAGTCTGCCTCAACTGAGCAGGCTCACATATTTGCGAATGGCATCGGCGATTTCGCTTATACAGATGTATTCGTCGGCTGAATGAGAACGTGAGGATTGACCTGGTCCCAACTTGAATGACGGAAAGCGCATAAGTGCCTGGTCGCTAAGGGTAGGGCTACCAAAAGGTTCCATTCCCATAGCACGACATTTCTCCACCAATGGGTGATTCTTGTCTATGCTTGATGAGCGAAGACGATAGGAACGGGCCTTCACTTCGCCGCGGCAATGGCTTGCCACGATGTCATAGACTTCCTCATTGGTATAATATTCATTTGTGCGAACATCAACAACTGCAGTACAAATATCAGGCACAACATTGTGCTGTGTGCCGGCATTCACCTGAGTGACTTGCATGAGAACAGGACCGAGCAGTGGACTTACCTTATCAAAGGTATAGTTTCTTATCCACTCCAGGTCATCGAGGATGCCATAGATGGCGTTCACACCCTCACTGCGAGCGGCATGACCGCTCTTTCCGCGCGAGGTGATGTCAAGAACCATTAGTCCCTTCTCTGCTATGGCAGGTTGCATACCTGTTGGTTCACCAACTATTGCAACGTCAATATGCGGCAATAAAGGAAGCACTTGCGATACGCCTCCTGCTCCCGACACTTCCTCTTCGCAGGAAGCGAGATAGACAAAGTTGTATTTCGCCTTCGACATATCTGCCGTCATGATGCGGAACACCTGAAGCAGTGACACAAGTCCACCACCACAGTCATTGCTACCGAGACCATATAGGCGGTCACCTTCCATGGTAGGCATGAAAGGGTCACGTTGCCATGATGCCACAGGTTTGACAGTGTCGATATGTGCATTGAGGAGTATTGTTTCATGCGAAGGGTCAAAGGGTTCGGACACTACAAAGGTGTTGCAACCTGATGTCTGCGGATTGAGTCCATAACTCTCGAGGGTTTCAACCATCACCTTGGCACACTCGCTCTCACTGCGGCTTATTGACGGTATGGCAATGAGTCGCTTCAGCAGAGCCAAGGCATCTTGTGTATATGAATCGAAGTCTATCATCTGCCAAGCCAACTTTCAGGATTGAGTTTCGCTGTTTCCTTGCGCAACTGGAACTGGAGTATGTTGTCTGCGCCGACGGTACCGAGAGCCTGACGGGCTGACACTTTCTGTCCCTTGGAAACACTTACCGAACGGAGGTTACAGTATACGGAGATATATCTGCCATGACGCACAAGCACAAGCCATGTGCCACCGATATTTGCCACTCCCGACACTTCACCATCGAAGATGCTGCGAGCCTGGCAACCGGCACTGCCAAGGATATTGATACCCTTATTGTCGAGTTTCACATTCTTCAGTCCTTCAACATTATACTGACCGAAATGACTCACTATGCGATATTGTCCTGTCACGGGGATAGGCAGACGTCCCTTGTTACTTTCGAAATTGGATGACAGACGCTGGTCTACACTACTATACAAAGCCACCTCACTGCTCTCACGCGCACGCTCCACCTCTTTCTTGTTGCGGGCAGCATCTGCTTCTGCCTTGCGCTCGGCAGCCTCGCGGGCTGCCTCTGCCTCACGTGCCATCTGCTGTGCACGCTCTTTCTCTTCGCGCGAAGCCTTAGCAGCTTCTTCTTTGAGACGGCGCTCCTCGGCACGAGCCTGTTCGATGCGTCTCTTGTTCTCACGGGCTATAGCCTCAGCTTCGGCTTTCTTGCGTGCCAGTTCTTCCGCTTTCTTCTTTGCAGCAGCCTCAGCAGCAGCCTTACGGCGAGCCTCAGCCTGCTGGCGTGCCACCTCTTCCGCTATCAACTTGTCAATCTTAGCATTGAGAGCGGCATCCTTCTTCTTCTGGTCGTCAATGACACTTTGTATGGTCTTCTGCTGCTTTTGCAGGTTTGTCACCATCTTCTGCTGTTCTGCATGCTGGTTTTCGAGAGCCTCACGCTCCTTCACTCCCTTACTGAGAAGCACATCCTTCTGACTCTTGGCATTCTGAAGCTGTCCCTGCTTCTCTTCCACCTGACGTTGTTTCACCTTGAGAATCTCTCCCTGCGCGCGCTGGAAGGAAGCATATTCCTTGACAAAGCGCATGCGACGATACATCTGACCGAAGTCGCGGGCAGAGAAGATAAACATCAGTTTGTCTTCAAAGGAATGGTGACGGGTGAGATATTGCAGCGAACGGGAATATTTTTGCTTACGTTCGTCAAGTTGTCCCTGCAATGTCTCCAGTTGCGACTGCAGCAGTCCTATATTATTATTAAGGTGATTGATGTCACCTTCTATGGTCTCTATGGATTTCTTGCGGTCGCTAATCTGCGTATTGAGCACCATGAGTTCATTGAGGCGCTTCTTCACATCAGCCTTATTTGCCTTCAGAGCCTGTTCCTGCTTGCGGATGTTCTTCTGAATCTTCTCACGCTCGTTTTTCAGCCCTTGTATGGAGTTTGGCGAAGAAGAATTCTTCTTTGCAGTAGTCTTGGAAGATTTCTTCGTCGATGTCTTTTTCTTCTTTGATACTGTCGTGGCAGTCTTCTTGTTGGCAGAACTGCGCTTGGTCTGTGCCGTCATAGGCATGGCACAGAGAAGAAACACAGGAAGGATTATATAGAGAATACGCTTCATATCAGAACTTCATTATCCGTGACAGTGCGTCTTCCGCATCCACTTGTTTGTATTTAGATGACAGTGAAGTTTCCTCATCCCAATCGGATGAAGTCTTCACCTCACTCATGTCTATCTTTATCGTGCCCTCCTGCTTCTTGCCGTCTATTGTGGTCATGAAACTGAACTCCTGCGTGCGGGGAAACTTCTTCGCCCCCACGGACACGAAGTTGGAATAGAGCCACGACAGCATGGATGTGCCTGCACTGGCACTGTTGTAGGTAATCACTGCAGATGTGATATTGTTAGCCGTGCGCGATGCACTCCACTGATATTTCATCTTGCCATGACTCAGCGTAAGAGGTATATATGCCGTGGTATTGTTAATATCGGCAGCATACTCATAGGCTTCAGCCACTGTGACATGAGTCTTGCCCGGCACTGTCAACTGGTTCCAGAAGAGCGACTGCAGGGAATAGAAACTGATGCCGTTGTCGCGCAGGAAGTCGAGTTTATTGTAGTCACCCTTGACATATTCCTTCGCCATGCGGTTTACCACGAGCACATGATTTGGTGTAAACTCAAGGCGACCGAGTTCAGTACCGAGAATAGGCATAAACAGTTGCAGTCTTATCACCTTGTCCTTGCGCATATGTAGCGAACCTGGCACAGTGATGTCCTTTCCAGCAAGTTTCACGGTGACCGAGGCACTGCCCACGATATTCTCGGTAGTAACGGCATTACTGATAACTTTTTCCACAAATGCTGTCGATGTAGCCGTTTCTTTTGACAATGCACCAGTATTGTCTGTAGTCGTTTTCTGTGTTGCGCACGATGCCATAAACAATATGGCGAGCAGGGCGCATATGATGTTATTTCTCATGTTCCTTTATCTTTCGTTCCAAAGCCTTCTTGTCTTCAGCACCAGCACTGATGGCCTGTCGCCAATATTCCACTGCCTTTGTCGTGTCTCCACAAGCGGCATAGATATCCCCGGCATGGTCATAGAGGGTACTGTTGTTTTCCTTGGGGTTAATGTTTTCCATTGTGCGGTCTATGAACGACCGTGCTTCCGTATATCTCTCCTCGCAATAGAGAATCCATGCGTAGGTGTCGAGGAATGTCGCGTTGTTGGGTTCCTTGGTGATGGCTTTCAGTCCCATCGACTCTGCTTTTTTAAGGTCACCACCCTCCACACTGAGGAAATAGGCGTAGTTATTGAGGCACGACACATTGTCGGGCTTCCACTGCAAGCAACTGTCGTATGCAGCATATGCCTCCTGACGGTTGCCCATCTCGTGATGGAGGTCGCCCATGAGAGCATAGAAGTCGCTTACTATGTCCTTGTCGCTCTTCTCGTTTATGCGGCTCAATCCCGTGCGGAAAGCCTCCATAGCATTGGCATTGTCCTGTTTCTGATAATATGCCATACCGAGGAAATAGCAGAATGCCATCTCGTCGGGATTATATTCCAATGCAGGTTTGCAGAGATTGATGATGTCATCCCAAGCCTCTTCTTTCCACTTCATCTGTAGCATTTGCAGACGAGCAGTAGCACGGTCGGGGGCAATGTCAAGCACATGGTTATATGCTTCATACTGCATATCCTTCGGCATATTCTCACTAGCAATATACACTGCATTAAACTCGGCAATGTCGGCATTCGTTGGGTCTGCCTCCATCATGTCTGCCAACAACTGCATCACCTTCACACTGTCCGTAGATGCCGACACCACATTCTGCAACATGGTAATCTTCGTACGGGTGGCAGTATACTTGTTGAGCAATATCTTGTCGCGATAGATATTTGCAAGTGAGTCTTCACCGCCAAGGCGATAGAAGTCATAGAGTGATGCCGCCACATACTCATTGTTGGGTTCGTCAGTCTGCGCCTTGAGGAATATCTCTCGTGCATCATCGCGCTTGCCATTCTGCAAAAGCCAGTTGCCTGCCATCACCTTATAGTTGATGTCATTTGGATGTTCGTCAGCAAGAGCCTTCAGTGCGCCATAGGCTGCCTCCTTGTCGCCCTTTATCTGATATATCTGCACCTTTGTCAGCGCAGTCTGCTCCGATGTGCCGTCAATCTGCTCTATGCGGTTTATCGTAGAGAGCATCTTGTCATAGTTCTTCTGCTGCTGATAGAGTTGCAAGAGTATCTGCAATACATCCGACCTACTGCGGTTGTTGGCAAAGAGGTGCTCATAGGCATCTATTGCCTTGTCGTAATTGCGTGACTGGATATACCACTGTGCAAGACGCTCATGATAATAGTCGTTCTTTGGATTGAGCTTCACCGCACGCTCAAGGCACACGCTCGCCATGGAGTCGTTGTCGAGGTCGGAGTAATATACTCCCATCTGATAATATGCATCAGGCGAGAGGGAGTCCATCTCGGCGCAATGGCGGAACAGGTCGAAGGCAGCGGCATAGTTGCCCTTATTCTGCTGTCGCAGACCCTCAAGATAGAAATAATTGTAGGTAGCATCTGGTTCGTGCAACTTCACCGACGACTCCCGGTGTGTAGAGCGCATGCCTCCACATGACGACACTACGAGTGCCGCAAGTACACACAACCACAAATATGCCTTACCCTTCATCATTTCACTCCTGTATGGCCGTAACCTCCGTCACCACGTTCTGTCTCATCGAGCACATCCACTTCGATAAACTCGCACTGCTCGTGCTTGGCAAATACCAACTGCGCTATGCGCTCGCCGTCATTGACAACGAAGTCTTCATTTGAAAGATTTATCAACAGCACGCCAAGTTCACCTCTATAGTCGGCATCGATGGTGCCTGGAGCGTTGAGCACTGTGATGCCATGCTTCAGGGCAAGTCCTGAGCGAGGGCGCACCTGACACTCATAACCTGCTGGAAGGGCAATCTTTAGTCCTGTAGCTATAAGTTTACGCTCCATAGGATGGAGCACTATCGGAGAATCTATATTAGCACGGATATCCATACCGGCGCTCTGCACTGTGGCATATGCCGGCAACTGCTGACGTCCGGTATTTACTATGTTTACCTTTATCATTATATAACAATATGTATTGAATATAATGCAAAAGTACTACTTTTCAATTGAATAATAATGTGGCATAAGATAAAATTTAGTATTTTTGTGGCATGAAATGGCAAGAATTAATTTCCAATATAAGGCTCGGACAGGAAAGCCGTCACAGTGAGCGTCATGACGACCGCTCGGAGTTTAAGCGCGACTATGACCGCCTGATATTCTCGGCTCCATTCCGTCGCTTGCAGAACAAGACTCAGGTGTTTCCTCTGCCGGGAAGCATCTTCGTGCACAATCGCCTCACGCATTCTCTTGAGGTGGCATCCGTGGGAATGTCTCTTGGCAACGATTCCGCCAAGGCAATCATAAAGCGCCGACCAGAATTGGCAGGAAGTCTGTTTGAGGAGATAGGCACCATTGTGGCTACTGCTTGCCTCGCCCATGACATGGGCAACCCTCCTTTCGGTCATTCAGGAGAGAAAGCCATGCAGACTTTCTTCACCGAGGGTGAGGGAGCATACTTGAAGGAAAAACTAAAACCCGAGGTATGGTCGGACATTACTCACTTTGAGGGAAATGCCAACGCCTTCCGCCTGCTTGCCCACCGCTTCTGCGGCAGACGTGAGGGAGGTTTCGACATGACATACACCACTCTTGCATCAATAGTGAAATATCCTTGTTCGTCTATGGCAGCAGGAGGAAAGGGAAAGTTTGGATTCTTCGACGAGGAAAGACCAATATATGAGAAGATAGCCTCCAAACTAGGACTAAAGAAACTCTCCGCCGACGGTGAACCGTTGCGCTATGCACGCCACCCATTGGTATATCTCGTAGAGGCTGCCGACGATATCTGCTATGAAATAATGGACTTGGAGGATGCCTACAAACTGAAGATACTGAATTTTGAAGAGACCTCGAGTCTGATGCTTGGTTTCTTCAGCGAAAAGGAGAGGGAGCATATCATGCATCGCATAGAAAAGGAATGCATCACTGACAGAAACGAGCAGATAAACTATTTCCGTGCTTGCTCCATAGGCAAACTGGTGAACCTGTGCACTACCGCATTCGTAGAAAATGAAGAGAAGATCCTGGATGGTGCTTTCTCAGGCAGCCTCATCGACAATATAGAGGAAGGTCCACGCGATGCCTACAGACGTTGCATGGAGGTGGCAAAGGGAAAGATATACTGCAGTAAGCCTGTGCTTGACATCGAACTGTCAGGTTACCGCATCATGGACACACTGATGCAGATCATGACGGAAGCAGCAGTACACCCCGACAGGTTCTATTCCCAACAGCTCATCAACCGAGTGTCAAGCCAATACGACATCCATTCGGACAACCTTGACACCCGCATCCTTGCCGTCATCGACTATATCTCCGGCATGACCGACGTCTATGCCCTCGACATCTACCAAAAGATTAACGGCATCTCACTGCCGATAGTGTAAACAGACTGCTTACAAACTGCAAGAATTCACCTTCGTCGATTGTGCGACATATGTCAAAGACGTGTGCGACAATTGTCATAAACTTGTGCGACATATGTCATAAA
>CAVCGK010000036.1:0-23148 GCA_963601795.1 bacterium | reverse complement strand
CGGCAAAAAGTGATAAAGAAGAAACTTTCTCAAAGAAAATCTGCAACTAAAAAATGCGGATTTCTTTGAGTATCAACAGTTTTCAGTAATCTATTTGCTGATAGTAGTGTTTTGTTTGGCGATAGCTACTTTCCGATGCAAAAGTGTTTGAAGATGTTAGCCAATGTCTCACTGGTATTTATCTCTCCACCAGTGATAGAGGCAAGGGTGTGGAGTAGGGGGCGAAGGTCTTCCGCTATAAGGTCGCCACTTATGCCCAATTCTATAGAAGTGATGACCTGGTGGATTTCTTCGTGGGCACGACAGAGAATGGCATAGTGGCGGGCATTCGTGACTATAACGTCACCTTGCTTTATCTCAGGGATATCTGCCACATGATAGATAGCCTCTTCAAGAGAATCGATGCCGATATAGTTTTTGGCGGAAATACATATTATATCGTGTTTGCATAAAGTGTTAGGGCAAGTGTTATCTGTATGGACTTCATCTATTTTGTTTCTGACAATAAGAAGTGACTTTTCTCCAGTAAGATGTTGCATTTCCGTAAGTTCATCTTCAGATGGTTGGCAGTCGACAACCCAGAGAACGATACGAGCTTCATTAAGTTTTGTGTAAGTTCGTTCTATACCAAGCTTCTCTACTTCATCGGAAGTGTTTCTAATTCCTGCGGTATCTATGAAACGAAATGTGCAACCATTGATAACTGTAGTGTCCTCTATCACGTCGCGTGTGGTGCCGTGAATATTGCTGACTATAGCTTTCTCTTCATGTAGAAGACAGTTGAGAAGTGTGCTCTTTCCGACATTGGTTTTTCCTACTATTGCTACGGGTACGCCTTCCTTTATGGCCTTTCCGAGTTCAAAGGATTTTGCAAGCGTGCTTATTCGCTGATCTATTTTCTGAGCAAGTTTGAGTAGTTCGCGCCTATCTGCAAACTCCAATTCTTCATGGTCGGAGAAGTCAAGTTCAAGTTCGAGTAGCGAGGTGAGAGTAAGTAGCTGTTCCCTCAACAGGGAAAGTTCTGAGGAAAATCCGCCACGTAGTTGACTTATTGCAATGTCGTGAGATGCCTTATTGGAAGATGCTATAAGGTCTGCCACAGCTTCTGCCTGACTGAGGTCCATCTTACCGTTCATGAAGGCACGCATGGTGAATTCTCCTGGTTCGGCAGTCATAGCGCCGTTTACAATGAGTGCATTGAGAATCTCTCTGACTATGTAGGATGAAGCATGGCATGAGATTTCTGCCGAATCTTCACCTGTGTAGGAATGTGGAGCACGAAAAACAGTGACGAGAACCTCGTCTATGGTCTCGTCACCGTTTGTTATATTACCATAATGCACCGTGTATCCCTTGGCATTACTTAAATCCTTTGAGAAAACTTTCGCAAGAACGGAAAATGTCTCAGGTCCGCTAATTCTTATTACGGCAATAGCTCCACCTGTTGTCGTTGCCGATGCACATATAGTCGTCATCTTATGTTTTTTAGATTCTGTCAAGTACCAGTTTTATGAGTTCGTCTATCGAAGATTTATATTCAGTGTTCATCTCCTGCGCATAGCGATTGGCTATCACCATGCAACAAGTCATGGCTTGATGACCCAATAGCGAAGATAATCCTGAAAGAGCCGATGACTCCATCTCGAAATTACATATTTTGAGCTCTGTGCCAGACTTTACTGCAGCCGTTGTCTCAGGAACGATATAGCTGAAAGCCTCCACCTTTTTATTTTGGTTAGGGTCAACGATGGGAATGCGTATTTGTCTGCCTTGTGGACCATAGAAACCGCCACAAGCTATTGTTATGCCACGCACCATTTCTTTTCCAGCAACTCTATCTATGAGTTCGGCATCAGCTGTAGCTACATAAGGGGCGCCCTTCTTTGGTGACCAGTTCATATGCTCCACGAAAGCTCTCTCTATGTCGAGATCGCATACATTGTCACGTCCAGCATAATAGTTGAGGAGTCCGTCAAAACCGATTGACTTCACCGAAGCTACGAACGTGCCAATTGGAGTTTCCTGTTGTAGACCACCACAAGTACCAATTCTTATGAGCGTAAGGGTTTTATGCTCAGGCTTTTCTGTTCTTGTGGTAAAATCAATATTTGCCAAAGCGTCAAGTTCATTTACTACGATATCTATATTGTCGCAACCGATACCAGTAGACAACACAGTGATACGCTTGCCTTTGTAAAAACCAGTTACCGTATGGAATTCTCTGCTAGATATCTCACATTCTTTCTTATCAAAATGTGCAGCCACAGTATCTACTCGTCCGGGGTCACCCACAAGAATAACTTTGTCAGCCAATTGCTCGGGACGAATATGCAGATGAAAAGCGCTGCCATCGCTATTTATAGGCAGTTCAGATTCTGGAAATTGTTTCATAATAGTAATTCTTTATTATTTTGTTTCTAGTTTGCGTATTTCTTTTTCTTTCTCATGTATGGACTTGGTGAGAGCATCAATCTCTGTCTCCATAGTTACAATTTTTCGTCCTATATCATGTCGCTTTGCTTTAGATGTTTCCAAATAACTTGTACGGGCACCTGTCAGCAAAGTGTTCATTTCCGTAAGACGTTTCTTCTCGCTCTCCATTTCCTGATACAATTTTCTTGCTTGAGTATTCTTGAAATCAGAGAGTTGTGCGTATGTCGTCTGATCGTTTATAATAAACTCCATGCCCGCACTTTCGTTTCTTTTCACCGTCTTCATCATTGAGCTATATCTCGCAAGTGCCGCTTTGCGGTCGCCAAACGACCATGTGTTCTTTATGGAAGCCAGAGAAGCATATTTCTTCAGTTCCTCATTACTTGTACCTTCAGCAAAGGTATTACGTTGAGGGGTAGTCTCGAAGATGTATATACACACCTTTCCTTCGGGCTGATATCTGTCGGAAACAAGCCAACCGATATCGTCGATGTCGCTTATTGCCAACATATATTCATTGGCAGGAGAATTGTAAGGTAAGCCCATATTTGTGGCTTCATAGAAGCATGCATTGTCTGCATCATAGGTGGTGTGAAAGATATCACGTCCTCCCACAGTGCCTTCACCTTCGGCTGAGAAATAGAGGGTCACTCCGTCTGACATAAGAAAAGGGTAGTCGGGATTGATATTTTCAATTTCGTTCACTTTGCGTGCGTCCTCCCATTTATTGCCGTACTTATGCGACATATATAGATGGCGACCTGAAATGGTGTCGCCCGAGGCAAAGATTTTGGTATTATCAAACTCGTTGGAGTAACTCACCTGCCCATTCTCCTTTGTCATTTTTCCCAAACTTGCAGGTAAGGAAAGAGTTTTGAGGAAAGACTCCTTGTCCACGACAATGCTGTCGATAAACATAACCTTAGCTGTTGAAGGCAATAATTCATCGAAGAGTTTCTCCTCTACCGTCTTTTCCACCACAGTCACTTTAGTGGTTTTAGATTTAGTTTTTCGCTTCTGTGCATCTATCGTGCCGATGCAAAGAAACGAGAGAAGTATAATGAAGATTGTTCTTTTCATATAAATAATGTTGAACATCTGATTATTGTTCTTTTTTATTTTGACGATGAAAACATCTCAATGATTGAGGTTGCAGCCTTTCTGCCGTCGCCCATGGCGAGAATGACAGTGGCTCCTCCTCTCACTATGTCGCCACCAGCGAATATGGTTGGGATAGACGACTGCATCTTATCGTTTACCACTATGGTGTTCTTTCTGCCCAATTCCAGTCCGTCCACGCTACGAGGCACGAGTGGGTTAGGAGAGACACCTACAGCCACGATAGCTTGATCAATGTCTATCGTTTCTACCTTTCCTTCCACAGGAATAGGACTTCTGCGACCTGAAGCATCAGGTTCACCGAGATGCATAACCTGCAGTTTTACAGCTTTCAGCACTCCTTTATCATCTGCAATATATTCTATCGGATTGTGTAGAGTAAGGAATTCTATGCCCTCTTCCTTGGCATGCTTCACCTCTTCGAGTCGGGCAGGCATTTCTGCTTCCGAACGGCGGTAAGCAATGAACACCCTTTCTGCTCCTAGACGTTTAGCCGTGCGACATGAGTCCATGGCAGTGTTGCCTCCACCTACCACCATCACCGACTTTGCTTTAGTGATAGGTGTGTCGCTCACTGGATTACTTGCATCCATCAGGTTTACACGAGTGAGATATTCGTTAGACGACATGATGCCCACAGAATTTTCTCCCGGTATGTTCATAAAGTTAGGAAGTCCTGCACCCGAAGCCACGAATATGGCCTTGTAGTCTTCATCTTCAAGATCTCGCATAGTTATGGTCTTGCCAACGATGCAGTCTTTTACAAAGTTGACGCCAATCTTCTTGAGATTCTCTATTTCTACGTCTACGATGGCATTAGGCAATCTAAACTCTGGTATACCGTATTTCAGCACTCCGCCAATCTCGTGAAGAGCTTCAAATACTGTTACGCAGAAACCAGCCTTAGCTAAGTCGCCGGCACATGACAAACCTGCAGGACCAGAACCAACTATGGCAACCTTTATGTCGTTGCTAGTTTTACATTCTGGCAGAGCCATCTTGCCTGAGTTACGCTCGTAGTCGGCAGCAAATCTTTCGAGATTGCCTATAGCCACAGCCTGATGCCCCATTTTCAGGTGCATACACTTACTCTCGCATTGTTTCTCCTGTGGACACACGCGTCCACAAACTGCAGGCAAGGCACTCGTATGTTTCAGCACGCGTGCAGCCTCAAGAAACTGACCACGCTCTATGTTCTTTATAAATGAAGGAATGTTTATTGAAACAGGACATCCCTCCATACATGTAGGGTTCTTGCAGTCAAGACATCTCTTTGACTCGGTAAGAGCTTGCTCTACAGTAAGACCAATATTCACCTCCTCAAGACGTGTCGTTGCACGATATACAGGATCAAGTTCACCCATCTTGCAACGCTCTATCAGAGTGCGTTCCTTTGGTTTCATACTTCCACGTAGCTCATTTCTCCATTCGGAATCACGGTCAAGGAGAATGTGGAGTGGGGTGTCCGTTGTCATGTCAGATGCATCCACAGCACGAGATTTATCATTCTTATTATTATCAACAGAAAGACAAGCATGCTGTTCAAGCTTCTTCATTTCCTCAAGTTCCTCGGCCTTGAAAGCTCCCATACGCTTGAACATCTCTTCAAAATCGACCTCGTGGCCATCAAACTCAGGACCATCGACACACACAAATCGAGTCTTACCTCCAACTGTTATGCGACATGCTCCACACATACCCGTGCCGTCAACCATAATGGTGTTAAGCGATACGTCAGTAGGAATGTCGTATTTCTTTGTAAGCAAACAACAAAACTTCATCATTATGGCAGGACCGATGGCAAAACATTTGTTCACCTTCTCGCGCTGAATGACTTGTTCCATACCCACAGTGACCACACCTTTCTGACCGTAACTGCCGTCGTCGGTCATGATAATCACTTCGTCACAATGCTTGCGCACCTCCTCTTCGAGAATTATCAGTTCCTTGGTTCGTCCTGCGAGCACAGACACCACTCTGTTGCCAGCCTTCTTCAGTGCTTTTATTATAGGAAGCATGGGAGCTACGCCCACACCGCCACCAGCACAAAGCACAGTGCCGTAGTTGTCTATTTTTGTAGCCTGACCGAGAGGACCTACCACATCCGTGATATAATCTCCCTCGCTCAGACTACAAAGTTTTGTTGTAGAATATCCAACCGTCTGCACCACCAATGTAATGGTGCCATTCTCTACATCAGAATCCGCAATAGTCAATGGTATTCGTTCACCTTCATTTCCGACACGCACTATAACGAAATGTCCTGCCCTACGGCTTTTGGCAATAGGTGGCGCTTCCACTATCAGTTTGTATACCTTTTCGGAGAACAGCTCCTTCTTGACTATCTTGTTCATAATGTTAGGTTTCTAATGTAAAGGTCATCGGTTGTCTTGTTAGTTCGTCGTGCTCTTAGGAGCTACTTTATGATGTCGCATCCCATGTATGGAACGAGCGCCTTTGGCACGCGTATACCCTCAGGAGTCTGATAGTCCTCAAGGATAGATGCCACGATGCGAGGCAAAGCGAGTGCCGAACCATTGAGAGTGTGGCAGAGTTCTATTTTCTTGTTCTCAGATTTTCTGTAACGACACTTCAGACGGTTAGCTTGATATGTGTCGAAGTTGGAAACTGATGAAACCTCAAGCCAACGCTGCTGAGCCTCAGAGTAAACCTCGAAGTCATAGCATATGGCACTTGTAAAACTCTGGTCGCCACCACATAGACGAAGTATTCTGTAAGGGAGTTCGAGCTTTTTGAGCAATCCTTCCACATGTTCAAGCATTTCCTTATGGCTTTCTGCTGAATGCTCAGGAGTATCAATTCTCACAATCTCAATCTTAGAGAACTCGTGCAGACGGTTAAGACCGCGCACATCCTTGCCATAGCTACCTGCCTCGCGACGGAAACACTGGGTGTAGGCGCAATTCTTTATCGGCAGATCCTTTTCGTCAAGAATGACATCACGATAGATATTTGTCACAGGTACCTCTGCTGTAGGGATGAGATAGAGGTCGTCCACTTCACAGTGATACATCTGTCCCTCCTTGTCTGGAAGCTGGCCTGTGCCATAGCCCGAAGCAGTGTTCACCACTGTAGGAGGCATAATCTCCGTGTAGCCAGCCTTGCTAGCTTCTGCGAGGAAGAAATTGATAAGTGCTCGCTGGAGTTGTGCACCCTTACCTATATATACAGGGAAACCAGCACCAGTTATCTTTACTCCGAGGTCGAAATCTATAAGATTATATTTCTTTGCTAGTTCCCAGTGAGGCAATTTCGCATCCTTATTCTCTGGGTTACATGTCCAATTGCCCACAGTGTCGACACCTTCCACGCACTCCTTCAGGTTTGACTTCACCACCCAGTTATCCTCTGCGTGAGCACCCTGAGGCACCTCGTCGTAAGGAATGTTTGGAATCTGGCAGAGCAGAGCGTTCATCTCTTTTTCTGCATTTTCCTGTTTTTCCTGAAGCGACTTTGCTGCTTCCTTCAATTCTGCCACCTTAGCCTTGATAGCTTCAGCTTCCTCTTTCTTGCCGTCCTTCATAAGCATGCCAATCTGCTTTGACAGTTGGTTGGCTTCCTGCTTATTGTTGTCGAGAGCCTGCTGAGCTTCTTTACGCTGACGGTCGATACCCTGAACCTTCTCAATGGCTTCCTTTGCACCATTGAAATGTTTTTTCTCCAGACCGGCTATTACTCGCTCGGTCTCCTCATTAATTAATTTAAGTGTAAGCATATTGTATACAATTCTTTACTCTAACTATTAATTGCGCAAAAGTACTAATTATTTTCCAATAAACGAAATACCACGTTTAAAAGTTGACACTTTGCGCTTTGTCTACAATCACAGGCTCTCCCGACTTGCTCTTCACATTGTCATAGATGACCGCTGTGCGGTAGTCCTTGCCCTTCACACTGATGCTGACTCCTTGCATTTTTACTTTACCAACATTGCGGAAATAAAGTCCCCATGATGGAAACACTGGCCATTCGTTTGTGGAGTGAGTCTTAAACCAGTCTGGCAGTTGCGGGTCATCGATGCCACGGAATTGCAGGTCACAGTCACGCATCACGACTTTATCGCTTACTGCAGTACCCCAACTCTTCACCGAGAGGGCATGACGTGTAATATCTCGTGCCACAAGTCGCTCTATGGTTATAGTACCGAGAGTGTTGTCTTCTCCAAGTGTTACTGAGAGTGGCGTCAGGGTTTCCCTCACACGGCAATCCTTTATGCATATCTTATCAAGCCTTCCTGGAGCCTTTCCCCATGCTCCTGGTTCTATTGTTATTGCAGCTTCTGAGTTGGTGCGGTGGGAAGTGATATGCTCGAATCTGCCAGGACCGATGAAGTCACAATTGCTCACCGTAACTCCAACAGACGGCATTATCATGCGTATGCCATTGCATGAAGAGTTGAGTCTGCAACCTTCTATTACTGTCTTTTCCCAATATCCGCCCGCTATTGCATCGTCACCAGTCGAAAGTGTGCAGTCTTTTATTTTCACCTTCCGTGTGCCACGCAGATGTATGCCATCCCAGCCGCCTTCTACATGTATGTCGTAGAATTCTGACTGTTCTATCTTATAACCAAGAAAAGCATAGTTAGAAGCATTTTCGACCTTTACATCATGAATCTTAATATTCTTGCAGTCTGCCAGCAACACCGTATGTGGACCTCTCTGATGCTCTTCGCCCAAAGGATTTCTCACATTGTTGCCGTCAATACATCCCGGTCCTTCTATACCAGCGTTCTTTATACCAATGCCGAATATAAGTGCTTGTGACCATATAGGGTCTGTGGCACTGTTGTAGTTGACAGTGCCTTGTCCACTTTCATATTTCGACAGGTCTGCAGTAGTTGTTAGGTGCGTGTAGTCGGCAAGATTCTTCGTTCCGCGCAGTTTGGCACCTTGCTCAATGCGCAGTGTAACGCCACTTTTAAGGAATATGCTTCCTGTGGTGAATACTCCTTGCGGAACGCTCACAATGCCTCCGCCTTGAGCCGAGCACTCTTCTATGGCGCGGTTTATCATAGGGGCATTGTTTACTGTCGTGTCAGAAGAAACTGCACCCAGTGAAAGTATATTGATAAAAATTGATAGAAGCATATTCATTTCTGATTAATAAATACTTAACATCAAAGAAGTAAATTAAAACTCTACCACTGTGATACCAGCACCACCAAACTGCACATGCTCGTCACGATAGGATGTGACATTGGGCACCGTACCGAGATATTGCCTTATGAGTTGGCGCAATATGCCGTTACCCTTTCCATGTAGTATTCTCACTTGCTGCACACCCACAAGAATGGCATCATCAATGAAATACATCACTGCGTTAAGAGCCTCGTCACCCCTCATGCCACGCACATCTAGTTCATGCGCGAACTTAGAACGTCTGTCGTCTATAGTGTTTCTAGTGGTACGTGATACGCTGATGGAATTGAGTTCTGCATGCTTCTCTGCTGCGGTTTCTGTCTTCACAACATTAGCGGTGGCTTTCTCTAGTCTCGATGCTCTCATCTTAGTGCGCATACCACCGAAGATAACTGTTGCCATATCACCATTCAGACTCTCAACAGTTCCCGTTGACGTTAGTCCTTTTATTCTCACCGTATCACCTTCAGAGATAATCTCTTTTTTTGAACTTGTTGTTTTAGTTGCAGACGTTATCACATTGTCTTTATTTGCGTTAGCCTTCTTGTTTTCTTTCTCGGCTTTACGCTTCTCGTGACGTTCCTTACGCGACTTTATTTCCTCTATTTTCTTTGCTATCTTGTCATCCTCTACCTTAGTGTCAATCTCGTTCACCTCGGCACGGAAGGCATTGAGTTCTTCGCGTATTTTCTTCGTGGCCTCCTTCTCCGCTTGCTGCTCACGTATTTCACGGATAGCGTTTTCTATTCGTCTATTGCTCTCTTTCAAGAGTTCTTCCGCCTGTTCTTTTGCTCTTCGCAGTATCGCCTTGCGCTCCTGATCTATGTCCGTAATGTTTGTCTCATAACGTTCTATGGTGCGCTGCATGTCCTTCTCACGCTGGTGAATGGTCTGACGCTTTGACTCCCAATAGCGTTTGTCACGCACAATGTCCTGAAGATATTTGTCTGACTGGATATATTCCTGTCCTACAATGCGCGAAGCATCTTCTATCACTTCTTCAGGCAATCCCGTCTTACGGGCAATCTCTATGGCAAACGATGAACCTGGGCGACCTATCTGCAATTGGAACAATGCCTTCATCTCATGTCTGTCGTAGAGCATGGCACCATTGACTGCGCCCTTGTGAGCATCTGCAAAATGCTTCAGATTCTGATAATGTGTGGTGATGACTGCAAAGGTTCCCTTGTCCCAAAATTGCTTCAGCACAGCTTCTGCGATGGCACCGCCAATCTGCGGTTCCGTACCAGTACCGAACTCATCTATAAGTAATAGCGAACGCTCTGATGCTGTTTTTATCATCACCTTCATGTTTCGCAGATGTGAAGAATAGGTCGATAGGTCGTCCTCTATGCTCTGTTCGTCGCCTATGTCAATGAGAATATCTCTAAACACACCACATGTGGAACTCTCTTTTACTGGTATGGGTAGTCCGCACTGAAGCATATACTGCAACAGACCAGTTGTCTTCAGACATACAGATTTTCCTCCCGCATTTGGTCCTGATATGATGAGCAGTCTACCTTCGGGTGTGAGGGTGATGTCGAGAGGTACAATCTTCTTTCCATGTTTCTGCAACGACAATTGCAACAGTGGATGTCTTGCCTGCACCATATCCATTTTTGCTTCACTGGATATCTGTGGTACGATGGCATCCAGTTTGTCTGCCACCAAAATCTTAGCCCTTAGGAAATCGATATGGGCGAGTAGGGAATAGGAAGCCACGATATATCTCACGTCAGGGCGTATCACCTTGGCAAACTCAGTAAGAATCCTTATCGTTTCCTTTTTCTCCGCTGATTTCAGTTCCCTTATTCTATTGTTAGCTTCTACCACTTGTGTCGGTTCCACGAAGGATGTCTTTCCCGTTGCACTCTCGTCGTGCACAATGCCTGGAATCTTTCTCTTCAATGCTGGCGACACGGGAATTACAAGACGTCCGTCACGCAGTGCGGGACTTGCATCTTTGTCTACGAGTCCATCCTGTTGAGCCTGACGCAATATACTGTGAAGAGTGTGCGACACACTATTCTCAGCTTGTTTCAGACTGCGTCTTATCTCTGCCAACTGTGGTGATGCCGTGTCACGCAACTTTCCTGTCTTGTCAAGCATGCGTGATATACTGTCAACAAGTTTTGGAAAGGTGCTTACCTCTTCGGCAAGTATCTGCAAATGTGGATATTTTGACTCGTCACCCAAACTAAAGGTTTCGGGTATGAGTATACGCTTTATATGGTCAATGGTAGAAAGTGAACGTCCGAGGTCAAATAGTTCAGATTCTTCCATATGTGTATGTTCCATACGCAGTCTGCTGACACTCTGGCGCATGTCGAAGAAATAGCTCAGAGGAAAGTCTTCGCATTCCTCGAGTAGAGTCTGCAACTCACGTACTCGGCAGAGTTTCTCTTCTATCTCTGTGGCATCATCCATCATTTGCATGTCGTCAACCTTCTCTTCGCCGAGAGTTGACATACATGCATCGCGAAGCATGGAGCGTATTTCCGTAAATCCTATCTTGTTTTCGAAATTGTCGGGGTATATCATGTTATGTATGTGACAGCTGAGTTTCCTATGTCCATTTAGTACAACAAAGTTAGCAAAAAAAAATCGTACCTGCTAATTACGCCCCTCTTATATATACTCAAACAGGGCTGAAGCTTCATGCTCCAGCCCTGCAATAATATTATAATGTGAGATATTAGCCCAAAACAGCAGCTACGCCAGGAAGGGTCTTTCCCTCGATAGCCTCAAGAAGAGCACCACCACCAGTAGAGATGTAAGACACCTTGTCAGCGAGACCGAACTTGTTTACGCAAGCCACTGAGTCACCACCACCGATGAGTGAGAATGCGCCTTCTGCTGTAGCCTCAGCGATAGCGTCGCCGATGGCACGTGAACCAGCAGTGAAGTTGTCAAACTCGAATACACCAGCAGGACCGTTCCAAAGGATTGTCTTTGCACCCTTGATAGCCTCTACGAATGCCTTCTGAGTGTCAGGACCTGCGTCCATGCCTTCCCATCCGTCAGGAATATCGTTAGAAGGATATATAGCGCGGTTAGCATCGTTAGAGAACTTGTCACCACAAACAGAGTCTGTGCCGAGCACGAGCTCTACATTGTTCTTCTTTGCCAACTCCTCTACGCCAAGAGCTACATCAAGTTTGTCGAGCTCTACGATAGAGTCACCGATCTTGCCACCGTGAGCCTTAGAGAATGTGTAGGTCATACCACCGCAGAGAATGAGCTTGTCAACCTTGCCGAGCAGATTCTCGATGATGCCGATCTTAGAAGAAACCTTCGAACCACCCATGATAGCCACGAAAGGACGCTTGATGTTGCCGAGCACTGCGTCAACAGCTGCAACCTCTTTCTCCATGAGGAGACCGAGCATGCGATCTTCTGGCTTGAAGTAGTCAGCGATAACGGCAGTAGAACCGTGCTTGCGGTGAGCTGTACCGAAAGCATCCATCACCCAGCAGTCAGCATAAGAAGCGAGCTTCTTTGCAAATTCCTTCTGAGAAGCTTTCATAGCCTTCTTTGCATCCTCATATGCAGGATCTTCCTTGTCGATGCCTACTGGCTTACCTTCCTCTTCAGGATAGAAACGTAGGTTTTCGAGAAGAAGAGCCTCACCTGGCTTGAGAGCGGCAACCTCAGCGTCAGCCTTCTGGCAGTCAGCAGCAAACTTTACAGGCACACCGAGCTTCTCGCTTACAGCGTCTACTATCTGCGACAGAGAAAGTTCAGCCTTTACCTTGCCCTTTGGTTTACCCATGTGTGACATGATTATCAGAGAGCCACCCTTCTCAAGAATCAGCTTGAGAGTAGGCAGAGCACCACGGATACGTGTGTCATCCGTAATCTTGCCATCCTGAATAGGTACATTGAAGTCTACACGAACGATTGCCTTCTTACCAGCGAAATCGTAATCATTGATTTTTGTTGCCATATCTTTATTCTTTATTTAGAAATGTATCATTCTTAATTTCAACCATGCAAATTTAGGGAAAATTCCCGAATAAAACATCCGTAACAAGAAAAAATCTTCCTATCATCCAGTTATATGCAGAATATAGCTACTTTGCCTCTTATGAATTCGGATTATTATTATTAATTTTGCATTGTGAACAATAATCGCTTGGGATATAAGGCTATTCTTAAAGGTGTCGTGGCTATTACAGTTGTGGCACAATTTGTCGCATGTAGTTCATCACGAAATATCCCTGAAGGAAGTTATTCGCTTGAGAATGTCACAATAGAGGCAGACAATGGCGAGATTAATACTTCTTCGCTTGCTTCCTATGTAAGACAGAAACCCAACACACGATGGTTTTCGCTCATAAAGCGTCCTGGAGCCAAACCTGTCGTCTATGACACTCTTGCGGCTATTACTTCTGCACAAGACCTACGCTCTGCAGTAAGAAACATAGGTTTCCTGCATGCCGAAGTAGGTATAGAAAATAAGACAAAGGGTAATAAGTTGAGTACTAAGTATAAGATTAACACAGGTACTCCATATTATATATCCGATTTTCAGTCAATAGTTTATGATGATAGCATAAAGCAGATTCTCGACCGCAACAAGCATCTCTTGTCGCGCCTTCGTCCCGGTCGTCGTTTCTCAGTGGTGACACTGAGCGACATACGCAAACAGATAGCAACACTGCTCGTGGACAGCGGATATTATCATTTCCATAAGGATTTCATCGACTTTGCTGTTGACACGGCGCAAGGCAGCAGTGATGTGGGAGTGGTGATGTCAGTATACAAATATAAGCCCAATAACTCCGCGCAAGAGGAACTGCACAGGCAATATCGCATTGGGAAGGTATCTTTTACGAGTGTTGACGGTGGTAAGATGCATCTGCGACAGTCTGTGCTGGAGAATACCACAGATTTCAAACCTGGTGACCTCTATTCGGCTCAGGCTCTACAAAAGACATACAACAATTTCTCACGACTTCAAGCCGTGAGATATACAAACATTCGTTTTGACGAACATCCTGAAGACAACACTCTCGACTGCGCCATACAGGTGAGCACCAACAAACCTTCGTCGCTGTCATTCCAACCTGAAGGCACCAACACGGCTGGCGACCTTGGAGCCGCATTGTCGTTGACATATGAAAATAGAAATCTTTTCCGTGGTAGCGAACTGCTGAGCATACAGACGCGAGCTGCCTTTGAGGCTATAACAGGGCTGGAAGGTTATCAAGACCAGGATTATCAGGAATATAGCATCAGTTCTAAATTGTCATTCCCTCGCTGTATGGCACCGTTCCTCTCTTCGTCATTCAAGAGAAGACAGAACACGTCGAGCGAACTGCAGGTGTCTTACAATCTACAGAATAGACCTGAGTTTCACCGCAGACTCTTTTCTTCCGCTTGGCGCTACCGATGGAAAGATGCCAAGGGCAAGGTGGGCTATAGATTCGACCTCATAGATCTCAACTATGTCTATATGCCGTGGATATCAGAAACTTTCCGTAATGATTATCTCGAGAGCACAGACAATAGAAATGCTATTCTTAGATATAACTATGAAGACCTGTTTATCATGAAGATAGGTTTCGGTATCACAGTCAACCATAGTAATTTCTCCATAAGAACCAATTTAGAGACAGCTGGTAATCTGCTACATGGTGCTTCAAGTCTGTTTAAATTCAAGAAAAACAGTGACGGACAAAACACTCTCTTCAATATAGCCTATGCACAATATGTTAAGGGAGATGTTGACTATACCAAATTGGTGAACTTTGACGAAAACAACCAGTTGGCATTTCATGCTGCCCTTGGTGTGGCTTATCCTTACGGAAACAGTAAGGTGCTGCCGTTTGAAAAGCGCTATTTCTCGGGTGGTGCCAACTCTGTGAGAGGATGGAGCGTGAGAAGTCTTGGACCAGGAAGTTTTAAGGGAACAGACGGAAGAATAGACTTCATCAACCAGACAGGCGACATAAAGTTGGACTTAAGCATGGAGTATCGTTCAAAACTCTTTTGGAAACTCCATGGCGCAGCATTCATCGATGCCGGCAACATATGGACAATACGCGAATATGAAGAGCAGCCTGGCGGTCAGTTCTCCTTTAATGAGTTCTACAAGCAGTTGGCAGTGGCGTATGGACTTGGCTTACGCTTCAATTTCGATTATTTCATTCTGCGCTTTGACTTCGGTATGAAGGCGGTAAATCCCGTCTATAACACCACCAAGGAGCATTACCCCTTGTTATATCCGAAGATTAGTCGTGATCTTGCGTTTCACTTTGCTGTGGGAATGCCATTTTAGGCCAATCATTGGAAACAACCACCTGCCACTTGTCGCCTCGGCGCATGAGCATGAGAGTGACCTTTGCACTTTCATGCAGTTTGGCTGGCTTCCCAATGGTGTCTGCATGACAGAAATTATCCACCGTCACATCCACATAAGCCACGCTATCGCCATCAGCCACGTCACAGTTCTCAATAGTTATTTCAGCACCACTCTCCATGGAACGCAGTAACTGAACGTCATCTTCAGTTACATTCGTAGCAAGAAATTTTATGTATTCCGATGATTCTGCTGTGACATAAGGCATGGCCTCGCTATAGCGCCAGTTGAAGTATTCTTTGGCAAAGGCTTCGGCAGTGGCATCCAATTGCTTCTTGCTGTCATCTCCGCAAGATAGCAGGATAAGAGATGTGGGGAAAAGTATCAGAACGAGTGTCTTTAGCCTATTTAACATAGTGTAGGATTGATATAAATCATATTAAAGCGTAGGCAAAGGTATGTAAAAAAGTTGGTTTATTCTGATTTTTTTAATACTTTTGCCTAATGTTTAAGTTCATTTCGTTTGGCAGTGGCAGTAGTGGTAACTGTTATTACCTATATACTGACCACGGTGGAATATTAATAGACTCCGGTATAGGAATCCGCATGGTGAAGAAGTATTTCAACCAGTATGGATTGCCTCTTTCAGAAATAAAAGCCATCCTCGTCACTCATGACCATGCCGACCACGTGAAGTCGGTAGGAAGTCTGAGTCATCAGTTATGTCTCCCTGTCTATGCTACCAAGGAGGTGCATAAAGGCATAGACAATAATTATGTGGTGCGCAATAAGGTGCCAAATCCTATGCGTCACTATGTCACTGTGGGCGAGGAGTTTCAGATTGATGATTTTGTGATAACTGCCGTATCCGTGCCTCATGACAGTATGGACAACGTGGGCTATCTTATCAAATATGGCGGTGTGTCGTTCGGTCTTGTCACAGATGCTGGGCATATCACGGAGGGTATAACTCAGATAATATCACAGTCCAACTATCTCGTTCTTGAGTCTAACCATGAGGTGGAAAAGCTCATGGCAGGCAAGTATCCTGAGCATTTGAAGCGACGCATACTTTCGCCTAATGGTCATTTGAGTAATACAGAATGCGGAAAGGCTCTGCGTGACTATGCCACTCCGGCATTGAAGAGCGTATGGCTCTGTCATCTCAGTTATGACAATAATGACCCTGAATTGGCTTTACATACTGTCGACGGAATACTCCGCGATAGCGGTATCATTCCTGGTAAAGACTTCACCGTGGAGGTGCTGAAACGTACCACCCCCACGGGATTCTTTGATTTATTATAGGGTGGTTCTATAAATTACCACCCTGTAAATATTTGCTGAGATATTGTCCCGTAAGGCTCTCTGGGCATGAAGCAACATCCTCGGGGGTGCCTTCGCACACGATGTTGCCACCCGCCTTGCCACCTTCAGGACCTATGTCGATAATGTAGTCGGCGCACTTTATGACATCCATGTTGTGCTCTATCACTACGATGGAGTGTCCTCGCTCTATGAGGGAGTTGAAGGCATGAAGCAATTTCGTGATGTCATGGAAGTGCAGACCCGTGGTCGGTTCGTCAAAGATGAATAGGGTGGGGTCATGTTGTTCCTGTCCGAGATAGTAAGCCAACTTCACGCGCTGGCTTTCACCACCTGAAAGCGTAGACGAGTTTTGTCCCAGTTTTATATATCCCAATCCTACTGACTCCAGCGGACGCAAACGGTCTACAATATTCTTCTGGTTGTTCTCTCCGAAGAATTCTATCGCCTCGTTCACCGTCATGTCAAGCACGTCGCTGATGCTCTTGCCCTTGTATTGTACCTCAAGAATCTCGTTCTTGAAACGCTTGCCGTGGCAAGATTCGCACACAAGTTCGAGGTCAGCCATAAACTGCATCTCTATGGTCACCACGCCAGCTCCATTGCATTCCTCACATCGTCCGCCATTGGCATTGAATGAGAAATACTGTGGGGTGAATCCCATCTGTTTCGCTAGTTGTTGCTCGGCAAAGAGTTGGCGTATGGCGTCATAAGCCTTCACATATGTGGCAGGATTGCTGCGCGTACTCTTGCCTATAGGATTTTGGTCTACAAACTCTATGTGGCGTATGTATTTCATGGCGCCATCCATACCTCCGTATTCGCCAGGGGCATCACATATCTCGCCAAGATAGCGCTTCACAGCTGGATAGAGAATGCCCTTCACGAGGGTAGACTTGCCACTACCGCTCACACCCGTTACCACTGTGAGCACATTGAGCGGGAACCTCGCATGAATGCCCTTGAGATTATTCATACGACAAGAGTTGAGGTCAATATAGTGATTCCATCTTCTGCGAGAAGCGGGAATAGCTATCTTCTCTGCGTGAGTGAGATATTTCACAGTGTGAGAGTCGGGATGTTTTTCGACTATACTGTTGTCCGACAACAGGCTCGTTTCACCTTGGAAAACTATCTGACCACCGAGTCGTCCGGCATCAGGTCCCACATCAATGATATAGTCAGCGGCACGCATTATCTCCTCGTCGTGCTCCACCACAACGACAGTGTTGCCCAGTGCCTGCAGTTCTTTCAGCACTTCTATCAACTGATGGGTGTCGCGACTGTGCAGACCTATGCTCGGTTCATCGAGGATATAGAGGCTACCCACAAGCGAACTGCCGAGAGAGGTGGTGAGGTTTATGCGTTGGCTCTCACCACCTGACAGAGTGTTCGACGGGCGGTTAAGAGTCAGATACCCCAAACCCACGTCAAGCAAAAACTTCAGTCGGGAGTTTATCTCCGTGAGCAGACGTTTCGCTATGCCGGCATCATGCTGTGAGAGTTGCAGATTGTCAAACCACTGTTTCAGTTCGCTGACAGGCATATTAACCAGTTGTGTAATGTCCTTACCAGCTATCTTCACCCACCGAGCCTCTTTCTTCAGGCGTGCGCCTTTGCAGTCAGGACAGATTGTCTTGCCACGAAAGCGACTCATCATCACTCGATATTGTATCTTGTATTGATTGTCCTTCACCATCTTGAAGAACGAGTCTATGCACACCCTGTCATCCTCAGATCTGTGTTTGTCTGACGGCAGACCATGCCAAAGCCAGTCACGCTGCTCCTCAGAGAGTTCAAAGTAAGCAGAAAATATGGGAAAATTGTCCTTTGGTGCCCTTCGGCAAAATTCATTCTTCCATTCACCCAGTTTCTCTCCATGCCAGCACTGCACACATCCTTCATAGACCGACAGTGAGGGATTGGGGATAACGAGTTTCTCGTCGATACCCACTATGCTGCCGAAACCTTCGCATGTGGGACATGCTCCTGCTGGAGAGTTGAAGGCAAACATATTGTCCGACGGTTGCTCAAAGGTGATGCCGTCAGCCTCGAAGCGAGTGGAGAATTCCTTGCGTGAGCCATCGCTTGCGAATACCACCAGGCATACTCCGTCGCCCTCATAGAAAGCAGTCTCTGCCGAATCGCACAGGCGCATCTCTGCCTCATGGCTTTTCGAAACGCGCAAGCGGTCGATGACAATAAACATGTCGTCCGTAGATGAAATGTACTTGTTGTTTTCAAGGAAATCGTCTATACGCGTAAATTCTCCATTATGCATGATGCGCGTATATCCCTGTTGGCTTTTTATGCGTAGCTGTTGCTCCAGAGTGCGTTGCTCGCTGAGGTGAAGAGGTGACACGAGAACGTAAGCCTCGCCCTCTTCGTGACTGTTGACATATGTGAGTACGTCTTCCACCGTGTGGCGTTTCACCTCATCGCCACTTACGGGAGAGAAAGTGTGTCCTATGCGTGCAAAAAGCAGGCGCAGATATTCATATATTTCGGTGGAAGTGCCCACTGTGGAGCGGGGATTTCTCGCTATCACCTTCTGTGCAATGGCGATAGCTGGCGGAAGTCCTTTTATAGAGTCGCATTCGGGCTTGCTCATGCGCCCAAGAAACTGGCGGGCATAGCTTGAGAGCGACTCTACATAACGACGTTGGCCTTCGGCATACAAAGTGTCGAAAGCCAACGATGATTTACCGGAGCCACTGACTCCTGTTACTACTATAAATTTGTTGCGGGGAATATTGAGGCTGACATTCTTTAGATTGTTGACCCTCGCCCCCTTTATTTCAATGTCATTTGCCATTATTCGGTGTGCTTGACTGCTATGAGTTCATTGACATAAGGAATTCCTCGTTGTCCTTTGTGCGCAGCATACTGTCGTGTATGGTGTTCATCGCCTCGAGGGCAGTCATGTCGGCAATGTGCTTGCGGAGTATCCACATGCGGCGCAGAGTAGTGTCGTCATGCAGCAGATCGTCGCGGCGTGTGCTTGATGCCACGAGGTTGACAGAAGGGAATATGCGCTTGTTTGACAGTGAGCGGTCGAGCTGCAACTCCATGTTACCCGTACCCTTGAACTCTTCGAATATCACCTCGTCCATCTTCGAACCAGTGTCTATGAGAGCTGTGGCAATGATGGTCAGTGAACCGCCATTCTCTATGTTACGCGCTGCACCGAAGAAACGCTTTGGCTTCTGCAGGGCGTTGGCATCCACACCACCAGTGAGCACTTTGCCTGAAGCTGGAGCCACAGTGTTGTAAGCGCGAGCCAATCGGGTGATGGAGTCGAGGAATATCACTACGTCGTGACCGCTCTCCACAAGGCGCTTAGCCTTCTCCAACACTATGCCAGCAATCTTCACGTGGCGGTCGGCAGGTTCGTCGAATGTTGAGGCTATCACCTCAGCGTTCACAGTGCGTGCCATGTCGGTAACCTCCTCAGGACGCTCGTCAATGAGGAGCATCATCAGATAAGCCTCGGGGTGGTTGGCTGCAATTGCGTTTGCTATGTCCTTCATGAGGATGGTCTTACCCGTCTTTGGCTGTGCCACGATGAGTGCTCGCTGACCCTTGCCGATAGGTGAGAAGAGGTCTACGATGCGTGTGCTGAGATTTGTTGTGGCAGGGTTGCCGCAGAGATTGAATTTCTCGTCAGGAAAGAGTGGGGTGAGGTGCTCAAATGGTATGCGGTCTCTCACCTCCTGAGGTTTGCGTCCGTTGATCATCTCTGCACTTGTCAGTGGGAAGTATTTCTCGCCCTCCTTTGGTGGGCGCACCTTTCCACAAACAACGTCACCAGTCTTCAGACCATATCTGCGCACAAGATTTTGTGACACGTAGACATCGTCTGGTGATGACAGATAGTTGTAGTCGCTGGAGCGGAGGAATCCGTAGCCCTCATTGAGCAGCTCCATCACTCCATTGCAGTCTATGAGGTCGTCAAAGTTATAGTCGCCTTTCTTTGTCTCTTCATGTACCATAGGCTTTACTGCTTCGTCCTGCATTGCAGGTACATGAGAGTAAGAAGGATTGTCAAACATGTCGTAAACAGGAGTCATCTCGCTGTCTTCAATAGGTATGTCGATGACAGGGATGAAGTCTGTGCCATCACCTGGGTCACCTTCCCAATAGTCACCCTCTGCTGCTACTTCTGCTTCCGCCTTGGCAGGTGCGTGGTTTTCAGTGGCGTTGTTTGCCTCGATGGGTTCTTCCTCGGCTTGCACGTCCTGTACGGTCTCCGTAGAATCTGCATTGTCGGCAGACTGCTTCGCTTTTTTGTTTGCTATAATCTCGAGAAGTTCCAACTCTCGCTTGGTTCTTCTTCCTCTATGTTTTGGTATCAGCGCCAGTTCCTCCTCAGGAGACAATGGACGGTCTGTGATTTCCTCTTTCATTTCTGATGTATCGGTCATATTAGTTTTTGTGTCTTCTTCCTTTGAGATAGTCTGTTCGTCAAAGATAGATGACTGATGTTCTTCTTTGTTTGTACTGTTCTGGTTTACCTTTTTCTTTTCTTTTCCTTCTACTCGGTAAACCGATTCATTGCTTTTAGCTATTCTCGTGCGTTTTTTCTTTCCGCCCAATGGATTTTTCATTCCCTCCAATTCGGCTTGTATGTCAAGGATAGCATATATCAAGTCCTCCTGGGAGGAACTGTTTTTGTATTCAGCGCCCAAATCGTTTGCGATGCCTTCGAGTTCTTCATGGCTCTTTGACATCAAATCGTCTTTGTTGTACATTTATTAATAAAAGGTGTATGTGAGATTTTAGAAAAGGGAGAGCCAGAATTGCATATCCCTTCTATAATTCTTTGTCTGCAGGTCGTTAAAACCTATTGCAAAAGTAATAAAATTAATCCGACTGCTAATACCTTATATATATAAAAGGTATTCGCTTTAACTTTTTTTATATTCAATAATAAGGTGCATGCGACAGGATTTGGTCAGAGATATACTTGATTTTTCTTACTTTTGCATTAATAACAGAAAAGGATTAAGATTATGAAGCGAACATTTATTGTGGCATTAAGTCTGCTGTTTGCAGTTATGACTACTTATGCCCAAGGAGAGTTGAAGAAAGTGTATGATGAGTCTATCGACCCGTTGCAGCAGATAGAAAATGCTGTCAACAAGGCAAAGGTAGACGACAAGTTTGTGGTCTGCCAGGTGGGTGGCAATTGGTGCCCATGGTGTCTGCGCTTTGCTGACTTTGTGGAAAAGGACACAGCGGTAAACAAGATGGTGAATGACAACTTTGTCTATATTCACGTAAACTACAATCCGCGTAAGGCTGGTGGTGCTGAAGCTCAGCAAAAGGCCAAGCAACTAATGAAACGACTGAATAATCCGCAGCGTTTCGGCTTTCCGGTGTTTGTAGTGCTCGATAGCAATGGCGATGTGCTCCATATACAGGATTCAAGTTTCCTTGAAGAAGGTAAGGGATACAGTGAGGAGAAAACTCTCCGCTTCTTTAAGAACTGGACACCTTCAGCTATGGAGTAACGCACGTACGTGCGATGATCGATGCACGTACGTGCATTGGCTGATGAACATAAGTGCGTTAGCTGATGGACGTACGTGCATTTATTAATTAATGTACATGTATGGCAAGTATATAATCGAAAGAAGCCTTTCAACAATGAAGTTGAAAGGCTTCTTTTTGGTACACCGTCAGGGGCTCGAACCCTGGACACCCTGATTAAGAGTCAGGTGCTCTACCAACTGAGCTAACGGTGCGTCCTTGCTTGTTTGCGGTTGCAAAGGTACTACATTATTTGTATTCCACCAAACATTTCTCGGATTTTCTTCAATTTTTTCTTCATTTTAGTGAATTATGCCACTTCTTTACCCTGTTTATAGAGGAAATCTGGGGCAAAACCACTCAATATTGGAGGAACAGCAAGGGTGCAGTGAGGGCGCTTCGCCTCCTATAGTTACCGTCAATATTTCAATATTTAAAAATTTCCCCTTTATTCCAAAAACCGACCTGCTATATAGTCAGCAAAAGTGCTGCGATAACTGTCGCCGATAGGTATTTCCTGTCCGTTGGTCATGGTGATGCGCGTCTTTGTCATTTCGGAGATGCACGACAGGTTTATGATATACGACTTGTGCACGCGCATGAAATGACGGTCGGCAAGACGTTCGTCCATCTTCTTCATGCTCATCAGCACAACCGATGGTTTGGGCTGTCCGCTTACATATATCTTGATGTATTCTCCCATGCCCTCAATACTCACGATATTGCCTATCGGTATGCGCTGCACCTTGTAGTCGGTCTTTATAAAGATGGCATCGTCTGCATCTATTGACGATACGTTGTCAGCATGCAGAAGGTCATACTGCCGCTTTACCTTCTCTGCAGCCTTCAGCACGTCTGCAAGTCCGAAGGGTTTGAGCAGATAGTCCACGGCATCTACCTTGTAGCCTTCAATGGCATATTCGGAATAGGCTGTAGTGAAGACTACGATGGGAGGATTTTGCAGTGAGCGCACGAAGTCCATACCGTTGAGGTCGGGCATATTGATATCGATGAAGATTGCATCGATGTCATGCTCTGAGAGTAGGGCAGAGGCATCGAGCGCACTTTGACAACTCGCTACGAGTTGCAGAAATGGCACTTTCTCTATGTAGGCAGACAATTGTCGCAAAGCAAGCGGCTCATCGTCTATGGCAAGACATTTTATCATGTTTCTCCTTAAATTAGCAGACTTTTAATTTTATATAAAAGCAAGTCATTGGATAACAATAAATTATCCAATGCTTGCGTATGTCAGAAAATTCACTTATC
>CAVCGK010000035.1:0-23305 GCA_963601795.1 bacterium | reverse complement strand
TATTTGGAGGTAATTTACTGAAATTCTGCAGCTTATACTTAATTAGCAGACCCTACTTATCGAAAATTTCTGGAACGTGGGCTTTGATGGCGACAAATCCCTTACCCAAGAGGAGTTGGGATGGTCTAAACACATTCAAGAAGATGCCCAGTCTGATAACCCCGAGACGATTTTTCGGTACATTGTAGAAATTGTTGGTCTTAATATCCTCTTCTATTGGATGAAAGACAGACAATGGTACACTATTGAAACCGAAAAATCCTCTCCAGCCCCGAGCCTCTAGACCTAACCCTATAGATTCGTTCCGACGAGATACATCATTGGTATCATAGCATCTCCCTTCGCTACGAGGTTAACGGCATAGAGGTGTTTTTGCAACACCTCCATTATTGTTTTTTGCACACACTCTTTACAAATTACTCTCGTTTTATTCTTTCGTTTGGCACTTATCGTGTACCTTTGTATGAGAGTCTAACAGTAATTGTTAAATGAAAACGAAGAGTAGCTAAAGACAATGCGCATGGAATCAAAATTCTTAACCAATTATACCGAGACTACATTCTTGTCTGCTATTCAGGCGAACTTGCGGCGCTGCAAGTCATTTGCTTTTTCTGTTAGCTTCATCAAGAAAGCAGGATTGGTGCTTTTGTCAAAAGACATTAAGGCGGCAGTGGAAAGAGGTGCCAAGGGCAGAGTTATCACGTCTACCTATCAGAACTTTACGGATGTGGAGTCACTGAACTTCTTCCTTGGTCTTGCACAAAATCCCAATTTCAAGTGTCATTTGGATGATGAATGCTTTGTAGATGAGAAAAGCTTCTCCACAAAAGGCTTTCACTCAAAGGGATATGTCTTCGAAATGGAAGATAGTGTGGAGATAATCATCGGTTCCTCTAACATCACCCGTTATGCTTTACTCAAAAACATAGAATGGGACTTGGTGATAAATTGCGACCGTCATACTGAGGTTTATCGGGATACCATGGCTGAGTTTGAAAAACTTTGGAACAATACTTATGAGTTGTCTCAAGATAAAATAAAGGATTATGCCATGAAACTCAGTTTTGCCATAGAACGCTGGGATATGGACTACGATATGGCGAATTCTGAAGTCAAACCCAACTATATGCAGCGTAAGGCGCTCAGAGAGTTGAATCGCTATCGTGCCATAGGGCAGAATCGTTCGTTGGTGATTTCTGCTACCGGCTCTGGTAAGACCTATCTGGCAGCCTTCGATGCACTCAATTTCAATCCTGATAGGTTGCTTTATGTTGTGCATGAAGGTTCAATATTGAAGAAGTCTTTGGAAACTTTCCAAAAGATATTTGGAGGTACCAAGACGTGCGGACTGTATAGTGGAGAAGCAAAGGAACTGGAGGCCGACTTCCTCTTCTCTACGAATGTCTCAATGTGCCGTTCGTTGCAACTCTTTGATAAGAATGAGTTTGATTATATCATCATAGATGAGTGCCACCACGCTGTGGCAGACAGCTATCGCAAGATTATCGACTATTTTGAACCAGAGTTCTTGTTAGGTCTGACGGCAACGGAAAATCGTATGGACAATCAGGATGTGGTGGAAATATTCGGAAACAACATCCCTTACGAATTGCGATTGCGTGATGCCATTATCAATGACCTGATAGTCCCCTTCCACTATTATGGCATTCGCGACGAGCTGGTAGATTATGGTTTGACGGCAACGGGTGAGCGCAGGCTCATTTCACAAATTTCGACACCTGAGAATTGTGAGTTTATCCATCAGCAGATAGAGAAACATCGCATGGGTGGGCAGAAATTGAAGGCGTTGGCTTTTTGTCGGAATATTCAGCATGCACGGATGATGGCTGATAATCTTGGCGATTACTATCATACGGCATTTCTGAGTGGCAAAAACAAGACAGGCGAGCGTATTAGAGCCTACAACGAACTACAGGATGAGCGTAAGGATTTGGAGATACTTTTCGCTGTCGACATTCTCAATGAGGGTGTTGACATTCCTGGTGTAAACATGGTGTTATTCTTGCGTCCAACGGAGTCAAGCACCATCTTCCTCCAGCAGTTGGGACGAGGACTTCGTAAGTATGAGAACAAGCCATACGTTACCATCCTCGACTTCATTGGCAATAGCTATAAGCGCAGCGTACACATCGCCCTGGCATTAGGAAGTTTGTCGCGCAATTCCATCTTGGAAAAGAAATTGCTGAAGTTTATGGTGAAGAATGATTTCAAGACATTGGGACTGGAAGATTATGGGGTGCAGATACACATCGACGACCTTTCGAAAGAAGAAATCATCGACAAGATAGAGAGCGAGAATTTTAACCGCATCAACTATCTGAAGATGGATTATCAGAACTTTAAGTCTTATCTTAAGTCACCAAGTTTTCCTAGTCATATGGATTACATGAATAGTGACTATGCTCCCAATCTTTTAAAATTCATGAAGATAAAGATAGATAACAGGAAGACAAATTCCTATTATGGCTTTTTAAAAGGCATAGGGGAAGATCAACTGCCTGCATTTTCAGACCAGCAGATAGCTTGCATCAATTATCTATCCAGTTTGTTGCCTTTGGTAAGAAAACATGAGTTCATGGTGATGAAGTTTCTACTGGAAGGTGAGACATTTTTGCCGGAGATAAAGGCAAAAGTACGGGAGGAAATTTCGGGTTATGAATCGAAACAAATGGAGCACGCCTTGCGTTTCATGGAAGATGGCGGAGCTATCAGGATAGATGGCGAGCATATTGCCATATGCGGCGAAAAGGAGCAGGAATATGAGGAATATCTGCAAGACTTGCTCAATTATGGTTTGACTCAATATTCAGCGAGATATGCAGACGATAAGATAAATTTCCTTCTATGGCAAGACTATCGCCAAGATCAAGTACTCTTGAAGATTTTGGAGAATCCGAAGCATAATCAATATGGTACTTACTACAAGGATGGTAAAATGTATATCTTTGCGGGGTTGAAGAAGGATGCCACCCAACAGGAGCATTTGAAATACAAAGACAAGTTCTTGACACCAGATGTTTTCCAATGGGAAAGTATCGCTAACATTTCTGCTAGGGATGAGGCTCTGCAAAGCTCCGCCAAGGAAGTGCATGTCTTTGTGAGAAAGGTAAGTGCTGAGAATGGGGTCACATTGCCATATACATACATCGGTACGGGTAGTTTGGAGAATCCTCGTAAGGGAGAGACAGGCAATGGTTCTATCCTGTATGATATTCACATGGACAATACCTTGCCAGAGGAACTTCAGGAAGACTTTAAGTGGATGGAATAGATATAATAAGCAATGAAAAAGCATTACGATGTCGTAGCTGCCGTAGTTTGCCAAGATGGTAAATATCTCTGCATGCAGAAGGGCAAGACCAAGTTTGAATATACAAGCTATAAATGGGAGTTCCCTGGTGGTAAGATTGAGTCTGGTGAAACACCCCAAGAGGCATTGAAGCGTGAGCTAATGGAGGAGATGGATTACCCTATAGAGGTAGGAAAGGAAATAACAACTGTAACGCATGAATATCCCGACTTCTGCATTACGATGACAGCGTTCCTTTGCCAGCCATTGGCCAAATGCTTCCATCTTACAGAGCATGTGGCTTTTGAGTGGCATGCAAAGGATGAATTACCTAAAGTAGATTGGGCAGCAGCAGACGTGGATATTGTAAAGGCTATCACAAATCCTACATAGAAAATCAATCAAAAGTTTCTTATAGAGAGAAGAAAAGAGAACTATGAAAACATAATCCTCTTTCCTTAAGTGATTCGGCTGGGGTTCGAACCCAGGACCCACAGCTTAGAAGGCTGTTGCTCTAATCCAACTGAGCTACCGAACCAACGGTGTTGCAAAGTTACAAAAATTAACCGAATGAAGAAAATAGAAGGATACGAAGTTATAGTTTCTTAACACTACTTCTATACTCGCATACATGACAGAACCTCGTATTATATACCCTTTATGTTTTGAGGACAAAACGCTAACATAGGAAATATAAATGAAAATGGAGTGAGATGCCACGTATTATCGGGCAATCTCACTCCACAAATCATTATGGAATCGTATGTGAGGTTATTTTGCGTAAGCAATAGAACGAGTCTCACGGATGACGGTGATCTTCACCTGACCCGGATAAGTCATCTCGTTCTGTATCTTTGTTGCTATCTCGCTTGAGAGCTTCTCTGACTCTGCATCGTCCATCTTGTCAGCACCAACAATTACGCGCAGTTCGCGACCAGCCTGGATGGCATAGGTCTTGGTAACGCCAGGGTAAGACATTGCGATAGACTCGAGGTCATTAAGACGCTTGATATAAGCCTCCACGATTTCTCTACGCGCACCAGGACGCGCACCAGAGATGGCATCGCACACCTGAACGATTGGAGCAAGGAGAGTCTGCATCTCCATCTCATCATGGTGAGCACCGATGGCATTGCAGATATCTGGTTTCTCCTTATATTTCTCAGCCACCTTGGCACCATAGATAGCGTGTGGCAATTCGCTCTCTTCATCAGGCACCTTACCGATGTCATGTAGCAATCCGGCACGCTTTGCCTTCTTTGGGTTAAGACCCAGTTCGCTTGCCATGACAGCACAGAGGTTGGCTGTCTCGCGGGCATGCTGCAGAAGGTTCTGACCATAAGAAGAACGATATTTCATCTTACCCACGATTCTCACCAGTTCTGGGTGCAGACCGTGAATGCCAAGGTCGATGGCAGTGCGCTTACCAGTCTCTATGATTTCATTGTCGAGCTGCTTCTTCACCTTTGCCACCACCTCTTCGATGCGTGCAGGGTGAATACGTCCGTCGGTCACGAGCTGATGCAAAGCCAGACGGCAAACCTCGCGGCGAATAGGGTCGAAGGCTGAGATTACGATAGCCTCAGGAGTGTCGTCAACGACAATCTCAACACCGCAGGCAGCCTCAAGAGCACGGATATTGCGTCCTTCACGGCCGATGATGCGTCCCTTAATCTCGTCGTTGTCAATATGGAATACAGACACGGAGTTCTCCACGGCAGTTTCTGTAGCCACGCGCTGGATGGTCTGTATGACGATTTTCTTTGCCTCCATGTTGGCATTAATCTTCGCCTCGTCGATGATTTCGTTGATATAGCTCTGCGCCTCAGTCTTTGCCTCATCCTTGAGCGACTCTATGAGGCGTGTCTTTGCGTCCTCGGCGCTCAGTCCAGAGAGAGCTTCCAACTTGGCACGCTCCTGCGACTGCATCTTTTCCAGTTCCTGCTGCTTGGCAACAATCACCTTCTTCTCATTTTCGATTCTTGCCTGAGCCTGATCAGTCTCCTGCTTGCGTCTGCCGAGTTCCTCCTGACGCTGGTTGAGTGAAATCTCGCGTTGCTTCAGGCGGTTCTCATTCTGCTGAATCTTCTGGTTGCGCTGCTGCACCTCCTTCTCCAGTTCCGACTTCTTGTTGAGAAACTTCTCCTTCACTTCGAGGAGCTTTTTTTCTTTCACCACTTCGGCTTCCTTGTTCGCCTCAGCTACAATCTTATTATATTCTCCCTTTATGACATAGCGGAAGACCGAATAGCCTGCAGCCACACCCAATGCCAGTGCCACTACGGCTACTATGATTGTTACTAACATAATTTATATATATATTATTGATTAAACGTTCTTTCCCCTCACATTACAGTCTGCTCATTTCATTGCATCTTCGATCTCGGAAGTCAGTTTGGAAAGAATCTCGTTCATAGGCATAAAGTCCTTTCGGTCAGCCTCTTTCTCATAACGTAGGGCTACATCTATAAGAGCCATATACATAATTTCCTTTTCGCTCTTTATACCCTTAAAATGAGTAGCATAGCTATTCATAACATCCGTAATGAGCTTTGCGCCCTTGCGGTAGAGTTCCTCCTCATTGGCAGGAATATTTACCGAAAGGTCGGTGTCATACAGATGTATCGTTATGCGTCTTTTTTTCTCCGTCGCTGCGTCCATCTCTCAAATTACTTTGAATTGAGGAGTGTTATACACTTATTGATGTCGCGGATAATCTTTGCCACCTTAGCCTTTGCCTTTTCCAAGTCGCCATCGGTCACTTCGAGCATCTTTGCCATCTTCAGACTGTCGTAATCATGCTGCATCTGGACAAGTTTCTTTTCCATCTGCTTCATCTTTGCCTCCTGCTCGTCGAGCATCTCATAGAGAGAGTCGACCTCTTGTTTTTTTTCCTTATACAAGAGAATCATCTGCCTCATGCGGGTGGTAAAGAGATTCAATGTTTTCTCGTCAATGTCCATACAACACGTTTTTAACCCCTACAAATTTACTTCTTTATGTTCAGATTCGCAAACAAACTGTTTCCTTTTTCTGCATTTAATTGCATTTTGTGTACAGATTACTCTTCGTTTGCATTGCGAGGCTCCTTTTTGGCAAGCATCACAACTTGGAACACGAAGTCTGTTATCCACTTTTCAGAGAAACCCAGTTTCTTGTTATACTGACGTATAGCCATGGCAGTTTTCATAACCTCATGGTCAGAGAAATCGTTTTTTGTCAGTATGTCGCGCACAGTCTTTTCGGTCATGGTGCGTATTGCTCCCTTGAAGATGGAAGGCATGCGCAACTTGAACTTCATGAGGTTGCCGAGGAGCATCATCATGTCCTGTGTGAATCCCTGAAACTGGAACATATATGTCTGGACATCCTGCAGTTTCTTACAGTTCTTGCGTATGCTCTGGTCTATCTCCTTAAAAAACAAGTCGTCAGTACCATATATTTCCTTCATCATCTTCTTGCAGTGAGTCTTCTCGCCCAAGCCAAGCTTGTTGTTGGTGGTGGGCACATGAAGTGTCATCTTGAAAGTGCGAAGGTCAGGCAGAGCGGCAAGGTTTGTTATGCCGAGTCCCGATGCCAGTGAAGCCTGCAGATAAACTCTCACCAGAGTCATGTAGTCTTCCATGCCTCCAGCCTTGTTTTCCGTTGCTTTTTTATTGAATATCTTGGAAAAAAGTCCCATAATATTTTGTTAGTTACGTCATTGCTAAATAGGCTGGAACCGTTCCAACCATAGTGCAAAAGTACGATAATTTATCCAAATGGCAAAAACATTGTATAAAAAACGCGGAGTTATATGACTTTGGGAATATTTTGACCAACATTTGAGTGGAATAAAACAGTTATTGACAAGGCATAAATTACAATAGAAAAGTAAATATTAATGACAAGGAGAATCATTTAAAGCATAGGCAATTTATAGGAGGCACGGCACCCTCGCTGTGTCATTTACCACCAACGATTTCTTGCAGGTGTAGGATACGTGGGGACACCGCACCTACTAAAATTACTGCCACAACTCACAATTATTGACACTTCATATCATTAATCATGTGTATCTCAAGCAATTAAATATCGCAAAGTCTTTGTTTTAAAGTCAAATCCATCTGCATTCGTCATTCAACGCACGTACGTGCATCTGCAAACGCACGTATATGCATCTGGCAACGCACGTACGTGCATTAGCGAATTCACATAGTTTCGGAAACCTCAAGGAAAGGGCTAAATTCTAACCAAAGTAGACAGAAGAAGTGAAAATAGTAAAATCGCAAAACGCTAATTACTTGATAGTTACACAAAATAGGCTTATTACAAAACAAACCAACAGAATACGAATAAACTATCTATCTTATTATAAATCAACAGTTTGGACAAATCTACAAAACACACCAATTTACACCACCAAGCTACTGTTGCTCATAAAAGCAACATAAAAGCAACAATCAAGAAGAAATACCCGTAAAGTTTTTTGATGCACACAACTATTCCTCTTTACCGAGAATCTTCTTTATCTCCTCGTCGGTAGCCTGCAGTTTGTCATTACACAGTTTTATCAGTTCCTTAGCTTTCTTAAGTTGAGCAACAAGCTCATCCATTTCATACTCGCCAGCCTCCATCTTTGCCGCAATGTCTTCCAACTGCGCCATTGCCTCCTCATAATTTATAGATTTCTTTGCCATAAGAATTTCTTTTAATGTTTCATTATTACACTTTCACAGGGTCACTTCACCACGGACTTCACCCTACCCTTTTCCAATATCGTTTCTATCTCCTGCCCTGACTGCAGCAACGAGGCATCACGCACCAGTTTGCCGTCGAGCATCGTCATAGAGTATCCACGTTTCAGAAGCAGCATCGGGTCAAGAGCCTGCACCCTCTGCGCTATCATCGCCACGCGATGACGTTCATTTGTGAGAGTCTGCCGTAGAGCACGTTCGAGAGCCATCTGCATCTTATCCAACTTACCCATTTCCTTCACACGAAACATGCTTGCATTCATTGTCACCGATGAAGCCAGACGCTGCAGTCTCACCGACTGTCGCTCCATCTGCAGCATCACACTCTGCACTATTGTGTCGCGCGCATCGTCCACCCTACCCTTCACCCGCAACAGATTGTCTATCAAGAAGGCAGCTGCAGCAGTTGGTGTCTTTACCTTGTGAAACGAGATTAGATCGAGCACGCACTCGTCGCGATCGTGACCTATACCCGTGATTATAGGCAGAGGGAAATTTGCCACGTTTTCCGCCAATAGCAGTGAGTCGAATCCCGACATATCCGTCGTGGCACCACCGCCACGGATTATCACCACGCAGTCAAACTCGTCGAGGCGAGCGTTTATGGCGTCCAACTGCCCCACAATACTCTCTTCCACCGACTCGCCTTGCATGATGGCAGGAAAAAGTTCGGGCATAAACCTCAGTCCGTATTCGTTATGTAGCAGTTGGTCACAGAAATCACCATATCCAGCTGCCGAGGCACTGGAAATCACAGCAATGCGTTGACAGAAGAGCGGTAGCGAGAGTTCCTTCTGCAAGTCATAAACTCCCTCCTCCTTCAACTGACGTATTATCTCCTGACGCTTGCGTGCCATATCGCCGAGAGTATAGGATGCATCGATATCCTCAACGATGAGAGAAAAACCATAAGCCTGATGAAAATCAACGCTCACCCTAAGGAGAAGTTGCATACCAGGGCGCAGACAGCCCCCAGTGGCATCAAAGAATTTCATCTTCACCCTCTCCCACTTGCTACGCCAACATTTTGCCGACGCCTTTGCCACGGGTACAGGAGAAAGCATGTCCTTCTGCACCAGTTCCATGTAGCAGTGCCCCTTCGACTCTCGACACTCAGAGAGTTCTGCCTCCACCCAATACTGACTGGGGAAGGCATCCGACATGGCAGCACGCACGAGAGAGTTTAGTTCAAAAAGGGTAAGCTGATTCATCATACGTGCAAAAGTAGCACATAAACCCAACAATCCGCCAACATATCTCAATTTTTTCCATCTCATGGCAGATATTAACACCCTATGGTTGCAGACGCGGTCAAATATGAGTAACTTTGCACTATAAACACACATTATATATATGAGTAATCAGAAAACACTGGAATTGGGAACAAAGCCAGCAGGACAGCTATTGATTCATTATGCCGTGCCTGCCATCATTGCGATGTTGGCATCATCGCTCTACAACCTTGTCGACCGCATCTTCATCGGACAAGGCGTGGGAGCAATGGCAATCAGCGGTCTGGCGGTGACATTCCCCTTCATGAACCTCTCGGGAGCCTTCGGTGCTGCCATCGGCGTGGGTGCTTCCACACTCATCAGCGTAAAACTCGGACAGAAGGACTACAAGACAGCACAAAACATTTTCGGCAACACCATCACGCTGAATTTATTGGTGGGTATCATTTTTTCTGCTGTCTGCCTTATATTCCTCGACCCCATACTGCGCCTCTTCGGAGCTTCTGACGACACATTGCCTTATGCCCGCGACTACATGCAGTTTATCCTTATAGGTAATGTCGTGTCGCATCTCTATTTCGGTATGAACGCCGTGCTGCGATCGGCTTCCAAACCACGTCACGCCATGGCAGCCACGATATTCACCGTGATACTCAATGCCATCCTTGACCCTATCTTCATCTACAAGATGCACCTCGGCATCCGCGGTGCTGCCTATGCCACCGTGTTGGCACAGTTTGTGGCAATGTTGTGGCAATTCTATATCTTTAGCGACAAGTCGCAGATACTGCATCTGCAAAGAGAATATCTGAAACCGAATTGGCAGTTGATAAAAAACATCATCGGCATAGGCATATCACCATTCTCGATGAATGCCTGCTCATGCCTGGTGGTAATCTTCATCAACAACTCGCTCGTGCACTATGGCGGCGACTACTCTGTGGGTGCTTATGGCATCGGCAACTCCATCGTGTTCATCTTCATCATGATCACCATGGGACTCAACCAGGGCATGCAACCTATTGCCGGCTACAACTATGGAGCACATAAGTATGCCCGCATGATGCGTGTGGTAAACCTCACCGTCATCTTTGCCACCATCACCACCACGTTGGGATGGGTGGTGTGCCAGTTTGCACCCGAGTTGTGCGTACGCCTCTTCACCAACGAAGAGGAGCTCATACAGCTTTCCATCCGCGGACTGCGCATCAACGCACTCTTCCTGCCTATCGTGGGTTATCAGATGGTAATCACCAACTTCTTCCAAAGCATCGGCAAGGCAAAGATAAGCATCTTCCTGAGTCTGTCACGCCAGTTGATATTGCTCATCCCGCTTGTTGTCATCCTGCCTCTGTTCTTCGAGGTCGACGGCGTATGGGCAGCACTTCCTTCGAGCGACCTCTTGGCTTCGTTCATCGCGGCATGGTTTATGCTTGTCTACATGAAGCGTTTCCGCAACCATCAGGAAGAACCCGACAACAAGGAGCGCAACTACAGCTACTACACTCCTCGCACTGGTGCCGCTCCACGAAGCATGGCTCCACAGGCTGGCGGTGCCATATATGAGAAAATCATAAGAAAGGACGACGACGACAACGACGACAAGAACAAGGAATGACACGCATAGGAATCATCAGCGACACGCACTCCTATTGGGACGACCGCTATAAGAAATACTTTTCCGAGTGCGACGAGATATGGCATGCTGGCGACATCGGGTCTACGGAAGTGGCAGAGCGCCTGGCAGCCATAAAGCCCTTGCGTGCTGTCTGCGGCAACTGCGACGGTGGCGACCTGAGGTTTCGCTTTCCCGAAAAAATGCGCTTCAAGTGTGAGGATGTCGACGTGTTGCTGACGCACATCGGTGGCTATCCAGGCAACTATGACGCGAGGGTGCGCAGTCAGATATATGCCAATCCGCCAAAACTCTTCATCTGCGGACATTCGCATCTGCTCAAGATAAAATATGACAAGACCCTCGACCTGCTGCACATCAATCCAGGAGCGGCAGGCATGATGGGATGGCATCCTGAGCGAACAATAGTGAGAATGACCATCGACGGAAGCACTTTCAAGGACGTGGAGGTGATAACTCTCGGTGACAATAAATCGCGATTGTAGTCGCATGCGACACAATAAAAGAACATTACAAGCGTTCTACAAACAGAAAATGACATTGACATCAGCACTCATGTCACCTCAGGCGACTACCTGAAATACTAGGAATCAATGTACAGCAAACGCTGACAACAAAATACTATTACGATGAGCAACAACGGCATTACCAAGGCTTCTCCCCTATGGCAGGGCATCAGAAGCGGACTGAAGATTATGCTTCTGGGTTCGGGCGAACTCGGCAAGGAGTTTACTATTGCAGCCAAGCGCAAGGGCATCCACGTGGTGGCTTGCGACAACTATGACAATGCACCTGCCATGCAGGTTGCCGACGAGTGCGAGGTGTTCTCCATGCTCGACGGCGAGGCTCTGAAGACAGCAGTGGCAAAGCACAAACCCGACATCATTGTGCCCGAGATAGAAGCTATAAGGACGGAGTGTCTCTTCGACTTCGAGAATCAGGGCATACAGGTAGTGCCATCGGCTCGCGCCGTCAACTACACCATGAACCGCAAGGCAATACGCGACCTTGCAGCAAAGGAACTGGGACTGCGCACGGCAAAATATTTCTATGCCACCACTTACGAACAGTTGGAAGAGGCTTCGAAGGAAATCGGTTTCCCTTGCGTCATCAAACCACTGATGTCTTCCTCTGGTCACGGTCAGAGCACTGTGAAGAGTGCCGACGGACTCAAGGTAGCCTTCGATGCGGCTATGGAGGGAGCGCGTGGCGACGTGAAGGAGATTATCATCGAAGAGTTCATACATTTCGACTCTGAGTTTACTCTTCTCACCGTGACGCAGAAGAATGGCCCTACCCTCTTCTGTCCTCCTATCGGCCATGTACAGAAAGGTGGCGACTATCGTGAAAGTTGGCAACCATTTGCACTCAAAGAAGAGACCCTTCGTCAGGCTGAGGACATGGCAGAGAAGGTGACACGCGCACTTAGCGGCTACGGTCTGTGGGGAGTGGAGTTTTTCCTCACGAAGGAGGGAGAGGTTATCTTCTCCGAACTGAGTCCGCGTCCGCACGATACTGGTATGGTGACATTGGGTCACACCACAAACCTGTCGGAATTTGAACTGCATCTGAGAGCTGTCGTAGGACTGCCTATCCACGACATTCGTCTGGAGCATGCCGGTTGCTCGGCAGTAATCCTTGCCGACAAAGACTATGACAAGGCTCCTGACTATAACTTGGGAGAGGCATTGGCTGAAGACTGCACGAGAGTGAGAATATTCGGCAAACCTGAAGCCCACCGTGGCAGACGCATGGGCGTGGTGCTGTGCTATGGCGAGAAAGATGCCGACATGAACTCACTGCGCGACAAGGCAAAGCGTCTTGCCACGACAGTGCTGGGCACAGACCCTTATATGGACAAATAATCACACAAAAGAGTGAAGGAAGAAAAGAGCAACCGGATAGGACGGATTATAGAGTTGCCACGCATCACTGACCCACGGGGCAATCTCACCGTGGCGGAGCAGTTTAAGGAAGTGCCATTCGAGATAAAGCGTGTCTACTGGACATACGACGTGCCCGGTGGCGAGAGCCGTGGCGGACATGCGCACAGGCAGTTATATCAATTGATAATTGCCATAAGCGGCAGTTTTATTGTCAATCTCGACAATGGCCACACTAAGGAAAGCTATCTCCTCAACCATCCTTGGCAGGGTCTGCTCATAGGACCAGGCACATGGCGCACTCTCGATGACTTCTCGTCAGGCGCAGTGTGCATGGTGCTGGCTTCCGAACACTTTGACATCGACGACTACATATACGACTATGATCAGTTTAAGGCGATATACGGCAAGTGACGCCAAAGAGTGGGATGCGTTTGTGGCAACAGCCAAGAACGCCACCTTTCTCTTCATGCGTGGCTACATGGACTATCATAGTGACCGCTTCATAGACCATTCGCTGATGTTCTATGACGACAACAGGCTCTATGCGCTATTGCCTGCAAATATTTGTGGCGACACTCTCTATTCACACCAAGGACTAACCTATGGTGGCATCATCCTCAATGAGAAAGCCTCAACGCCTACAACGCTGCTAATCTTTGACGCTCTCAATGAATATCTGAGGGAGACAGGTATAAAACATGTTGTATACAAACCTGTACCTCATGTCTACCACTCTTTACCAGCAGAGGAAGACCTCTATTCCCTCTACTGGAAATGCGGGGCAAAGATAACGAAGCGCGACATCGGCACGATGCTGGAGTTTGGCAACCACCCACGATGGGCACGACTGCGCAGACGAGGAGTAAAGCATGCCGAGGAAGCAGGGGTGACAGTGAAAGAGGACGACAATCTGGAGGATTTTTGGCTGATACTGGAGCAAAACCTGTGGGACTGTCATGGAGTAAAACCCGTGCATACCATAGAAGAGATGCGGTTGCTGAAAAGTCGTTTCCCTGAGAACATCAGGCTTTACAATGCCTACAAGGATGGAGCGCCAGTAGGCGGAATATTACTATATGTTTATAAGAATGTGGTGCATGCACAATATAGTTCCGCCACGCCTGAGGGCAAGCAGATAGGTGCTCTCGATGCCATCTACGACAGGATATTAAATCACGACTTTGCGGACTACAAATATTTTGACTGGGGACGATCTACTGAGGGCGACGGCCACATTCTTAACGAAAATCTAATAATGCAGAAAGAAGGTTTCGGCGGACGTGCCGTCATCTATGACACATATGAATATACCCTATCTTAGTCTAAAGGACATCACAATGATGCATGCTGAGGAAATTCAGCAGGCTGTGAGCGCCGTCATCAACCGAGGATGGTATCTTCAGGGTGATGAGGTCAAGAGATTTGAAGAGGCTTTTGCCAACTACAATGAGGTTGCAGATTGCATATCCACAGGCAATGGTCTTGATGCCCTGCGACTCATGATAAGAGCATACAAGGAACTGGGGCGCATGCACGACGGCGACGAGATAATAGTGCCGGCAAACACCTACATAGCCACCATTCTTGCCATCACGGACAACAACCTGAAACCTGTGCTCATAGAACCGCGCATAGGCAATTTTCAGATCGACGACTCACTGATAGAACAAGCCATCACGCCACGCACACGTGCCATTATGATAGTGCATCTCTATGGTTATGATGCCTACACCGACCGCATAGGCGACATCTGCCGCAAGCACAATCTCCTACTCTTGCAAGACTGCGCTCAGGCTCATGGTCTGAAGATAAGGTCGCATGAGAAAGGCATAAGCGGATGCGAGGCTTATTCTTTCTATCCTGCCAAGAATCTTGGCGCATTGGGCGATGCAGGATGCGTGACGACTAATGACGAAGAAGTGGCAGAGGTAATACGCGCACTGGGCAATTACGGTTCGGAGAGAAAATATGTATTCAAATACAAGGGGCTCAACTCCCGTATGGACGAGATTAGTGCCGCCGCGTTGTCGGTGAAGTTGAAATATCTTGATGAAGACAACCGCCGACGCCAAGAAATAGCCGACTATTATGTGGACAATATAAAGACAGACCTTCTGACATTGCCACCACGAGACGGAGTGCATCACATATTCCCCATATTGACTCCCGAGCGCGACGAACTGCAACGACTTCTCAAGGCAAAGGGCATAGAGACTGCCATCCACTACCCCATTCCGCCACACAAGCAGGAATGCTACAAGGAATGGAACTCCATGTCGCTGCCCATAACGGAGAAGATACACCGCGAGGAACTGTCGCTACCACTCAACCAAGCCATGACCGACGAAGAAGTGAAATATGTCGTGGACTGCATCAATGGCTTGTAACACCCAAAGGAAAGAAACTACATGATTGTTTGCATAGCAGAGAAACCCAGTGTGGCGAGGGATATTGCCCATGTGATAGGAGCTACCCAACCGCACGACGGATATATAGAAGGAAACGGATATCAGGTGACTTGGACTTTCGGTCATCTGTGTACGCTAAAGGAACCCAATGACTACACACCCAACTGGAAGGTATGGTCATTGGGAGCATTGCCTATGATACCTGCACGCTTCGGCATAAAACTCATCGAAGACTCAGGAATAAAGAAACAGTTTGGCATCATAGAGAAACTCATGCAGAATGCCGACGAAATCATCAACTGCGGTGATGCCGGGCAGGAGGGAGAACTCATACAGCGATGGGTGATGCAGAAGGCAGCGGCAAAATGTCCGGTGAAGCGTCTGTGGATATCTTCACTGACGGAAGAAGCCATACGCGACGGATTCAGCAAACTCAAAGACCAAAGCGAATACCAGCCTCTTTATCTCGCAGGACTGTCGCGCGCTGTGGGCGACTGGATATTGGGAATGAATGCCACACGACTCTACACTCTGAAATATGGTGTCAACCGCCAGGTGCTTTCCATCGGACGTGTGCAGACGCCTACTTTGGCACTTATCGTAAACAGACAGAAAGAGATAGAACACTTCGAACCGAAACAGTCGTGGGTGCTGTCGACAATATATCGTGACACCAAATTCAACGGCATAGCCCGCGATGAGGAGGCTGAAGCAGAGGAGAAGGCTGAGATAGCCGAGGCTGCAGCTCAGGGCAAGACCATGACATCTAAGGGGCCTATCTACCGACAGATGGAATTTACATCTGAGGATGAAGGCAAGAAGGTGATGGATGCCATAAAGGACAATCCGTTTACCGTTGTCAGCACAAGCAAGAAGAAGGGTACGGAGACTCCTCCACGACTCTATGACCTCACCTCGCTGCAGGTGGACTGCAACAAGAAATTTGGATTCTCTGCCGACATCACGTTGCAGCTCATACAGTCGCTCTATGAGAAGAAGTTTACCACTTATCCTCGTGTAGACACGACATTCCTCTCTGACGACATATACGCGAAGTGTCCTGCCACGATGAACGGACTCTTCAAGACTACCTTTGCAGGCAAGACTCTCTATGCCGACCTGGTGACGCCATTGGCAGGAAAACCATTGAAGAAGAGCAAGAAGGTGTTTGACTCATCGAAGGTTACCGACCACCATGCCATCATCCCTACGGGAGTGCCTCCACAGGGACTTACCGACATGGAGCAGAAAGTATTTGACCTCGTGGCAAGAGCATTCATAGCGGCATTCTATCCAGACTGCAAGTTTGAGACCACCACCGTCATCGGACAGGTGGAGACTTCAGATGCCGACCCTGTGATGTTTCGCACATCGGGCAAGGTGATAGTGGAAGAAGGATGGAAAGTGGTGTTTAAGAAAGCCAAGGAGAATGATGACGAGGCCACGCCGCAGGACAATGACTCGCCTCTGCCTGTATTCACCAAGGGCGAGAGCGGACCGCACATCCCTACCCTGTCGGAGAAATGGACTCAACCACCAAAACCTTATACCGAGGCTACTTTGCTTCGTGCGATGGAGACGGCGGGAAAGTTTGTCGACAACGATGAACTGCGTGACGCCATGAAGGAGAACGGCATAGGACGTCCTTCCACACGTGCCGCCATAATAGAAACTCTCTTCAAGAGAAAATACATTCGCAAGGAGCGAAAGAATCTCATAGCCACACCTACGGGTATAGAACTCATTGACCTCATTCACGAGGAACTGCTGAAGAGTCCTGAACTGACAGGTATATGGGAGAAGAAGTTGCGCGACATAGAGCACAAGACATATGACGCGGGGCAGTTTGTCAACGAACTGAAACAGCAGATAACGGAAATCGTGCACTCGGTGATGGCAGACAATAGCAACCGTCGCATCAGTGAGGTGAAGGAAGAACCGAAAGCAAAACCTGCGAAGCGCAAGACATCGGCAAAAAAGAAAACTTCTGCTGCAAAGAAGGCTGTAGAAATAAAGGAAGGCGACGTATGTCCGCAGTGTGGCAAGGGACACATCATAAAGGGCAAGACTGCCTACGGATGCTCCATGTGGAAGGAAGGATGCACATTCCGCGCACCTATCGAAGGGCAATAAAAATGGTTGTTATGCCGTTATATGATACAGCGGTTATAAGATAAAGATATGCATAGATTGAAGCAAATAATATTGATTCTGTTCGTGGCTCTCATGGCTACTTCATGTGGCGTAGACAAAAACCTCAAGCGTGGCGAACAGTATCTGGCTCTTGGCGAGTATTACGATGCCGCCAACGAATTCAAGCGTGCATACTCCAAGACATCGCCCAAGGAGAAGCAGAAGCGTGGAGAGAGAGCAAAGAAGATGGCTTACTGCTATGACAGGTCTTTGCAGACGCAGAAAGCCATAGCGGCATACAAGAATGCCATACGCTATAATGTGGCTACCACGAATGACCATTTGGCTTATGCTCGCCTACTGCTGAAGAACGGCGAATATAAGGTAGCGGCACAGGAATTTAAGGCTGTGCTTGACTCTGTGCCTCACAGTCAGTTGGCAAAGAACGGACTGGAGTCTGCCTTGACGGCAAGCGAGGCGAAACAAAAAGGTTCGCGCTACACAGTGAAGAAGATGGACGTCTTCAACTCACGTCGTGCAGAATACTCTCCTAAACTCTTCGGCGACCAATATGACCAACTCTATTTCACATCCACACGCAATGAAGCCGAGGGCGACGAACTGTCGGGAATAACGGGCACGAAACCCGGTGACATATTCGTGTCGACAAAAGATGACAAGGGGAAGTGGAGCAAACCGGAACAGGTGACTGGCGGTGTGAACACGGCATATGACGAAGGTGCATGCTGCTTTACGCCCGACGGCAGTGAGATGTATCTCACACAATGCACGACTGACCCGTCATATCCTCGCTATGCCCAACTCGTGAAAAGCAGTCGTGCGGATGCTGCATGGGGAAAGGCTACGGAAGTGAAACTCACCAACGACACTCTATCTTCCTTTGCCCATCCTGCCATATCCCCCGATGGCGAATGGCTCTATTTCGTCAGTGACATGCCGGGAGGAAAAGGCGGGCTCGACATATGGCGTGTAAGGATTACCGCCACAGGATTTGGTGGAGTGGAAAACATCGGCGAACCTGTGAATACTGAGGGCGACGAGTGTTTCCCCGTGTTCCGTCCCAATGGCGACCTTTATTTCTCTTCCAACGGTCATCCGGGTATGGGAGGTCTTGACATTTATGTAGCGAAGGTTGGCAAAGACCACAAATATCACCTGGAACATCCAGGCTATCCGCTCAACTCGCAAGCAGACGATTTCGGCATAACATTTGAAGGGCCATATAACCGCGGTTTCTTCTCGAGCAATAGAAACGACGGACGCGGATGGGATCATATCTACTCTTTCGAAAACCCCGAGATAGTGCATAATGTCATCGGATGGGTATACGAACAGGACGGATATGAACTGCAGGCAGCCGAGGTGTATATCGTGGGCAATGACGGTACGAACACCAAGGTGAACGTGAAGAGTGACGGTTCGTTCTCCTATCAGGTGACGCCTGGCGTGGACTATCTCTTCCTCGCCACTTGCAAGGGATATCTCAACCACAAGGAGGAGTTGTCTGTAAAACCGTCGGAGGAGTCGCAGGAATACACTCTACAGTTTGCTTTGCCGTCAATATCAGCCCCTGTGGTTGTAGACAACGTCTTCTATGATTTCGACAAGGCTGACATCAGGCAGGAATCTACGGCTGCTCTCGACAAACTCGTCACACTGCTCACCGACAATCCTAACATCACCATAGAACTCTCTGCCCACTGCGACTTCCGCGGTTCGGATGCCTACAACAAGCGTCTGTCGCAGGCAAGAGCGGAGTCGTGTGTGAACTATCTCATAGCCCACGGCATTGCCAAGGAACGACTCACGCCTGTGGGTTACGGCAAGGAGAAGCCCAAGACGGTGCGCAAGAAACTCACCGAGAAGATTACATGGCTTAAGGAAGGTGACGTGCTGACAGAGGAATTTATCAGCAAACTCGATAGCGAGAAGCAGGAGATATGCAACCAGTTGAACCGTCGCACGGAGTTCATAGTATTGCGTACCACATACGGCATGTTTGACGAGAACGGAAAACTCAAGCAGGAGGCTTTGCCGAAGAAAAAGGCGGAGACAACTTCTGACGACTATTTTGACATAGACTTTTAAGTAACATCTACTTATTATACATGACTACCCTACCAAAGGAATTTGAGGAATATACAAGAGGACTGTTTGGAGAGGAAACCTACGCTCGCTTCCTCGCATCATTCGATGAGAAACAACCTCTGTCGGTGAGGCTCAACCCATTCAAAAAGGGCAAGGAGTTCTCGGGCAAGGAAGTGCCTTGGTGCAGAAATGCCATGTGGCTCGAAGAGAAGCCCGACTTCACTCTCGACCCATTGTTTCATGCCGGATGCTATTATGTGCAGGAAGCGGCAAGCATGTTTCTTGATGAGGTGTTGCGCCAGCAGGTGACACATCCCGTGACTATGCTCGACCTGTGTGCCGCTCCCGGTGGCAAGTCCACCTTGGCTCGTGCGGCATTGCCCGAGGGCAGCATGCTCTTTTGCAATGAGCCTGACCACAAGCGGGCAAACATCCTGATGGAGAACATACAGAAGCAGGGACACCCTGAAGTCATCGTCACAAACAATTATGCCAAGGACTACAGAAAAGCGAAACTAAAGTTTGATGTCATCCTCGCCGATGTGCCTTGTTCGGGCGAAGGCATGTTTCGTAAGGACGAGAATGCCATCGGAGAATGGAGCATAAAGAATGTCATCAACTGCCACAACCTGCAGCAATCCATCATCGAGGACATATGGCCTTGCCTCAACGACGGCGGTCTGCTGATATACTCCACCTGCACTTTCAACACAAGCGAGAACGAAGAGAACGTGAAGTGGATAGCGGAAACATTGGGAGCGGAGTTCGTGCATATCAATACCGAGGAAGATTGGCACATCAATGGGTCAAAACTTGAGGGATTTAACGAGCCTGTATACAGATTCATACCAGGCACAACAAATACCGAGGGACTCTTTATGGCGGTGCTGAGAAAAGACGGCAAGGCAGACGCTTGCAAGCAGAAACTCAATATTGCCAACCTTCAGAAGTCGCTCCGCATACTCCATGACGGAAACCCTCAGCCGACGATAAAGGGCAAGGACAAGATTCCTGCTCATGCCGAAGCTCTAATGACAAACCTTGACAAGGGGAAATATCCACTCGTAGAACTGACTCTTGACCAGGCCCTCAACTATCTGCGCCGCGAGAGCATCACTCTCGATGCCGACGTGCCCAAGGGATATGTCATAGTGTGCCATGAGGGTTTGCCCTTAGGATTTATGAAGAATCTCGGCAACAGGGCAAACAATCTCTACCCACAGGAATGGAGAATAAGAAAGAGTATCAACAGATAAAAAAAACACCACATAACAATGACTGGCAATAACAAGACATACCGTCTGTCGCTCATAGCTGCCGTGGCAGAAAACGGAGCGATAGGATATGAGAACAAACTGATATACTGGTTGCCCAACGACCTGAAGCGTTTCAAGGCGCTCACCACGGGCAACACCATCATCATGGGGCGACGCACCTTTGAGTCACTGCCCAAAGGAGCATTGCCCAACAGACGCAACATAGTGCTCTCACGCACTGGCAAGCAGGAGGACTTTCCTGGATGCGACCTCTACCACAGTCTTGAGGAAGCGCTGCAAAACTGCCATACAGAGGAGGACATATACATAATAGGCGGCAACTCTGTTTACAAGGAAGCCATGCCTTTGGCAGACAGACTGTGCCTTACGCTCATACACGACACTCCCGACAAGGCAGACACCTTCTTCCCCGATTTCTCCGAGGGATGGGAGGAATGCACTCGTGAAGACCACGACACTGACGAGAAGCACAATCAGAGATATTCATTCGTAGACTTCATCAGAAAACAATAACGTTTGCCATGAAAACATCCATCATAATCCTTTCCTTTGCTGCCATGCTCACATTCACGGCATGCGGCAACAAGAAAACAAACAGTTCGGCATCACACACGACGGAAACCACTATGGCAGACAATACTCCCGAACAGGCATTGGAAAATATCTATGCCAAGGTGGTGGAAGACTATAACGACGAAAACAAGGGACGCGACATCTCCAATCTTGACGAATATCTGAGCGATGAATACAAAGCTCTGCAAAAGCAGACTGACGACAAGGCTGAAAAGAAGGGCGAGATGGGACCGATAGACTGGGACGTGTGGATAAACGCACAAGACTGTCAGGGACTGAAACTCCTCGGTATGCGCAAGGTGAAAGATGAAGCTGACGGAGTCATCATGATGGTGACGCTGGAAAACTGCGGTGAAGAGAACGACGTCTATGTGAAGATGAGCAAGAAGAAAGGCGAATGGCTCATCTCTGACTTCCTCTACAACTGGGAGGACTCTTTGCAGAGCACCGCCTCCAACATGAAAGAATGGCTCTCTGAGTAACAACACTTGTTTGTAGCTTCACATTCTATATGAAATTACAGGAACGATACGACCGCATATTGGATTATTTCCGTCGCGAACAAGGCGATGTAGACACAGAACTCAACTACGGCAGCACCTTTCAGTTGCTCGTGGCTGTGGTGCTTTCTGCCCAATGCACAGACAAACGTGTGAACATCGTCACGCCCGCTCTGTTTCGTGCCTACCCCGATGCTCAAGCGATGGCTCAGGCAGAGGAGTATGAGGTGTATGAATATGTGAAGAGTGTCAGCTATCCTAATGCCAAAGCCAAGCATCTCGTAGAACTCTCGCAGATGCTCGTAAACGATTACCAGGGGGAGGTGCCTTCCGACATGAACCATCTGCTGCGTCTGCCAGGCGTTGGGCGCAAGACTGCCAATGTCATGCTTGCCGTAGCCTTCTCTCAGAGCGCCATGCCCGTAGACACTCATGTATATCGCGTGAGCCATCGCCTGGGACTTGTGCCCAGCACTGCCAACACACCCTTCAAAGTAGAGCAGTCGCTCGTAAAACACATTCCTGCTGACGACATGTGTCGCGCCCACCATTGGCTTCTTCTTCACGGGCGCTATGTCTGCAAGAGTCAGAAGCCCATGTGCACCAAGTGCCCATTCGATTCCTTTTGTCCCAAGAAAACTTTCTGAAATCTTACACTTACAAATCTTACAGTTATTACAAAGAGGGTGCAAACATTACATACCCCCTATTTATATACTATATAACTAATTAATAATTAAATAGTTATATATAGGGAAAAGGTAATTGTAATACCTTGAAAAAACAACTGTAAGAACTGTAAGTGTAAGATTTCTCAAGCTAACTTCTCTCTACGAGGCTAATAATCAATGAGTTAATGATTTTCCCTATCTTTACAGCACATATAGATTAAGCCAAATTCATGTATCTAGACCTAAGTTAGCGCAAGCCATGTGGCATGTTTGCAAAGAAAATCGAAGTATAGCACGAAGAATGTTCCCATGTCTTCACACTAACCTATGCGAGGAACCATGCGAACACTCTTAAGTATTCATGCGAATATTCGCCGAACAATAAGCAGATCATAGAAAAGCGTGGACACATAGCCCTCGTACGTGCCATTTGTTCACATGACAGCAAATATCATGTCCAAACCGTCGCTTGCCAAACATTTGGTTCCCTTTTCTTTTGTTTGTTCAGAAAAATATAATAACTTTGCCACTGGACGAATTCAGCAAATTGTGCCGCAAGCGCATGAAGCCGATGCGTCCATGCCTCAAGTCCACGCCGAGCCTTTTTGCAAGGTTTCGCACTTGCAGATAAAGGAGGACAGGGTGGGTAAAGAGGCACGACATAATTAAGGCGTTTACTTGATGCTCTGTTTGAGACGTACAGAATCTAGCAAATTCACAATCTAAGTCTTGAACTTAGCAACGGTAGATGCCCCGGGTGTGATTATATCATTCCCGTGTGGTTTCTCTGCAAGCCATTATTGTACCATTATGTGTGCAATGTGTTTTGCGCAT
>CAVCGK010000034.1:5616-25688 GCA_963601795.1 bacterium | reverse complement strand
ACGCCGCCTTCTTTCAAAATCACGAGAGCCTCAGAGTCAACATGACCCTGAGGCTTTCTACTATTTATTAGGAGGTACGGCGCCCTCGCCGTACCAACACGCGATTAAACATCCTTAAGGACTGTAGTACGGCGAGGGCGCCGTACCTCCTATTTACTTGTTTTGGAAATTTGGGCGTTTGTTGAATTAATTTTCCCGTAAGCATATGATAATGTACTTTTGTCGTAGAAAACCAACATATACTTACGACTATGAGACGGTTATACATTTTCATTGCTCTTGCCACATCATTGTTGGCGGCATGCACACCAAGTTCTGACTTTGACGATTTTGATGACAACAGAAATCAGAACAATAATAATGGTTCTGATAGTACTGTTACCCCTGCTGCCTCTATCTCGGACCTCACGTCTATGGATATTTCCATCGATGAGTCTGCTTTAGAGGAAGAAGAAACAATCCCTACTGAAGAGACGGCTGACAACTATGAGGACTATATCGAGAACAACGAGTTTACAAATAATGTGACCATAGCCTTCAACGGTACATCTGCATCTTATTCAGGTGAAGTAGACGGCGTCTCTATTGCTATCAATGGTGCAGACGTAATTGTTACATCTGAAGCAAAGAAGGTGAAATACACTGTTACTGGTACAACCTCTGACGGTTTTCTGAAGATTTATAGCGCAAAGAAGTTTGCCCTTGCACTCGATGGAGTGGACATCACCAATCCCGACGGTGCTGCTATCAATATCCAAAGTTCGAAGCGTGGATACATCATATTGAATGATGGTACCACCAACACCCTTACCGACGGCACTAAATATAGTGACGCAACCGATGATGAAGACATGAAGGCAACATTCTTCAGCGAGGGAAAGTTGCTCTTCTCAGGTTCGGGAGCATTGAAAGTATATGCCAACTGCAAGGCAGGAATACGCAGTGATGACTATGTGTTCTTCCGTCCAGGAAACAATGTCTATGTGAAATCTACTGCCGGCAATGCCATCAAGGGAAATGATGCCATATATATAAAAGGTGGAGTGATAAACGTGGAAACTTCTGCCGCAGCCAGCAAAGGACTGAGTAGCGACGGACTGGTGCAGATAGATGGCGGACGCACTACCGCAATAACAACTGGCACTGGTGAACTCGATGATGACGGCACAGATGTTAGCGGATGTGCTGGTGTGAAAGCTGACAGCATCTTCGTGATGAATGGTGGAGCCCTCTATTGCAAGAGTACAGGAGCTGGAGGCAAGGGAATAAGCACTGACCAGACACTTACTGTCAATGACGGAGAGATAAAGGTTGTGACAACCGGTTCGCAGTATGTCTATCAGAGACTCGACACATCGGCAAAAGGTATCAAGAGTGACGGAGCGATGTATCTCAATGGTGGCACCATCATGGTGAGATGCAGTGGCGGTGAAGGATCGGAAGGAATAGAGAGTAAGAGTACCCTCGACATCACTGGCGGCACCATAATGGCATATTGCTATGACGATGCCATAAACTCATCGAAAGCGCTGACGATAAGTGGTGGAAATGTGTTTGCTATGGGAACAAACAATGACGGCATCGACTCAAACTCTACCCTCACGATAAGTGGCGGTGTGGTGATAGCAAGCGGAACGACAACCCCTGAGGCAGGATTCGACTGCGATGAAAACACATTCACCGTAACGGGCGGTACACTTATCGGAATCGGTGGCACAACTTCCACGCCGACACAAAGCGTCACCACACAACCCGTAGTGATAATCGGTGGTAGTAGTATAAGTAGCGGTCAGTATATTACTCTTGCAGACAATAGCGGAAACAATATCTTCTCCTTCAGCGTGCCACGCGACTACACGCAGCAGGGATATACTCTCGTGGTGTCTTCACCGAAAATGTCACAAGGTTCGTCCTACACGTTCTCGACAGGAAGTACCGTCAGTGGTGGAACGAGTTTCTGTGGCTACACTACTGATGCTACAGCGAGTGGCGGAACAACTTTGGCAACCGTGTCGCTCTCGTCAATGATTACCACATATAACTATAGCGGTGACAACGGCGGCGGACAACCCGGAGGCAATGGTGGAGGACAGCCAGGCGGTGGCGGCGGTCCAGGATGGCACTAAACCAACACTTACAAACCAAAACTTCACGAACTATGACGATGACATCACTGATATACCAGTTTCACCCCATCTCTCTCGAGGAGATGGGTGGAATAAGGTTGATGAACAGGACGGACACGAAATTCGTGACCACTGTGGATAAACTGATGATGCTGTTGCAGATGGCTGGTAGCGACTATCGCATACAGGAAATCGACGGCAAGCGGAATATGAATTATTCCACCGTCTATCTCGACTCCCACGACTATGCTTTCTATAACGCCCATCATGACGGCCACGCTGGAAGGCAGAAGGTGAGGATAAGGTCGTATGTAGACAGTAATATGAGTTTTCTGGAGGTGAAGACCAAGGACAACCACGGCAAGACCCGCAAGTGCAGGATATCGATAGACGCAGTGGATGATATGACCTGCAAAGAGTTTCTGCAAGACAATATCGGAATAAATCCATCATCGCTGGAGCGCAAGATAGAAAACAGTTTCCACCGCATCACATTGGTGAACAATGCGAAGACAGAGCGGTTGACGATAGACACCGACCTGTCATTCCACAACATCACCACAGGAAACAGTTGTAAACTAGACCATGTGGCAATAATAGAACTGAAGCGTGACGGATTGAAACCGTCGCCCATCCTGAATATGTTGAGGACACTGCGCATAAAGCAATGCGGTTTCAGCAAATACTGCATAGGCGAGGCCCTCACCAATCCCGACCTGCGTGCGAACCGCATGAAACCGCGACTAATGCAATTGGCAAAACTGTCGTGAAGAGAGTAGACAAGAGAGATTTTACACCCAAAACAACACACAAATAAACTATGGATATAATAACAAGCTATTTTTACGGCATGCTGCCGATGCTGCTCCGATTTCTGGTAAGCACCATAGCTATTGGCATCATCACCCATTGTCTCTATTTTCCAAAGAGCCGGAGAAGAGAATACTACTTCACATTCATGCTCCTTGGCGTCAGCGTGTTCTTTTTGATAAACCTATTGGGCGGTACGCAGATAAAGATAGAGTTTGCACTCGGACTGTTTGCCATCTTCGGTATCGTGCGCTATAGGACAGAGTCGATACCTGTGCGCGAGATGACATATCTGTTTACCATTCTTTCACTGTCAGTCATCAACGGATTGTCAGCCTCAATGGGGTATGTCCATATGGTAGTAGTCAACATATTGTTTATTGCGCTGATATATGTATTCGAAAACATAAAGGTGAAGGGCAGTCTTGCCGTGAAGATGGTGCAGTATGACCGCATAGAACTGATAAAGCCAGAGCGCAGACAGGAACTCCTTGACGACCTGAAGGAGCGCACGGGACTTGACATAGAGAAAGTGGAGATAGGCGGTATAGACTTTCTTCGTGACATGAGTGTCATCAAGATTTACTACCGTTCGGAGGAGATAAGCACTGTGGACGGACAAACGAAAATGCATCAAGAAGAATATGTGTAACCCCACAAAAGTGATTGATATTATGAAGCGATATATATTCACCATGACACTCTGCGCTATGGCAGCAACAATGATGGCGCAGTCAGATTTCGGCATATGGACAGATGCCGGTGTGGAGAAAAAGATAAACAAGCACTGGACAGTGGGAGGAGAGATAGGTGCGAGAAGCAGAAACAACTCCAAGGAAATGGACAGATATAGCGTGGGAGTGGGTACGGATTACAAGTTGAACCGTTATGTGAAGTTCTCTGCTGCCTATAACTTCCTCTATGACCATCGCGGCGGTACGGAGACATATCACAAGGACGGTACTGTCAACAAGATAACACCGTCATACTGGTGGCCACGCCATCGTTTTCAGGCTGCGGTGACAGGCAGTTACAGTTTTGGACGGTTAGGCATTTCCTTGCGCGAGATGTATCAATATACCTACCGTCCGAAGGCAACGGGGAAGAAGTATGACACAGATACGGAGGAATGGGAAGACATAAAGAGCAAGAGCAGTCATCTGTTGCGTTCACGCTTCCAAATGAACTACCGCATAAAGAAAACGCCATTGACACCATTCGGAAGTGTGGAGACATTCCACGGTGAAAGCGGGCTGCAGAAGACAAGATATACGATAGGTTCGAACATATCCATTGCGAAGCAGCACAATCTGAAACTCTATTATCGTTTTCAGAATGTGTGGGATGATGACGATGAGGAGTCAAAGAGCCATATCCTCGGCATAGGATATACGTATAAGTTCTGAGAAAGCCCCCAAATAGATAATTGTATTCCTTTTGTTTTCGGATTACCTTATTTTTGCTTACTTTTGTATAGTGAGACTACTATAACTATACACAATATGCAAAATAAGGCGATTTTCGGAAAAAGAATGCTGGCAGTGATGTTGCTGTCGGCATTGACTGTTTGTGTAAATGCTCTGCCTGCTGCCAAGAAGAAGCAGGTGAAGGTGGCATGTGTTGGCAACAGTATTACCTATGGCACTGCAATCAGTGACAGAGAGCATTATTCCTATCCCGTGCAGTTGCAAAAGATGTTGGGAGATGGCTATCTAGTGGAAAACTTCGGAAAGCCAGGTGCCACACTTCTCAACCACGGCCACAGACCTTACATGCAGCAGGAAGAATTCAGAAAGGCGATGGCATTCAAAGGTGACATTGTCGTGATACATCTCGGCGTTAACGACACCGATCCGAGAAATTGGCCCAACTATAGAGATGAGTTTGTGAAAGACTATCTCGCCTTGATGGACTCTCTGCGCAGTGCCAATCCGAAGGTGCGCTTCCTTATTGCCCGACTGACGCCAATCGCCGACCGTCATCCACGCTTCATGTCAGGAACCAAGCAGTGGCACGATGAGATACAGACGGCAATAGAGACAGTGGCGAGAGTGAGCGGTGCAGAACTGATAGATTTCCATGCACCTTTGTATCCTTATCCAAATCTGCTGCCCGATGCCATACATCCCAATGCCGAAGGAGCAGGCATCCTTGCGAAGACAGTGTATGGCGGTATTACGGGTAATTATGGTGGACTGCAACTTTCCAAACTATATACAGACTATATGGTGCTTCAGCGCAATGTTCCACTTGATATTCACGGCACGGCAAATGCCGGCGACAAGGTGGCGGTGAGCATTGCCGGACAGAAGAAGATGGCCATAGCCAACAATAGGGGAGAGTGGAGCGTGACGTTGCAACCGATAAGTGCTGGCGAGGACTATACTCTCGTTATAGAGTCGGGAAAGCAGAAAAAAACATTTTCGCATGTTGCCGCTGGCGAAGTGTGGCTTTGCTCTGGACAGTCGAATATGGCATTTATGCTTCGTCAAGCCTCCACGGGTGCAAGAGATATCCCTTTGGCTGATGATCCGGGACTGCGACTTTACGACATGAAAGGAAGATGGGAGACATATGACGTGGCATGGCACACTTCTTGCATTGACTCTTTGAACCATCTGCAATATTATCATGACACAGAGTGGAAGACGGCAACACCGGAGACGGCAGCACGCTTCTCTGCCATAGCGTATTATTATGGCAAGATGCTTCGCGACAGTCTGAAAGTGCCAGTAGGATTGATATGCAATGCCGTAGGCGGTTCGCCGGCAGAGTCGTGGGTAGACCGCAATACACTTGAGACACAGTTTCCCGCAATACTGAAGGACTGGTTGCATAATGACTTTATCCAAGATTGGGTAAGGGGACGTGCGGCGAAGAACCTGACGAATGACTCCACACGTCTGGCTCGCCATCCTTATGCACCATGTTATCTTTATGAGAGTGGCATATTGCCATTGGACAAATATCCCCTGAAAGGTGTTATATGGTATCAGGGTGAGTCGAATGCCCACAACAAGGATGCCCACGAAAAGTTGTTCAGATTGCTCGTTGACAGTTGGCGAACAAACTGGAGCAATCCTGACATGCCCTTCTACTTTGTGCAGTTGTCGAGTCTCAACCGTCCATCATGGACATGGTTTCGTGATAGCCAGTTACATCTCCTAAAATCAATACCAAACACAGGCATGACAGTTTCGTCAGATCATGGCGACTCGCTCGATGTGCATCCAAAGGAGAAATTGCCTATTGGCGAACGACTCGCAAGATGGGCTTTGTGCAAAACCTATGGTCATGATGTTACTCCTTCTGGTCCAATATTTAAGGATGTGATGAGAGAAGGAAACTCTCTGGTGGTGACGTTTGACTATGGCAATGGACTTCGCACATCAGACGGTAAAGTTCCCTCGTGTTTTGAACTGGCAGAAGAAGACGGAATGTTCTATCCTGCCGAGGCAAAGATAGAAGGTGACAAAGTGATACTAATAGCAAAGGAACTGCAGCGACCGAGATATGTGAGATATGCATGGCAACCGTTTACACGTGCAAACCTGCAGAATGGTGATGGTCTGCCAGCATCCACGTTTAGGGCTGAGGTGAAAAATTGATGATAGTTCGATAAACGCCTTTATACATATAGAAACATGAACCGACTGCTGGCAATCCTGATTGCATGCCTATGGCTCTCAATTGCTATGGGGGCGAACGAGAAATACTCATTATTGCCTATGCCCCAAAAGACTTACTTCAATGGTAAGTATTCTGCTGCCAACCTGCAGATAGAAGAGAGGTTGGTGAATGAAGTAAAGGGTGCAAAGACACAAGAAGAGGCATATCATCTGACGATAGCCAAGGATAGAATACTATTGGAGGCTACCACTCCTGAGGGATTGTATTGGGGACGGCAAACCATCGAGCAACTGAAATACACAAAAAACCAGAAAACATATCTGCCACAGTGTGACATTACCGATTGGCCAGCCTTCCGCATAAGAGGATTTATGCATGATGCAGGCAGAAGTTTTATTCCTGTGGAGGAATTGGAGAAGGAAATCCACCTGTTGAGCAGATACAAGATAAACACTTTCCACTGGCATCTTACAGAGAACCAAGCATGGAGACTGGAGAGCAAACGTTATCCTCAGCTCACTGCAGCGGAGAACATGGAGCGGGATAAAGGACTGTTTTATACTTTGGATGATGCGCGAAAGGTAGTGGAGTGTTGTAAGCGACACAATATGCTATTGATACCCGAGATAGATATGCCGGGACACAGTGCTGCCTTCGAACGAACTTTCGGATGCACGATGCAAAGTGAGCAGGGAATAAAAATCCTCAAGGACATATTGGATGAGGTGTGCATGACTTTCGACGTCCCTTATATCCACATAGGAACAGATGAGGTGCAGTTTACTAATCCTGACTTTGTGCCACAGATGGTGGCATACCTGCACGAGAAGGGCAAGAAGGTGATCTCATGGAATCCAGGGTGGAACTATAAGCCAGGAGAGATTGACATGACCCAACTGTGGAGCTATCGTGGCAAGGCACAGGAAGGAATACCTGCGATAGACTGCCGTTTCCATTATGCTAACCACTTTGATGACTATGCCGACTTGGTGGCATTATACAACAGTCGCATATATAATAAGGAGGAGGGTAGTGATGATTTGGCGGGTTGCATTTTAGCATTTTGGAATGACCGCTATGTGGATAACCTTCCCCAATTGTTGGCAGAAAACAACTTCTATCCCTATATGCTCACTCTTGCAGAACGCGCATGGCGGGGTGGGGGAAACTGCTATTTTGACGGAAAGGGCACTCTGCTTTGGGATGACGAACCAGAACAGTTGGTAGCGTTCACGGAGTTTGAGAATCGTATGCTGCAGCAGAAGAATGGTTGGTTGGCAGGCGAACCATTCCCCTATGTATGTCAAACGAAGATGCACTGGCGCATCACAGATGCATTCCCCAATGGAGGAGACCTGCAAAAAAGTTTTCCACCAGAGGAAGTGGAGGACACGGTGTTTGTCTATGATGGCAAAACATACCACACTCGCATGGTGACAGGAAACAGTATTTACCTGCGTCATGTATGGGGAACGTTAGTTCCAGGCTTCTTTGCCCATCCACAAGAAAACCATACGGCATATGCCACATCATGGATATATTCTCCAAAGGAGAGAAAGACAGGACTGCGACTAGAGTTTCAAAACTACAGTAGGTCCGAAAGCGATCTTCCACCACAGCAAGGTACGTGGGATTATAAAGGGAGTCGTGCTTGGTTGAATGGAGAGGAGATTATGCCACCAGTGTGGATAAATGAACATCAGACACGCTCAAACGAAATTCCGTTGAGAAATGAAAACTGTGTGGCTCGTCCTCCTATAGAGATAACACTCCACAAAGGTTGGAATAAACTCATGCTGAAACTTCCTGTAGGCAAGTTTTCTACTCCTGAGACAAGACTTGTGAAATGGATGTTTACAGCAGCTATAATAGATGAATGATAATGACATATTGTCAAGACCTACTTTAATAAATATAACAATGATGAATAAAGATTTTGATTTGTCGGTATCCAACTATGGTACAGCCAAGAAACATCAGTATGAAATCGCCATACTCCCTTGGGGAGCTACAGAACCCCATAACCAGCATCTGCCTTATCTCACCGACTGCATCCTCTCTCATGACATCGCTGTAGATGCTGCCGTAAAACTCTTCGATAAGCATCAGGTCTACAGTATGGTGATGCCACCTGTGACCATGGGCGCACAAAACCCAGGACAGCGTGAGTTGGCTTTCTGTGTGCACTCGAGTTATGATACCCAAAGGGCTATTCTTCGTGACATCGTTGCTTCGCTATATACGCAGGACATAAGAAAACTGCTGATAATAAGCGGACACGGCGGTAATAGTTTCAAAAACATGATCCGCGACCTCACCGTGGAATATCCTGATTTCATTATCGCAGCAAGTGAGTGGTTCAAAATGTGTCCTTCCAAAGACTATTTCGATCAGCCAGGTGACCATGCCGACGAATCAGAAACCTCTGTCATGATGCACTACCATCCCGAACTTGTCAACTTGTGCGAGGCAGGAGATGGAGCCTCAAAGAATTTCCGCATCAAGGAACTGCGTGAGGGTAAGATATGGATTCCTCGCAACTGGTCTATGGTGTCAACAGACACAGGCATTGGCAATCCTGCGTTGTCTACAGCCGAGAAAGGAAAGAAGTTTGCTGAGGCTGTTGTTGACAAGTATGTTGATTTCCTTGCAGAGTTTGCCCTTGTGAAGAAACCGTCAGATTTGTATGAGAAATAAGAAAATAAAGTCTTTGGTCCTGTTGGGTGTCTCGTTGCTTGCGCCTTTGGCAGTGTATGGACAAACAGGAAATGAGACAAAGACCGTAGCTGGCTTCCCTTCAGGTGAGGCTGGTTATGGTCTTGGCGTTTCTGCCTGTTATGCAGGAATGATAGGCGATAGACTTGTCGTAGCCGGAGGGTGCAACTTCCCTGAGGCAGGTAAGAAGAAATACTATGATGGTATCTATGTAGCGAAGGCTTCTTCCGATACATTGGATTGGCAACTCGTAGGCCATCTGCCCGAACCTGCTGCCTATGGCGGTGCTGTTGCGATGGGCGACAGTCTGATATTCATTGGCGGCAACAATAGTGAGCACAGTCTATCGTCAGTGTTTAGCATTCGGCTTGATACATTAAACAATAAGGCTACGGTAAGGCAATTACAGTCTTTACCCTATACAGTAGACAATATGGCTGTGACAAAAGATAACGGTAAGGTATATGTCTTTGGCGGCAATCAGGACGGTTTGCCATCCGCCTCACTCCTTTGTTGGGATGTAAATGCTAAGCAAGGGTGGAAATATCTGTCGAGAATTCCCGATGCACAGAGAGTGCAACCAGTATGTGTTGTCGACAAAGACAAACTCTATGTCTGGGGTGGATTCTTTGCCGATGGATTGAATAGCAATGTAGCCACCTGTGGTTATAGCTATGATGTCAACTCTGCCACATGGACGCAACTTCCTGCTCCCTGTGATGCCAATAGCAATCAACTAACGCTGACAGGAGGAGTAGCGATGCTTGATGGCAATAGCATTATCTGTCTTGGTGGTGTCAATAAAGATATCTTTTGGGATGCCATAAGCGGCAGTTATAAGTTTGTCAAGCAAGAGGATTATCTTAAGAAAGATATCTCATGGTATCGCTTCAATGCAGATATGCTCTGTTATGACATACAGAAAGGCGAATGGAAAAAGATAACTTTCCATGACATCCGTCTGGCAAGAGCTGGTGCGCAGATGGTGAAATGGGGCGATGGCTATTTCTATATCGGTGGAGAACTGAAGCCGAGTGTGCGTACGCCAGAGATATTGTTTGTGCGTTAAGTGTGGCGATTTATAGAAACACCGTTAAGACAATAAAGTAAGAAGAATGTCGTTATTGATGATGTTATGCAGTGGACAGATCGTATACGCCAGGTAAAGATGTTGCTTGTTGCCGCAGCCATATTGATAGCGGTGGCATCGCTGGTCGTGTCAAGTATATTGACCAATGACCTGAAGACACAGGAACGCAACAAGATGGCTATATGGGCTGAGGCTATGCGGTCGCTCAACAATGCCGACGAAAACACCGACCTGAATCTTGTCCTCAAGATAATAAATACCAATGATCTTATTCCTATTGTTGTGCTGAACAGTCACGGGAAAGTGGAGACCTGTCGCAATATTAATGTCACTGCTTCCAATGAGAGTGACAGCTTGCGCTATCTCACCGACCTGGGACGTTACATGAAGAATAAGGGCAACAGCATTCGCATAGTAATAGATGAAAAGCATCCCAATGCGGAATATATAGATGTGTGCTATGACGACTCCCTCATGCTAAAGCGCCTTGTGGCATATCCTTATGTGCAGTTGGGTGTGGTGCTACTAGTTGTTGTTATCGCTATCTTTGCACTCCTGACATCCAAGAAAGCCGAACAGGACAAAGTGTGGGTGGGACTATCAAAAGAGACCGCACACCAGTTGGGCACACCAATATCCAGCCTGATGGCATGGATGGAGGTGATGAAGGAATCCTATCCCGACGATGCCCTTATCCCCGAGATGAATAAGGATGTGGAGCGCCTGCAACTCATTGCCGACCGCTTTTCCAAGATAGGTAGTCTGCCAGAACCTGTGTCGTCGGATATGAAAGAGATGATGCGTCATGTGGTGGAATATATGAGCCGGCGCATATCCAACAAGGTGAAACTGGAATGTCATATGCCAGAGCATCCAGTAATAGTGAAACTCAATGCCTCGCTTTTTGAATGGGTGATAGAAAATCTCTGCAAGAATGCTGTCGATGCGATAGAGGGCAATGGATTCATTGTTATCAATGTGAACGATGAAGCGGACAGGGTGGCAATAGAGGTGAGCGACACAGGCAAAGGTATTGCACGTAAGGATTTGCAGACCGTATTCCAACCAGGATTTACCACAAAGAAGAGAGGGTGGGGACTCGGACTTTCATTGGCAAAACGCATCGTCGAAGAGTACCATCACGGTAAAATATGGGTGAAGAAATCGGAAATAGGTAAAGGTACAACCTTCCGTATTGAACTGAAAAAGTAAAAAAAGAGCTTGTAAGTTACCGAAAGTCAGAAATAATTAGTAACTTTGCAAGCCGAATATGTAGTGATATGACCTTTAATATAGACCTGAAAGAGCTGGAAGAGGAGTTTACTACGTTCCGTTATGCTCTTGATGATGTGTTTTTTGCGTCATTTCCCTCGTCAAGTGTCAGAAAGGGAAATATGAGTTGTGAGTTGACAATCCGTAATGCGGGTGTCTTCTATGAACTTGATTTTCATATGACGGGTGCGGTGACAGTGCCTTGCGACCGTTGTCTTGATGATATGGAACTTCCTGTTGATGCAGAATGCAAGCAGGTGGTGAAGTTTGGTGAGGAAGACTACGAGGATGACGAACTGATAATAATCAGCGAGGATAATCCTGTAATTGATGTTTCGTGGCTTATACATGAGACCATCGAACTTAATATCCCGATAAAGCATGTACATGCTGATGGTGAGTGTAATGCGGAAATGCTGGGATATATTGCGGGTGATGACAGTGACCTTGATGAGGGAAACTCTGATGGGAACAAGGAAGTAGACCCGCGGTGGAGTAAACTTTCGGAGTTAATGGACAAGAATTAAAAACAATATAAAATATAAGTAAAAATGGCACATCCTAAAAGAAGACAGTCGAAGACTCGTACACTTAAAAGAAGAACCCACGATAAGGCAGTAGCTCCAACATTGGCAGTATGCCCAGAGTGTGGCGCTTACTATGTTTACCACACGGTTTGTCCTACTTGTGGCTACTACCGTGGTAAGGTGGCTATCGTGAAGGAGCTTGCTGATTAATTCAGCACTCATGGCTTTGGAATACTTGAATAGAATTACTGGGGATGAGAAGATGGCGGTGCTTTAGAGTATGCGCCAGACTAATCTCGCCATCCTCAGTGTAGTTCTATTCAAGTATTTTTTATATATCACAAAAACGAATAATTAAGGTAAATGGAAAAGATAAACGCGGTTATAACCGGTGTTGGCGGCTATGTTCCCGACTATATTCTTGACAATGAGGAACTGTCGCACATGGTGGAGACCAGTGACGAATGGATAATGGAGAGAATCGGCGTCAAGACACGCCATATACTGAAACCAGAGCAGGGCATGGGCACGTCTTATCTTATGGAGCGCGCCGTAAAGCAGTTGCTCGAAAAGACACAGGTGGATCCCGATACCGTTGAGGCTGTCTACTGTGCGACCACAACCCCTGACTATCATTTCCCTTCTACAGCTTCTTTGCTCATAGGACGTCTTGGTCTGAAGAATGCTTTCGGTTTTGATATGGAGGCTGCTTGTGCAGGATTCCTCTATGCAATGGAGGTGGGTGCAAGTCTTATCTGCAGTGGACGCTATAAGAGAATAATCGTTGTCGGCGGTGATCAGATGTCAAGTATGACCAATTATGAGGATCGCAACACATGTCCAATCTTTGGTGACGGTGCAGCTGCCGTTATGATGGAGGCAACGACAGAGAATGTAGGTCTCATGGACAGCTATCTGCGTGTGGACGGTGAGGGTTACGAGAATCTTCATATGGCAGCAGGTGGATCTGCTCAGATGCCAACCTATCAGACCATCGACGAACACCTGCACTGCGTATATCAGGAAGGTCGCACCGTGTTTAAGCATGCCGTGACAAAGATGAGCGATGCAGTGGAGACCATAGCCAACCGTAATGGACTTGACAAAGAGAATATCGCTTGGCTCGTGCCTCATCAGGCAAATGTGCGTATAGAGAGCGCCGTGGCTCGCCGTCTGAATCTTGATGAAAGCCATGTGCTTATCAATATAGACCATATGGCAAACACCTCGGGTGGTACTCTTCCTTTGTGTTTGTGGGAGTTTGAACCTCTGCTCAAGAAGGGCGACAAACTGATCTTCACAGCTTTCGGTGCTGGATTCTCATGGGGCGCAAGCTATATGATATGGGGCTATGATGGTGCTAAGGAAGCTGCCAAGAGTCCTGCTGAGTTCTATAAGGAAGGAACAATAAGCCGCGAAGAGTGGTACGCCAAGAGAAAGAAGAATGCATAAGGCAGGATTTGTAAATATCGTAGGCAATCCCAATGTGGGTAAGTCCACATTGATGAATCTGCTTGTTGGCGAGAGGATAAGCATTGCTACATTCAAGGCTCAGACTACTCGCCACAGGATTATGGGCATCGTGAATACTGACGACATGCAGATAGTGTTCTCCGACACACCGGGTGTGTTGAAGCCAAACTACAAACTGCAGGAGTCAATGCTCGCTTTCTCTGAAAGTGCGCTTGCCGATGCCGATGTCTTGTTGTATGTCACCGATGTGGTGGAGAGTCCTGAGAAGAACATGGAGTTCCTCTCTAAGGTGCAGAAGATGACCATACCTGTGCTTTTGCTCATCAACAAGATAGACCAGACAGACCAAAATGGACTTGGAGCACTTGTGGACAAGTGGCATTCGCTGTTGCCTAATGCCGAGATATTGCCAATATCCGCACTCAATAAGTTTGGTGCAGACATCCTGCTCAACAGAATCAAGGAATTGCTCCCTGACTCGCCTCCTTATTTCGATAAAGAACAGTTGACTGACAAGCCAGCAAGATTCTTTGTGTCAGAGATAATCCGCGAAAAGATACTCCTTTTCTATGATAAGGAGATACCTTATTCCGTAGAGGTGAGCGTGGAGAGTTTCAAGGAAGAGCAGAACATCATCCGCATATCAGCGGTGATATATGTAGAGCGCAATTCCCAAAAGGGAATCATCATAGGCCATCAGGGCGTAGCTCTGAAGAAAGTTAGTATGGAAGCGCGCAAAGCCCTCGAGAAGTTTTTCGGCAAGAAGATCTTCCTCGAGACATTTGTAAAAGTAGACAAAGACTGGCGAAGCAATCAGCGTGAGCTGAATAACTTCGGATACAACCCAGAGTAATATAAACCCGTCGGAGGAGGATTCTTCTCGGGCATAAAATGTAAACCCGCAGGAGCGGGAAATGAAAAATGGGAAATTTAGTAGCAATCGTTGGACGCCCTAATGTGGGTAAGTCCACGCTTTTTAATCGGTTGACAAAGACCCGCCACGCCATAGTGAGCGATACGGCAGGTACTACGCGCGACCGACAGTATGGTAAAGTAGAGTGGTGCGGGCGCGAGTTCTCCATCGTCGACACAGGCGGATGGGTAGTCAACTCCGACGATGTCTTCGAGGAGGCAATTCGCCAGCAGGTGACTATAGCCACCGAAGAGGCAGACCTCGTGCTATTCCTTGTGGATGTAGGTACAGGACTGACCGACCTTGATGAGGATGTGGCACAGATATTGCGTCGCACAAAGTTGCCTGTCATCCTTGTGTGCAACAAGGTGGACAACAACAACCAGATTTACGACTCCATGGAGTTTTATAAACTCGGTCTCGATGAACCTTTCTGCATCAGTTCTGCCACAGGTAGTGGCACAGGTGACTTGCTCGACCTTGTAGTGTCGAAACTCAATGAGGAGAAGGTGGAGTCGTATGACGACATACCTCGTTTCGCTGTCGTTGGCCGTCCTAATGCAGGCAAGAGTAGCATCGTGAATGCCCTCATTGGTGAAGACCGCAACATTGTGACAGATATAGCAGGCACTACCCGTGATAGTATCTATACACGTTACAACAAGTTTGGATTTGATTTCTATCTTGTCGACACTGCCGGCATCCGACGCAAGAACAAGGTGACCGAAGATTTGGAGTTCTATTCTGTCATGCGTGCCATCCGTGCCATAGAGAATTCCGATGTGTGCATCCTTATGATTGATGCCACACGAGGCATCGAGGCTCAGGATATGAACATCTTCCAGCTCATACAGAAGAACAATAAGAGCCTTGTTGTCGTTGTCAACAAGTGGGACTTGGTGGAAGACAAGAGCCAAAAGGTAATCGATACCTTCGAGAGTGCCATCCGCGACCGCATGGCTCCGTTCGTAGATTTCCCCATCATCTTTGCTTCTGCCCTCACCAAGCAGCGCATCTTCAAGGTGCTTGATACTGCCAATATGGTCTACAAGAACCGCAAGGCGAGAGTGGGAACAACCAAGCTCAATGAGGTGATGCTTCCTCTCATAGAGGCATTCCCACCACCGTCGATAAAGGGAAAATACATAAAGATAAAATATTGTGCACAGTTGCCGGACACACAGATACCTTCATTCGTGTTCTATGCAAACTTGCCACAGTATATCAAGGAACCTTACAGACGATTCCTTGAAAACAAGATCCGTGACAACTGGTCTATGACGGGTTGTCCGATAAACGTCTTCATACGACAGAAATGATGAAGCGTATTCTCACAATAGCAGCTGTAGCCTGCCTGATGTTTTCCTGCACACAGAAGCAGGAAGACAATCAGGCGGAGCTTGCTGGCAATGCTGCCAAGCAGTATTACACCTACCTTCTGAAAGGCAACTACGATGCTTTCGTTGACGGCACATACCGCAAGGACAGTATACGTCAGGAATATCGTATGCAACTTCTCGAGAATGCCCGCATGTTTGTGGCACAGCAGAAGAAGGAGCATCAAGGCATAACCTCCGTGTCGGTGAAGAAAGTGGATGTCGACACATTGAAGACCTCTGCCAACGTATTCCTTATCCTTAATTATGGCGACAAAGGTGTGGAGCAGGTGCTCCTGCCTATGGTAAAGAAAGATAATCTCTGGTATATGAGATAAGGTGGGGTCTAGGAATTCCCACCATAATCTTTCTTTGTAACTGACGGATAGTGACCGTTTGTAGTCATTATCATAATATTCTATCGCATAATTCTTCTTTCTAAAGAATAATTGTTACTTTTGCACCGCTATTAACCCCGCGACATTGTAGCTGGGAAATAGAGCGTGAAAGCTGACAAGACTATAAAAACATTATGAAAGTTGGATTATTCGTCCCTTGCTATGTCGATGCCCTCTATCCTGAAGCAGGCATCGCTACATACAAGTTGCTGAAGCATTATGGATTGGATGTCGGTTATCCCGAAAAGCAGACTTGCTGCGGGCAACCTATGGCCAATGCCGGATTTGAGAAGAAAGCCGGGCAACTTGTGGAAAATTTCGATACTCTTTTCAAGGATTATGACTACATCGTGGCTCCGTCTGCATCGTGCGCTGCCTATGTGAAAGTCTACTATCCCAAGATTCTTGAGGGCAAGCATGAGTGCATCTCGTCATCAAAGATTATGGACGTGGTGGAGTTTCTGCATGATGTGCTCAAGGTGGACCATGTGCCGGGCAAGTTTCCTCATAAGGTGAGTGTTCACAACAGTTGTCACGGCGTGCGCGAGTTGGGATTGTCATCACCGTCAGAGCGTAATGTCAAACCCTTCAACAAGATTATAGACCTGCTCCAGATGGTCGAGGGTGTGGAGATACACGAACCCGAACGTAAGGATGAATGTTGTGGTTTCGGTGGCATGTTCTCCATAGAGGAACCAGCTGTCTCCACCCGTATGGGCGAGGACAAGATAAGGCGCCACATTGCCACGGGAGCAGAATATGTGACAGGTCCCGACTCTTCCTGTCTTATGCATATGGCAGGCATTGCCAAGAAAGAGAGTCTCCCCATAAAGTTTATTCATGTAGTCCAGATATTAGCCGCAGGATTATGAGTACCGAACATTCTAGAAGAGCCTCTGCATTCACCAAGAATGTAGAGAAGACCAGTTGGCATGATGCCACATTTTGGTCAGTGAGACAGAAACGCGACCTCATGGCGCAGCAGTTGCCAGAGTGGGAAAGCCTTCGTGAACATGCCTCGGAAATAAAGAAACACACCATCTCTCATCTTGCGGACTATCTCGACATGTTCTCGCGCAATCTCGAGAGCCGTGGTGTCATAGTCCATTGGGCAAAAGATGCGCAGGAGTTTAATGAGACTGTGCTCGACATTCTCCAGAGTCATGGAGTGAAGAAGATGGTGAAGTCTAAGTCAATGCTCACAGAGGAGTGTGAGATGAATCCCTACCTTGAAGAGCATGGCATAGACGTCGTGGAGACCGACCTTGGCGAACGCATCATCCAGTTGCTCCACCAAAAACCGAGCCATATCGTCATGCCAGCCATACACCTGAAGCGTGAAGAGGTGGGCAAGATGTTTGAGGAGAAAGGCATTTCCAAGGAAATAGGCAATTACGACCCTACATATCTGACCCGCTGTGCGCGCTATCACCTTCGTGACCAGTTTATGGAGGCAGGAGCAGGCATGACGGGATGCAATTTCGGTGTGGCAGCCACTGGCGACTGTGTGGTTTGCACCAATGAGGGCAATGCCGACATGACGACATCCATGCCTAAACTGCACATCGTTGCCATGGGCATAGAGAAACTTGTGCCCGACTACAAGTCGTTGGCAGTGTTCCAGCGTCTGCTTTGCCGTTGTGGCACAGGACAGCCAACAACCACCTACACGTCACATTTCCGTCAGGCACGACCAGGGGCAGAGATGCATGTCGTGTTGGTAGACAATGGCAGAAGCGACATCCTTGGCAATGCCGAGCATTGGGAAACGCTGAAGTGCATGCGCTGTGGTGCTTGCATGAACACCTGTCCTGTCTATCGCCGTTCGGGAGGTTATAGTTACACATATTTCATACCCGGCCCGATAGGAGTAAACCTCGGCATGCTCAAAAATCCAAAGAAATATAGCGACAATGTGTCTGCCTGCAGCCTCTGCCTGTCATGCGACAATGTGTGTCCGTCGAAGGTAAATCCCGGTTCGCAGATATATGCTTGGCGTCAGTGTCTTGACCAATTAGGCAAGGCAGACCCGATGAAGAAGGCAATGTCTGCCGGCATGGAAGTGCTCTTCGATCATCCGTCGCTCTACACCACGGCATTGCGCCTTGCGCCGTTGGCAAATCTTGTGCCCGAAAGCATGACACATTTGGGCAATCTCAATGCTTGGGGCATAGGTCATGCGATGCCTACATTTGCAAAGAAATCATTTCACGAACTATGGAAGGAGGGTAAGGTAAAATGAGAAAGGAAGATTTGTTTGCCAAGTTGCGTGCCAACACGCACGAGCAGTTTGACATGCCCGACATGAATATCCTGGGCATACAATATGACGACACCCTGAAGCAGTTCATTGAGATGACAAAGACCGTCGGTGCCCATGTCATAGAGGCAAAGGAGGGTGAAGAGCTCAATGACCTTGTGCGCAAGGCTTATCCTGAGGCGAAGGTCTTTGCCAGCAATCTGCCAGAGATAACCATTGCCGACAAGAATCCCGACACGGTGGATGAGGCTCGCGAACTCAATGGCACTGATGTGGGAATAGTGCGTGGAGAGATAGGAGTGGCAGAAAACGGTTGCATATGGATACCGCAGACGATGAAGGAGAAAGCCATACTATTCATCTCCGAATATCTCGTCATCTTCCTCGACAAGAAAAATGTGGTCAACAATATGCATGAGGCATATGCCCGCATAGAAATGGATCCCAAATATAACTTTGGCACCTTCATCAGTGGTCCGTCAAAGACTGCCGACATAGAGCAAGCCCTTGTCATGGGTGCCCAGGCTGCACGAGGCGTAACGGTTGTACTAATATAATAGGAGGTACGGTGCCAAAAATTATCAGGCAGACTACAAAAGTCATAGGAACTTGATACAAAGTACTTCGCCAAGGTTTAGCGAAGTTAAATATAACCTTGGCGAAGTTAAATAAAGCTTAGGCTTAACTCCGCCAAACCTTGGCGGAGTAATTATGACATAACTTCTGTAGGTTTTCTGTTTAGCACTTTTTCTATAGCAAAACATGGCGATTTGTTTTGTCATGTAGATAAAATGATGTACTTTCGCACAAAGATTTGAAAGGATAACAAGATTATGGACTATTTACCATCAGACCCAGCGATGCTCGTTTCGAGTGTCAACATGCTGTTGCGCGACGGCGAATACGATTCGCTGGAAGAGATATGCAATGTCTTCGACCGTGATATGGACGACGTGCTGAAGGCTATCAACGACTACGGTTATGTCTACAGCCATGACCAGCGACAGATACGTCCCATAGGCTACGACCAATGATTGACCGCAGCGCCATAGAGACAGCCTATGCCTTCTTTCATCAGAAGGAGCGTGTCTATGCCCATTCCACCATGGAGTGGCAGAAAGACGACATAGAGTATGCCATATCGCAGTATGTGCAGGACATGAATCCCCAACTCTTTGATATGCTTGCCGATGGCCGCAAGGACTTTCTTTGCAACCATCCGCTTTTTCATGAGCATATCCGAGAGGCAATAGCGATGTTGGAGAGTATGCTTTAATGGATGGTGATTTATAACCACCATGATAATAAAATCACGCCTCAATACCAGTAATTTCAGAAAAGAGTTGTATCTTTGCTTATAGATTGATAACCAGCAAGACTATGGCAGAGATTGTAAACACATATCCCGTAGGAATACAGACCTTCGCGAAAATTCGAGAAAATGGATATCTGTATATAGATAAGACAAAGTATATTGTTGAC
>CAVCGK010000034.1:0-5177 GCA_963601795.1 bacterium | reverse complement strand
CACTGAAGAAACTTGACCCATATCTTGAGTTTACGTTCATCACAGGCATAACGAAGTTTTCGCAGCTCAGCATCTTCAGCGAGCTGAATAATATCACCAACATTTCCATGGACGATGAATTTGCAGGTATCTGTGGCATTACCAAAGAAGAAATGTTGGAGCAAATGTCTGTAGACATCGACATGCTTGCTAAATCATTGGGATATTCACGGGAAGTGACCATCGCCAAACTCAAGGAGCACTACGACGGTTATCATTTCTCCAAATCTTCACCTGATGTATTCAATCCATTCAGTTTGCTCAACTGTTTCTCAAAGCGCGAACTGGGCGCTTACTGGTTTACCTCTGGCACGCCAACCTATCTCATTAATATGATGCGAAAGTTTGATACACTTCCGACAGATATCAGTAGTGTGGAGGCTGACGAGAGCGAGTTTGATGCTCCTACTGAGAATATGACCACCATCATGCCGTTGCTCTATCAGAGCGGATATATCACCATCAAGGACTACAACCGTGACTACAACTACTACACCCTTGATGTACCTAATAAGGAGGTGAAGGTTGGCTTGACAAAGGCGCTCATCCCGTCGTATGTCACACAGAATACGCTTGCTACAACCAATACCGCGCGTCGCATAGCTCAGGCTCTTGACAAGAAGGACATGGATGGTGCACTGCACTTGCTTCAGGACTTCCTCGGCACCGTGCCCTACTGCAATGTCACCAACTATGAGGGACACTATCAGCAGATGCTCTTCATCATCTTCTCGCTCCTCACCGATTATCTTGTTGATGTGGAGGTGCACACGCCAAAGGGTAGGGTAGACATAGTGTTGCTCACGAAGACCGACCTTTATATCATCGAACTGAAGCTCAACAAGGATGCTCAGACTGCTATGCAACAGATAAATCTGAAGAACTATCGCCAGCGCTTCGCCTTAAGTGGAAAGCCCGTCACGAAGGTGGGCATCAACTTTGACTCCACGCTGGGAAATATCACCGACTGGGTGATAGAAGCATAGATAAAATCATACCTCATTGCTTATTGCGGTCCTCTTTGTTTTTTTCGGGACAGCAATAAGCAATGAGTTTGTAATAGCTTTCATTATATCATAATAACAAATAAATTAAAATGCATGAATTATAAACACCTTGCATTTTAATTATGTTTTTTTTTAATATTTTTTTGCGAATTAATTAAATTTATTTATCTTTGCAATCGAAAGTTGCAATTGATAGCTATTATTTATTAAAAACAATCTAATTATGAGAAAAATCAAGTACATTCTGATGATGTTGTGCTTAGCGGGGTCATCATTGGTGCTTACATCGTGTAGCAATGACGATGAGAAAGAGATGGGTCCTGTAGCCATCAACTCATGTCAGTACACTGCTACCACGGTTACGCCCATCTGGACACTTGTGCCAAATGACAACTGTGATGGTTACATCGTGACTCTCTACAAGGGTACGAAATCCAATGTCGGCGAGAAGGTTGCTGAGCAGAGACTCGATTACCGCACATGCCAGTACACATTCGAAGGTCTCACACCAAGCACCAGCTATGTGATATCTACACAGGCCATACCAAGTGCCAAGAGTGGATTCAGCAGTGCGCAAATGTATTGGAAGGAATTCACCACCAAGGCAGAGTAAGGGTGAATCCATAGTTTTCAAACCTGTAAGCAGAACTATATGAAAAATAGAAACTTTAAGTTAGGACTTGTTGCGATGATTGTCACGGCATCTCCTCTTGGTGTGTTCGCATCCTCGACTAACGGATCTGCGTCGGTGATAATGTCACCAAGCACCCCCCCCCACTGGTGAAGTTTGCTCGGGTGTAGTCCTCGACAACAATGGCGAGACAGTAATCGGTGCCAGCGTTAAGGTTGTAGGCTCAAAACTGGGCACTGTGACTGACATCGACGGAAAGTTCACCCTCGCCAATGTGCCAAAAGGCTCAACAATAGAAATCTCTTATATAGGTTACGCCACACAGACAGTGAAGTTCACTGGAGCACCACTCACTGTCACCCTGAAAGAAGATGCCACAGCACTCGATGAAGTGGTGGTGATGGGTTACGGCGTAGCACAGAAGCGCTCCAAGGTGACCAACTCTATCGCCAAGGTGAGCGAGAAGACGCTCTCAGTAGGTGTAAACGCCAACCCAGCCCAGGCTCTTGCTGGTGCCGTTGCTGGTGTTAAGGTAGATGTCACAAGTGGAAAACCGTCAGCCACACCTTCTATAACAATCCGTGGTGGTTCCAATTATGACGGTGGTTCCAACGAACCTCTTATTATCGTCGACGGCGTGATCCGCAGTTCGCTTGCCGACATCAACTCCAACGACATTGAGTCGATGGAAATTCTTAAAGACGCCGGTGCAACAGCCCTCTATGGTGCACGTGCAGGAAACGGTGTTATTCTCATTACTACAAAACAGGGAAAGCAGGGCAAAGCAAATGTGACTTTCAATGCCAAGGTAGGTTTGAACTACTATGACATGGGCTACAACATGTGCTCTGACGAGGATTATCTCTATTACTATCGCCTTGCCACACAAAACTGTGAGTGGACACTTCCTGGCGGAAAGTATGCAGCAAACTACAACTCCAACCTTTATGGAACAAACGTTCCTGGCGGTATAGGCCGCACAGAGTTGTCGCAGGGACAGTCATACAACATCCTTCGCAAGACTGATGACAATGCCTATCTTTTGCAGAAAGGATGGAGCGAAATGCTCGACCCAGTGAGCGATAATTACATCCTCTATCGCAACATTGACCCAATGGAGGTTAACGGCCGCAAGCCTTATGTCACTCAGGATTACAATGCCAGCATATCGGGTGGCAACGACCGTGGACGCTACTATGCGAGCCTTGGTCTCTATGATGCCGACGGCTTCGTGAAGGGCACCTTCTACAAGCGCTACAACTTCGCGCTCACTGGCAGCTACAAGATTACAAAGTGGCTGGAGTCTAACTCGGTGTTCAACTACACACGTGCTAACTGGCTAAATGACGACCCTAACCTCAGTACCGAATATTTCATGAACCGTGCACAGGGCTTCAAGTTTGTGCGCTATCGCGATGAGGACGGCAACGAACTCTTCGGCACAGGAAATCCAACTTACAACGTCAATGTGAACAACGGCAATTTTGATCGCGACAATCAGAGCGACAAGTTCGCCATGACACAGTCGCTCACGGCAACAATCATGCCTGGACTCACGGTGAAAGGCACCATGAGCTGGTTCTACAATGAGGAGTATGACGAGGCTTTCAACCATGCTTACATCACAAACCAGACTGGTGCTGTAAACCCGGAGGGAACATCGGGCGTGAACCGTAACTACAACACAAGCGCATCATTCTCGCGCATCTTTGACCAAACTTATAATGTTGTGGCAAACTTCAACCGTACATTCGCTGAAAAGCACACCGTGAATGTCATGGTAGGTTCGGAGTTCTACAAGCGTCGCTACCGTGGTTTCAGTGCTAGCGGTTACGGTGCGCCTACAGGCTATTTCCCTGGTTTGGATCTTACTAAGAATGACTCAGAAGTGCAGTCACGCAGCACAAGTTCATTCCACTATGAGGAGGCACTCATGTCTTACTTCGGCCGTGCAGAATATGACTACATGGACAAGTATCTTGTAGCTGCTACATTCCGTAGAGACGGTTACTCTCGACTGGTAAACAATAAGTGGGGTTCATTCCCTGGTGTGTCTGCTGGTTGGGTGTTCAGCAAGGAAAACTTCTGGCAGAAGTGGAACATGGAGAATATCATCAACTATGCCAAGCTACGTGCTTCTTATGGTCTCAATGCAACCATCAACAGCTCTTACCTGGGCTACTACACTCTGCAGGGTTCATACAGCGCTTACAAGTATGACGGTACATACGGTTACCGCGTGAGCACACTGCCAAACCAGAACCTGAGATGGGAGAAGACACGCACAGCTGAAATAGGTCTTGACCTTGGCTTCCTCAACAACCGCTTCAACCTTAGCCTTACCTACTACAACCGTCTGACAATGGACAAGTATTCATCACTGACATTGCCACAGACAACAGGTTTCTCTTCTGTTACCTATAACAACGGTCAGTATCGCAATGCCGGTCTTGAAATTGACCTGCAGAGCACATTGTTGAATACACGTGATTTCAAGTGGACACTCAATGCCAACATCACCTACAACAAGAATACCATCGTGAAGCTTCCTGAAAACGGACTTCCAAACAATCGCCAGGGCGGTACAGAGGTGTACACAGGCAACGGCAACGAGACCCACTATGTAGGAGGTTATCAGGAAGGACAGACTCCTGGTTCATTCGTAGGCTATGGAGTAGTGAAGATGGCACGTTCGCAGGCTGACATCGAGGCTTTGGGCGACTATGTTGACACTGGCACGACAAACGGCGCTGCCGTTTATGCCAACGAGTCGGGCCGCCAGAAGCTCATTGCTGCAGGCTACTCCAACCTCGTACAGCTCATGCCTGGCGACTTCATCTATGAAGACCGCAACGGCGACAACTGGGTTGAGTCCAAAGACCGCAAGGTGCTCGGCAACCTCACACCGAAGTGGACGGGCGGTTTCAACACCACACTCACATGGAAGGGCCTTTCGCTCTATGCACGTTTCGACATGGGCTTCGGCTTCCAGGTGTATGAATCTAACGTAGCCTTTTGGCTGGGTGAAGGTCAGGGCAACATGGCATTCAACGATGCCGTACGTGACACTTGGACTCCTGACAACCCTGGAGCAAAATATCCTCGTGTGTGCTGGGCATCGCAGTTTGGTACCGACAACTACATCCGCACCAACTCATTCTTCACACAGAGTGGAAACTATCTGGCATGTCGCGAGCTTTCGCTTTCCTACACATTGCCTAAGTTCATCTGCCAGAAGGTTGCATGCGAAGGCATAACAGTATCAGTAACTGGTCAGAACCTCGGCTACATCAAGTCGTGCACCATCCCATTGCCCGACAACACCACCTATACAAGTGGTAACACAGCAGGATGGGGCGGTACCTACAACTTGCCTCGCACAGTGCTCTTCGGACTGAATGTAGCATTCTAAACAATGGTAACACACTATTAAAATAAAGATCACGATATGAACAAATATATAAAGACATTGACAATCGGTCTTATGGCGGGAGCGGGTG
>CAVCGK010000033.1:0-26184 GCA_963601795.1 bacterium | reverse complement strand
GAACACGGAAAGCACGGAAATAACGGAAGTATGTATTCACTTTCCGTGTCATCCGTGCTTTCCGTGTTCAAATAAAAACTTGATTATTTGTGTTCTATATAATAACCTTCTGTGGTAAGTGAGTACGGCGAGGGCGCCGTACCTCCTATGATTACCTTTGTAAGCAATTCGCTTGTCTGTTGTACGATGTTACATGCATCGATGTTTTGACATATGTCACAGAAGTGTTTGACAATTGTCACAAACCTTTATGACATATGTCGCAAACGTTTGTGACATATGCCACGCAATCGTGTGACATATGTCAAAACATCGACGCACCTCACTTCTTACAAAAACTCACCCATTTTCTGACATCAATTTGATTAAGGGAGCAGTGAGAACACTGCACCTACGAACAATGGTAACTATAGCAGTTGACGTGTCTTCACGTAAACCTAAGCAAACAGGACTTCCTAAAGACAACCAAATTAGCCCGCTCAAGTCAGTTAAACGAAATGCAACATCATTAATATATAATAATATGAGGGGTTTTCTGAAATTTATTATTAATTTTGCATTCAGTAGATATTACAAGATAATTAATTAGCATATGAATATATTAGAACTTTCAGAACAGGAGATAGGCAGAAGGAACAGTCTGCAGGAATTGAGAAACCTTGGCATTGACCCCTATCCTGCCGCCGAGTTTCCTGTGAATGCATGGAGCGATGACATTCGCGCCCAGTTTGTTGACCTCCCTATGGAAAAAGACGAGGAGGGCAATGATGTGCCTGGCAAGGCGACAGCGGAGAACAGCCGCAACGTGGTGGTTGCCGGACGTCTTATGGGACAGCGCATCATGGGTAAGGCTGCCTTTGCCGAGATACAGGACTCAAAGGGTCGCATGCAGGTTTACATTCAGCGTGACGAGATATGTCCTGACGAGAACAAGGATCTTTATAATGTAGTATTCAAGAAACTCCTCGACATCGGTGACTTCATCGGTGTGAAGGGCTATGTGTTCCGCACAAAGACTGGCGAGATAAGTGTTCACGCTAAGGAGCTGACTCTGCTCTCTAAGTCTCTGAAGCCACTGCCTATCGTGAAATATAAGGACGGTGTGGCTTATGACAAGTTTGATGACCCTGAGTTGCGCTATCGTCAGCGCTACGTTGACCTTGTGGTAAACGATGGTGTTAAGGACACATTCCTCAAGCGTGCCACTGCCATCCGCACTCTGAGAAGAATCCTCGACGAGGCTGGATATACAGAGGTGGAGACTCCAACTCTTCAGAGCATCGCCGGTGGTGCTTCGGCACGTCCGTTCATCACCCATTTCAATGCGCTCAACCAGGACATGTACATGCGTATCGCCACTGAGCTTTACTTGAAGCGACTCATCGTGGGCGGTTTCGAAGGTGTATACGAGATTGGCAAGAACTTCCGCAACGAGGGTATGGACAAGAACCACAACCCTGAGTTCACCTGCATGGAGCTGTATGTTTCTTATAAGGACTACAACTGGATGATGTCATTCACCGAGCAGATGCTCGAGAAGATCTGCGTGGCTGTGAACGGCAAACCGGAGGTGGAGATTGATGGCAATGTCATCTCATTCAAGGCTCCTTATCGCCGTCTGCCTATCCTTGACGCCATCAAGGAGAAGACGGGCTATGACCTCAACGGCATGAGCGAAGATGAAATGCGCGAAGTGGCAAAGAAACTGGATATAGAGGTGGACGAGACAATGGGCAAGGGCAAGCTCATCGACGAAATCTTCGGCGAGACTTGCGAGGGTACATTCATCCAGCCTACCTTCATCACAGACTATCCAGTGGAAATGTCACCACTGACTAAGATGCACCGCTCTAAGCCTGGCTTGACAGAGCGTTTCGAGTTGATGGTAAACGGCAAAGAGTTGGCAAATGCTTACTCTGAGCTTAATGACCCTATCGACCAGGAGGAGCGTTTCGTAGACCAGATGAAGCTTGCCGACAAGGGCGACGACGAGGCTATGATCATCGACCATGACTTCCTGCGCGCACTGCAGTATGGCATGCCTCCTACATCAGGTATCGGTATCGGTATCGACCGCCTCGTGATGCTCATGACGGGCAACCCATTCATCCAGGAGGTGCTCTTCTTCCCACAGATGAAACCAGAGAAGAAGGCTCCACGATCAAGCGTTGCCGAATGGACAGCACTGGGAGTGCCAGAGGAATGGATACCACTATTCAATAAAGCCGGCTACTATCTTGTCAGCGACATCAAGGACGTGAAGGCCCAGAAGTTGCAACAGGACGTGTGTGGCGTGAACAAGAAATACAAGTTGGGCTATGATAATCCGAAAGTTGAAGACTTTGCTTCGTGGATTGAGGCGGCTGTTTCGAAGGAATAAAACCAATTGCGGACGCATCGCCATCATAGGCGGAGGGTCGTGGGCAACGGCTCTTGCCAAGATTGTGGTAGACAAGACCCACCACATCGGTTGGTATATGCGCCGTGAAGACCGCATAGAGGAGATAAAGCGGACAGGACACAATGCCGCTTATCTCACCTCGGTGCAGTTTGACACCAGCGAGATATTCTTCACCAACGACATCAACGAGATAATCCGCGAATATGACACTCTGATATTTGTCACACCGTCGCCTTACTTCAAACAGCACATGAACAAGGTGACAGAGGACATGAGTGGCAAGTTTATTATCTCTGCCACCAAAGGGATAGTGCCTGAGGAGCAGATGGTGATATCAGAATATTTCCACATCCACTACGGCATACCCTATGAACAGTTGGCGTGCCTCATGGGACCGTCGCATGCCGAAGAGGTGGCGATGAACAGGTTGACTTATCTCACCGTGGGTTGTAGCGACGAACTCAAGGCGAGGGCTTTTGCCACCGCCATACAGTCAGACAACATACAGATGCGCATATCTACCGACGTGCAGGGCATAGAGTATGCTTCGGTGCTGAAGAATGTGTATGCCATAGGTGCTGGAATATGTAATGGTCTGAACTGTGGCGACAATTTCCATGCCGTGTTCATGGCAAATGCCGTGGCAGAGATGACCGACATCCTCTCACTATTGAGTCCGTCGGAACAGAGAAACATAGCGGACTCGGTATATCTCGGCGACTTGCTCGTGACGGGATATTCCAACTTCTCGCGCAACAGAATCTTCGGCACGATGATAGGAAAGGGCTACAGCATAAAGGCTGCCCAGAGCGAGATGGAGATGATTGCGGAGGGATTCTACGGCGCACGCTGCATGAAGGAAATCCTAGACCAATACAACAACTACACGTTCCCTATAGTGGAGACTGTATACGACATATTATATAATGAAGCACGTCCAGCGGACGCGATAAAGGATTTGACTGAAAAATTCAGATAAACTAAACGAACATGCAATTAGACATTACAAAGGCATCGCAGTTTTTGGCTGCCGGTGCTGTAGAGGCGCTCAAACCACAGGTTGAGGCGGCTCAGGAAGCTCTCGAGAACCAGACATGTGCAGGTAATGACTTCCTCGGATGGATGCACCTGCCAACAAGTATCACACCTGAATTCATAGCAGAGATAAATGCTACGGCAAAGGTTCTGCAGGACAACTGCGAGGCAGTGGTCGTGGCAGGTATCGGCGGTTCTTACCTCGGAGCAAGAATGGTGATTGACGCTCTGTCGGACTCTTTCGGCATGTATAAGCCTGCCAAGGCTCCTCGCATGCTGTTTGCCGGCAACAACATCAGTGAAGACTATCTCACAGAACTCATCGGCTATCTGAAGACCGTGAAGTTTGGTGTTATCAATATCTCAAAATCGGGTACTACCACTGAGACAGCCATCACTTTCCGTCTGCTGAAGAAACTCTGCGAGGATCAGCGTGGCAAGGAAGAGGCAAAGAAGGTCATCGTGGCTGTCACTGACGCAAAGAAGGGTGCTGCACGCACTACTGCCGACAAGGAGGGATACAAGTCATTCATCATCCCTGACAACGTAGGCGGTCGCTTCTCTGTGCTCACTCCAGTAGGTCTGCTGCCTATCGCCGTTGCTGGCTATGACATTGCTCAGCTGGTAAAGGGTGCGCAGGACATGGAGGCTGAGTGTGGCAAGGACAAGGCTTTCGAGGAGAATCCTGCTGCTCTGTATGCTGCTGTGCGCAACGCTATCTATCAGTCAGGCAAGAAGATAGAGATTCTTGCAAACTATCAGCCAAAGCTCCACAACCTCGGTGAGTGGTGGAAGCAGCTCTTCGGTGAGTCTGAGGGTAAGGACGGCAAGGGCATCTTCCCTGCTGCTGTAGACCTCACAACAGACCTCCACTCTATGGGTCAGTGGATTCAGGATGGCGAGCGTTCTATCTTCGAGACTGTGGTTTCAATAGAGAAGCCTAACACTACCCTTGAAGTTCCTTCTGACGAGGAGAACCTCGACGGACTGAACTTCCTCGCTGGCAAGCGCATCGACGAGGTGAACAAGATGGCAGAACTGGGTACACAGATCGCACATGTTGACGGTGGTGTGCCTAACATCAAGGTGACAATAGAGAAGCTCAACGAATACAACATCGGTCAGCTCATCTACTTCTTCGAGAAGGGATGCGGCATCTCTGGTCTGCTCCTCGAGGTGAACCCATTCAACCAGCCTGGCGTTGAAGCTTACAAGAAGAATATGTTCGCCCTGCTCAACAAACCGGGTTACGAAGCTGAAAGCAAAGCTATCCGCGAGCGTTTGGGCAAATGAGAAAAGTAGTACTTTTCGATATGGACGGAGTGCTCTACGACTCCATGCCGAATCATGCCATTGCCTGGGTTAAGGCAATGGCATCTTTTGGTATACGGTTTACTGCCGACGACTCCTATGCTACGGAAGGGGCTCGCGGTGTGGACACAGTAAGGAAATACGTAAAGGCACAGACGGGAAAGGACATAAGCGAAGAGGAGGCTATGAACATGTATCAGGCAAAAGCGCATGAGTTTGGCAAACTCCCAACAGCGGAGATTATGCCGGGCGTAATGCAACTGATGGGCAAGATAAAGGATTGCGGATTGTGCATCGGTGTGGTGACGGGTTCTGCCCAAAGACCGCTTATCGCCAGAATACTGCAAGACTTCTCCGACTTCGTGAGCGAAGACCACATAGTGACTGCCTTCGACGTTAAGAAGGGAAAGCCTAATCCAGAGCCTTATCTCATGGGCATGAAGAAATGTGGCAACTACAAGCCAGAGGAAACTATCGTAGTGGAGAATGCTCCTCTCGGCGTTAGGGCTGGTCATGACTCGGGGGCTTACACCATTGCCGTAAACACCGGTCCTCTGCCCGACAGCACACTCCTCAATCAGGGTGCTGACCGACTCTACCCCACCATGCAGGCTTTTGCCGACAACTGGGAGGAGTTGATTGCATCACTCGATTGAACGTTTTGTTGATACGGCGAGGGCGCCGTGCCTCCTATGAATACTAACTATAGTAGTTGACGTGTCCTCACGTCAACCCCTCAGCAAACAAAAAATTCTCCCACAGAATCCACAGATTTCACAGATATATTCTAAGGAAACTATTGATCTGTGATTTTCGTGCATTCCGTGGGAGATAATAATATTATCCGTGGGACTACAGGTGCAGTGAGGACACTGCACCTGTTATTTTTAACCAGCAAGTTTGCCTTGACTGCGCCACATTGTGCGGCAACCGTAGATAGAGATTACCACGAAACAGATGAACGGAAGAATGAACGACACGTTTACTGCAGGCATACCGAATACTGTGTGCATATCGATAATAGAAGCCTGCAATGGTGGCAATACGCTTCCGCCAAGGATAGCCATGATGAGTCCGGCGGCACCAAACTTTGCATCATCACCGAGACCTGTTAAGGCTATGCCATAGATTGTCGGGAACATCAACGACATGCAGGCACTCACTCCGACAAGGCAATAGAGTCCATAGATATTCTGCAACATGATGACACCCACTGTCAGCAGACCGCCAGCAATAGCAAGAATCATAAGCAGACGTCCTGCATTGAGATAGCGAAGCATGAAGGTGCAGAGGAATCGCGAGCAGCAGAAGATAACCATAGCCACAATGTTGTATTTCTGCGATGTCACCTCAGCATCTATCTCTGCCATACCATCAGCCATAAGCACGCGTGTGCCATACTGGATGATGAATGTCCAACACATTATCTGCACACCTACATAGAAGAACTGGGCAATGACACCCTCACGATAATGTGGCATATGGAATATGCGGCGCAGGGTCGGAATGAAGTTGATGTTGTGGTTCTTGTCACCGTTCTTAGGCATCTTGGCAAAGAGAATTATGAGAAACATTGCCACAATCACAAGTCCTATGACAAGATAAGGACCGATGAGCACCGTCAGGTCGTAATCCTTTATTGCCTCAAACTCGCTGTCGGAGAGGGTAGTACGCGAGGCTGTGTCAAGTGGATTGAGCTTCGCCTGGATGAAGTTCATCGCCACATACATGCCAAGCAACGATCCCATAGGATTGAATGACTGGGCGAGGTTGAGTCGCCTGGTGGCAGTCGCCTCTGTACCCATCGAGAGGATGTAGGGGTTGCTCGATGTCTCAAGGAACGACAGTCCGCAGGTCAGGATGAAGTAGGCAATGAGGAACGGATAGTAGTCGCCAGTCATCTTTGCCGGATAGAAGAGGAATGCGCCGACGGCATAGAGTCCAAGGCCGAGCAATATGCCAGCCTTATAGCTATAGCGGCGTATGAACATGGCTGCAGGGAATGCCATAGCAAAATAGCCTCCATAGAAAGCCACCTGCACAAGAGCACCATCGGTGGCGGACATACGGAATATCTTGGAGAAAGCCTTCACCATAGGATTGGTGATGTCATTGGCAAATCCCCATAGTGCGAAGCACGATGTGATGAGGATGAACGGCACCACATAACTGACGCCGTCCTTCCATAATATTCTTTCTTTCTTGGTTTCCATTAATACATTGTTTAGGTAGTTATAGGTAGGTAGTTGTAGGAGGGTAGTCTTAGAGGATGCTATTGCGCACTATCTGGCGCATCTCCTCCACATCCTTCACCTCACCCTTAGCCATAGCCTGAGTGAGAATGTTGCCGATGCCTGTAGCCTCCACAGGACCGGCTGTGACAGGTATGCCGAGAGCCTCCTCGGTAAGACGGTTGAGGAGTTTGTTTTGCGATCCTCCACCGATGATGTGCAAGGTCTTTATCTTCTCTGGCAACATCTGATTGAGTTGCCTTGTAGCCTCAGCATATTTTTTTGCGAGCGACTGCAGTACACACCGCACGGTCTCAGCCTTAGTCTGTGGCACAGCGAGTCCATGGTTGGCACAATAGGTCTTTATAGCCTGTTCCATAGACAATGGGTTCTGGAATTCTGGTGCATCAACAGGAATGACGCTTTCTATCTCGGCAGCTTCTGCCGCAGGGATAAGGGTGTCATATTGCTGTTCTTCGCCTTGCTCCTTCCATTCTGCCATCAGTCGCTGGATGAACCACAGTCCGGTGATGTTTTGCAGGAAAGTAATCTTTCCCCCTACTCCACCTTCATTGGTAAACTCGGCAAGACGTGCCTCCTCGGTGAGAATCGGTTTGTCCACCTCCACACCGAGCAGCGACCATGTGCCCGAACTAATGAATGCCACAGGCGTTTCACCAGCTTCAGCCGGTACGGCAGCAACGGCACTGGCAGTGTCATGCGAACCCACGGCTATCACGTCCACTTCTCCGAGTCCAGTCTCTTCCGCCAGTTCCTTGGTCAGTCGACCACGCACTGTGCCTGGCATCACTATCGGGCAGAAGATATGTCGTGGCAGACCGAGTTTGTCGATGGTAGCCCAGTCCCAATCTTTCGTCGTAGCGTCAAGCAACTCTGATGTAGAGGCGATGGTGTATTCGCAGTTTGCCTCGCCAGTGAGGAAATAGCTGAAGAGGTCGGGAGTGAAGAGCAGTTTGTCGGCAATGTCGAGTTGTCTGCTGCCTGAACTCTTCAGACTATAGAGTTGAAACAATGTGTTTATCGGCATCACCTGCGTGCCGTTGACGGCATAATGAGCCTTGCGGTCTATAATGTCGAACACGCGCTCAGGCATTCCATCGGTGCGACTGTCGCGATAGCACACAGGATTGCCTATGAGGTCGCCTTTGTCGTCAATGAGACCGAAGTCTACGCCCCATGTGTCGATGGCAATGCCGTTGACATGCAGTCCCATAGAGGCAGCCTTCTTCAGACCAGCCTTCATGTCCTCAAACAAGGCAGGGAAATCCCAATAGACATGTTTGCCAAGGCGCACTTGCCTGTTAGGGAAACGATGCACCAGCTGCATGGCGAGCTTGCCGTCATGCAGTGTTCCGGCAATGACACGTCCGCTGCCACCGCCGAAATCTATAGCGAGATATGTCATCGTCGATAGGCTTTATTGCTTTTTGCCGAGGACATAAGTCTCGAGGTCGTCGATCTCTTCCTTTGTCAGAGTGTTGTAGTTGCCACCGCTGAGCACAATGATGCGGCATGCCATCTCGAAGAACATGGCGCGCTCGAACACTTCATCGAAGTCTTTGCCACACACCACCTGTCCGTGCTTGAGGAGCAATGCTGAGTTATGGTCGCGCAGAGCGTCAATGACAGCGGCAGCGAGTTCAGGAGAACCTGGACGATAATAAGGAATGACAGGAATCTCGCTTCCAACATGACATGGCACCTCTGCCGTCACATTGAAATCCTTTGGAGTTTCCTTCATGCATGCTACGGCTGTGGCATACTTTGACTGGAAATGCAACACCACGTCGCAGTCAGGGCGCTCACGGAGCACACCGAGATGGAAACCGCTCTCCATAGAAGGTTTCACGCCATTGAGCACTTCGCCTGTAGCCACCTTGCACATTGCCACCTTCTCACGCTGCAGATTAGGCACCCATGAACCTGTGCCCGACACGAGAGCCTCGTCGCCGATGCGCCAAGAAAGGTTACCGCTACTGCATATTGTCAACGCTGCATCACCTACGCGGTGTGCCTGCTCAAGAAATTTCTCTATTTGCTGTTCTGTAATCATAATAGGTTTTCAGTTATATGGTAATACAAATAATGTGTGTATATAGTAATATATATAATGTGTGCGCGGAAACCCGACCAGAGCTATTGTCAGGTTCTGGAGTCTGGCTTCCGCGCACGTTAATTATGAAGGGCGTGTTCTAAAAATCCCACGCATAGTTATTATTTTTATTTGTAGATAGGACCGTAGTTCTTGCAAGCACGGAAGTCTGCACCCTCCTTATCCATACCGAATGCATTCCAAGCTGCTGGACGGAAGATCTTGTCTTCCTCTACATTGTGCATGCATACTGGTATGCGAAGGATTGAGCACAAGGTGATGAGGTCAGCACCGATGTGGCCATAGGTGATGGCACCGTGGTTGGCACCCCAGTTGTTCATCACTGAGTATACATCCTTGAATGGAGCCTTGTCGCATGTGCGTGGCACGAACCATGTTGTAGGCCATGTCGGGTCTGTACGCTTATTGAGTATCTCGTGTATCTCTGGATCGATGTCTACTGTCCATCCTTCTGCCAACTGGAGCACAGGGCCAAGACCCTTCACAAGGTTCAGGCGAACCATGGTGACAGGCATACCGCCCTTGCTGAGGAAATTGCTTGAGAAACCGCCACCACGGAAGTAGTCACGGTTAGCAGGATACCATGTGGTAGCCTTCAAGCACTTGTCCACATCCTCCTGTGTCATCTCCCATGGATGCTTCATCACTGGGTTGCCCTCAGCGTCTGTAGCCTGACCTGTTCCGTCAAGAGTTGTGGCACCAGAGTTGATGAGGTGGATAATACCGCCAGCAGCACGACCAGTGAGTTCTTTGCCAGTCACTCTCTTCACAGCCTCAGGACTCCAGTATGTACGCACGTCGCTGAAAATCTGTGCACGACCTGTGAGCAGGTGGTTGAAGAGCATAGCAACTCCGTTGCCGGCATCATTCTCTGTGGCGAGGATGATAGCTTCGCGTATGCCATTCCAGTCAAATGATGTATTGAGCAATGCCTCTGGATAGTCACCGTTTGGATAGAAGTCTGTCCACTGACGCTGTCCCTGGAAACCACCGGCGATGGCGTTGTGGCCAAGAGATTCTTCCTTGAATCCCATCTCAAGCAACTTTGGATTGCCGTGCATGAGGTCGCGCATGATGATCATCATCTTCACCACAAACTCCCAGTCTGCATCCTTCTCCTCGCGAGTCTTTGCCTTCTCAGGACGGTTGCCTATATCTTCACCCTCATTGCACATGCAGTGTTCGCGAGTCCAAGCCATAGCCTTCTCAAATTCCTCATGGTCATAGATACCCTCTGTCATGCGGCGTATAATTTCTGTAAGGTCAACGCTCTCATTGCGCATGCCGAGATATTCCTGGAAGAAGTCTGGATTGACAATCGAACCGGCAATACCCATACAAGCACTACCCATAGAGAGATATGACTTGCCACGCATTGTAGCCACTGCCTGAGCGGCGCGTGCGAAGCGGAGAATCTTTTCTGCTACATCAGCAGGGATTGTATCGTCTTCCAAGTCCTGCACATCATGACCGTAGATGCCGAAAGCAGGAAGTCCCTTCTGAGCATGTGCAGCAAGCACAGCAGCGAGGTAAACAGCTCCTGGACGCTCTGTTCCATTGAATCCCCATACTGCCTTTGGCCAGTGTGGATTCATATCCATAGTCTCTGCGCCATAGCACCAGCAAGAGGTCACGGTGATGGTAGAACCTACACCCTCGCGCTCGAATTTCTCAGCGCAAGCGGCACTCTCTGCCACACGGCCGATAGTACCGTCAGCGATGACGCACTCCACTGGCGAACCGTCACCATTGCGAAGGTTCTCAGAAATGAGTTTTGCCACCGAACGTGCAAGGTTCATTGTCTTTTCTTCAAGACTCTCACGCACTCCACCCTGACGACCGTCGATAGTGGGACGTATTCCGATTTTAGGATACTTGTTCATAAGTTTTGTTGTTATTTTGTTTTAGGTAATCTATCGTATTCTTATCAAACTGGTCACTCTTGCCAGTATTCATATTCATCTTTAGGTTTTAAGTAGCAATCACCGTGACTCAGCGAGAAAGCCTCAGCCACGTCTGCATACGGCAAAGGTAACATAAAAAAAGGAATAACACATACAAAGATAAAAAAATTACTGCAACTTTATGCTTTATAAACATTAGTAGGTGCAGTTTCACCACTGCCCCAAGACCTACAAAAAGAGGGTGTGACCGATTAGGACACACCCTCTTTCTATTATAATGTATTGGCGGATATTATTCGTTTACATGAGCGAATACATAAGCCTTCTTGGAAGAAGTCTCTGCAATGCCGTTGTACACTGTGAGCGCACCATAAACGATAACCTTCTCACCTACTGCAATCTGAGGATCGTTTTCAGTCCAAGGCTGATTGTCATACCAGTAAGCACTGTAGACCTCGAAGTCGTGGTCAGTGTCTGTTGTTGACTTACCGTTCTCAGCACCGTTGAAAGCACCGTCGTCAGAGAGCCAGAATGTGCCTGTGCCATAAGAAGCAGAATACTCATAGAGCACCTTTGAGACAGTACCGCTGATATAAGCATTGCCTGTGTAGCCAGTCTTGGCTGTAGCGATAGCACCTGCCACATTGTAAGGATAAGCCTTCGAACCTACACCGTTGGCATCGGTAGTAGTGCCGTTGATGCTATATACATATGCCTTCTTTGAAGAAGTCTCTGATATGCCGTTGTAAGCCATCACTTGACCACAGATGATAACCTCGTCGCCAACGCTAATCTGTGCGTTGCCTTCAGCCCAAGGCTGGTTGCCAAGGTAGTAAGCGCTGTAAACCTGGAAGTCATGTGCAGTGTCGGTAGTGGTCTTGCCGTCCTCAGAACCGTTGTATGTGCCGTCGTCAGAAATCCAGAATGTTGCTGTACCATAATTACCGCTGTATTCATAGCGCACCTTTGACACCTTACCCTTTACATAAACAGAGCTTGGACTCTCTGTATTTGCAGCAAGGCTGTTGCAGTATGCGATAGCCTCAGATACTGAGAATGGAACTTCCAAAGTACCCGACAGACCTTCCTGAGCAACAGTGAACTGCGCTGAGTAAGCGCCGTCAGTAGTTGTGAGGGTAACGGTTGCGCTGCGTGCCGCACCGGTGTTAGAAGCCACCTTGAGCATGAGGTTGTTACTAGAGATGCCACTGAAAGCATATGAGAGCCAACTGTCACCTCCATCGGAGAATTCCACTTCCAAAGGATAGCCACTATTGTTAGTGAAGACGAGCTGAGCATAACCACCATTAGCTGACAATACCGACGATGGCTCTGAGTTTAAGTCGAAATAAGTGATATATTCGGCTGTAACGAGCGACTTGTTCACACTCACAAGAGTTGCGTCCTTGAACTCTACCACACCATTGTAAACAACCTTTGAACCAACGACAGTGATTTCGTCACCCACATTGATGCCCCATGACTCCCAACCGCCAGAAGCAGAAGGATACTTGCCTGCAGAATTGAGGAGACCATAGATATAGAGGTCGGTGTCACTTGTGCCATCGTTGACATAGAGGTTACCATAAGACTCGTTAGAGATCTTTGTCACGGTAGCAGTCACCTGATATGTCTTGCTCTCAGGACCGCCCATAACTTCTGATACAGTAGCACTGCTTACTTTAGAGAGTCCCTGAATGACATTCACAATCTGGGTCTTGTCACCGCAACTGATATATACAGTGGTTGTGCGACCGTCGAGAGTCTTCTCTGCAGAGAATGTCACCTCGGTAGTACCTGCACTACCTGTTGTCTGAGAGATGCTGAGCCATCCTGGCAACTCGCTGTTCTCACCATAGATAGTCCAATCACTATTTGCATTGATGGTGATGGTCTTCTGACCACCATCCTCAGGAATAGCCACATATGACTGCGACACCTGTATTTCATCAAGCAATGTCATGGTGTTTTCATCTGAACATCCCACAAGAGCGAGGATGACAGCAATGAAAGACGGGATTATATATTTAAGTTTCATATCTTGTCTTGACTTTTATTAGTTGAAAATATACTTGATACCGATAGACGCATACCAGCACTGACCAATGGCGTGATAAGGAACGAAGGTCTTGGTGTTGCCACTGATAGCAGATGGTGTAGAGAATGTAGCGTAACCGTCAGCGTCTACGCCCTCATACTTGAGGATACGTGCATCGGAACCGATCTCTGGGTTGAGATACTTCTGCACACCCCAGCTAGAGTTGAAGAGGTTGAGCACATTCTTCACGTCAAGACTGAGCTGCAGTGTGTGCTTTGTCTTGGCAACATTCACCTTGAAGTCATGCTTGTAGCTGAAGTCCACACGGTGGAGCCAAGGAGCGAACACGCTGTAAGGTTCAGCATACTTGCCTTGATTCTTCTTCAGATACTTTGTGTTGTGTACATAGTCCATGAAGCGTGTCTTGTCATCCTCGCTTACGAAGCGGAACTCATTGTTTGCCACCTGCTCGTCTGTTGGGATGTAGATAGCGTCATAGTTGTAGCCGTCACCGTTCATGTCGTTAGTTGTCATGAATGAGTAGTCATAGCCGTATCCGCCCTGACGAGCCTCATAGATGAAGCTATAGTGGTTGCCGCTCTTGTCGTGCACGGTAGCAGAAGCTACTACACGGTTAGGAGTAACATACTGTGAGTTGTGCAGACGGATGTTGTTTGGTCCTTCGTATGTAGGAACATATGTGAAGGCAGACTCAGCGTCTGAACCTGGCATACCAGTGATTTCCTTGCTTACAGTGTGTGTGTAGGCAGCCATGAGGCTAATCCACTCTGCTGGCTGTGCATTTACGCTCACGTTGGCAGACCATCCGTAACCCTTGCTTGTGTTCTCGAGAACGAAAGCCTTGTCATTGGTACGGAAACCTGTAGGATAGATAGGACGGTTGTCAACACCGTTGAAACGAGAGAAACCGCCTACAGAAGGAATACTCCAGTCGGAGATGCACACACCGTTGATGGTCTTGTTGAAGATACCCTCAACAGTAACGCTCAATGGGAATGACACAGGCACTACATAGTCGAAAGCCAAAGAGGTCTTCCACACCTGTGGCATCTTGAAGTTGCGGTCAACAGCGTTGATAGCACTTGGCTTCACACCAACATTTGGATCGATGCTTGAAGCATAGCCCATAGAGATGAGCTTGTCATAGAGTGCCTTTGTAGTACCGTTGGCACCAGTGATGATACCACCAGAGAACTCACCTGCGAGGATGTCGTTGATAGAGGTGTAGCCCTTTGACTCTGCATAAGCCTTTACTGCGTCAGGCAGGTTGTTGAACTTCACTGAAGGACCGATCTGTACCTTGTTCTGCACAGTACCTGAGTTAGTAGGCATGTTGGTGAAGAACACGAGAGGCAGACGACCTGAGAAGAGACCAGTACCACCGCGCACCTTGAAGCTCTTGTCGCCGAATACGTCATAGGTGAAACCTACACGTGGAGAGAATGTCAACTTTGAAGTAGGCCACTTGCCTGTGTCGATATGACGACCGCTATAGTCGATGTCAGAGATCATCTTGTTGCTCACAAGATTGCTGTTGTCGAAGAAGATACCGTCGATACGAACGCCGTAGGTGAGCTTGAACTTTTCGTTGATAGCCCACTCGTCCTGACCATAGATACCTGCTCTATTGAACTGTACGCGTGCTGTAGGATTTGCCTCGCCGTCATAACCGTAGGTGAGGTTCACAATCTCAGGAGCAGCACCTGTGAGGAAGTCGTTAAGACTGGTGTAACGATAGTAACCAGTACCATTACGCATGTAAGAGTTGTCTGCCATCTGGTGCTCGAAGTTTACACCTGCGGTGATCTTGTGTGCACCTGCATAGTATGTCACATCATCCTTGATGTTCCAGATGGTGTTGTGTACAGCGTTGTTGTATGTGAAGAGTTCCTCACCGAGAGAGATGTAGTTCTGACCACCATCGAGGATATCGATGAATGGGAACTCGCTTGAGTTGGTGCCACGGATATCGTCGAGCTTTGACAATGTAGCCAGCAACTGGTTAGAGAGGTTGTCAGAGAGTCGGCTGTTCAAGTCGAAAGTGAAAGAGTGCACTTTGTTCTTTACAGAGTACATAGAGTTTGCATAGGACATAGAGTACTGTGATGTACGATATCCTGACATACGTGTACCACCGTCCATAGATGTTCCGTTAGGAGCGTTCCATGCATTGTTCAGTGTGTAGTTGTAACGCAATGCAAGGTGATGCATATTGGTGATGTTCCAATCCAAGCGAGCGAGGATTTTGTAGTTGTTCTCGTCAGCAGGGAAGCTTGAGTAAGAACCAGTGTCATAACCATACTTCTGCTTCACATAGTCAGAAACCTTCTGGAGGTCTTCTGCTGTAGTACGTGAGATATAATTGTCGGCATCAGAAACACCGTCCTCAGAAGCACGCCAACGGTTAGCGATAGTAGGAGTCTTTGCCATCTCACCGTTAACGAAGAAGAAGAGCTTGTCCTTGAGGATTGGACCACCGAGAGTGAATCCATATGTTGTGCTGCGGTCTTTCTCGCGTGCACCAGAGATCTGCTCGCCTTCGATGGCGTCACCACGAAGGTTTTCGTTCTTATGATATACGTATGCGCTACCCTTGAAGGTGTTGGTACCCGACTTTGTGATAGCGTTGACACCACCACCGATGAAGTTGGTCTGACGCACGTCGAATGGAGAGATTACGACCTGCATTTCCTCGATAGCATCGATAGAAATTGGGTTACCGCCACCAGGGAGGTTAGAAGAAAGACCGAAGTTGTTGTTGAAGTTTGCACCGTCAACAGTAAAGTTTGCCGTACGACCGTCGGCACCAGCGAAGTACATGCCGTTACCTCCGTAAGGAGAAAGACGTGTGAAGTCTGTGATGCTACGTGTAACCGTAGGCATGTTGGCAATCATCTGATTGTTGATGTTGGTAGAAGCACCAGTCTTTTCAGTGGTAAACTTCGTAGCCTTTGCACTTACCACCACTTCACCGAGCTGCTGAGCGTCTTCTGTGAGGGAGGTGTTCAGATTGTAAGTCTCGGCAAGCTGAAGATTGATGCCATCCACAACTTTTGTTTCATAACCGATGTAAGAGATCTGCACCTTGTAAGGACCGCCGACACGCATACCATTGATAGAGAAAATACCCTTGGCATTTGTTACAGCCTGATAGCGAGTTCCTGAAGGTGTGTGTACAGCTTCAATAGTCGCACCGATTACATCCTCACCGTCAGCCTCGACCCTACCGGTCATACTTGAGGTGGTTACCTGTGCCATTGCTGATGATACGAGGAATATCATCATCGCAACAAGCAAATGCAATTTTTTCTGCATAACTGTGTTTGAATAAATTAATAAAGTAATTATGGGACTTGCGCCCCGAATTATTTAAATATAATAAGTTCCTATATTTATTTCTTTATTGACAAATCGTCTCTTTCTACCTTTTTGTTCTATCCCCTATTCCCTATCACCAATCACCTATTCATCATTCACCAATTACCTTTTCTTGGTGCAAAGTTAGTTAATATTTCTTGTATAAATGTTACAATAATATTAATTTGGTAAACATGTGTTATAAAAACATGTCTTTAGTCAATATCAGCACACCCCGACCGATATTTATAATATGTATAAGAAAAAAGCCCTGACCAACCCATAAGGGGCGGTCGGGGCTTTCACATTATTTCGCTATTGCTGTCTTCACAAAGTCGAGGAAGAGAGGATGCGGCTTAAGCACAGTAGACTGATATTCAGGATGGAACTGTGTGCCGATATACCACTTCAAGTTTGGTATCTCCACTATCTCCACAAGGTCGCACTCGGGATTTCGTCCTACGCACTGCATGCCGTTCTTCTCATATTCGGCGATATAGGCGCTGTTGAACTCATAGCGGTGACGATGGCGCTCCTCGATGCACTGCTCATTATAGATCTGCTGAGTGTGAGAACCTTCTCTGAGCACACATCCGTAGGCGCCGAGACGCATTGTGCCACCCATATTGGAGATGTTCTTCTGGTCTTCCATGATGTCGATGACATTATGTGGAGTCTTCGCATCCATCTCGCGTGAGTTGGCGTCCTTATAGCCGAGGACATTGCGTGCAAACTCTATCACCATCATCTGCATGCCGAGGCAGATACCGAAGGTCGGTATGTCGTGTTCACGTGTGTAGTGGGCAGCGATAATCTTGCCTTCTATACCACGCTGACCGAAACCTGGGCATATGACGATACCGTCCTGACCTGCAAGCATCTCGGCTACGTTAGCCTCTGTGATTTCCTCTGAGTTGATGAATGTCATCACTGTCTTGCGGTCGTTATAGACGCCGGCATGGAGCAGCGATTCGCGTATTGACTTATATGCATCCTGCAGGTCGTATTTTCCCACAAGACCTATCTTCACTTCTTCCTTTGCATTGCGGCGACGCTCCAGATAGTTGCGCCATGGACCGAGAGCAGGAGTCTCACCCACAGGGATGTCCATCTTGCGGAGGATGGCAGCGTCAAGTCCCTGCTGCTGCATGCTCACAGGCACCTCATAGATGCTCGGCATGTCCTCACTCTGTACCACGCATTCGAGGTCTACATTACAGAAGGAAGCCACCTTGGAACGAAGGCTGTCGGAGAGGTGCTGTTCAGTGCGGAGAACAAGAATGTCCGGCTGAATGCCCACCGACTGCAGTTCCTTCACTGAGTGCTGTGTAGGTTTGGTCTTAAGCTCGCCTGCTGCCTTGAGGTAAGGCACATAGGTGAGATGCACATTGATGGCATCGTGACCTAACTCCCAGCGCAACTGGCGGATAGCCTCCAGGTAAGGAGCGCTCTCTATGTCACCGATAGTACCGCCGATCTCTGTGATGACGAAGTCGAAGTCACCCTTCTGACCGAGGAATTTTATGCTGCGCTTGATCTCGTCGGTGATATGAGGCACCACCTGAATGGTCTTGCCGAGATAGTCGCCACGGCGCTCCTTGTCGATGACAGACTTATAGATGCGGCCTGTCGTCATGGAGTTAGCCTTTGTGGTACGGATGCCCGTGAAACGCTCGTAGTGACCGAGGTCGAGGTCGGTCTCCATACCGTCTACTGTGACATAGCACTCGCCGTGCTCGTAGGGATTAAGGGTACCGGGGTCAATGTTGATGTAAGGATCAAACTTCTGAATGGTAATACTGAAGCCTCTGGCTTGCAGCAGTTTGCCGATAGAAGCGGAGATAATACCTTTACCAAGTGAGCTCACCACTCCTCCCGTCACGAAGATGTACTTTGTCTGTGCCATGATTTGTTTCGTATTCAATATGATTACGCTGTGCAAAGTTACTGCTTTTTCTCCTAACAAAGGAAAGTTACGCAAAAATTATTTTCACAGTTGTTATACTATCATTAGTAGGTGCAGTGTCCTCACTGCATCCTCACAAGCAGCCATTTCCAGACTGGCAACATCTCTATGGTCTTGCCGCTGACTTCCACAACATCTTCTGAGTCATAGGTAAGGAGCAGCAGCTTACGGCAATCCAGCACCTTCGTTATTTTTATCAGCGCCTGGGTTTCCCTCTGCCATGTGTCATCATTCTGCCGTGGATCATAACTCACCTGTATGGCAATGGATTCATCAGGAAGATAGAAGTCCACCTCCACATTTTTATTATAGAAGAACACCCTATCGTCAATGCCATACCTGCGAAAGAGTTCTGTTGCCACCATATTTTCCAATAGCGACGTGTCAACATCCAGAGCCAGCAGACTTATGATGCCATTGTCAACAAAATAGTATTTGGGATTTGTCTCGCGCTCAGAGAGACTGTCAGCAATATTCTTGACGCTATACAACAGGAAAGCATTACGGGAATACTCCATATAGTTGATAAGCGTCGGCTTACTGAGTTTTGCACCTGTAGAGGCAACGATATTCGCCAGTCTGCTGAATGATATGGGCTGCTTTATGCTCTCGGCAATTTTCCTGTATAGTATGCGTAGTGCAAACTTATTCTCTATATTGTTTCGTGCTGCGATGTCGCCAAGATAAATCTTCTGATACACACTGCTGAGATAATCACGTTTGGATCTTAGCATAGCTCCTTCAGGAAAACCTCCATAGCGGAAATAATCTACAAAAAGACGCTGCACAGCCGCACGTCCCTCAGTAGTAGAGATGTCTTCATCGCTATGGCCAACACCATGTGCATCAAGAAACTCTGTAAAACTATAGGGCATAACATGCTTCATGACATATCTTCCGCCGAGCGTGGTGGCAATATCCAGGCTGAGCATCTTAGCATTGCTGCCAGTGATATACACACGGTATTTATGATCAGCAAGACGGCGGGCAAACTTTTCCCATCCGTCGATGTTTTGTATCTCGTCAAGAAAGAGCATCGGACGCTTTTCGGACATCATGCCGTGTACCTCCAAAAGGAGATTCAACTCATCGGCACACATGCCGACAAGACGTTCGTCCTCAAAATTGAGATAGAGCATCTCGTCCCAAGTGATGCCCTTTCTCAGCAATTCCTGCATGCGCTGATAGAGCAAGAAGGACTTTCCCGCTCTTCTCACTCCTATGAGGACATAGTTGGCAAAGTCCTCAAAATGGAAATTGCGATGCACAAGTTGCTGACGCTCCACATCTCTACGGTTCTCCAAAAGTATCTCTTTTATTACGTTCTTTCCTATCATAAAACCACCATATTGTCAAATTGATTTTACAAAGATATACGATTATTGTCAAACGAACAAAACAATATAATACTTTTTATTGATAATCATAGTAGGTGCTGTGTCCTCACTGCATCCCGAACAAGCACCACTTCCAGTAAGGCAGAACTTGAATTTCACCAAAGTCATCCTTAATAGTCTGCTCTTCATCGAAGGTAATGATAAGACGGTGGCTACATGGCAGAACTGTTGGCAACTTTTGCAAAGCCGTGACTTCGCGCTCATAGGTAGAATCATTGTCAGAAATGCTATACGACACTTGTATGGCAGTTTCTTCTTCTGGAATGTAGAAGTCAATCTCCACATTTGAGTTATAAAAGAAAACCCTCTCGTTGTCCATATCATGGCCATACTTCCTGAACAATGCAGTAGCTACCATGTTCTCCAGGAGCGATGTCTCGCCATCCAGGAGAAAAAGGTTGAGCAGGCCGTTGTCCACAAAGTAATATTTCGAGATGGATTCCTTTTCCGCAAAGGATGAGGTGACATTGTGCAAGCGCAGCAATAACCATGAGTCTTCGCAATATTGCATATAGTTACTCACGGTAGGCACGCTTATCTTACCACCGACAGTAGACAGAATCTTTGCCAAACGATTGTAGGAAATGGGCTGCTTGATGCTTTCCGCCACCTTTTTCACCAATAGGCGCAACAAGTTGGGATTACTGATATTGTTACGACTGCAGATGTCACCTAAATATATCTTCTGAAAGGTACTGCTCAGATAATTTCTTTTCACTGGCAGTCCGACGCTCTCTGGCAGTCCTCCCCAATGCAAAAACTCAGAATATCCACGCTTCATCTCAGCACGTGCCTTTGTAGCCAAGAGCATTTTCTCATCATACCGTTGACCGCTAAAGTCGAAATATTCCTTAAGATTAAAAGGATAAACTTCCACTGTAAGATATCTGCCACCAAGCGTAGTCATGATTTCACGAGAGAGCATTTTTGCATTGCTTCCCGTGATATAGACGTGATATTTAGTGTCTGCCAACCTGCGTGCAAACTTCTCCCATCCTTCTATATTCTGTATCTCGTCAAGAAAGAGTATCGGACGTTTAGAAGACATCTCTGCATGACATTCCAAAATGAGATTAAAGTCTGCCGTGGCAAAATCTGCCAGTCGGTCATCCTCAAAGTTGAGATATAACATTTCGTCCCAGCCATGTCCTTCCGCCAATAGTTGCTGCATCTTTTGGTATAAGAGGAAGGACTTGCCAGCCCTACGTACTCCCACGAAGACATAACATGGAAACTCATCCATGTCTATAGACCGATGAAACACTTGATAACGCTCCACCTCGTGCTGGTTATCTGTGAGAATTTGCTTTAACAAAAGCTTATTCATATAATAAATTTGTAAAGTGACACTTTATAAAACATCGCAAATTTATAAAATATCATTTAACAAAACAAGTGTTTTCACCTCTTTTTGTATCATCCCCCTTCGCCAGACTGCTATGGGCAAAGCGAGGACGCTTCGCCTCCTAAAGAAAAAGAGCCGTCGATGCTCACGCACCAACGGCTCCATCTAATATAAATCACTTTATATTATGAAAAAAACTAATTCTTATTACTTCGTATTAATTGCTCTTTACTTTTACAATCTTGTAGTACTTCGTGTCAGCAGTACCTTCAATGAGTTTGGATGCAAAATTACTACATTTTTCCTATATTGCAAGAAATATTACAAAGAAAATCAACATTATGCGACATTTTTTCATAAAAGCATAAAAAAAGACTGCACCATTTCACAATGGCACAGCCCACAAACTTAAACAACCAATAAAAGAATTAGATTGTCCTTTTTATATTATTATCTCAAGAAGAGCAATTCGCGATACTTAGGCAGAGTCCAGAGTTCATCGGAAACGGTGAGCTCGAGCTTGTCGATCTGATAACGGATGTCGTCCATCAGTCCTGCCACAGTGTCATGATAAGCGATGGCCTTCTCGTGCTCGCTCTCAATCTTGTTAGCCACCTTGCGTGCGTTAACGAGTTTCTCCACACCAGTCTCTATCTTCTCGATGCGCTCTGCAATCTCCTTGATGATCTTGATGTTGCGTGAAGAAAGACGCTCGCCCTCCTTGTCGCCGAAGATCTTCTTGATGTTCTCCACATTCTTTGCCAGCTGGCTCTGATAGTGAGTAGCCACAGGGATGATGTGGTTCATAGACAGGTCGCCCATCACACGAGCCTCGATCTGAATCTTCTTCGTGTAGGTCTCCCACTTCACCTCGTTGCGAGCCTCAAGCTCATTCTTCTTCATCACGTTCATGTCCTCAAACATCTTCACTGAGTCATCATCGAGATAACGCTCGAAGATTTTCGGACAACTCTTCTCGCAGTCGAGACCACGCTTCTGAGCCTCTACCACCCATTCGTCAGAGTAGCCATTTCCATCGAAACGCACAGGCTTGCAAGTCTTGATGTCCTCGCGAATAATCTCCACAATAGCAGATGTCAGATCCTCACCCTTCTCCACGAGAGCGTCCACACGCTTCTTAAACTCAGTGAGAGCCTCAGCCACAGCAGTGTTGAGCACTATCATGGCAGAAGCACAGTTAGCCTCTGAACCCACTGCACGGAACTCGAAGCGGTTGCCGGTGAATGCGAATGGCGATGTGCGGTTACGGTCGGTATTGTCGATGAGGAGTTCAGGAATCTCAGGAATGTCGAGCTTCATGCCCTGCTTGCCAGCCACGGTGAAGAGTTCGTCCTTGTCAGCCTTCTCGATGTGGTCGAGGAGTTCAGAGAGCTGCTTGCCGAGGAAAGAAGAGATGATAGCCGGAGGTGCCTCGTTGGCGCCAAGACGATGAGCATTAGTAGCGCTCATGATGCTCGCCTTGAGCAGTCCGTCGTGCTTATATACACCCATCAGAGTCTCCACGATGAAGACTACGAAGCGGAGGTTGTCAGTAGGAGTCTTGCCAGGAGCATGGAGCAGGATGCCTGTGTCAGTAGCCAAGCTCCAGTTGTTGTGCTTACCCGATCCGTTGATGCCTGCGAATGGCTTTTCGTGAAGCAGCGCACGGAAACCGTGATGGCGAGCCACCTTCTTCATAAGACTCATGATGAGCATGTTGTGGTCGACAGCAAGATTTGTCTCCTCAAAGATAGGAGCCACCTCAAACTGGTTAGGTGCCACCTCATTGTGACGAGTCTTGCAAGGGATGCCAAGTTCGAGAGCCTGAATTTCGAAGTCCTTCATGAAAGCCTGCACACGCTCAGGGATAGCACCGAAATAGTGGTCGTCCATCTGCTGGTTCTTTGCCGAGTCGTGGCCCATAAGAGTGCGGCCTGTCAGCATGAGGTCAGGACGTGCGTTATAGAGAGCCTCGTCGACGAGGAAATACTCCTGCTCCCATCCGAGGTTAGAGATAACCTTCTTCACGTCAGGATTGAAATAGTGGCAAACCTCTGTGGCAGCCACGTTTACTGCGTGAAGAGCGCGGAGCAGAGGAGCCTTGTAGTCGAGAGCCTCGCCAGTGTAAGAGATGAATATGGTAGGGATACAAAGAGTGTCGTCGATGATGAAGACAGGCGATGTAGGATCCCATGCAGAATAGCCGCGAGCCTCGAAAGTGGAGCGGATACCACCTGAAGGGAATGAGCTGGCGTCAGGCTCCTGCTGTACGAGCAACTTACCCGAGAATTCCTCTATCATGCCACCCTTGCCGTCGTGCTCTATGAAGCTGTCGTGCTTCTCGGCAGTGCCTTCTGTGAGAGGCTGAAACCAGTGAGTGTAGTGAGTCACACCATTCTCGTCAGCCCACTGCTTAATGCCCTTTGCCACTGCATCGGCAATGCTGCGGTCAAGACGTGCACCATTGTCGATAACATCAATGAGCTTGTCATACACATTGGCAGGAAGATACTTGTACATCTTCTGACGGTTGAAAACCTTCTTGCCGTAGAACTCGCTTGGGCGTTCTGCTGGAGTAGCCACTTCCACTGGCTTCCTGCGTGAAGCCTCTGATACTGCATCAAATCTTAAGTTACTCATATTGTTTTATTAATTGCGCGTGTTGTTTTTATATTTACACACTTTTATTGGTTTGTTCTTTGAATTATATTCTTTTTTATTATTTGCCTCCGAGCCATTTCTCTATGCGGTCGATGGCTTCCACACAGTCTTCGTGCTCGCCAAAGGCAGTGAGACGGATGTAGCCCTCGCCGGCAGGACCGAATCCCACGCCCGGTGTGCAGACCACACTTGCTCCATAGAGCATCTCCTCGAAGAATTTCCAACTTGGAGTGTCGTTAGGAGTCTTCACCCAGAGATAAGGGGCATTCTCACCACCATAGACCGTCAAGCCCATAGCCGTGAGGCGTTCACGCATGAGGCGAGCGTTAGCCATGTAGTAGTCGATGACTTCCTTCACCTGCTTCTTGCCCTCTGGAGTGTAGATGGCTTCGGCAGCACGCTGCGAGATGTAGCTTGTGCCATTAAACTTGGTGCTCTGTCGGCGATCCCATATCTGATTGAGGTTGGCCACAGTGCCATCGAGAGCCACTGCGGTGAGTTCCTTTGGCACCACGGTGTAGCCACAGCGCACGCCAGTGAAACCAGCGGTCTTGGAATAGCTGTGGAATTCGATAGCCACCTTGCGGGCACCACGAATCTCATATATAGAATGAGGAATGTCAGGGTCAGAGATGTAAGCCTCATAGGCAGCATCATAGAGGATGATGCTCTCATTCTTTATGGCGAAGTTCACCCACTTGCGGAGTTCCTCGCGTGTGATGACCGTGCCCGTAGGGTTGTTAGGATAGCACAGGTAGATCATGTCCACACGGTGGTCGGGAATCTGCGGAGTGAATCCGTTGCCGTCGGTGCATGGCATGTAGGTGATGTTGCTCCACTTGCCGTTTTCGCACACTCCAGCACGGCCTATCATGGCATTGGAGTCGATGTAGACAGGATAGATAGGGTCGGTGATAGCCACAGTGTTGTCCCAACGGAGAATCTCCTGTATGTTGCCAGTGTCGCTCTTTGCTCCGTCATTGACGAAGATCTCGTTAGGGTCGAGATGTATGCCGCGTGGCAGGAAGTCATTCTTTATGATAGCCTCGCGGAGGAAGTCGTAGCCACGCTCAGGACCGTAGCCACGGAAAGTGGCCTGGCTTGCCATCTCGTCGACAGCCTTGTGCATAGCCTCGATGACAGCAGGACACAGAGGACGCGTCACGTCGCCGATGCCCAGACTGATGACCTTCTGTCCGGGATGTGTCAGCTTATAAGCCGTCACCTTCTTGGCAATGTCGGCAAAGAGATAATTGCTCGACAGTTTCAGAAAATGTTCGTTTACTAATGCCATATAGTTTTATTCTTTATATTGTGATAATTTAAGTTTGTCAATCAAAGTTCTATCTCGCCATCATAGACGAAAGCCGCAGGACCAGTCATATATATATGGTTGTCGGCCTCGCCCCACTCTATGTGCAGTTTGCCACCATCCATGATGATGTCGCTCTGACGTGCGGAGCGTCCTGTCACCGACGCTGCCACTGCCGTGGCGCAAGCTCCAGTGCCACAAGCCATAGTGATGCCGCTACCGCGCTCCCACACTCTTGTGCGGATGACACCAGGGGCTATGACCTGAGCAAACTCTATGTTGCATCGCTGGGGGAAAGCCTCATCGCGCTCCATGATTTTGCCGTAGCGGGCAATGTCTATGGTGTCGATGTCGTCGACGAAGGTGACGAAGTGAGGGTTACCCATAGAAACAAACGTGCCTGCAAACTGTCGGCCGTCGGCTTCGAGCGTTGCAGGCGACTTGAGGGTGAACTGTTCTTCATTCTCAAGCATTGGCGCAGACATATCCACGGTGACTGAGTCTACCGCACCGTCCACGACATGGAGTTTCAGGATTTTCACTCCCGACTGTGTCTCCAGTCTCACTGTGGTCTTGTCGGTCAAGCCCTTGTCGTAGACATATTTGCCCACGCAGCGGCTGCCGTTGCCACACATCATCGCCTCCGAACCGTCGGCATTGTAGATATGCATCGAGAAATCAGCGTTAGCCTCATCCTCGGGTTTGCCGATAAGAATCAAGCCATCGCTACCTATGCCCGTGTGAGGTGCGCTCCACGCTATGGAAGCCTTCTCGGGGTCAGGTATATTATATAATAATGTATTTACATATATATAATCATTACCTGCGCCGTGCATCTTAGAGAAACGGACTGTTTTATTCATATTATTCCTTTATGGTTGTCAAAAACTAACAAGATGTTTGTTATCCGATGCAAAATTACAACTATTTGTCGGAATACAAAAGAAAATCATCACATAAAATCACATTTAATTGTTTAAGTCATTCCAGTTTGTTATGTTTTAACCTTTATTATATGACATTTCGTTAGCATCCGACATATAATGCATGACACTTCGTAAGTTTTCATAG
>CAVCGK010000032.1:0-29572 GCA_963601795.1 bacterium | reverse complement strand
ACGCCGCCTTCTTTCAAAATCACGAGAGCCTCAGAGTCAACATGACCCTGAGGCTCTCTACTATTTATTAGGAGGTACGGCGCCCTCGCCGTACCAAGTCCTTAAGGACTGTTTTATCGCTTGCTGGATGCAGTGAGGACACTGCACCTCCTAAAAAATCTTCTATTCCTAAAAAACGTGGTATAAATAGAGAATAATGTTGTGCTTATTCAGTTTTTATAACTACCTTTGCTGACTGATTGCTTGCCTTGAGTTTTGTGGTAAGTATCAGTGGTTGATATATATATATATTAAATAGAGGAAAAGTAAGATAGTAAAGATGGAATGGATTGATGGATTGTTTAATATCCACTCTGCATTACAAACTGTTGTAGTGTTGTCATTGATATGTGCCACTGGACTGGCACTTGGCAAAGTCCGTGTTCGTGGCATTTCGCTCGGAGTGGCATTCGTGTTCTTTATGGGAATTGTTGCAGGACATTTCCAACTTAATGTTGACTCAAAGATGCTGGAATTTGCCGAGACTTTCGGGCTTGCCCTGTTTGTCTATACATTAGGTTTGTATGTTGGACCGAACTTCTTTTCCCTGATGCGTCAAGAGGGTATAAAACTCAATTTGTGGAGTTTCGCTGTGATAATAGTGGGTACAGTGATGGCAGTTTGTCTTACCTATGTCCTACCTGTTAATATCTCTGATATGGTGGGTATATTGTGTGGAGCTACTACTAACACTCCAGCTCTTGGTGCAGCTCAGCAGACATTGCTTAATCTTGGAATGTCAAGTAGTGGTGCGGCACTCGGATGCGCTGTTACCTATCCGCTTGGTGTTGTGGGTGTCATTATTGCTATGATTTTAATACGCCGTGTTTGTATCGGAAATAAAGAAATAACAGTAGAGTCTAACGTAGAGGTTGACAATACGTATATAGCTCAGTTTGTTGTTGTCAATCCTGCAATTGAAGACAAGACTATTGCTGAGATTGTGAGAATGACACATATAAAGTTTATCGTTTCACGCGTGTGGCGCAATAATGAGGTGATAGTGCCGTCATCACAGACAAAGCTATATAGTAACGATCAGATTATGGTAGTTACCACTCGTGATGATGCTGCTGCCATGGAAATTCTTTTCGGCAAAAAAGTTAAGAAGGACTGGAATGCAGAAGAAGTGGATTGGAATAATATAGATGCTCATATAGAAAGTCGTGTTATTGTTGTCACTCGTCCTGTGCTCAACGGAAAGGTTTTGGGTACACTCCATCTTCGAGAAGCATATGGTGTGAATGTCAGTCGTGTGATGCGTGGTGATGTGAAGTTGCTGGCAACAGACAATCTTCGCCTCCAGTATGGTGACCGTGTGACTGTCGTAGGCAAGCATGATGCTATTGATAACGTGGAGAGCTTCCTCGGCAATGCCGTTCAGGTGCTTAATGAACCTAATCTTGGTGCTATCTTCCTCGGAATGTTATTGAGTTTGGCACTAGGTACCATCCCATTTAATTTCCCAGGAATGAATGTGCCAGTAAGACTTGGTGTGGCAGGTGGATGTATAATAGTTGGAATATTGGTTGGTGCTCTTGGTCCACGAGTACATTTTATCAGTTATACGACTCGTTCTGCATCGTTAATGCTCCGTAAGTTAGGTCTGTCATTATACCTAGCAAGTCTTGGTTTGGCAGCAGGAAGTGATTTTCTTGTCACTGTCATGCGTCCGCAGGGTTTGTTATGGATAGGAGTAGGATTTGTTCTTACCGTTGTACCAGTGCTTATAGTAGGGGCGATAGCCCTACGAATAGGCCGTCTTGATTTTGGAACGGTGTGTGGTATGCTTTGCGGATCTATGGCAAATCCTATGGCTTTAGGCTATGCTAATGACACGGTGAAAGGTGATACTGCATCTGTCAGCTATGCCTCTGTTTATCCTTTGGGAATGTTTCTGAGAGTAGTAATAGCCCAAGTACTGATAATGTTTTTTGCTCATTAGTTAGGATACAACCATATAAAGCAAAAGCGGCAATATCCATTTGAAGGGAATATTGCCGCCTTTGTTTTATGCATTTCTTTACTATACTATACTGCTCCGAAATAGTAAAGCAAGAGTAATATGCCGATAATAGCTATCAGTACTAAGGATTTTATAAGGCATGTTGCTACCTTCTTGACAATCAAAAATCCAGTTATAATAATAAGTAAAGCAAATATGTAGATAGTGAAAGTATCCATAATTATTGTTTGTTGTTTACATCAAGTTGTGGGAATGGTATTTCTATATTGTTATCATTAAGAGTCTTGTAGATACATTCTCTTATTTCGCCGTCATTGACAACATTAGTTGCCACAGGAACCCAAACCAGAATTTTAAGGTTTACTGATGAGTCTGCAAAACTGTCGAGAATGACTGTAACAGGTTTGTTCTTCTTGAGGAACGGCAATTTAGAGATATTGTCGACAAGCATCTTCCTCACCTTATCGATATCAGTGCCGTAGGCCACACCAACTTCAATCTTATCTAATTCATAACCGTGATTACGTGTGAGATTCTTGTAGTTCTTGGTAAAGAGTTGTGAGTTTTGGAATGCTATGATAGATCCGTCGGAGATGTTTACCAAAGTGGATGTATAACTTATGGAACTCACCGTACCTCTATATCCATCGCATTCTATAAGGTCGCCAATCTTTACGCGTCCTGTCATGAGTGAAATGCCATAGTAAATATTCTCGATGATATCCTTTGATGCAAAACCGACACCAGTAGAGAGACCTCCCGAGACTACCAGCAACCAAGAGTTTCCTACATTCAGAATGCTCATAACTATCAGTACCCATGCACCCCATACAATAATCTGTATGACATTGTTGCCCAAAACGCTTGTAGAAGCAGCATTAGCATAATTATTCTTGCTGAGATGTATTGCCAACAGAGCCTTTGCGGAGCGGTTGATGTAGGCAAAGAGGAAATAGAGAATTATTACCGAGCAGAGACCGTAGATGCTTGCCGAGAAGTTGGCTGTGTCTATGAATTTTGTGGTGAATATAGTCCATGTTGTACTGCTGAGGTTGAACACATCGGCAGCCCAATATATGGCCAACACAATAGAGGCTACTCCAAGTGAAGGCAACAATACTGTGCGACAGAAATCATAATGCCATGTTTCTGTAATTGGTTTCTTATAGAACTCGCGTCGTTCAGTCCAGTTTTTCATCCATCCCGAGATACATGTTATAGTCAGGATGCAAGTCAACTGCATAATCCACCAAATAAGAGACTGCACGCTAAGGAGTGTGTAGCCTGTCCATGAGAGAGCCACGGAGAATATGAGTACGGCGAAAGAAACATATGTGTAATACTTGTCGCTACGCGGTATGTTGTCGTGATGACGGGCTATAACATTCCACTGCCATATGGCGCAAGCCAATAGGATAGGGGGGAATATCAGGTTTACGAGCTCGTTAGGTATAAGGATTATACGGAATGTGATGACTATGAATCCTATGACAATCAGTGGAGAGTAGATGCGGAAGGCACTCTTTATCTGCACTCCGTCGAGACGGAGCAACAGAGATATGAGCAATACTCCCAATAGCCATGCATACTCCACCATCAGTCCTGAAGCCATGATGATGAAGTTTTGGTCTGATACTGTCAGTCTTACCAATCCGAGTATGACGGCGAGAGTCACGATGCTTGTGGCAAGAATTATGCACACACGCTTATCCATAAATGCCTTCGTCTTGAAGCGTTTTGGCAATAAAAAGCGGATAAACAGTATGTTGAGCACAATAGCAACAAAGCCATAGACAATAATAAGTCCAAAGAGAGTGAGTGCTACGCTAAATGCCCATTGTGAGTTTGTGTGGCTCTTGTGTGTGCTGTATTTGTCTTGCACTGTAGACTCCATATTCTTGAAATTACTTCCAAGAGACTTCAGTATGGCGAAGTAGTTGTCACCACCATTTACAAATATGTTGGACTGTATTTCTCTATAACGCTTCTGTGCATAGTCATTGAGTTCACGGAGATGCTCTTCTGTCTGTTGATAATAGGAAATATAGTTTGCCATCTGCTCATTGTTCTCCTTGAGCGTACGCCTGATATTGATGGCAAGAGTAAGGCAGACACTACGATCCATCTTCGCAGAGTCGCTGAGTCCCATCGCTGGCATTTGATTGAGATAGGATATCAGAGAGTCATAGCGTGCTATGTCGTGAGCATTTGTTTCAATGTACGTTCTGAAAGGTTGTGAACTGGTCTGAAACTTCTTGTACATCTCCGTAGCTTCATGGCATGCATAAGTAAGATTGAAGATGTAGTCCTGTTTCTGTGAGTAGAGCATCAGAGAGTTTTGTGCTGACTGATTAAAGACATCCATGATGTTTTTCACGATGGTCTTTTGTTGCTCCACCATAAAATCCGACTGTAGTTCCAGTTCATTGTGCTGGCTTGTCAGTTCGCTACGCAATACGCTGAGTGAACTTTCGAGGTTCTTCTCCTTCAATACTGCCGATGACGGCAATACAGCCATAAGCATCAGTATGATAGCTGTGACAATACGTTTGCTTGTTATATTCATATAAAGGTGTTGATTTTACTGTATTCAATACTCTGTCAGACTACAAAGTTAAGAAATAATGTTGGTTTTAATGCAATAAGCCCACCGGAAAACGCAATGTTTTTTCGGTGGGCTTATGTGTGGAGTATTGGGGATAGTCTTATCCCAAATATTTCATTAGAATCTTAATGTTGCCAGAGTCACGCAGTTTGGCGATAGACTTCTCGCGTATCTGTCTTACGCGCTCTCTTGTCAGTCCGAGCTGGTCGCCAATCTCCTCAAGACCTTTTTCTGGGCAACCGATGCCGAAGCATTCACGTATGATGGTGATTTCTCTTTCCTTAAGAACTTTGTTGAGTACGCTGTTGAGCTCCATTGCCATAGACTCGTGGTCAACGTGTCTGTCGGTAGAACTGTCTTCACTCGACGGCATAACGTCAAGCATACAGTTGTCTTCACCATCCTGGAAAGGAGCATCTATTGACACGTGATGACCGTCAGCCATAAGGCTCTGACCAATCTTCTCTTCATCAATCTGAGTTGCTTCAGCAAGCTCCGATACGGATGGATGGCGCTGGTTTTCCTGCTCAAATTTGTTTATCTCATGGTTAATCTTGTTGAGTGAACCAACCTGATTAAGAGGTAGTCTTACTATACGGCTTTGTTCTGCTATAGCCTGTAGGATGCTCTGACGAATCCACCACACAGCGTAGCTGATGAATTTGAATCCGCGAGTCTCGTCAAACTTCTGTGCTGCTTTTATCAGTCCGATGTTACCCTCGTCAATGAGGTCGGTAAGAGTGAGTCCCTGATGCTGATATTGTTTTGCTACAGAAACGACAAAACGAAGGTTTGCTGTAATAAGCTTGTTTTTTGCTCGTTCACCTTCAGGTCCGCCTTTTTTTATCTTCTGTGCGAGTTCTATTTCCTCATCAATGGAAATAAGTGGAGCACGACCGATTTCTACAAGATATTTGTCAAGAGCCTCACTTGAACGATTGGTGATACTCTTCTGAATCTTTAATTGTCTCATCTTTTATATAGCTTATTTACCTAAAGTACATACAAATGAAGTGCGTAATTGCGCAAATCACGTACAAAGTTACAATAAATAAACGTGTCAACGAATGATTTATTGTGTAAAATAAGATTTTTTAATCTTCTTCCTCGCCTGTGTGCAATATTAGAGAGGTTGCACCGAGTGTGAACAGTGTGCCGTTTTCGATTACTCGTTTTTCCTTGTCTCCGAGGAGCTCGCCACCAACAAATGTTCCTGTGTAAGAAGGTCCGTCACGCAGAATATATTTAAGTTGTCCCCTCTTGTTTCTTTGTATAGTCAACACGCAGTGGTGCATGTCAATGCTCGGGTCGCTGCTTTCTATAGGGCATTGTATGTTCTGTCCTTTCTGATAGCGACCGATTACATTGTCGCCCATATATATAGGAAGCTCTTGTCGGAAACCAAATACATTTTCTATTACTACTAAGTGTCCTACAGGCGTCTTTTCCTCTGCTGCTTCCTCTGTGTCACTTGGCTTATCCTTGTTTTCACCTGTTTTGCTTGCATTCAGTCTTATTCCAAACTGTTTGCCACACTCCGTACATTGGAAAACCAAAGACTGACCTTCCTTATATTTTGTTTCGTCAAAGATGATGTAATTGTCACACTTGGGACAGCGTACTTTCTTCATTTACAGTTTTGTTACCCATGCATTTTCAAACTCGCTCTCTACAGCTAATTTATCCTTTGCTGCTTGAGCCTCTTCGCGACTGCCATAGATGCCATAAGCAATCTTACGACCTTTACCGTCACCAATCACCTTAGCATTGCACAATCCTCTTTCATGGAGCTTGTTGACATAAATCTCGGCGTTGACCTGTGATATCCTTGCAGCCAATACGACAGTGTAGAGTTCCTTTGTTTCCGATTTAATTAGCTCTGCATCCTTTACTTTGGTTATCTCTGACTTGTTAACAGTGCCTTCGGTCTGAATAGCCCTATGTGAAACTTCAGATGTTTCGATGGCATTTTTTTCTACTTTCTTTTCTGAATTCGTATTGGATGCCTGTACCTTTATTGGTGCTGGTGTATTGTCGCTACTACCCACAAGGCTAGTCAGGAAACTTGTGTCTATCCCACTCATCAGCTGGTGTGTGTTGACGCTACGGTTGAGAAGTGGTATGACCATGAGCATGAGGATGACTATACATGCCACCATGCCTCTACGAATGGCTGCAGTTGATATGCGGACGAATCGCTCGCGCTCTTCCATTGCGGGGTAGATGTTGTGCATGTGAGCTTTCTTCTTTGGAGCGACTTGTTCCTTGCTCAGGAATGTTGTTGTGTCTGTGGTAGATATTCCTGATAAACCATAAAGCATTGGGGAAAGTATGCCTGCAGGCACAGGTTCGAATTCGTAGTTGCCGTCCTTGTTGAGTGATAGTCTACCCACAGAATTGATGTCAAAATGACCGTATTCCTCTATCATGCTACGGAGCTGTTCCACTTCGTCATTGATTACCCTCAATGCTTCAGGATAGCTGTAGTCGTATGTTTCAATATACGACTGCACCAAAAGCGAATCGTTCATGGTGAGCTGCTGGTTGAAACCTACAGTTTTCTTTGGTGGCAACATAGTCCTATCAGCCTCGTCAAACTGGGCGCTGACGTGGTGAGCTACGAAACCTCCAAAGCCTGGTACGATTACGCAATCATGCTTGAGCAAAAGAATCTCTATATGTCGGTCGATATTGAACATAGTGGTGCAAAGTTAGACGATTTCTCCGAATATTACAAACAAATTAAGATGGATTATTCAAAAAACGATATTTTATTGCTTACCCTTTTGTTATTGCCAAAATATTCCTTATATTTGCATTAGTAATTATAAATATGTGAGTCTGACATTATGAATTATATTGAGACATCCATAGAGGGAGTTTGGATTATAGAGCCTAAAGTGTTTGCTGATAAGCGCGGTTATTTCTTTGAGTCTTGGAAGAAGGAAGATTTTGAGAGCCATATCGGTAATGTAGACTTTATTCAGGACAATGAATCACGATCTTCTTATGGTGTTTTGAGAGGACTCCATTATCAGAAAGGCGAGTTTTCACAGGCAAAACTCGTGAGGGTAATCAAAGGAAAGGTGCTTGATGTGGCGGTTGATTTGCGCAAGAGTAGTCCTACTTTTGGTAAGTATGTAGCTGTGGAGTTGAGCGAAGACAACAAGCGTCAGTTCTTTATTCCACGTGGTTTTGCTCATGGTTTTGTGGTTCTTTCCGACGATGCGATATTTACCTACAAGGTAGACAATGTATATGCACCTCAGGCAGAGGCAGGCATTAAATGGAATGACGAAACTGTGAATGTGGAGTGGCCAATACCTGCAGCTGATGTCGTTGTTAGCGACAAGGATGACAATGCAGTTGCCCTTAAAGATGCCGAAGTGTTTGAGTAAGTCTTGTGAAGGTGAAAGCATTTAAATATTTTTGCCCCGTTGTTGCCTTTGTGGCTGTATTCGGTTGTACATCTAAGAAGCAGGAACAACCTGCAAGGGATGTGCAAGCTGAGTCTATGCTTAACGGTGTATGGGTAGACAGCGATGATGAAAGTGTTGTGTTCATGGTGAAACATGACACTCTCTTTTATCCAGATGCAAGTGCTTTGCCTGTGCCTTATAGGGTATGTGGTGACACACTTTATCTTGATGGCAAACATAAGTCGAAATATTATATAGAAAAGCTTACATCGCATCTTTTTATATTTAAGAACCAGAATCAAGAGCGTGTAAAACTTGTGAAGTCTGATGACCAGATGGCTATGACATCATTTAATAATGACTCGGAGATAGATGTTGCAGAGATTAACCAGCAATTGCTTAAGCGAGATACTGTCGCCATATCTGGTGAAACGCGTTATCACTGCTATGTTCAAGTAAATCCTACTACCTATCGAGTTGTGAAGAATGACATAAATGACGAAGGTGTAGGAGTGGGAAGAGCGTTTTATGACAATATAGTAAATGTCACTGTCTATGAAGGTAGCCGTAGGGTTTACTCTCATGACTTTGTAAAACGAGAGTTCGCAAAGTTTGTGCCTGAGGAAATTGTAGGGCAATGTATTCTAAGCGATATTGTCTATGTAAATTGTTCGCATGAAAATGTCACCTTTCAGGCGCAACTTAGAATACCAGAAAGCCCTTCGTCTTATATTGTGAATATCAACATCTCACAGAAAGGCAAGATGCATATGATGCAACCTTAGTCGGTTGTATAAATCAATAAAACCTTATATCAGAGATAATAAATGAGCCAACTCGCGAGTTGAGTTCTTTTATCAAGTGTGCCTTCATCATTGTGAGGTCTGCCCTCAGTGCAGGATTGGTTATCTTTACGAAGAGCGTCTGGTTCTTTATATATTTGCTTTCCGTGTATTTAGCCACGATGCTGCCAGCCACTTCTTCCCACAAACCAATGACACGCCTCTGAATGAGAGGTGTTTCAAGACCTTCCTTTCTCATCACCTGATTGAGGAGGTCGCCTATAGTCATTGGTCTTTTCCTAAACATAATCTATGATTACATCATGTGGTTCAAACGGAACGTCATCCACTATCTGGTAAGGGAAACACACAGCACGTGTGTAGACGCCTTTTATTTGTTGCAGAAAGCGGTCGTAATATCCCTTGCCACGTCCTAATCTGTGTCCGCCATGGTCAAAAGCCTGTCCTGGAACAAGTATGACATCAATGTTTGCATAATCGGCAACATCCATTCCGCAGGGATGCTTCGTACTAAGAGAACCTTCCTCTAGATTGTTTTGTCCTGTGTAGATACGTAGTGTCATATCTGTGTTGTTTATTACCACAGGAAGAAGAACCGTCTTGCCTTCATTGCAAAACTCATCGAGTAGGGGAGTGATGTCCACCTCGTCTGCCAATGGATAGAAAGCCATAATGCACTTGGCATCTCTAATCTTGGTATCCGCCATTATAGCCATACATATCTCTTCAGACCAAGCAGATCTTTTCTCTGCTGTAGTCTGAAGAAACTGTTGTTTTATATACGACCGCAATTCCTGCTTGTTCATTTCTGCGGTGTGGTGTGTCCCTTTTCCAAAACCTCAAGTGACTTTATTATCACAGGATCATCCTCGTTGACATATTCAGTCCATGCATTTTCATTAAGCATGTTGTAGATGATGCGACTCAGGATAATCTTCTCCAGTAGTTTGCGCGATTTCCTTATCATAAGGTTTCTGCGTTTCAGTCCGTTGGCGTCGGCATATGTCGCAAACTTGTCCACAAGATTCTGCTTCTTAAGATAATCCCTTAGATCATCCATGTTGTCATACTGCTTCAAAGTTTGTCTGTTCGTATCTGTATATACGAAACAGTATTGGAGCACAAGACCCGTCATTACTGCTTGTTTATAGTATGATGTCACATCCGTAGTGTCCTCGGCAACGAAGATGTCTGGTGAGATGCCACCGCCGCCATATACTACGCGTCCCTTTGCCGTGTGATATTTTTTGCCAGTGTGCTTTATGCTGTCAGCAGAGAAGAATTCGCCGTTCTCATAGCGGTGAATGATGTCCTGCATATATTCGTTCTCGTGTCCTGCCACATAAGGCTTTTGGATGCAGCGTCCAGACGGAGTGTAGTAGCGGGCAATGGTGAGACGTATGCGACTCTTGTCAGGGAAGCTGATTTCTTGTTGCACAAGTCCTTTACCAAATGAACGACGTCCGATAATTGTCGCTCTGTCATTGTCCTGCAGAGCACCGGCAAGAATCTCTGAAGCCGAAGCACTCGACTCGTTGAGGAGTACTACCAAAGGTATGCGTTGATAGCTGCCATGACCATCAGAACGATAATCCTGACGTGGAGATTTGCGACCCTCGGTATAAACGATGAGCTTGTTCTTTGGCAAGAACTCGTTGGCTATCTGTACTGCGGACATCAGATAGCCACCACCATTGTCGCGCAGGTCGAGTACAAGGTTCTTGACATTCTCCTGAGAGAGTGTAGCCAAGGCGATAAGCATTTCTGCATATGTAGTGTCACCGAAGTTTTTTATTCTTATATATCCCGTCTTGTCGTCAAGCATATATGTGGCAGTGACGCTCTTTTGAGGAATTTCACCTCTCGTTATGGTGTATCTCTTGATAGCCTTACTGCCGTATCTGATGACGCCTACCTTTACCTTTGTGTCCTTCTCGCCCTTCAGCTTGCGCATCGCCTCATCATTGGTCACAACCTTTCCTACAAATGGTTTGCCGTCAATCTCCACAATCTTGTCGCCTGATATGAGTCCGGCTCTTTCTGCTGGTCCGTTGCTGATGACATTCTGCACGTGTATGGTGTCGTTACGAATGATAAACTCCACACCGATACCTGAGAATGAACCCTTCAGCATGTCTGTTTCAGCCTGAGCTCTCTCTGCCGAGAAGTATACGGAGTGTGGATCCAGTTCAGCAAGAATCTCCGGTATGGCATTCTCCACCAATGAGTCAGTATTTGTTTTGTCCACATACTGATCCTCGATGATATGCAGAAGGTTAGACAGCTTGTTGCTACCGCTGCTTATGATGTTAAGTCTGTTGCCTCCGAAATGGTTGGCATAGAACGTGCCGACCATGATGCCAAGCACCAGACACAGTGCCATGATTAATGGTGAAAAACGATTGTTGTTCATTCGTCTCCTTTATATAAAGTTTCAATGCCTGCCCTTGCAAGCAATTCTATTCCGTCGTTTATTCTGTATTTTTCTCCGTAGACCACACGCTTTATGCCTGCCTGGATAATCAGTTTAGCACATTCGATGCATGGCGAAGCTGTGACATAAAGTGTCGCATTGTCGGAATTATTTGACGAACGAGCCAGCTTTGTTATGGCATTGGCCTCTGCATGTAGCACGTAAGGCTTCGTCACATTATTCTCGTCCTCGCAGACATTCTCAAATCCCGATGGAGTGCCGTTGTATCCGTCACTGATTATCATCTTGTCCTTCACTACCAAGCACCCCACCTTACGTCTGTTGCAGTAGCTATTTTCTGCCCATATTCTTGCCATACGCAGATAGCGCAGGTCAAGATTAGCTTGTTTTTCGCTCAATTCCATTTCGTTCAAGTAATGCGTCGATAGTAGGTTCTGCCCCCTTGAATTTCACGTATAGCGTCATAGGATGTTCCGTACCACCCTTAGACAGTATGTTGTCGCGGAAGCGTTGCGCAGTCTCCTTGCTGAAGATACCTTCATTCTTGAATACAGCGAAGGCATCTGCGTCAAGCACCTCAGCCCATTTGTAGCTATAGTAGCCAGCTGCATAGCCACCAGCCATGATGTGCGAGAACTGTGTTGTCATGCATGTTTCCGGCAACTGTGGAGTTACTGATGCTTTCTCGCATGCACGCTTTTCAAAAGTCATGATGTTGTCTGTGAATTCATCCTTCTTCGTGTAGTATGCCATATCCATTAGTCCGAAACTTACCTGTCGCAGACACGCCGTAGCCACCATGAAGTTTCTGCTCTTTACGATTCTTTCTATCAGTTCGTCTGGCAATGGTTCTCCGGTCTTATAGTGGAATGCAAATGTGCGCAGGAAATCTTTCTCTATGGAATAGTTCTCCATAAACTGTGACGGGAGTTCCACAAAGTCCCACCATACATTCGTTCCCGACAATGATGCGAATCGAGTATTGGCAAACATACCGTGCAGAGAGTGTCCAAATTCATGCAGGAAAGTTTCCACCTCACCCAATGTGAGTAGGGCTGGCTTCTCTGGTGTTGGTTTAGTGAAGTTCATCACCACTGACACGTGAGGACGCACATTGTTTCCTTTTCTGTCGATATATTGTCCCTGGAATTCAGTCATCCATGCGCCACCCTGTTTGCCCTTCCTTGGGAAGAAGTCTGCATAGAACACTGCCAAATAGCTGCCGTCCTTGTCGAATACCTCATAGGCTTTCACGTCAGGATGGTATACGGGGATTTCAGTGTTTTCCTTGAAAGTTATTCCGTACAGAGTGTTTGCCAATCCGAAAACACCGCTGATGACCTTGTCCAGCTGGAAATAGGGGCGAAGCATTTCGGCATCAATGTTGTAGCGTTCCATCTTGAGCTTGTGGCTATAGAAAGCCATATCCCAAGGTTTGAGTTGGAAGTTATCGCCCTCCATTTTCTTGGCTGTTGCCTGCAATTCTTTCTGTTCCTTGATGGCAGTAGGTTTATATGCATCCACGAGGTCATCAAGCAATTTGTAGACATTCTCCTTGTTGGATGCCATGCGGTGTTCCAGCACGTAGTCAGCATAGGTGTCATATCCCAATAGTTGTGCAATCTCGCGTCTGAGATTTATCAGTTTGGTGCAGATGCCGACATTGTTCTCAGAGTTGTCATGGGTGCAAAGAGTATTGTAAGCCATATACATTTTCTCCCTCAACGCTCTTTGGGTGGAGTAGGTGAGGAATGGTGAATATGACGGTATGTCAAGAGTAAATAGCCAACCGTCCATGTTCTTGTCGTTGGCAGCCGTCTTGGAAGCTTCCAGTGCAGATTCTGGCAGACCTTCAAGCTCTGCTTCATCTGTGATATGCAGTTCAAATGCCTTTCGTTCCTTCAGAAGGTTTTGAGAGAACTGCAGAGTGAGCAGACTCGCCTGTTCTGTCAGTTCGCGCAGTTTGTCCTTTCCTTTTTCGTCAAGCAAAGCACCGCTACGCACAAATCCTTTATATGATTTGTCCAAAAGCATAGACTCCTCGGGAGTTAGTTCACGGTGTTTCTCATACACGTGCTTTATTCTTTTGAAAAGTTCTGGATTTAGCGACACGTCATTGCCGTGCTTGGTGAGAATAGGGCTCATCTTCTGCGCTAGAGCCTCCAGTTCGTCGTTAGTTTCGCATGACATCATGCACGACATCACATTCGACACCCTGTCGAGCAAATCATAATAATGTTCTCCCTTGCTTGCGTCATGAAATATGAGCGTGTTGTCAAATGTAGGTTCTTCCTCATTTGCCAATATAAGTGCTATCTCTTCGTCCTCGCGCTTTATACCTTCGAGAATAGCTTCCTCGAAGTCTTCCAGTTGTATGCGGTCAAAAGGTATGGTGTCGTGTGGTGTTCCGTATGGTTCAAAAAACGGATTCTTCCTTTTTGTGTTAGTGTCCATTATCTTATATAGCTATATCTTATGCAAAGATACTGCTAAATTCCAATAGCCACAAATTTTACTAATTGAGATTTGTCATTTATCAATATCATTTAGTACTTTTGTGGAATAATTAGTGATTAGTTAGTTTAGTTTAATATGAGAGAGAAAGTATTTTCTGCTTTTTTGTTGCTAAGTGCAACTATGGGTGCCAATGCCCAAGAGGGTATGACCGTTACTACCAATAAATTTGTGGCTACAGGTGCCACGATGGCATTTGCACGGTCTGTGATTGTATCAGATGACGATGTGACAGAAGAAGGCGTATGTTGGTCTACATCAAAGAATCCTACCTTGGATGACAATCATTCCACAGATTGTTTCTATAAGAACGGCAAGATATTCAAGATTACCGACTTGACACCTTCTACTTTCTATTATGTAAGAGCTTATGCCAAGAATGCTTTGGGTGATGTTGTGTATGGTAACAGTGTGAAAATAGCAACTCTGCCACAAGGTAATGTTGATTATGTTTATACCAATGGCGGAACTGATGAGGTAAATGCCCGTATCACCAATTCTCTTGAGGAGATGAAATACTTGTATCGTCAATTGACAAGCATCACTGATGTCACTATAAAGGTCTATTTTGATGAGGCAACAACGACGGCATCATGCTATTATGGCGGTCCAATGAATGTCGGTCCCAATCCACGAAACCAGTTGACAGGAACGATTCTTCATGAAGCCAACCATGCCTTCGGTGTAGGTACACAGAGTAACTGGAAGGACAACGCCCTGTTGCGTGAAGGCACTTCACGTGGCAAATGGCTTGGCAGAAGAGCTAATGAGATGGTGCGCTTCCTTGAAAATGATGACGAGGCGTATATGACGGGAGACAACCAACATATGTGGCCGGGCACTACCAGTGGCAACAAATGCCTCAGCTATGGCGTAAACGGTGAATGGGAGGATGTCGCTACTGAAGACAACAAGCTACTCTACTATGGCAATGTGCTTATCACCCATGCTCATCACCAGGATGGTCTTCTTGCTAAGGAGAGTCTTGATTTTGCTACTCCTGCTTATGTCTTCACGCAGGATGATGATGCTAAATACTATCTGAAGTGTGAGAATAGCAACTATTCCACTACTACAGGTTTTCTTACCACCGACGACTCTGACCTCATGCAGGTGGAGCAGGTGAGCAAGCAGGAGGCTCTTGTCAATGACAAATATGCATGGCAGATAACGTATAATCCTGTGATATGTCTGTACATTATAAAGAATATCGGCACAGGCAGATACTTCTCCTTCATAAAGAATAGAATAAGAAATGCATCGTATGACGTGCCCGGTGAGACAGAGGAGTTTCAGATGATGCCTTCGCAGAAAGACTATACCATTGGTACGTTCTCTTGTCCTACCTATGGTTTTGTGAAGTCGAAGACAGCTTTGCAGGGTGGCAACCCGAAAACGTCATCAGCGTTGTTCACCACAAAAGCGTCTTCCACATCGCAGCGCTGGCTTGTACTTGATGAAGAGCAACTCGAAGATTTCTATTCGCAGGTTCAGGCTACAGCCATTACAGATTTGAAGGTAGATGCAGAGGAGGTAAATTCAGCAATATACAACCTCAATGGCGTGAAGATGAACGCAGAAAGTCTGCCAAAGGGTATATATATCAGAAATGGAAAGAAGATGGTAGTGAAATAATTTCTACCGTTAGATAAAGAATAAAAACGAGAGGGATGTATCAAAACTGGCACATCCCTCTCGTTTTATGTTATTGTGGTGTCACTTACTTTACAGAGAACTTGTAAACTATGTGACGATAGAGTTTGCTGTCGGAAGCGTCACCTTCCTTAGCTGACTTCTTCTTTGGTGTAACCGGGCATTTCTGCGCTGCAAAACTTACAGCGGCATGCTGTGGATAGGCTATGCCGCGCTTGCCGGCAGTCTTACCGTCAAGGTCGTTGGCTGTAGCGCACTGCATGCCTGACTCGTTGGTGTATACCTGCATGAAGATGCCTGAATCAGGTGAGTAGAGCGATGCAGCCACCTTGTTGTCGTCACCTTTGCCATCCTTATAGCTATTGAGACACCAGTTATGGTCGAAGCCAGAAGCATATCTCACCTGTATTCCATTATAGCCGGCAGTATCTGCAATGCAAGTGTAGAGAGCCTTTGCCTGACGGAAATCAAACTGGTTGCCGTAAACAGAGCGCACTTCGCCTGTCGCTGTCAATGTGGAGTCTACAGGAGAGTAGTTGTCAGCATTGACATAGAGCACCATGTTTGTGCCTGCAACCGATGGGTCACCGCTGAGATTAAACTGGCAATTGCCTGCATTTGCCACACTGTCGGTCGTTGCCTCTATCTTCACATCAAGAGTATTTTCCGACGTGAGCGTATAGGTCACTGTAGACTTTGCATCTCCAGAGAGACTCAACACCAATGTGGAGTCGTTGATAGCTTGCTCGTTGACGTCATAAACCTTGTTCTTGTCAGCATTGACATACTGAGAAATATTGTCGTAGCCCAAGACTACATCGCGGAAAGCTCCGTTCTTGTCCTGTGCCATAACCGACACTATGCGTGCGCCATAGTTTGTCACACACACCTCCATGCCTTCCTTGTTCTTGAGGGTATAGAGCTTTACCGGTTTGTTGTCTACGATAGTGTCAAACTTGGCAATGTCAAGACCTGACTCCGTATTATTGCCATTGGCGCCGGAACAGGCGGTGAGTACACCTGCCGTTCCGACGCCTAATGCTATAGCGATATTCTTAAGATTCATCCTATAAATGTTTCCGTTATGTGTGTGGAGGGGCTTTAACAAACCTTGTGGCCACCGTCGCCGATCACTACAGGGATAATCTTTGGCTCCTTGCCATACTTGGCATTGAACTTCTCCACTGCAGTCTTCACGAAGTTGTCATAAACCTCATCCTTAACGAGGTTGATGGTGCAACCGCCGAAGCCACCGCCCATGATACGTGAACCAGTTACGCCACACTCCTTAGCGATGTCATTGAGGAAGTCGAGCTCTTCGCAAGATACCTCATAGTCCTTTGACAGACCAGCGTGTGTGAGATACATCTGCTTGCCCACTTCTTCGTAGTCGCCCTTCTCAAGAGCATCGCATACTGCCAACACACGGTCCTTCTCGCCGAGCACGAATGTAGCACGCTGAATGTCCTCAGCACTGCATGTAGACTTCACTTCCTCGAGGTCTTCCCATGTGCAGTCGCGGAGAGTCTTTATCTCACGGTCTGGGTGATTTGCGGCAATAGCCTTGGCAACATTTTCGCAAGAGTTACGACGGTCGTTGTATGGAGAACCTACAAGCTCGTGCTTTACACAAGAGTTTACAAGAACGAGCTTGTAACCCTGTGGGTCAAATGGATAATATTCAAATTCTGATGAGTTGCAGTCAAGACGCATCAACTTGCCCTTCTTTCCGAAGGCTGAAGCAAACTGGTCCATGATACCGCAGTTAACACCCACATACTTATGCTCTGTAGCCTGACCAGCAAGAGCTATCTGCCATGTAGTGATCTTGTTCTCACCGAACAGGTCATTGAGAGCCACACCAAAGCAAACCTCAAGAGCTGCTGATGAAGACATACCGGCACCGAGTGGCACATCACCGGCAAAAGCCACGTTGAAGCCACCTACCTTTACGCCCAACTCCTGGAATTCGCGAACCATGCCATAGATATATCTTGCCCATGTAGCGCGAGGACCTTCTGGGTCATTCACTTTCCACTCTACGCGATCCTTCAGGTCGATAGAGTAGGCCATGATGGTGTCAGTTCCATTAGGACGCATCTCTGCCATGATACCGCATGTCACTGCGCCTGGGAATACAAAACCTCCGTTGTAGTCAGTGTGCTCGCCGATGAGATTGATACGGCCTGGTGAGAAATAAATGCTTCCTGTTTCTCCGTCGAAATGTTTGGTGAAACGGCTTCTTACGTATTCTATATCCATAATAAATTTATATTTATAAGGTGTAACTTTTAGGCGGAGCACCCATATGTGTGTGCTCCACCCGTGATTAATTCTTTCTCAATTATTTCTTTGCTGGTTTGCTACCCACCAATGAGTAGAACAGGATGTAAGCTGCGCCTGCTGCTGGCACGAAGAAGCTTGCGAGATAGCTGCCTGTTACGTCGGCTACCAATGCCTGGAAACCTACCATAATAGCGAAACCGCAAACCATCATCATGAACAGACCTGAAGCGATGGCTGTGTACTTGCCAAGACCTTCAGTAGCCAAGTTGAAGATACCGCCCCACATTACTGATGCGCAGAGACCTACAAGCAGGAAGAGGAGAATACCTACAGGGATGTCACCCCATACGAGTTTCAATTCAACCCAGTTTACGCCTGGAACAGACACGAGAACGTCTGTAGGCAAGAAGATACCTACTGCGAGGAGCACCAATGCTAAAGCTGCAACTGTAGACATCATTGTACGTGTAGAAACCTTACCACCGACAACACCACCAAGGAAACGGCCGATGAGCATCATGAGGAAGTATACAGCACCGAGAGTACCGCAATAACCTGCGTCCATACCGAGTCCTGGGATTGCTGCGTCTTTCTCTGCTGTGAGATACTGCAGGATATATGTCGGAGGACCTACCTCTACTGCACCGTAGATACCAATGGCGAGAACACCAAGTACGAAATGACGATATTGGCAAGCACCCTTCACGAGTTCCCACTGGCTCTCAGAGTCAGTGCCCTGGTCAGGCTCTTCTATCTTGGTGAAGAGGATTACGATGAATGCTACGATGAAGATTGCGAGAGCAATCATCAATGCAGGAGTAGCGTCAGAGATGTGTGCCTTTGCTGCATCACCGATGAGGGCACCCATGATGATGTAAACAGCAACAGCTGCTGATGAGTTGAATACACCGCCAATCTGGATGAGCTGGTTACCCTTGTTGCCACCGCCACCGAGCAGGTTGAGCATTGGGTTTACCACAGTGTTGAGAATACACATGCAGCATCCTGAGATGAGCGCTCCCACGAGGTAAACGGCGAAGCCGCCCCAACCGCTGAGCCACTGGATGAGTACACCCACGATACCTACTGCAAGACCGATGAGAGCAGTCTTCTTGTAACCGAACTTCTTGATCATCATACCTGCTGGGAGACCCATTACGAGGTAAGCGCCGAAGTTTCCATAGTTACCAATCTGGGCAAGAAGGTTGCTTGCACCGAACTGGTTTTTCACGATGACCGCCATAGGTGAACAGAGGTTTGTCACAAAGGCAATCATAGCGAACAGGGCAATCATAACAATAATGGCTGCCCATGCCTTTTTCTGTTGTGTCATAATTTATTAGTTTATAGTTTTTATTTGTTTGTCATGCCTTAACTGCAAAAGGTCTTTAGAACTCTTTTAGGATTCTAAAGACCTCCTATGCTTTTATTTCTCTACGCCAAATTTGTAGATTGTCTTCTGCTTATACTTTCCGTCAGGGCAGAGCTGCACGCTTGGGAAGTATGGATGGTTAGGTGAGTCTGGGAAATGCTGGCACTCGAAGCATATTGCCGAGCGGCGACCGAATGTAGCGCCGTGCTGTCCTTTATATCCGTCAGCCCAGTTGTCGGTGTAGAGCTGTACTCCTGGTTCGGTGGTGTAAACCTCCATTGTGCGTCCGCTCTTTGGTTCCTTGATGCGTGCTGCAAACGAGAGTTCGCCCTCTTCATGCTTGTTGAGCACATAGCAGTGGTCATAGCCTGCACCGTTCTTTATCTGCTCGTGGTCAGCATCGATATCTTGTCCTACTGGCTTCGGTGTGCGGAAGTCGAAGGGTGTGCCTGCCACCTTCAGAATCTCTCCCGTAGGGATAGATGTCTCGTCTATAGGCAGATAGAAGTCTGCATTAATCTCGCACTCCAAGTCCTCAATTCCTGGGGTAGGGTTAGCGATGCCTGCCAATGAGAAGAATCCGTGATTGGTCAGGTTGATGATAGTCTTCTTGTTTGATGTAGCCAGATAGTTGATGACAAGTTCGTTGTCTTCAGTCAAAGTGTAGGTTACATGTACCTTCACCTCTCCAGTATAACCCTCATCACCATAAGGTGACACATAGGTGAGCGAAAGCTCGTGGCTATTCATCTGGATAGCATCCCACACCTTTGCGTTCCATCCTGTCTTTCCTCCGTGCAGAGAGTTAGGACCATTGTTAACGAACAACTCATAACCCTTGCCATTGAGCTGGAACTTTCCTTTGGCAATTCTGTTGCCATATCTTCCTATGAGAGTAGAGAGATAAGGCTCTGGGCTATTGATTACGTCGTTGATATTGTCGTGACCCTGTATCACGTTGGCATAGTTGCCGTCGCGGTCGGGCACCATAATGGCAACGAGAGCGCCACCGTAATTAGTGATAGCCACTTCGCTGCCACTTGTATTCTTGAGGATGAACAAGTCAACCTTCTTTCCATCTATTGTGGTCTGAAAGTCTTCCTTTCTCAGACCGCAGAGGTATTCTGTTTCTTTAGTGTTTGACATAATTGCAAGTTTTTAGTTACTTCTTTATTGCAAAGTAACAGAAAAAAAACCATATCAACAAAAGAATGATGGAAAAAGTAAGGCTTTCTCCGTTAAAAACAATTAAGGTGAGCAAGTGTATGCCCACCTTAATATTATTGATACGTGTCAATTATTCAGTGCTGTAAGCAAATCTGCCACTACGTAACTGCTTCCGCCTACGAATATAAAGTCATTTTGGCTGGAGTCTTCCATTGCCTTGTCGTAGGCTTCCTTCACAGATTGAAAATGTGCGCCTTGCAGTCCGGCTTCTTGTGCCATTTGTGCCACTTTTTCTGCTTTTATGGCTCTATGCGTTGAGGCTTGGCAGAAATAATATGTGGCATTCTTGGGTAGCAGATGCATCACAGAGTGTATGTCTTTGTCATCTACCATGCCGAATACAATGCGTAGTGTGCAGTCATTTCCCTCACTGCTGTTTTCAATTCTCCGCTTGTCGAAAGTGTCTTTTATCTGCGGTGCGAGATATTCCCAACCTGCGAGGTTGTGGCCTGTGTCGCAGATGACGAGCGGACTTACCGATAGCGTTTGCCATCTTCCTGCAAGCCCTGTCAGTTCGCACACCTTGGCAAATCCTTCCTTCACGGCATTGTCGTCAATATGGAGTGAACGCTTGAGAATGTTTACGGCATTCAGAATAGTGTTTCTGTTTTTTGCCTGATATGCCCCTTTTAGTTCGAAGTCCACATCGCTCTCCATTTTGTTGTCCTGTGCGAATACTATCGGCGAGCATTCCTCTGCCGCCTTCTGCTCAAACACCTTGCGCGTCTCGTCAGTATATTCTCCTATCACGCACGGCACGCCATGCTTTATTATGCCAGCCTTTTCTCCGGCTATCAGCGCAAGAGTGTTGCCCAAGAATTGAGTGTGGTCAAAACTGATGTTTGTGATGACAGAGAGTAGGGGAGTGATGATGTTGGTGCAGTCGAGTCTTCCTCCAAGTCCCACTTCTATGACAGCGATGTCAACAGTCTGTTCTTCAAAATATTTGAACGCCAAAGCTGTTGTCAGTTCGAAGAAACTCGGTTGTAGAGGTTCAAAGAAATTTCGCTCCTCTTCCACAAACTTTATCACCCGTTCTTCCGATATGCACTCACCGTTCACCCTTATTCTCTCGCGGAAGTCCACGAGGTGTGGCGATGTGTAGAGTCCCACCTTGAATCCGGCACTCTGCAGTATGGCTGCTATGGTGTGTGAGCAACTGCCTTTGCCGTTGGTGCCAGCTATGTGTATGGTCTTGTATGACTTGTGTGGATGACCGAAGTGTTCGTCCAAGGCATGAGTGTTATACAAACCCTCCTTATATGCACCTGCGCCTACCTTTTCAAAGGCAGGCGCAGCATTGTATAGATAATCAATTGTCTCTTGGTAATTCATTATCAGAATAGCTTCTACTTATTAGAAATAACTTCTAAAACGGTCGAATATGGACTTCTTCGTAGAGCTGTCGCCCTTGAAGTTGTCGCTGTCGCGGAATGACTCTATTGCCTTGCGCTCGTCTTTCGACAATTCTTTAGGCACATAGATGCTGATGTTTACGAGCAGATCGCCACGTCCCATGCCGTAGCCCTGCACTGCAGGCAGACCCTTGCCTCTGAGTCGGAGAGTCTTGCCAGGCTGTGTGCCCGGTTCGATCTTTATCTTCAGTTTGGTGTTCTCTATCGTAGGCACTTCCACGTTGCCACCCAATGCGGCTGTAGGGAAATCCAGCAAGAGATTGTAGATCAAGTCCTGCCCGTCGCGGATGAATGTCTTGTGAGGCTCTTCCTCGATATACACCTGGATGTTGCCTGCCACACCATTGCGCGGACCGGCATTACCTTGTCCTGATATGTTGACAACCATTCCGTCCTGCACACCTGCAGGGATGTTTACCTCTACTACCTCTTCGCCCTTCACGATGCCTGAGCCACCACAAGCCTTACACTTGTCTTTGATGACCTGGCCCTCGCCGTTACAGTTAGGACAGTCTGTCTGGGTCTGCATCATGCCGAGCATGGTGCGCTGTGTGCGATATACGACACCGCTACCGTGACAGTTGCTACATGTCTCAGAACCTGATCCGCTTGCGCTTCCTGTTCCGTTACAGCTGCTGCACTTTACATCCTTTCTTACCTTAAACTTCTTGGTTACGCCCGTGTTTATCTCCTCAAGAGTGAGCTTCACCTTAAGTCTGAGGTCAGAACCCTTGTATACGCGCTGTCCTCTTGAACCACCGCCTCCGCCGAAACCGCCGAAGCCTCCGCCAAAACCGCTATGACCACCGAAGATGTCGCCAAAGGCAGAGAAGATGTCGTCCATAGAGAAGCCGCCTCCACCGCCGAAGCCTCCACCGAAGCCACCGGCACTCGGACCGTCAAATCCGAACTGGTCATACTGCTGACGCTTCTGCTCGTCGGAGAGAATAGCGTAAGCCTCGGCAGCCTCCTTAAACTTCTCCTCGGCATCCTTCTTCTCCTCTTCCGACTTGTTGCCCTGACGGTCGGGGTGATATTTTATTGCTATCTTTCTGTATGCTTTCTTTATGTCTGCAGCGCTGGCCTTCTTGTCTACGCCAAGCACTTCATAATAATCGCGTTTTGCCATATATTTGTCCTCTCCTTATCTATAAAGAATATGTACAAATGAGAGACAATTACTGTCCCACTGCCACTTTGGCATGACGGATAACCTTGTCATTCAGTGTGTAGCCACTCTGTAGGCAGTCGATGACTTTTCCTTTCTTGTCATCGCCCATGCCAGGCACCATTGCCACAGCCTCGTGATAGTCGGTGTTGAAGTCGGCATTGGCAGTATCCATCTTCTTCACGCCCACGCCCTCAAGAGTCTTGGTGAGTTTCTTCACGATGAGTTCCCATCCTTCCTCCAGAGCCTTTATGTCCTCGGTCTTGGCAGCGTTGTCCATAGCACGTTCCATGTCGTCGAGCACAGGCAGTATGGCCTTTATGACATTTTGTCCGCCATTGAGAATCAGTTCAGTCTTCTCGGCTACGGTGCGCTTGCGGTAGTTTTCAAATTCTGCTGCTTTATAGAGCAACTGCTTCTTCAAGTCTTCCACCTCTGCAAGTGCCTTCTCCAGTGGATCCTTCTCCACTGTCTCCTCAGCAGCCTGCTCAGTCTGAGTCTCTTCTGTTGCAGTCTCCTCTGTTGCCGCAGCCTCGTTGTTCTTTACTGTCTCTTCCTCGTTTGTATTGATTTCTTCTTTCTTCATTTTGTCTAAACTTGTTTCTAACGAGAGTAAGCAAATAACATGCCAATAGTCCCGTTACACATACATTTTCTCTTTCTGCTCCTTTATCTGCTCGTCGTAGATATAGTCGTCATAGTCCATCAGCTTGTCGATGGTGCCGCTTGGTGTGAGTTCGATGATGCGGTCTGCCACTGTCTGTATGAACTCGTGGTCATGCGAAGCAAACAGCACATTGCCCTTAAACTGCACCAGGTTGTTGTTGAAAGCCTGGATAGACTCGAGGTCGAGGTGGTTGGTAGGAGTATCGAGGATGAGGCAGTTGGCGTTCTGCAACTGCATACGCGCTATCATACAGCGCATCTTCTCGCCTCCGGAGAGTACATTCACCTTTTTCTCTACTTCTTCCTGCTTGAAGAGCATACGTCCCAGGTAACCCTTCATTGCCACTTCATTGCCAGGTCCCCACTGACTGAGCCAGTCCACGAGGTTGAGCTCAGAATTAAAGAACTCGGTGTTGTCGAGTGGGAGATAGGCGGTAGTGATTGTTACACCCCACTTGTATGTTCCTGCCTGAGGCTCGCGGTTGCCGTTGATAATCTCAAAGAGGGCAGTCATCGCCTTAGGGTTGTGTGACAAGAATACGGTCTTCTGACCTTTTTCTATATTAAAGGAAACATTGTCAAACAATACTGTGCCGTCAGCATCCACAGCCTTCAGACCCTCTACCTCCAATATCTGGTTGCCTGGTTCGCGCTCCATAGAGAAGATGATGCCAGGATACTTTCTTGTGGAAGGCTGTATCTCCTCCACGTTGAGTTTCTCGAGCATCTTCTTTCTTGATGTTGTCTGCTTTGACTTTGCCACGTTGGCAGAGAAACGGCGTATGAATTCTTCCAACTCCTTGCGCTTCTCCTCAGCCTTAGCCTTCTGGTTTTGTGCTTGACGCAGAGCCAACTGACTTGACTCATACCAGAATGAGTAGTTGCCGGCAAACACTGTCACCTTGCCGAAGTCAATGTCGACAGTCTGTGTAGACACAGCATCGAGGAAGTGACGGTCGTGGCTCACCACTAGCACAGTCTGCTCCAGGTTGCTGAGATATTCCTCCAGCCACTGCACAGTGTCGAGGTCAAGGTCATTGGTAGGCTCATCGAGAAGCAAGTTGTCGGGATGTCCGAAGAGAGCCTTTGCAAGCATCACGCGCACCTTCTCGGTGTTTGACAGTTCGCTCATCTGCTTCTGATGCAGAGGTTCGTCGATGCCGAGGTTCTGCAGCAACTGTGCGGCATCACTCTCTGCCATCCATCCGTCCATTTCGGCAAACTTCAGTTCCAGTTCGGCTGCCAGTGTGCCGTCCTCTTCCGTCATCTCCGGTTTTGCATAGAGAGCCTCACGCTCCTTCATGTTCTGCCACAGAGGCTGGTGACCCATGAGGACAGTGTCCATCACTGAGAACTCATCATATTTGAAGTGGTCCTGCTCAAGGATAGACATGCGCTCGCCAGGAGCCATTTCTATAGTACCCTTGTTTGGCTCAAGTTCGCCACTGATGGCTCTGAGCAGTGTAGACTTGCCGGCACCGTTGGCACCGATGATGCCATAGATGTTGCCGTTGGTAAACTTTATGTTGACGTCTTTGTAGAGAATGCGTTTGCCAAACTGTATGGCAAGATTTGTTACAGTAATCATGTGTAAATAAATTATTTGTCTGCAAAAGTACTGAAAAAATGCAAGAATAAAGCCCCGCTCGGCTATTTTTGTGTAACTTTGCATGCGAAAAATTGACATCAGATATGCGTTACAATCCCAGACTTAGAGAATATGACCATTATAATGTGAAAGGCGAGGATACTCTCCTCAACTGGCTTCTTAACAATCTTCACCAAAGTCGCACCAAGGTGAAAGCCACTTTGTCAGGCCGTGGCATCAAGGTGAACGATGTCGTTGTGACTCGTTTTGACCATCCCTTGCACAATGGCGACAAGATAGCTATAAGCCGTTCGAAAGTCAACGACACATTCAAAAGCCGTTACGTAAAGATTGTATACGAAGACCAGTGGATTGTGGTGATAGAGAAGAACATCGGCATCCTCTCTATGGCTGCCGGTCATTCATCGCTCAATGTGAAGAGCGTGCTTGATGACTATTTCCACAAGACTCGTCAGAGTTGTCGTGCGCATGTCGTGCACCGCCTCGACCGTGATACCTCTGGACTGATGATTTATGCCAAGGACATCGAGACGGAGCAGATATTGGAGCACAACTGGCACGACATCGTCTATGACCGCCGCTATGTGGCAGTGGTAAGCGGAGAGATGGAGGAAGACCAGGGCACGGTTTCTAGCTGGCTAAAGGACAACAAGGCGTATGTCACCTTCTCCAGTCCTGTAGATAATGGTGGTAAGCATGCCGTAACCCATTATTTCACTCTTAAGCGCACCACAGACCATTCGCTCGTGGAGTTTAAGCTCGAGACAGGCAGGAAAAATCAGATTCGCGTGCATTCTGCCGACCTCGGACATCCTGTCTGCGGTGATGTGAAATATGGCAATGGCAACGACCCTCTGCACCGCCTTTGCCTACATGCTATCTGCCTCTGCTTCTATCATCCAGTTACGGGCAAACCTATGGAGTTTGAGACTCCTATCCCCACAGCCTTCCAGCAGTTATTCAAATAGAATATAATAGCCTTCTTATAGTAGTTGATATGCCCTTTTATTGTGGTTGACATGTACTCACGTCAACCACATCATATAGACTACTCGTTGTAAGCACTTAGGTGCGTCAATGTTTTGGCATATGTCGCAAAGGTTTGCGACAATTGTCATAAACCTTTTTGACATATGTCACAAACCTTTGCGACATATGTCAAAACATCGATGAATGCAGATGCTTGCATTCATCATACTAAATGCTTACAATTCCTTGCTTATTTGCTTCTGCTACTGTATAGTCTTGCCATGATGGCACCACTGATGTTATGCCATACGCTGAAGACGGCACCAGGGATGGTTGCCATAGGATAGGCGGCGAAATGCAGGGAGGCGAGAGAGCATGCCAAACCAGAGTTCTGCATTCCCACTTCAATGCTGATTGCCACACACTTCTTGTATTCCATATGCAACAGTTTGCTGACCGTAAAACCGAGAATCAAACCGCATATGTTGTGCAATATCACTACGAGGACTATCACCAATCCACTGCTCATAAGGCGTTCGGCAGAATGTGAGACTACGATGCCGGCAATGAGGGCGATGGCGACGGAAGAGAAGCCCGGCAAGTAGCCTACTGCCTTCTCTGTGAACTTAGGAAAATACTTCTGCACAATGAAACCGATGATGATGGGGAGTATCACCACCTGCACGATGGAGAGAAACATGCTAAGGGCATTCACATGCACATAAGTGCCCGCTATTACCCATGTGAGGAATGGGGTGAGAATAGGCGCAAGAATCGTTGAGGCTGATGTCACTCCCACAGACAGTGCTAAGTCGCCCTTGGCAAGATAGGTCATGACATTGGAAGCCGTTCCACCAGGACAACATCCCACCAGGATGACGCCTATCGCCAGTTCGGGTGACAAGTGGAACACCTTCGTCAAAAGCCAGGCAAAACATGGCATTACGATAAACTGTGCCAAGCAACCGATGATGACATCCTTAGGGCGGCTGAACACCACCTTGAAGTCGTTGGGGTTGAGTGTCAAGCCCATGCCAAACATCACCAGGCCGAGCAATGGATTTATGCATGTGGTGTCTATCCACCGAAAACTCTCCGGCAACAGCAATGCCACTACTGCCACCAACAAAACAAGCACTCCCACGTAGCGGGAGATAAAACTACAAATATCCTTCATTCTTATCTGGGCATAATTGCCATTACTAACTTTTTACTATCGTAATTGCCTGACAAAGGTAGTGCTAATATTTAGGAGTGCAAAATAAAAACGTGGAAATGACTGATGTGTCATGATGATATAACAGGAAATTTATGACATTGTTGTATTTGTTAGGTTTGTACATAGACAGGTAATAAATCTAAATATTATTTCGGGCAAATAATTTGTGGGGCTCGGAAATAATATCTATCTTTACATTGTAATTTTATGTAATCATGGAGCAGCAGGTGAAACGAGTGCCCTACGGAGTGTCTGACTTCAGGGCTGTCATAGAACAGAATCAGTATTATGTCGACAAGACGATGTTCTTGCCCGAGTTGGAGAAGCAACCAAACAATCTCTTCTTCATCCGCCCACGACGTTTTGGAAAGAGTATATTCCTAAGTATGCTTTCCTCTTACTACGACTGTAATCAAAAGGTTAAGTTCGAAGAGTTGTTCGGCAATCTGTGGATAGGGCAAAATCCTACGCCATTGCAGGGTAAGTATCAAGTGCTATTCCTGGATTTCTCACAGATTACGGGCAAGATAGATGTGCTGGAGGAACGGTTTAATGCTTATATTAGTATTCGGCTGGACAGCTTTGTGCAGCAATATGAAGATTATTATGGTGAAAAGAAAGTGGAGGAGATTAAGACTAAGACAGAGTATGCCGATAAACTGCAAATGATATTTGATACAGCCAAGGCTAATCATTTTCCTCTTTACCTCATAATAGACGAGTACGATAACTTCACAAACGTGGTTCTCAACGAACATGGCGAGAGGGTGTACCATGCCATTACCCATGCTGATGGTTTCTATCGTGATGTGTTCAAGAAATTCAAGGGCAACTTCGAGCGCATCTTTATGATGGGTGTGAGTCCTGTCACCCTCGACGATGTGACGAGTGGCTACAATGTGGGGTGGAACATCTCCATCAAATCCGAGTTCGATGAGATGCTGGGCTTCTCTACCAGTGATGTAATCGAGATGTTCACTTACTACAAGGAGAACGGTTGCCTCCCTGCCGATAGCGATGTGGAGGCTATTGTGAACGACATGAAACCTTGGTACGACAACTATTGTTTTGCAGAAGAGGCTTTGAGTAAGAGCAACAGAATGTTCAACTGCGATATGGTGCTCTACTATCTCCGTAATTATATGGATGATGGTCGCCCGCCTCGTCAGATGATAGATCCCAACACCAAGACTGACTATGGCAAGATGAAGAAACTCTTGCAGTTTGACAAGTTGGACGGTGAGCGCAAGGGTATCATTCACAAGATAGCGGAGGAAGAACAGATTGTTGCCCAACTGGAACCGCAGTTCTCAGCTTATCAGATACCCAAGGCTGAGATATTCCCGAGCCTACTGTTTTACTATGGTATGCTGACAATCAAAGGCACGCGCGGTTCGAAACTGATATTGGGTATTCCTAATAATAATGTGCGTAAGCAGTATTACGGCTATCTGGAGGAAGAGTATCAGGCGAAGTCGTATGTAGATACTAACAAGTTGACAGACTACTATTACGACATGGCATACGACGGAAAATGGGAGGAAGGCCTTCGCTTCATGGCGGATGCCTATACCAAGGTTTCCTCTGTGCGCGACGGCATCGAGGCGGAGCGCAATCTGCAAGGTTTCTTCATGGCATATCTCAATCTCAATGACTATTACATTACGGCTCCCGAACTGGAGTTGAATCATGGCTATTGTGACTTCTTCCTCTTGCCCGACCATACCCACTATGCCAGTGAGCACAGTTACATCCTCGAGCTCAAGGTTCTTTCCAAGAAAGAGTTTGACGAGGAACTGAAGGATGTCTCTGGCGAGGATGGCAAGCCGATGACAAAATCCGAAAAACAATGGAACGATGCAGTGGAGCAGATAAAGCGATATGCTGAGGCTCCAAGGGTAGAGGCTCTCCGTCAGGGAACAACCCTTCACAAGATCGTCATGCAGTTTAAGGGTTGGGAGCTTGCAAGGATGGAGGAAGTGAAATAATCAGTCTTGCCTTCCTCTTTTTGTTACATGTCTGTCAGCCATAGCGGGCCGTTGCCCCTTCCGATGCGCAAGTCCTTGCTGCGCTCTATGGCGGCGTAGACAAAATGCTTGGCGTGCCTCACAGCATCTGCCAAACTCTCTCCCTTTAGCAGATGGGCGGCTATAGCCGACGACAAGGTGCAACCCGTACCGTGCAGATTGGGGGTGTCTATCATCGCAC
>CAVCGK010000031.1:0-30298 GCA_963601795.1 bacterium | reverse complement strand
AAAAACTATCGGATTTTCAACATAATGTCTTATATTTGCGGTTAATTATGGTTACCGTGTACATTCCTACCGTGGCGTTCACAAATAACAACAAGTATATGAAAAGACTACTAACGACCGTTGCCATTGCCTTGACTGCCGTCTGCGCTATGGCTCAGCACTATGTGCCTACGGAGGAAAACCTTGCCGAACGCGAGGACTTCCGCAATGCAAAACTGGGAATCTTCCTTCACTGGGGCATCTACAGCACCTTCGCACAGGGGGAATGGTATCTACAGAATGCCGTGCCCGACCGCATGGAGTATGCCAAGGCTGCCGATGCCTTCTATCCTCACCGCTTCAATGCCCACGACTGGGTGAGCGCCATAAAGGCTTCGGGAGCGAAATACATCTGCTTCACCACACGCCACCACGACGGTTTCTCCATGTGGGACACGAAGCAGAGCGACTATAACATCATGAAGGCATCGCCTTTCAAGCGTGACATAGTGAAGGAGCTGGCTGACGCATGCCACGAAGAGGGATTGCGTCTGCATCTCTACTACAGTCATATAGACTGGATGCGCGACGACTATCCTATGGGGCGCACTGGACGCCACTGCGGCAAGGACAGTCTGTCAGGCGACTGGCCACATTATTATAAGTTTATGAATGCACAGTTGACCGAACTCCTGACCAACTATGGCAAGATAGGTGCCATATGGTTTGACGGATGGTGGGACCACGATGAGGACAAGACTCCTTTCGACTGGCAACTCGATGAGCAATATGCTCTCATTCACCGTCTGCAGCCAGGCTGCCTCATTGGCAACAACCATCACATGGAACCCAACGAGGGTGAGGACATTCAGCTCTTTGAGCGTGACCTGCCGGGAGAGAACAAGGCAGGATTTGTTGATAAGGCTGCACAGATAAGCCGTCTGCCATTGGAGACATGCGAGACTATGAACGGAATGTGGGGATATAAGGTAGTAGACCAAGACTACAAGTCTACCAACGAGATTATTCGTCTGCTTGTCAACACATCGGGCAAGGGTGCAAACCTATTGCTTAATATCGGACCTCAGCCTAACGGCGAACTGCCAGCCACTGCCCTTGACCGTCTCAAGGAACTCGGCAAATGGATGGATGTCTATGGAGAAACACTCTATGGCAGCACAGCAGGGCCGATAAAACCGTGCGATTGGGGCGCTACGACAGAGAAAGAGGGCAAGGTGTATATGCATATCTGCCCTGCCGACACAGTGAAACTCCCTTCCACGATAGACATTCCTTTGGAGAAGAAGCCAAAGGCCATAGTAGATTTCATCAGTGGAGAGAAGATAGACTACAAATATAAAAACAAAGTGGCGAGTGTGTCATTGCCAAAGAGCCTCAACACACCCGACCACGTCATTGTAATCAAGAAATAATCTTCACCGCTCTTATCTTCTCAGCATCGGACACGAGACCCGTACGCAGGGAGCCATGGATTTCCGTGGCTCCCGTTTCTTTTAATATACGGGCGGCATTGTCAACGGTAACTCCTGCGCCGCAGAGTATTTTCAAGTCCCTACTCCTTTCCGACGAGAGTAATCTTGCCTTGTCTACAAGTTGACGCAGCATGGGGATTCCTTCCTCTGCCGTAGGCTTTTGTCCCGATGTGAGTATGCGGTTGCATCCGAGTTTACTAATCGTTTCGATAGCCTCCATAGGATTACGGCATACATCAAAAGCACGATGAAACGTCACATTTTTGCTTATATTGCCATCATCACAGCGCACCTTACTAATCCATTCCTTGCATGCATCGGCATCAATGTCGCCATCATTCGTAATGGCACCTATGACTATACCATCGACACCCTCCTCTATTGCCATATCTATCTCGCGCGACATATCGCCCACTTCATCGTCGCTATAGACAAAGTTGCCTTCGCGCGAACGGATGAGCACATGCACTATGACTCCTGCCGCATGACAGAGCCGCACCGCTTCGCGAACCATCTCCCTGTCAGGCGTCAGACCGTCGAGATCGAGACGGCTACAGAGTTCGATGCGGTCAGCACCGCCCTCAATAGCCGCCTTGACGCTATCTATGTTTCCACAGCATACTTCCAGAGTCATACTCTATAAATATATTATTGGGCACACTGTATTGATGTGGCACTTGCATTCTTCTCGCTGTCATCAAGCTTGAGGTCACTCTTCACGCTGCGTGAACTTGTGCGGAAGTATACAGGCACTGTCTTAGTCTCACCCGCTTTCAGGGTGAACATCTCGCTATGCGTGAGCACGTCGCCACCCTTCAGACGAGTGCCAGTGGTGAGCAGATAGTCACCGGCAGGAAGGTTGAGTCCATTGCGAAACTTCTCTGTCACGCTCGGATCGTCGTCAGCATAATCAAGAGATGTGGGGCAACCGTCAACCATCTTTGATATTGTGTAACCGTGATAATACATCACGTCGGCAGGAACATCCAGTTTGAGAGTAGCCATCTCTGCCTTTGGTTCGTCGGCATTGTCGGCAGAGAGTTGCAACCATGATGCTCCATCAGCCACCATCGCCTTGCCCAGTGGATCAAACATGGCCTTCATGCCAAGGGCACGTGCACCAGCCACAGTGAAGAGTTCACGACTGCGGTCGTTGCACTTGCGGTTGTTATACACACCTACGACAGAGATGAAGAGATCCTTCGGGTTGTTGGCATTGTCCACCTTGATGTTCTTCTCTACCCATGCTATCCATTCCTTTGCATTCATCTTGGGCAGATGCTTCTGCAAGAAAGCCACATAAGGACGCAGATGTTCGGTAGAAACACGCACGCCTCCGCTCTTCAGTGCATCCTCATTCATAAGGCAGGCATCATGGAGCACGTCAATGGTGACATCGCGCAAGTCCTTCTCGCTAAGTCCCTGAAGCACAAGTTGAGTCTTGGGATTGTTCTCCTTGAGGAACTTCTCCATCACACGCCAGTTGCTGCGCGCCTTCTTCAGTATCTCGTTGTCACCATGATAGAAGGTGGTCTGCTGATAATTAGTGCGTATCTTGTCTTCGGCAGCCAGTCGGCGACTGTTCTCGCTGACTGTGTCTACGGCACTGCGGTCAGGTTCAGCGAGTTGCGATGTAGGTACGTGCAGGTCATATTCCTCAGTCCAAGCCGTGCCTGACTTATAGCAAGGAGTTATGGTCAGTTCGGTGGCAAAGGCGTCGGCTTTCTTCACACCATACTTGCCATTGGCAGTCACCCACACTTGCAGGTCGCCAAGTCCTGTGTTGAATGTCACATAGCCATCGGCATCGGTCTTGTCGGTGCGCAGAGGAAAGAACTCAGAGTAGTTGTACACACGGAAGTCTACGTTGGCATTCTTTACAGGTGCTCCGTTTTCGTCAACGACGCGCACACGGAGAGTCTTCGTAGGTGCATAGTTGTCGGTAGTGGCTATCTCGTTGCCCAGATAGTCATAACCTCTGATGAGCATAGCACGGCTTGCTGCCCACTTAAACCATCCTTCATCAAGTGTAGCCTCTGGTTCGCATGCACCGAGGAAGCGCCACTTGCCATCTACCCAAGCCTCCACCCAGGCATGGTTATCGTCGGTGTGAGCCCAGCGAGGGCAATATACTTGGCGTGCGGGAATGCCCACAGCACGCAGGGCAGACACGGTGAAGGTGCTCTCCTCGCCACAACGGCCTATGCTGTTGCGCATTGTTGCGAGAGGCGAAGATGTGCGTCCGTCGCTCGGACGATAGCTTGCTTTCTCGTGACACCAGTGGTTTACCTCGAGAGTTGCCTGCTCCATGTTGAGTCCCTTAAGGCGTGGAGCCAGTTCTTTATATATCACCTCTCGTGCATTGTCGAGTTCCTCATTGTTGACACGCACAGGAAGGACAAAGTTTTCAAACTCCCATCTTGGCACACTTTTGCCCCAAGACATCTTCTCGCGAGCCTGCAGGGCCACGCGCACTTGCTTCTGCCAATAAGATTTAGGATAGTCCACACTGTCGGGCATGGTCATGTTCTTATAAAGGAAATCGAGACATTCCTTCTCTGTCTGTGCCACTGCGGGCACGCTCATTGCCGCAAAGAGGAGTGCGGCCACAAAAGTTTTGTTCATAGATAATGTAATCAGGATATTTTTGTCAAAGTTACAATTCTGTAGGCAAACAAGCAAATTTATTCCCGATAATGTCTATAAACGACAAACCCCACTCTTCGCGAGCAGGGTTTGTTATTAGTGTTTTGACATGGATAATGATTATCAAGTGATTTTTTAAAAAGGCATGTTTGAATACAGTTCTTAAATTTCAAACTGATAAACTAATCACCATTAATATAATACCTAAAATTGCAGCTACTGTCCAATAAATTTTGTGTCGGTTATTGATTATTAGTTGTATTGTGCCTTGGGGTCTCTTCCCTCTCGGCATTACAAAGTTGAGAAAAAAGAATGACCCTTGCAAGCCCTTTACAGAAAGGGGATGCAAGTTTTTACGCAAGAGCAAAAAGTTGTTGATAGGACAACTGCGTTATTGACGTTTTTCAGTATTTTTTGACGTAGATATTAGTACTGTTTCTTCCACTTGGAAGGCGTCAATCCTTCCTTCTCCGTGAACAAACGGATGAAATAGCTCTGCGAAAGAAATCCTGAAGCTTCTGAAACCTCAGCTACTGTCATCTTAGGGTCAGCCACCAGTCGTTGCTTGGCATATTCTATGCGCAGGCCTGCTATCCACTCGCGGAAAGACATGCCGAAGGTGGAATTGATGAATGAGGAGAGATAGGTGCGGTTGGTGCCAAGACTCACGGCAAGGTCTTCCAAGGTAAGACCTGGACTTGTAAACCCATTCTGCGACAGCCATCCCTTCAGGCTCTTCTCTATGGCTATCTGATAAGAAGGCACATCTTCCTGAGTGCTTTCCTTCTCTGGGAGTTTCTCACTGCTATATCTATCAATCTCTTCTTCGGAAGTTTTTTCCAAAACGGTCTCCACCTGCTCATAGAAAAGGAGATAGTTCATGTAGGCGCAATAGAGATATATGTAGAACGGCACTGACGACAATATCCACAGGAAGACATATTCATCAGGGAGAAATGTGAATATGCAGCAGCTCACGCCATAGCACACTGCCCACCAAGTGAAGATATACATCCAGCGTATGTAGGCAGACAAATCCTCCGAGTGAGTCTCGTCAAAATAGCGTACGGCACGCTTGTAATACCTTATTATGAGATAAGAACGGTAGATGCCATAGGAAAACACCCATACCGTCATAATGACAAGACCTGCATTCTCCAGTCTTTGAGGAAGCACCCGCAAGACCACGATAGCCATGACTACATAGAGCACCCATGTCAGCATATTTATGACCAATCGCCGTCTGGTAATCAACGATGTGTTTAACAAGGAGATAAAAGCTATGCTGAATATGAGGAAACACAGATAATATGTGGCTTGATTAAGGAGTATGGCTGCATTGACATCAAGAAAACGCAGACCTCCAAAGAGATGCACCATATAGTTGGCAGCGAGCAAGAGCACTGCTATGGAAATGATGCGACGGGAGCGCACATAATTCTTGTAAATAGGTTTGTCGGGAGCCTTTGCCAACAGAAAATAGAAGGCAAAGAACAGCATGAGGGCCAAGGCAAGACAAATCGAGTTCTTGTATAAGGAACAATCCATAAAGTCAGAAAAAGTTAGTTATAGCAGAGTAAATGTCAGCTAAACCAACCCTTACCCTGCTACAAAGTTAATATTTTTATCACAAAAGCCAACGATAAAAATACAACAAACTAACGATAAATCCGTCACTTTTCATTCCTTGACCACTGCACCGACCTGTTTCATGCCGTCCATGAGTATCTTCAGTGGGGCATCCATCCTCACATGGCGCAAATGTGGTGTCTCTTCCACAGCTGGCATCTCGTCGAGTATCTCCTGTCGAAAGAAACCTTTGTCCCGCTCAATCGTGAAATATCCCACACCGAGAGAGGTAAGATTTTGGAAGAAGTGTGTGCCCTGGCTCGGGTCTACGTTATAGCCTGGCACAGCCACCTCGCAGATGAGTCTTGCACCAGAGATCTGCGGCCACTTCACAGGAATGCCAAGCCACGGATCGCTCGACCCCCAACGGCCAGGTCCAACGAGTATATACCCCTTGCCTGAGTCAAGAAATTGACGGTTTAACCGCTCTATCTCCTCTGCTATGACAGGATTGTCCTGAGCAGAGAATCCGTCATCCGTCTTCACATATATCACGTCATGGATGTCCTCCACCACGCCATGTCCCAAGGACGAACTGGTGCGAATGAGACACTGTTCGTCAGGGATGGCATTCATGTTGACATCAAGTTTGTGCTTGGAGTCAACGATTGGGCGTATCTGCAGAAGATATATCTCTCCCGACCCGTCAGGCTCTATGTTGCCCGCCATCTCTATCTCCACTGGACGGCGCATGCTCTCCGCACCTTGTGTCATCACCATCTGGAGAATCTCAGGCAGAGGCATCACGTCATGCTTCAGCACTCCGGCAAAGGAGATAATCTTACGTCCTGTCTCATAGACACTGTCATATATCATCTGATCGTTGGGGTCGTAGGTAGAGGCGATGTTGGCAAGTGCACCGTCGGCATAAGCCTCATTGACACGGAGTTTTATGATATTGAACCCATCGTCCACCTTAAAGTCTTCGCCCACATGACTAAGGTCGAGAGCATAGAATTGCTTCTGCGTCTCCTTTAGGGCTATGTCCACCTCACTCGTCTGCAGCACTTTCTTGGGATGAAAAGGCGACACGCGCAGAGTCTGACCGCCATCAACGATATATTTGCCCAGCCCGAGAGCCAACGACGCTATACCCTCCTCCGCTTTCTCATCGCCTATAGGATAATAGTTGATGCTTCTTATCACACCACTAAGATTGGGATAATAGCGAGTGCCATACTGCTTGCCCACCACTTCCTGCAATATCGTAGCCATCTTCTCCTGATCTATGACATTGGATGTGGCAGTCATGTAAGCTTTGGAGTCGCTATAGTAGACCGAGGCATAGACTCCCTTGATGGCATCTCCGAGCATGCGTATCATCATGTCGTGGTCGTCAAGATAAGGAATCATGTAAGTGCTGTAGACTCCGGCAAACGGCTGATAATGGGCATCTTCGAGCAATGACGACGAGCGAATGGCAAGCGGCGACTTGGTGGCTTCAATGAAGATATCAAAGTCTTCATTGAGCGAATCGGGAAGCTTTGCCTTGATGAAAGCGGCAAGAATCTCGTCGTTGGTGGCATCCGACAATGCTATCTGATAGAGAGAATTGCGCTCCATGAATTCATCAAAGATGTCGGTACACAGCACCACAGTCTTGGGAATCTGCACCGTCACACGATCAAACTTATTGAATTCCGCGTGTTCCTTTATTATATTGTCGAGAAAAGCCAGACCCCTACCCTTGCCTCCAAGCGAACCTTCACCGATGCGGGCGAAATGGGCAAAGCGGTCGAACTTCATCCTGTCGAAGACTGCCACCACTCCCAGATTCTTCATCCGTCGGTATTGCACTATTGCGTCGAAGATAATCTTGCGGTGGGCATCCACATCCTGCAGTTCATGCCATGTGATGCGCTTTAGAAACTGCGATATAGGAAACAAAGCTCGTGCCGACAACCAACGGCTCGTATGGTTGCGTGAGATGTGATAGAGCATGGAGTCGGCAGGGATATCGAATATCTTGTCCTGAAGTTCCTTTAGCGACGATATGCGTGCCACCTCCTGCTTTGTCTTAGGGTCACGGAAGATGAAATCGCCAAAGCCGAGGTGCTCCTCCAGCAGATGGCTCAGGTCTATGCTCATCTTCTTGGAGTTCTTGTCAACAAAATGAAATTTCAATGCTTCTGCCTTCTCCCTGTTGTCCGACTCTGACGACTCCATTATCAACGGCACGTATTCATCGCACGAACGGATATATCTCAGGAGTTTCAGTCCTGCCTCTGAGTCTTTCTCTCCGCCCTCAGTCATTGGGAAACGGGCATCAGAGATGACACCTAACACATTGTCGTGATATCTGTCATAGATGAGCACCGCCTCTTCATAGGTACGGGCAAGCACCACCTTCGGTCTGCCACGCATTCGCAGTGTGGCTGCATGGCGGTTGAGAGCCTCCTTGGCAAAGCGGTGGCTCTGTTGGAGTATGTAACTGTAGAGAGTGGGCAGTATGGATGAATAAAACCTTATGCTGTCTTCCACAAGGAGTATCATCTGCACCCCACCCTCATTGATGTCATGCTCCATATTCATGCGGTCTTCAATGAGTTTGATGATGGAGAGTATCAAGTTGGTATTGCCAAGCCAGCAGAAGATGTAGTCGAAAATGGAGAGATCCTCATTCTGCATACGGCGTGTTATGCCGTGAGAGAACGGCGTGAGCACAATACAGGGCAACTTAGGATAGCGTTCCTTCACAGCACGAGCCACATCAAAAGCATCATTGTCGGCATTGCCTGGCATACAAAGAGCCAGGTCCACATTATTGTTGTCGAGCACATGAGCGGCTTCTTCGGTAGTACTAACCTTGATAAATGACGGCGGATAGCGCAGTCCTAATTCCATATACTCATTGAAGATCTTCTCCTCTATACGACCGTCATCCTCAAGCATGAAGGCGTCATAGGGATTGGCTATAATGAGTACATTATATATACGGCGCGTCATGAGATTCATGAACGACACATCACGCATATCAGAATAGTTCCATTTTACAGGCAGCATGTTGTTTGCGATATATTGTAGAGGTTGTTATTACATGAAGGCAAAAATACTAAAAAATAACGAAAAGGTTTGCTCTTTATATATGTTTTCACTACTTTTGCAAAGTACCAAGACCTTAAACCTATTGAGAAATAGCATTTTAATCATATTACTCATGCTTGTCTCAAGTCTGTACTGCATGTCACAGACAAAGACAAAGAAAACCTCTTCTGCAGCTCAAAAGGGTAAGGCATCCTACTATTCCAGACGTTCTACAGGCAACCGCACTGCAAGTGGCGAGCGACTGCACCACGACAGTCTCACTTGCGCCCACCGCACTCATCCTTTCGGCACTCTGCTCAAAGTGCGCAATCTTGCCAACGGCAAGGAGGTGATAGTGAAGGTGACTGACCGCGGGCCCTTCGGACGTGGACGTGTGATAGACATTAGCTATAGGGCAGCAAAGGAACTGGACATGCTGGCACAGGGCATCGGCACCGTGGAAGTGTCAGTTTATCATGAAAATAGCGTGCCTTTCCAACTGCCTCCTTACGAGATGCCAGAGACAGATTTCTCCGTCTATGAGCAGGACACGCCAAGCAGTATACTTGATTTCAATAAATCCGAAACACAGGAGAAGAAACACAAAACTGCCAACAGTCATGTTGGCAAGAACCATACAAAACAAACCAAATGAAAAGATTCTTTCTACTTTGTGCCGTGGCACTTGCCATCGGTAGCCTAAACCCTGTGCAGACTTTTGCGCAGAAACTTTTTGTCGGAACTTACAACATCCGCAACCACAACCATGATGACGAGCTGGAAGGCAACGGATGGGGACAGCGCGTGGGAGTCATCTGCGGACAGGTGAACTTCGAAGACCCAGACATCTTCGGCACTCAGGAGGTGCTCCACGACCAGATTATAGACCTGAAGGCTGGTCTTGACGGCTATGACTACATCGGAGTGGGACGCGACGACGGCAAGGAAGACGGTGAATATGCCGCCATATGGTATAAGACCGACCGCATAGAACTGCTTCGCAAGGGCAACTTCTGGCTATCGGAAACTCCCGAGAAGCCTGCTTTAGGCTGGGATGCCGCATGCGTGAGAATATGCACATGGGGTGAATTCCGTCAGAAGGATACTGGATTCAAATTCTATTATTTCAATCTCCATATGGATCATGTAGGCATAGTGGCGCGTCGTGAAGCTGCAAAACTTGTGGTAAAGAGAATTCCCGAGATAGCTGGCAATAACCCTGCCATACTGACTGGCGACTTCAATGTGGACCAAAAGGATGAGATTTATAGCATATTTACTGGTTCGGGCATACTGAAGGATTCTTATGTCGCCACAAAGCAGCGTTTTGCAGAGAACGGCACCTTCAATGACTTCGACCCTAACTTGAAAACTGACTCACGCATCGACCATATCTTCGTGTCACCAACATTCACCGTAGACCGCTATGCCGTGATGTCAAACGGATATTGGACACCAGTTGCCGACAGCAAGGAGCAGAAGAGCAATGCCGCTCCACAGGAGATAAGTTTCAAGAAGCATCAGTTCCGCACTGCTTCCGACCATTATCCTGTATGGGCAAAAATACACTTCGGGAAGTAACCGTAGGAGGTACGGTGCCCTCGCCGTACCTGCACCAAAAAGAAACTTCAGAAACATTATAGTACGATTGGGACATCGTACCGCCTAACACGAAATGGGGTGCAACGTTTTCGTTGCACCCCATTTCTTATAGTTATATATCAAGCTATCATTAGAACATCGGTATGAGAACCTCACGCAGAATGAAGTAGCAGACGATACCTGCGATATATCCAGCAAATGCCTTGAGGGTAACGTTCTTCATATACCAACCGAAACTTATCTTCTCCAAGCCCATGACAACAACGCCTGCTGCAGAACCAATGATGAGCATCGAACCGCCGACTCCTGCACAGTAAGCCAACATCTGCCAGAACACACCATCCTGAGCAAATGCCGCAACAGAAGGATCAATGTCATACATACCCATAGAAGCAGCCACAAGAGGCACATTGTCTACAATGGATGACAGGACTCCAATAATACCTGTAACAGTGTAATGCTGTAGCACGCCCAATCCTGCTGTCATGTCGTCAAGCCATGTTCCCATAGTGGTGAGGGCATTGATCTTGCCGAGGGCAGACACTGCCATGAGGATGCCGAGGAAGAAGAGTATCGTTGTCATGTCTATGCGGCTAAGCAACTGGGTCACGCGCTTTGCCATTGGATCGTGCTCTTCCTTGCTGTGGTAAATAACTTCGGTGACAAGCCAAAGGATGCCGAGAACAAGAAGGATACCCATGAACGGTGGAAGCTCTGTTGTAAGATGGAACAAAGGAACGCAACAAAGACCACCTACGCCGACAATGAAGATAAGGGCGCGCTCAAAGCGTGTGAGGGCACTTGCCTTCATTGCAGTAGACTCTTCATTATCTATAGCCTCAAAGTCTCCCTTCAGATGATATTGGAATAACCATGTAGGAATGATGAATGACACAAACGACGGAATTATTATCTCTGACAATACTCCGAGAGCACTGATCTGCTTGCCATTCCACAGCATGATGGTGGTGACGTCGCCTATAGGAGAGAATGCACCACCCGAGTTGGCAGATATGATGACAGTCACGTCATACCATATACGATCCTTGATATCTGGCACAAGTCGGCGGAGAATCATTATCATCACGATGGAAGTGGTGAGATTGTCCAATACGGCAGATATTATCGCCGTCATGAATGCCACACGCCACAGCAGTTTGCGCTTGCTGCGGGTGCTTATCACATCACTCACGAAGTTAAGTCCACCATGCTGGTCTACCACCTCCACGATGGTCATTGCACCCATAAGGAAGAACAGCGTAGTGCCAGCTTCACCGAGATTCTCTTCTATGACTTTGCCAAGTTCGCTTATATCACTAAGTCCGCCCTGTCCAAAGAGAGAGCCAGGAATAATGGCACCTTCACTACATCCTATGGAATAAAGAGACCAGCAGATTACACACATCAACAAGGCCACTGCCGCCTTGTTCACCTTAGTGACACTCTCGAGTGCGATAAACACATAGCCTATCACGAACACCGCGACTATGGCAATAGGAAAAGACATCATGTGAGACTAATTTGTTTTTATGGTTATACTTATTTAATTTTATCACCACAAAATTACTAATAATTTCCTTACACATAACGCTTATAAGCACCTATTTGACACTTTACGTGCCTATTCGTGGGGTGCTATCTGTGGCAAAGCAAAAAAATGCAAAGGGCAGATGGCAAAATCAAAGTTTTTCGCTAAATTTGCAGTATGAACACTATGACTGAATGGCATGAGAACTTAATCATTGCCGATGCCGACTACATAGACAAAGTAGCTTTCGAAATGACCGTCTATTTCGAGCGTGCTCTCAATAGGCGTTTCCCTAAAGCCGACTTAGCACGATGGATAGAGTGTGTGGCTCTCGACGGAGGACTGAAACCTGGCGACAACAAGACCCAAGTGTTGCTTGTGGCAGACACGAAGAGTTCTGCCTTTGAGAACTTCATCCCATCAAGTTTCAAGGATGAGATTAATAGCAAAGCTTTCTCTGGCAACATAGGAGAGTTTTCCTTCACTGTAGTGCCAGCAGGAGAAATTGTCTGCAAGACACAGCTCATCAACGACACTCTCGGTGCAGCATGCGTGAGAAAAGAGGTGAAGCGCATCATGGTGGTGCCCGACGCAGAGGACGGAGTAACATATGAGAGACTGAGCAGTTCGCTCGACCATCTCGACGACGACAGCAAGCGCATCACTCTCTTTGCCATGAAACCAATGCCGGGAGGCAACTTCCGCCAGCACATACTTGGATATTCCATGCTGGCAGCGTTGGGAGTGAAGGCAAGTGAACTGAAAGATTAGGAAAGAATAAAAACAATCAATATACACTTCTCAATAAAGACAACAATGAGCAGAGTTTTAATGATCGGCGCCGGTGGCGTCGCTACAGTAGCAGCATTCAAGATAGCTCAGAATGCTGACGTGTTTACAGAACTGATGATAGCAAGCCGCAGAAAAGAGAAATGCGACAAACTCGTGGATTCCATCCATGCCAAAGGCTACAGTATGGACATCAAGACGGCACAGGTCGACGCTGACGAGAAGGATCAGCTGGTGGAGCTCTTCAACAGCTACAAACCTGAATTGGTCATCAATCTTGCATTGCCTTATCAGGACCTCACCATCATGGAGGCTTGTCTGGAGTGCGGATGCAACTATCTCGACACTGCCAACTACGAACCAAAGGACGAGGCTCATTTCGAGTACTCATGGCAGTGGGCTTACAAGGACAAATTTGAGAAGGCTGGACTGACAGCCATCCTCGGTTGCGGTTTCGATCCAGGTGTGTCAGGCGTTTATACTGCCTACGCAGCAAAGCATCATTTCGACGAACTGACTGCTCTCGACATCGTGGACTGCAACGCAGGAAACCATCATAAGGCATTTGCCACAAACTTCAATCCTGAGATAAACATACGCGAGATCACTCAGAAGGGTCTTTACTATAAGGACGGCGAATGGATAGAGACAGAACCGCTGGAGATTCACCAGCCTATCACATATCCTAACGTAGGTCCACGCGAGTCTTACCTCATGCACCATGAAGAACTCGAGTCTCTGGTGAAGAATTATCCTACCATCAAGCAGGCTCGCTTCTGGATGACATTCGGTCAGCAGTATCTCACTTATCTCGACTGCATACAGAATCTCGGCATGAGCCGCATCGACGAGATAGAGTATGAAGCTCCATTGGCTGACGGCACAGGTAATGCCAAGGTGAAAATTGTGCCTCTGCAGTTCCTCAAGGCAGTGTTGCCTAACCCACAGGATCTTGGCGAAAACTATGAGGGCGAAACTTCCATCGGTTGTCGCATCCGTGGTCTGAAGGACGGTAAGGAGCATACATATTATGTATATAACAACTGCAGCCACCAGGAGGCATACAAGGAGACTGGCATGCAGGGTGTAAGCTACACTACTGGTGTACCAGCCATGATTGGTGCCATGATGTTCATCAAGGGCATATGGAAGAAGCCGGGCGTATGGAATGTGGAAGACTTCGATCCAGATCCATTCATGGAGCAGCTCAACAAGCAGGGACTGCCTTGGCATGAGGAGTTTGACGGCGATTTGGAATTATAATAACACTTGACACTATATGGCAAAAAAAGATAAATCAGAGGAAGAACTCTTCAGTCCAGCTGAAGCCAAACTGAAGGCTCTTCAGGCAGCCATGGCGAAGATTGAGAAGGACTTCGGCAAAGGCTCTATTATGAAACTTGGCGATGACAAGGTGGAGAAGGTTGACGTGATTCCTACGGGCAGTCTCGGACTTGACATGGCTCTTGGCGTAGGTGGCTATCCTAAGGGACGTATCATAGAAATCTATGGTCCTGAGTCGTCAGGTAAGACCACTCTTGCCATCCACGCTATCGCAGAATGTCAGAAGCAGGGTGGCATAGCAGCATTCATCGATGCTGAGCATGCCTTCGACCGCTTCTATGCAGAGAAATTAGGCGTAGATGTCAACAGCCTCTATATCTCTCAGCCTGACAATGGTGAGCAGGCTCTACAGATTGCCGACCAATTGATATCATCGGCTGCCGTAGACATCATCGTCGTTGACTCCGTGGCAGCATTGACTCCTAAGGCAGAGATAGAAGGTGACATGGGTGACAACAAGGTGGGTCTGCACGCACGACTCATGAGTCAGGCTCTGAGAAAACTCACATCTACCATAGCCAAGACTAACACCACATGTATTTTCATCAACCAGTTGCGCGAGAAGATCGGCGTGATGTTCGGCAATCCTGAGACCACCACTGGCGGTAACGCCCTGAAGTTCTATGCTTCCGTGCGCATGGATATCCGCAAGGTGACAACACTCAAGGATGGTGACAATGCCATAGGTAATCAGGTGCGCGTAAAGGTTGTGAAAAACAAGGTGGCACCTCCTTTCCGCAAGGCAGAGTTTGAGATAAACTTTGGTGAGGGAATATCAAAGATAGGTGAAATCATCGACCTCGGCGTGGAGCGCAACATCATTCAGAAGAGCGGTTCCTGGTTCTCTTATAATGGTAGCAAGCTCGGTCAGGGACGCGATGCCGTAAAAGTTATTCTCAAGGATAATCCCGAACTTTGTGACGAGATAGAGCAGAAGATAAAGGAAGTACAGGAGTAAGCACTTCCTTAATTTCCAAAGCATATAACCAAATAACGCCGTTCGGAGCCTATCCGAACGGCGTTATTTGGTTATATAAAATTATGTAGTCTTATTATGCGAGAGAATTTATCTCTTGGGCAAAGCTTTGCTTTTGTGATAGCTTCAATTGCTGTAAGAAGAAAGCTTGCTTGTTGTAAGAAGCTACGTGCATCGATGTTTTGGCATATGTCGCACAAGTTTATGACAATTGTCACAAACGTTTTTGGCATATGTCACAAAGGTTTGTGACATATGCCAAAACATCGATGCAAGTAACTGCTTACAACAGTCCACCTGTTTGTAATTATAGGAGGTGCAGTGTCCTCACTGCACCACATTAAAAGTATCGGAATTACACGTAAGTCTCGAGGAACTTCACGGAACCTGAAACCTTCACTTCTGTTTCCTCTGCAGGAATGAGCACTGTCTCGCCTGCCTTGAGGGATGTGGTGTTGCCCTCTGCGTCGGTGATAGTGCCTTCGCCCTTCAAGCCGATGAGAATCACAAAACTGTCAAGACCTGAGTAGTCGAGAGTCATTGGTTCGTCAAGGTCATAGACTGCCGTGTTGAAGTAAGGGCAGTTAACGAGATTCACGCCCTGATTCTTCTCCGGACGATATTCCGTGCGGTAATCCTTTTCTACATGATAGTCGATAGCCTCGGCAGCCTGCTTGGTGTGAAGCTCACGGTAGTTGCCGTTCTTGTCCTTGCGCTTGAAGTCATAGATACGCCATGTCACGTCGCTTGTCTGCTGTATTTCTGCGAGGAAGCAACCTGTGCCGATGGCGTGGATTCTACCAGCAGGAAGGAAGAACACGTCGTCCTCCTTTACCTCATACTGTGCAAGGGCATCGCAGATGGTGTCATTCTCCACCATGTCTTTATACTGTTCGGGAGTAATCTCACTCTTCAGACCGCTATAGAGTTTTGCATCTGGGTCAGAATCCATGAGATACCACATCTCAGTCTTGCCTCTCTCGCGACCCTGACGCACAGCTATCTCGTCAGTAGGATGCACCTGAATGGAGAGGTCGTCGCGGGCATCGATAAACTTGATGAGGAGAGGAAACTCATTACCGAAACGCTTGTAGTTGTCGCGACCTACGAGTTTTGCGCCCATCTCTTCCACTACGGTATTGAGCGACTTGCCCTCCATAGGACCGTCAGCAACGATAGTCTCGTTGTCCTTCACACCTGATATCTCCCAGCTTTCACCGACATTGTCTAATGACTCACTGAGCTTCTTGAAAGGGATGATCTTGTCGCCACCCCAGATAGTCTGCTTGAGCAGAGGTTTGAATTTCAAAAACATAGCAATATAATATAAGTTAGTTGTCTTTCCAAAATGACGGCACGAATACCACCAGCACGGTGAATATCTCCAGACGCCCTATGAGCATCATGAATGAGCACATCCACTTTGCCGCATCGGGCAACTGGCTCCACGACATCGTGGGACCTATCTCCACACCGAGTGTCGGACCTACATTGCCCACACAACTCAGCGTGATGGTTATGGCATTGGTGTTGTCTATTCCCATTGCCACCATGGTGAATGATATGACAAGGCACACGATGAGATAGATAACAAGGAATGCCAAGAGGGTGACCCTCTTCTGCTGGGGCACGTTCACTCCGTCTATCTTCAGTGGCAGCACCGCATTGGGATGCAGAATCTGCCTGAACTCATTTTTCACTACCTTCAGAAGCATCACACCGCGTATGCACTTTATACCGCCACTGGTGCTTCCCGAGCATGAGCCGAAGAACATGCACAGGGCGAGAATTATCCATGTGACATGAGGCCATTTGCCAGCATCGTCATTGAAGAGTCCTGTGGTAGTGATAAAGCTCACCACCTGGAATATGGCACTGCGAAAGGCATGTTCCACATCATAGTTACATCTCGCCATCAGTTCTATCATGATGAAAGCGGAAAAAACTGCCACGAGGAATACATAGAAGCGGAACTCTGGATTCTGAAACAAAGACTTTACCTTCAACTTTATAACTGCGGCATAGAGCAAAGTGAAGTTGATGCCGGAGAGGAAGGTAAAGATTATACAGATATATTCCAACCGTGCGGAGTGGAAGAACTCCGTACTGGTGTTGTGCGTGGAAAATCCTCCTGTGGCTGTGGTAGACATGGCATAGTTGACACTGTCGAAACCACTCATGCCACCTACATAATATGCACCTATGCAAGCCAACGTCAGCACCACATAGATGCTCCATATCCACTTGGCATTGGTAGAGAGGCGCGGATGCAGTTTTGTCTTTATCGGTCCTGTTGCCTCAGCAGCAAATACCTTCGTAGAACCGCCTACCATCGACGGCAACAGGGCTATGGTGAAGAACACAATACCAAGACCGCCTATCCACTGCGTGAGTGAGCGCCAGAAAAGCAAACCGTGAGGCAATGCTTCCACATCATCGATGATGGTGGCACCAGTGGTGGTAAATCCTGACATGGTCTCGAAATAAGCATCGGTGAAACTATGTAGATATCCTCCCAAGAGAAAAGGCAACGTGCCGAAGAGACTGAATATTATCCACGACAAGGTGACAACGAGATAAGCATCGCGACGCGACATGGAGTTGCCTGCCTGATAGCCTTCCCATTTCAGTATCAATCCGCCACAAGTGGTGACTATCGTCGAGACAACGAAAGAGAAGATATCGTCTTGATGATAGTAGATGGCAACGCCCAAAGACATAAGCATCAGCAATGCCTCTATGAAGAGCAACTGCCCCAAAACCTTGCTTATCAGCCTCCAGTTTATCATGCGAAATACTTTTCCAGTTTCTTCATGTTCACATTATGGCAGAACACCATCACTGAGTCACCTGCCTCTATGTGTGTATTACCCGACACGAGCATTCCCTCATTGCCACGGACAAGACCGCCAATGGTCACACCTATAGGCAAACCGAGATCTTTCACAGGTTTCTTTGTCACCTTGGAACCTTCCTTGGCAATAAACTCCGCCACATCGGCATTGGCATTCATGAGGAATCTCACGTTCATTACGTCAGCATCGAGCAACATCTGATAGATGTAACTTGCTGCTATCATCTTCTTGTTGATGATGGTGCCGATGTCAAGGCTCTCCGCCATGCTGACATAATCGACATTCTCCACCGCTGCCACAGTCTTGCGCACACCCATACGCTTTGCCGCAAGACAAGCAAGGATGTTTGTCTCAGCACTGCCCGTAAGTGCCACGAAAGCCTGGGTGCTGCGTATGCCTTCTTCGGAAAGGAGTGGAATGTCGCGTCCGTCGCCGTGTATGATGAGAGTATGGTTCTCGTCGAGCAGTTCGTTGAGATATTCACAACGAGCCTCATCACGCTCTATGATCTTGCACTTCATGTATTCCGGCATCTTCTTCACCGCCCTCACGGCAGTGCGTCCGCCACCCATAATCATCACGTTCTTCACATCCACATAATGCTCCTTGCCCACAATCTTGCGGACAAAGGGTATGTAGTTGCGTGTGGTCATGAAATATGCCAGGTCATTGAGTTTCAGTTCGTCGTTACCGCCAGGGATGATGGTGTCGCCTCCACGCTTTATGGCAACGACATGATAAGGATCATCAGAACCACTGATGTCCTTTAGCGGACGGTTGAGAATCTCGCAAGTGTCACGCAGTTTTATGCCAAGCATAACGAGAGCGCCGTCGTGCACATCCCAGCGTTGGCGCACCCAACTCATCTTCAGTCCGTTGTTGATGTCCACAGCGGCGAGCATCTCGGGATAGATGAGTTTGTCTACTCCCATACCGGCAAAGAGTTCCTGCGACGGTGCGGTCATAAACTCAGGGTTGTCTACCTTTGCCACCGTGCGCTTGGCACCAAGTTTCTTGGCAAGGATGGCAGCTGCTATGTTGGTAGTCTCAAGAGGTGTGACGGCGATAAAAAGGTCTGCCCCGTCGACACCTGCCTGACGGAGAATGCGCAGACTTGTGGCTTGTCCGTTGAGAGCCAGCAGGTCGTAGTCCGACCCGATGCTTGCCAACCGCTCGTCGCTTTCGTCAATGAGGGTGATGTCTTCTCTGCTTCGCGACAGAAGTCGTGCGAGGTGAGTACCGATGGCATATGCGCCGGCTATGATAATCTTCATTTCTTGTTGACTGTTTTCTTCAGTTCTTCTTTTATGGCATCGACATCAAGTCGTGTGATGGACTTTAGCTGTGCCACTGTGCCGTGCTCCACAAATTCATCGGGCAAGCCCATACGGGTGACATGGCAATTGTATTCGTGGTCGTCCATCCATTCGAGCACTGCCGAACCGAATCCTCCCATGCGCACACCGTCCTCTATGGTGATGATGCGACTATATTTTTTTGCCACCTCTTCGAGGATTTCCACGTCAAGCGGTTTGGCAAAGCGCATGTCATAGTGCGCCACGCTTATGCCCACCTCCTTCTCAACTTCGGCTATTGCCTTGGCGGCATCATTGCCTATCGGTCCGAAAGAGAGAATGGCAGTGTCATTGCCATCCTTCAGTTTTCTGCCCTTTCCGGTGGTTATCTCCTCCATGTCATTGTGCCAGTCCACGAGCACGCCGTTGCCACGCGGATAGCGTATGACATAGCAACCGTGGTCGGGCAATTGCGCCGAATACATCATGTTGCGCAGTTCGTGCTCATTCATAGGCGATGCAATGGTGAGATGTGGCACAGGACGCAGAGCGGCTATGTCGAAAGCACCATGATGTGTGGCACCGTCTTCGCCCACAAGTCCTGCACGGTCGAGACACATCACGACAGGCAATTTCAGTAATGCCACATCGTGTATGATGTTGTCATATGCACGTTGTGCAAAGGCACTGTATATATTGCAGAAAGGAAGCAATCCGTCCTTCGCCATACCGCCCGAGAATGTCACGGCATGACCTTCAGCTATGCCGACATCAAAGCAACGTTCAGGCATAGCCTTCATCATGATGTTCATGGAGCAACCAGTAGGCATGGCAGGAGTCACTCCCACGATGCGTGGGTTTTGGCGTGCCAGTTCGAGAAGTGTCTCACCAAACACATCTTGGAATCGAGGAGGTTGTCCCGAAGAAGAAACCGTCATGCGCTCTCCAGTCTCAGGATTAAACTTGCCTGGCGCATGCCATACAGTGGCATTCTTCTCCGCAGGTTTGTATCCCTTACCCTTGACAGTGTGCACATGAAGCAGTTTAGGACCTTTCATGTCCTTTATCTGTCGAAGGATTCTCACCAGTTCGGTGACGTTATGCCCGTCTACAGGACCGAAATAGCGAATGTTCATGCCCTCGAAGATATTCTGTTGGTTGCTTAGAGCAGACTTCAAGGCATTATTGAATCTCAATATTTTCTTCTTGCGACTATCGTCAAGCATGCCCTTGCTATTGAGCCATTGCGCAGCCTTAAAGCGCAGCTTGTTGTAAGTGGCATTGGTGTCGAGTTGCAAGAGATATTTCTCCATACCACCCACGGCATGGTCTATGCTCATGTCATTGTCGTTGAGAACTATGAGCATGTCGTTTGGCGTACCCGATGCATTGTTGAGTCCCTCGAAAGCCAATCCGCCGCTCATGGCGCCGTCGCCGATAACGGCAACGACCTTCCTTCTGCTGCCACTATTCTTAGCGGCAACAGCCATGCCCAGTGCAGCCGAGATGCTGTTGGAGGCATGACCACAGGCGAAGGTGTCATATTCACTTTCCAGTGGTGATGGGAACGGACGCACACCACCCATCTTGCGGTTGGTGCAGAAATTCTTCTTGCGTCCAGTCAATATCTTGTGAACGTAAGCCTGATGGCCCACGTCCCATACTATTCTGTCGTCAGGGGTATTGTAAACATAATGCAGGGCAACTGTCAGTTCGACAACGCCCAACGAAGAACCTAAGTGACCGGGATTGACACTCAACTCGTCGATAATGTCTTCCCTCAGTTCTTCACATAGTTGAGACAACTGATCAGGCCGCAGAGCCCGCAGATCCGATGGATAGTCCACCCTGTCCAATACAACAAATTTACTTTCGTCAGTCATTCAAGTCTCAGTGAGAAATCCGTGCAAAGTTAGCAAATATCTAGCGAAAAGCATTGACTTATACTATCTTTTCCGTATTTTTGCAATGTCTATGACAACCCGCCATAGGCTTATGCTATAAATATTAGGCGATTTGGTCAACGAAAAAGAATACAAAAAGAATATAATGACAATGAAAGACTTCAACAAGATTGCAGCCACTGTGGGACTCCTGTCCTTCAGTTTTGCCACCGCCTTTGCACAGGGCGGCATCACTACAGACATGCTGAAAAAGATTCAGTCATCACAGGACAACAGCACTAACACAAAGGCTCTGTCAAATGCCATTGCCAACGTGTCGATTGATGACCTTGCAAGCAAGAAAACCATCAAGTCGACTATCGACAAGCACTGGACAATAGAGACTCAAAAGCAGAATATTCATGATCAGAAGTCGAGCGGCAGATGCTGGATGTTCTCTGGTCTCAATGTGCTTCGTTCTGACTTTGCCCGCAATCATGGCGACAGCCTCACGGTGGAGTATTCACAGGCTTACCTGTTTTTTTGGGATCAGTTGGAAAAGTCAAACCTCATGCTGCAGGGCGTAATCGACAAGGCAAAGAAGAATATTGACGACCCTGAAGTGACTTTCTTCTTCAAGAGTCCTATCAATGACGGTGGCACATTCTGCGGTGTGGCTGACTTGGCATCTAAATATGGTCTTGTTCCTATGGAGGCTCAACCTGAGACCTATTCGTCGGACAATACCACTCGCATGAGCCGACTCGTGGCATCTAAACTGCGTGAATATGGACTCGAACTGCGCAAGATGGCGGCTGCCGGCAAGAAGGCTAAGCAACTGGAGGAAAGAAAGACGGAGATGCTCGCAACCATCTATCGCATGCTTTCACTCACTCTCGGTGAGCCAGTGAAGGAATTCAAATACACTTTCTATAACAGCAAGGGTGAGGTAGCAATACCTGAGAAGACTTACACTCCAAAGGAATTCTATGACTTCACTGTAGGCAAGGAGCTCAATGGCAGTTTCATCATGGTGATGAACGACCCACGCCGTGAATATCACAAGACTTATGAGGTGGAATATGATCGTCACACCTATGACGGACACAACTGGAAATATCTCAACCTGCCTGCAGACGAGATAGCACAGTTGGCTATCAGCCAGCTCAAGGCAGGTCACAAGCTTTACTCAAGCTACGACGTAGGCAAGCAGTCTGACCGCAAGAACGGTTATGCAGACCTTGGTCTTTACGACTACGGCACACTCTTCAACACAGAATTTCCTATGAACAAGGCTGACCGCATCGCAACTTTCGATTCAGGTTCTACTCATGCCATGACACTTACTGCCGTAGACCTCGATGCCAACGGCAAACCGGTGAAGTGGAAGGTGGAGAATTCATGGGGAGCCTCATCAGGCGTCAACGGATGCATCGTAATGACAAACCGCTGGTGGGAGGAATACATGTTCCGCCTGGTGGTAAACAAGGAATACGTGCCACAGGCTCTGCAGAAAGAGTTTGACCAGAAGCCGACAATAGTGACACCCGACGACCCATTGTTCGACTACGACGACTAATCACATAAAGAGACGTCGATTAATCATATAAAAAGATGAAAAAGGAAAACACAATAATAAGGAACACAGCAATGTCACTCATGTTGCTGTGTTCCGTATGTTCTTCAGCAGAAGACATCAAGGTGGAGAAAGTACGCATGGCAGGACCATATGCTGTGCCAACACCAGTTCTTATCGACAGCGTCACCCTCAACAACAAGGCTTTCAGCCACGACCAGTTGCTCGACACTCCTATCGACTACAACGACCTGAAGGGTAACACACCTACGACCATAGCCAATGCAGCAAAGGGAACTCTCAATGCCATTGGCTTTTCTTTCACTACCCACACCTACACACCTGTAGAAATAAAGGTAGAGGGTACTGACAAATATAAGGTATACATAGCAGGCAACGAGGGGGCAAAGACTGACCTTTGTCCTGGTCAATACAATGTGCTGGTGAAATACATCGCTGATTCCACAGCCGTAAATGTCACCCTGCATACCGACAAGGACGGCGCAGTCACTTTGGACGGTGCCACACAGAAGCGTGCATTCAGTCTGGACGACAACATGGAGATGAAACGCTATTATGACATCTACCTTTCTCCTTCAGGCAAATATCTATTCACACGCTACTATCATTTCGACCATAATGGCAAGAATATCTATGAGTCAAAGATTACGGAGACTGCCACAGGCAAGGTAATTCGCAGTGATGCCACGGGGTTGCACTGGATGCCTAACAGCGATACTTGCTATCACATAGACAACATAGACGGAAAACGTCACCTCATTGTCACCGACCTCATCACAGGTCAAGACAAGACCATTGCTACTGACGTTCCAAAGGGTGAATTCACCATGTCGCCTACGGAGGACTACCTTATATATAATATAGAGACAGAAGGTCCGAAGAAGCAGGATGGAGTTTATGAGGTGGTGCACCCCAACGACCGCCAGCCTGGCTACCGCACACGCTATAATCTTGGCATCTATGACTTGAAGACAGGCATCTCGCGTCCGTTGACATACGGATATCATAGCGTTTATCTTGACGACATATCCAAGGACGGAAAATATATCATCTTCTCCGTTGCCACCGATAGCATAGGCAAGCGTCCTTCAGAGGTAAGCACCTACTATCGACTGGAACTTGCCACTATGAAGGCAGAGAAGATTATTGACGGCGACGGATTCTGCAGTAAGGCATATTTCGCACCTCACTCCAATGACCGCGTGATAGTGCGAGGCACTGCAGAGGCTTTCAAAGGTATAGGCAAGAATGTGCCTGAGGGAATGATTCCGTCGATGTATGAATATCAGATGTTCAGCCTTGACATCAACAGTGGCAAGGTGACACCTCTCACCAAGGATTTCAATCCGAGTGTGCAGGACATAGATGTATCTGCATATGACGGGCAGGTGTATTTCACTGCTGAGAACAAGGACTCCATAAGTCTCTATCGACTCAACCCAAAGACCAACGAAATCAGTTTTGTGGCTCAACCGATAGAAGTAGTCAGCACGATGTCGCTCGCAAAGAAATCTCCTGTGATGGTTGTAGGTGGTTCGTCCATGTGCGTTGCCGACCGTGTCTACTCTCTGTCACTCGGCAAGAAGAGCACTGTCACTCTCGTTGACGATATCAACAAGGAGCGCATGGCAGAACTGCAGTTGGGCGAGTGCTATTCATATGTATGCCATAGCAAGCGCGGATATGACATCACAGGATTCTATGTACTGCCAGCCAACTTCGACAAGACAAAGAAATATCCTGTCATAGTGGAATATTACGGAGGATGCGCACCTACCTCACGTCGCTTTGGTGGCGGTTCGCATTATCCTTACCACTACAGAAATGCTTTGGGATATATCACCTTTGTGGTTAATCCAGGCGGTGCATCAGGATTCGGTCAGGAGTGGGCGGCACGTCATGTCAACACTGCTGGCGAAGGCATAGCAGAGGATATCATAGAGGCTACGGAGTGGTTTGCCGACAACAATACATGGGTCAACAAAGACAAGATAGGATGCGTGAGTGCTTCCTATGGTGGATTCATGACCCAGACATTGCTCTCCAAGACTGACCTCTTCGCTTGCGGCATCTCGCATGCCGGCATCTCCAGTCACACATCCTACTGGGGCGAAGGCTATTGGGGCTACAGCTATTCTGAGGTGAGCATGGCAAACAGCTATCCTTGGACAAGAAAGGATCTCTATGTAGACCGTTCTCCTATCTACAATGCCAACAAGATACACAAACCTATACTCTTCACCCACGGCACTGCAGACACGAATGTGCCTATCGGTGAATCCATACAGATGTATACGGCAATGAAGATTCTCGGTGTGCCTACGGCATTCGTGATGGTGGAAGGTGAAAATCATGGCATCATGGACTACAGTAAGCGCAAGAAGTGGATCAACACGATGATGGCTTGGTTTATGCGCTGGCTGCAGGATGACGACTCATGGTGGAATGCCATGTATCCCGAGGTAAAACAATAATATCAATAGTTTTTCTCTATGAAAAAGCACTTTCACTTCATCGGTATCAGCGCACTGCACTTGGCAATGGCATTATTAATAATACCACTATTGTCTAACTGCGCCAAGATGTCGTTAGACGACCCCGAAGAAATTGTCGGCGATGGAGAATACACCATCAGGTTTAGTGTCAACGACTACACTATGACCGACTTTGACAGCTCTTCCTCAATGGCAAAATCCATGAGAAAGGAGCGCAAAGAGGCTAAGGAACTTGGCACGGTGCTCAATTTCGCCGTATTCAAGGATGGAGAGAAAGTGTTGAAGGTGAACCAGAAGTCGGAAGACAATGGCTTCGGCACCATAAGCGCCAATCTCTCCGAGGGAAACTACACGGTGGTGGTGCTCATTCATAGTTGCAATGGCAATGCCACTATCAGCACACCAGAGAAGATTACCTTCCCCGACAACAAGGTGACCGATACATTCGCTTATTGCTCCGACATTACTGTCGACGGCAATAGCGAATACTCGATCACGGTGGAGCGTATAGTGGCGGCATTCCGCATGACTATAGCTGACGCCATTCCCGATGATGTCACCCAACTGCAGTTTGCATATACGGGAGGCAGTTCGACACTCGATGCCACCTCACTCTTGGGATGCGTCAACTCTCGTCAGAAGGAGATAAGGGCAGTGACCGATCATACTGCCGGTCAGGTGTTTGACATCTTCTCCTTCCCTAAGAGCGAAAACAAAGGACTAAACCTCACGGTGACGGCAATGGATGCAAGTGGCAAGACAATAAAAGCCAATGAATATGAGAATGTGCCGATAGAGAAAAACAAGATAACGACCTACACGGGCAAATTCTTTATGGATAGTTCGGGAGAAGAGATGGAAGGAGATGCCCACATCGTTATCAAGGGTGACAACGAATGGGAAGGGGAAATCAAATATCAGTAAGAAAAGGGATATTTTGCAATAGACGTAGAATGACAAATATGAGAAAGTTGATAACATGCATTGCCTTGATGCTTCTGACAATATGCAACGCTACATTCGCATCCAAGGCTGTAACACGCAAGATGGCAGTGACGCTGACTGATGGTAGCCAGCGCACAGTGATGCTTATGGGCGATGAGCACTACAGTTTCTACGCAAGCACCCTGGGCGAACTCGTAATCCGCGAGGGCAACACATGGAGACTTGCTACGGAAAGCGAGCAGACTGAGGCAAAGGCATGCTTGCGCAAGGTAGGGGCAAGACGCGCCAACGAGATAAAGAATACTGATCGTCCCTTTCCTCATATAGGCAATCCCAAGGCTTTGGTCATCATGGTGGAGTTCAGCGACAGGAAATTCTTCTTTGGTAAGGATGACATCGACCGCATGTTTAACAGTAGCGACTATGACAACACAAGTGGCAACCACAATTATTCGTCGCTTGCGCAATACATGGAAGACTGCAGTTTCGGACAATACCGCCCACAGTTTGATGTCGTAGGACCTTACACTCTGAGCAACACCACTGCATATTACGGAAGCAACACAGGAGGCAAGGACCGCAATTTCTACGAGATGCTCACTGAAGCATGTGTGGCTGCCGATGCAGACGTAGATTTCTCTGAATATGACTCCGACAACGACGGATACGTAGACCTTGTGTATATCGTGTATGCCGGATACGGTGAAAACTGGGGCGGATCTTCTGACTACATCTGGCCTAAGTCGGGCGTGAGAATGAGCGGTGAATACGATGGAGTGAAAGTATATCGTTATGGTGTCAATCAAGAGTTGGCAGGATATGAAGCGTTTAAAGACAACGAGGGTAATCCTTACCTCAATGGCATCGGCGTGCTGTGTCATGAGTTTTGCCACACTCTAGGAATGTGCGACATATATCCAACAGTCAGTTGGACGGATATCTCCTCCTATGACAACCAGAGCATGGAGATGTGGGACTTGATGGACAATGGCGAGAACAATTACAATGGCTTTGCCCCTACTCCACTGTCGGCATGGCAGCGCGAACGGTTAGGATGGATGCAGACGGAGACTCTCACTAGTGCTGCTGACGTGACTCTTGAACCTATAGATAATGGTGGCAAGGCCTATAAGATTGTCAATGACAATGATGAGTCAGGCAATGAATACTACATACTGGAGAGCATCCCCAACGGCAATGGCACGGGATGGTACAAGCGTATGAGGGGCAACGGCATGATTGTGACACATGTCAACTACAGCGAGTCTGCCTTTGCTAACTTCACCTCTCCCAACAACACGCTTGGCAAGCCTCGTTTCACTATCCTTCCTGCCGACGGCATAGTGAGTTCGTCGTATAGGACGGGGCTCGACGATAGCGATCCTTTGCATATGACAAGTAAGGAGTATTATGCAGACATGGCTGGTGACACATATCCTGGAACATCATCAATAACAGGTCTTAGCGACTATAAAGCCTACACAGGAACTATGGACAAGCCCATCACTGACATAAAGCAGGATGGATGGAAGATAAGTTTCAAGTTCATGGGTGGCACACCTATAGACGGCATAGATAACATTAAGAATGAGGGAGAAAACACCTCTAACAATTATTACAACCTTGCTGGACAAAGAGTCAACGCAGGATACAAGGGAATAATCATCAACAACGGTAAAAAGATACTGCAGTAATGGAAAAGAACAAAATTGAATTCGACTATCTCATAACAAAAAACGGTGAACCGCTTGACGACTGCTATGCTTATGCAGAATTCACTGACGATGACATGGAAGAGATGGCAACAGCTCTCTTCGAGGTAAACTCCGTAGGCGAACTCACCGACCTGCCGGAGAAATATCTTGGCATATTCGTAGATGCTGCCCTCGACGATGCAGCAGAGATATATCCCGACTTCGCCGACGAGAAGTCAGGCTATTCCGTCATGTTGCAGCGCTTCCTGCCCGACGACATGCTCGATTTCCTGCCAGACGAACTCATAGAAAACTTCCTGCCAGAGATGTTTGAGGAAGCCGATGAGGATGCAGAAGAATAGCTTTTCCTGCGTGAGACAGGGCAAAGAATAAGCATCACATGTCTTCCATAGACAGACAGGCAAGACTTATCTTGTATTTCTTCAACTCAGGACATGCAATGAGCATATTCTCCACCTTTGTCTTGAGTAGTGTCTCGTCGTATCGATTCTTATCTTTTTTCACCTCGTAGATGTCAGCAATGCCGTCTATCTCGTTCACTGCCACGATGTCTATCTCATTCTCACCTTTTCGGTCCCAATACTGCCCTATCTGCGTATAGCGCTGACCCTCTCTCAGCTTTTGGCGGAAATAGCGTTCCAACATGAAACCTTCCACTACTGAGATATCCCTCCTTATGACACGTTGCAACTGCAATAGGGCACCACTCTCGATGAAACTTTGATATTTGTAGAAGAAGCGAAACCAGAAGGTGAGGAAATTATCACTGAGGATATATCTCACATTCTTTGTCTTAGGTTTTGAGAATATCGGCACATGTTTATCTATCAGATTGAAGTGAGACAGCAGGCGCTCCAGGTATCCGCCGACTTCCTTGATGCCTGTAAGACTCTCTATCTGTGAGCGTGTCACCTCACCATTGGCGATACACGAGAGGATAGAAAAGTAATTGGCATAATCTGCTCCAAACTCTTCTATCAGCAGATTCTTGCCTTCGTTGACAAAGGGCGAATTTTCCTCTGTCAGCATATTGAGCATCCTTTGAGAAGTCACCTTACCGTTTCCCATGAAGAGGCTCACATACCAAGCCACGCCGTGGGTGAGTGAATAGAGAGTCAGGAGGTCTTCTGAGGAATAGGTAGGATTGAAGTCTCGCAATATTTCTTTCAACACGTTCGTTTCGAATGCACGAAGATGGATGATGCGGTTGGCACGAGAAAACAATGGTTCCTTACTATCCTCGAAAATACGATGCATCAGCGAATAAATGGAACCACTAATAATCAAGTTCATCTTGCTCGTTGCCTTAGCTAAGTCCCATTCCCTCTGTATCTCACTAAAGACAGAAGGATTGATACGGAGCCAATCCTGAAATTCGTCCAATATAAGCGTGAAAGGCTGGCTTTGCGAAATAAAGAGCAACTGACGGAACAGCTCCGCAAAGGACGAGTAATTGCCAAAAGGCATGTTCAACTTGCGTTCCACCTCCGACTTGAAGTCTTGACATAGCATCGTCTCCGACTTGCGTGCAACAAAGAAATAAAGGAGAGGACGGTCGTAGCCGCATCTGAGTGCCAGCTCGGTCTTTCCTATTCGACGACGTCCGACAAGCACGGTCATCTGTGCTTCTTCCTGGCTTTTCTGATAGATGTCCTCAAACAAAGCCAACTCCTTTGTCCTATCATAAAACTTCATGATTTTTTCTTTTTAAGTATACAATCGTAATGACCATTACCGTAATGACCATTACTATTCTGTCGTCACAAAGTTATATGTTTTTCATGGCATATCCACAATAAGCTTTATTTTTTTTTGCGCTTAATATTAAAACTTACCGTTTAGATATCGCCATCTTCTTAAATGTCTGTCCGAAGATGAAAGCCTCGCCTTCGGGCTGAAATCCCACACTGGCATATAGGTCAACTACCCAAGGATGGTCAGGGTCTACATAGAGTGTTGTTTTCTGCACTTGAGGATTCTGCCGTCCCAACTCAATGGCATAGCGAAGCAGATGCAGGGCTATGCCTTTTCTCCTGTATTCAGGCATCACTGCCAACGTGTCTATATACCACTCGCCAGCTACAGCCTCATGAGTCATCTGAGTGAAATCATCGCCACCACGGTCACGGATATAGGCAAAAGTCTTTGCTGATGCTGCAGCATAAGATGCACCGTCATAAGATATGAGTACTGCTGCATCCTCACCGTCATACTGTGCGATGCAGGCATTACGCCAACTGTAGAGAGTGTCGTCCATCTCGGCAAGACTCTTGCATGAAGGCATTAACTTGTCCATCTCCTCACCTGAAATCCACATTGCCGTGAGAAAACCTCTCGCTATAAACTCCGCATCTTCCTTTTTCGCTCTGCGCACTGTAATATTATTCATCATATCTCGTTGATATACTATTTTCTATTCATATTATTACATAAGTCGGCATACTAACTCTACAAAGCAATCTTTCTGTTAATTATTTGGTTACATAGTGATTTTTCCTTAACT
>CAVCGK010000030.1:0-30572 GCA_963601795.1 bacterium | reverse complement strand
CACTCTCTTTTGAATGGCAGGACACAGAAGCCTGTATGCCCCAGTAATAAATGGTAAGTAACCAACAAAACGTAAAACGTGGGCTTCCACCTCTGCTCGTCTGCTCTACTGAGGTCCTAGGAAAACCCTTGCTTGCTGACGAGTAGAGTGTCTGCCCACGCTGGTATCTGCACGTATCTCCGTATAAGTGTGCATGAGGATATAGGATACCCTCACAGCACACCCCGGGATACAAGTATAACATACCCGTAGCAGCCACTTCTGACATTGTCATTGGCAAGCAACTTGAAATTTCCTAGGTTCCAGAGAGCCAAAAACAAAGCATCGATGACGCTTTAACATTAAGTAGTGCCCATCCCACGAACCTTAGATAAACCTCTGCCCCTGCAGAGTCTCGCCATCCTCGACTATGCAGCTTTTGGATAGCACGGCGTGGGTGTAGACTCTGCAAAGGTAATGTTTTTTCTGCTTATGTGTGAACTTTTTTCAGAAGGAATTTTGTCTAAGAGGGTTGGATTTAACATTTTGGGGACGTTTACTCTCCTAAACGGAATAAATTCACTACCTTTGTATGGAGCTTTGCGTTATGCCGGAAGGCGTAAATCGTTTGAAGCCATACGGAGGGCGACAGACTTGAAAGAACGCTATCCAAAGATGGGCGTTTTTATAGAGAAAGTGCAACACTGCGTTGCACTTTTGCCTTGGTAGCACAATATGTGGCTTTTGAGCAAAGTTAAAAGAAGAAGACTATGAAATAAAGAAGACAAGACTATGAACATAACATCACTGATAGGAGAAGCTACGGCTTACGACAAGAAAGAGACTCTTGAGGAACGACATCCCAAGAGTTGGCTTAAGAGTGTTTCCGCCTTTGCCAATGGTAACGGTGGTATGCTTGTGTTCGGTGTCAGTGATGACGACGTTGTCGTTGGGCTTGATGATGCCGAACACGTTGCTGAAGTTATCAGCGAAAGGGTGAAGACCTTGATAGACCCGATTCCAGATATCAACTTGGAATTCAAGGAGGTTGACGGAAAGAAGCTCGTATTGCTACATGTGGCAGCAGGTCAAGAGACACCTTATTATTATATAGGTGACAAGCAACGCATTGCTTTCACAAGAATAGGCAACGAGTCGGTCACGGCAGACCGCTTGAAGTTGAAAGCTCTCGTGATGAAAGGCTCGGGGCGAACTTACGACACGATGCCGTCGCCATACAATTTTGAGAATTTGGCGTTTACCAAGCTCAAAGCGGTACACTATCAGAAATTGAGAACCGCTTTCGTTGATTCTGACTTTGTTTCATGGGGTATGATAGACGATGAGGGAAAAGTGACCAATGCTGCTGCACTCATTGCTGATGAATCTCCCGTGCGTCATTCAAGGATATTTTGCACCCGATGGAACGGTCTTGACATGACCAACGGTCTTGGCGAAGCATACGATGATGTGGAACTGAGTGGCAGTGTCATCAACATGCTGCAAGATGCAGTATCCTTTGTGCGTAACAACTCCCACAAGAAATGGTGGAAAGAGGCAGACCACAGAGAAGAGCGTCCTGACTATCCTGAGCGTGCAGTAGTGGAAGCAGTTACTAACGCCATTATACACCGTGACTATTTGGACTTGGGCAGTGAAATTCATATTGACATGTATGATGACCGAATGGAGATTTATTCCCCTGGTGGCATGTTGGATGGCAAACTGATACAGAACCTTGACTTGCTCCATGTTCCTTCGAAACGTCGCAATCCATTGCTGGCAGATTTTTTCAATCGCCTGGACTTGATGGAGCGAAGAGGCAGTGGAATGAAGAAAATAGTGAATGCATATAGGCAATATGAACAGATGCCGACATACCGTGCTCCTGAGTTCATGTCTGATGCAACTGAATTCCATGTAATTCTTTGGAATCTGAACTATGGGAATGGAGCGGTTAAAGATGGAATGGACTGGAATAGTCAGACGGCGCAGTTCACCAATGAGTTCACCAATGAGTTCACCAATGAGTTCACCAAAGAATATCGGAACGCCCAAAGGCAAATATATCGTCTTATATCAAACAATCCCAAGACAACTATAAAAGAAATGGCCGAAAAGATGGAAGTGTCCGAAAGACAAGCAAAGAAATACATCAAGCGATTTACAGAGAACGGTTTGCTAAAGCGAGAAGGCGGAAGCAGACTGGGACATTGGGTCATCAAAGATAAGGATTATGAAAGAATCTTTGAACAAGGGAATTGAGAATATCATGTTTCTCAACAATATAGTTTTTGTGTTTTTAGGAGGATATAGACTAATACAATGGCAACAGACAATGAAGATAACAGACTCTCGATAGGGAACGGGGACTATACCGAATTACTGCGACAGGCTGTCGCAGTAATTGAGCATGCACGTACAGAGATAGCCAAACACGTTAACGGCTATCTCTCTACTGCCTATTGGGGAAATAGGCCAGATGCTTCATGAACGCAAGATAGAATGCTCTAATTATATTTCGTCCATACGGTGCAGCTTCCAGCCGTCGAACTGTATGATGATGCGGTGCAGTTGGGTACCTTGGCGCAGAGCTTCCACTCTTGGCGCTATGGCATAGCGCTTTATCTGTTCCTCGGCATCGTCCCATTGCTTGGATATCACGCCTTGGTAAGTCTCATCGGACATACCCTTCTCACGCTTTGGAATCAGCTTTAGCTCCAAGATGTAACTGTGCTTCGTCGGATAGTGGGTGAGGTCAGGCAGGAGGAAGAAGTCACAGTAGCCGTGGTTAAGCTCCAGTTCGGGGGCGGTGTAATAATAATTATTCAGACTGAGATATGCCATAAAGAAGCCTTGCAGGTTGCGCTCTGCCTCGATGCCGTCGCGCACAGAGGAGACGTTGGCATAACTATTTGCCAAGAAGGTTAGGCCCTCTCGCCACTTGCCGTCGTAGGCCATGTCGTAATAGTAGTCGGTGAGAGTGTTAACGCTCAGAGTGGCCTTCTCCTCAAACATCTCCTTCAGATAACCGTAATACTGCTTGCGCACATTGTTGTTGGGGATGCCGAGGATGAGCTTGTCGCCACGTGTGCCTTTGATGGTCAGCATACCGTAGTAGAACAGCAGACTGGGGAATATCTCCGGATTGGTAATCTGGTTGGCGGGGAATGTCTCTACCAACCTGCAGACTATCTGCCCCGTCTCTGCAATGGTGCGTATGATGCCCTTGCGGTCGCCGTCCAGCTTGTCCAGCTGTATGAGCTTGCGCATCTTGTTGTAGTCGGTCTTCGTGTTGGGGTCAATCATCTCTTTAGGACCTTCGCCCCGACTCATATAGTTGCGGAGGTAGTAGAGCACCATGTCGCAGTTGAATACGCGACTTTGGGTATCCAACGCAGCCTTGGCAAAGCAATAGTTGTCGTACCATGGCTTCATCTCCTTTATGATAGCCTCGATGTCGGCATCCTGACGAATAAGGTTGTGATCTTTATAATAGGTAAAGAGGTCGCGCACGTCCTCCGTGGAGAAGCCCAGCATCTGATTGAACTCCTCCTTTGTGGAGATGTGCCACCCGATGTTGAAGCCACTTGTCACATCGTCCAGCGTCACGGGACTTACGCCTGTGATGAAGATACGGTCGAAGTTGCCTTTGAACTTCTTGAAAATATCACGATAGAAGCCCTCGGCGTGTGTAATAGCCCAATAGACATCCTCCCCCTGCTCGTTGAGCACGGTGTTGGTGAAGTTGTCATACTCATCGATGATGAGGTAGAGCTGGTAATCACGATACTTTGCCTCATTTACAATGATGGCGAATTTGCCCACGGCATCTTCGGTTTCCTTTACCTTCTTTACTACGTCCTCGGGGAAATACTCATGATAGTCACGCACAAATCCGTCTAGTTCCACGCTAAGAAACTGATTGAACCTCTCCTCAAGTTTTTCGATATTACCTCCCACCTGCGAGAAGTCGAGGTACATAACCAAGAACTTTCCCTGCAACGGTGTGGGGTGCTGACCTATCCACAAGTCCCCGAACACCTCCTGAAACTTATCCTTCTTACGTATGTCGTAGTATGCACGGAGCATACTGATGAATACGCTCTTGCCGAAACGGCGAGGGCGTATGAAGAAGAGGTAGCGGGCTTCGCTCTCCAGTTTTGGCAAATACATGGTCTTGTCGACATAGTAAAGGTTGTCACGCCTTACAATGTCGAAATCTGACACGCCATATGGTATTTCTTTTATCTTGTTCTGCTCCATCATAATAAAACCTGCGTCATACGTTGACAAAAGGCGACATGAGAATTCTGTGCAGGAATCCTCACATCGCCGATATTTTCACTTCAGGCTAATCGAATAGCCCTGTTTGCGTCTTTAATATTCTTCCTCGTTCCAAAGGAAATCTTCCTTATCAGGATAGTCGGGCCAAATGTCTTCTATACCATCGTACACATCGCCTTCATCTTCTATCTCCTCAAGGTTCTCAAGTACCTCCAAAGGACATCCGGAACGCACAGCATAGTCTATGAGTTCATCTTTTGTTGCCGGCCAAGGAGCATCTTCAAGTTTTGATGCCAATTCAAGTGTCCAATACATAATTTATAAGATATTAGTTGTTATACGGATGCAAATATACTATTTTTATTGCTTCTCACAAGAAAATAGGAATAAAATTATATTAATTGTATGATTTAATGTTCGTCAGACTTATAATTCGCTACTTTATAGTCCTATCAGAGTCAATATTTCAACCTATAATGCTGTTTATATCTACCTTCCTCATGAAAACACAGGGCAAGGTCATAGAGATCGAACGTCACCCCCACTACATCGCTATCGCGCAAACGAAGCCAGCGGTGGTAAGCCTCATCTGACTCACGAATATCCGTCAACAAGAACACCTCGTCAGAAGGGATATTGTCGCAAGCGCCCTCCCCATTCTGACTCAGGTCGGCAATGGAATAGAACCGACATTGAGGGAAACGGTTTCTTATTCGCAGATACAGTTTCTGCCTGCGACGCTCTTGCCTTGACTTATACTCACGATCTATACGCTCATAGTCATAATAAGGCAATCGCTCGCATATGACATCGGTCACCACGGAGTAAGCCCACGGCGACTGGATGCCAAAACCGAAAGAATGCCACCAACGGGAGATGCGGTCTATGATGCCTTGCATGGTGAACGTAAGCAACTTTAAGCGTTGTAGAACTGGGTAAATACCTTTATGCAGTTCAGGTGATCTGCCACAGATGCCGTCTCACGACAACTGTGCATGGCAAGTACGCCATTACCCATATCCACTCCGCGCAACGGGATGGAAGAGGCAAGGATATTACCGAGAGTGGAACCACCAGCCACATCGCTATGATTGACAAACCGCTGACAAGGCACGCCAGCCTCACGACAAAGTTCAGCAAAGACTGACGCACTCACGGCATCGCTGGCATACTTCTGCGCCGCATTGAACTTTATCACAGGACCACCACCAAGCACAGGATGATTTGTAGGGTCATACTTTTCAGGGTAGTTTGGATGCCATGCATGGGCATTGTCTGCCGACACCATGAAGGATTTTTCTACAGCCACATAGAAAGACTCCTCTGTGCCACCTTGTGCCATCGCTATGCGCTTGAGCATACTGGCAAGGAAAGGACTTCCAGCACCCTGTTTGGTCTGCGAACCTGTCTCCTCATTATCGAATATGGCGAGCACCTGCGTGGTGTCACTATCTTTGGCTGCGAGCAACGCGTCAAGTCCTGCATAACACATAGAAAGATCATCAAGACGACCGGAAGATATGAACTCATCATGCACACCAAAGGTGCAAGCAGGTGTAGCATCAGCGAGGTAGAGGTCGAAGTCAAGCACAGAGTCTGCTTTTATGTCAAGTTCAGAGCATATCACATTCATCAGCATGTTGCCCTTTTCCAATTCATCATTGACAATGCCGAGTATAGGAAGCACATCCTTCTGGCGACTCAGTTTGACGCCATCATTTACTTGACGGTTGAAATGTATTGCCAGACTACTTATCTGCAACAGAGGGTGCTTCACATGAAGCAGACGCGTCTCGGGTGACATAGCGTCCTTACCTCTCACTATCACACGACCAGCAATGGTCAGCGGGCGGTCAAACCATGTAGACAGTATAGGACCGCCATACACCTCGGTATTGAGTTTCACAATACCACCCTCACACAACATCTCAGCATTAGGCTTTATACGGAATGTAGGCGAGTCGCAGTGGGCACACACCATATGGAAGCCTGTCTCAGCAAGAGATTTTCTTCCCATATGGAACGCATAGATAGATGAATCATTCTTGGTGACATAAAACTTGTCACCGGCAGACACATTATCCAACGGCTGTGAAGCATCTACATGTCTGTATCCGTTGCGTGAGAGTTCGTTGGCAATATATTCTGTAGCCAAGAAATTTACTGGCGAAGCGTCGAGTTGACGCAAGAGTCGTTGTATCATGATTTATTTGTTTTGTTTCTTTTGGTTGACCGTTTTCAAATTCAATCCCTTTCCTTTATTCTTGTCTGCATTAGCATCGCCTTTCATATCGGGATAGGATATACGGGTGTGATATATGCTCTTCAATCGTTCGATGAGTGACAACTTTGCCATCTCTATGTCACGGAACGTGATAGGGCATTCCTTGAAGAAGCCTTCAGCCACCTGAGCATCGATGAGACGGTTTACCATCTCGGTGATACTCTGCTCTGTGTATTCTGGCAATGAACGTGAAGCCGCCTCCACTGTGTCTGCCATCATAAGTATGGCCTGCTCGCGTGTGAAAGGATTAGGTCCTGGATACTGGAACGGTTCGGGATTGATTTCCTCCCCTGGATGGGAGTTCTTCTGCATAATATAGAAATATTTTGCCATGCCCTTGCCATGATGTGTCAAGATGAAGTCTTTGATTATCTTCGGCAGGCCGTAACGTTCGGCGATGGCAAGACCACGACTGACATGTCCCACTATATACTGAGCACTTTGTGTATAGGTGAGATTCTTGTGAGGATTCACTCCCGACTGATTCTCCGTGAAGAATGCCGGCGACTGCATCTTTCCTATGTCATGATAGAGGGCACCTGTACGCACAAGCAGACTGTCTGCACCTATCTTATTGGCTATGTCGGCAGCAAGATTTCCCACTGTGATGGAATGTTGGAAGGTTCCCGGTGCCACCTCGCTGAGTTCACGGAGTACTCCTTTGTTGGTGTTTGAGAGTTCAAAGAGGGTGACATCCGAATTGAAGTTAAAGAGTTTCTCCATCAGATACATCAACGGATAGGACAGCAGAACCAGCACTCCATTGACAAAGAAATGGAAATACATATCTGAATCCATCTTCAGCAGTTCATTGCTCTGCATGAGTTGGAGGGCAAAATATATCAGTGCACTTGCCACCGTTGAGAGAAATGCCGTCTTGAGCACCTGTGAGCGACGTGTCAGTTCGCGCAGGGAATAAATTGCCACCATGCCTGCCACGAGTTGCACGATGATAAATTCATATTGATATGTCACTGCCACGGCACATATGAGAATCATCGAAGCATGACTGATAAATGCCGTGCGCGAATCCATAAACACGCGCACAAATATCGGTGCTATGCAGTAGGGAATGATGTATACAGAGAAGAAATTATGCTTCATTATGAGCGACACCAAGGCAGGAAACAGCATGATGAGCGCATAGAGCATCGCCGTGGAGCGCAATTTTTCGAAATAGTCGCGACGGAAGAGATAAAGATATGTCGTGAAGAGTATTATAATCAAACTCACATATATTATCTGACCGAGAAGTGTATAGTGAATCTCGTTTTCATTCGAACTGCGACGGTTTTTCTCCTTCTCCAGCGAGGCAAGCATCTGACTTGTGTGCTCGTCCACAATGTCACCACGGTCTATAATCTTCTGGCCCGACACCACCATGCCGTTTGACACAGGAATTGAATTCAACAAGTCCGTGCGCTCAGTTTCCGAACGTTTCTTGTCGTATACAAGGTTTGGTTCGATATATTCATTGAGATTACATTTCTGCAGTATCTGCTTCAATGCTCCCAGTTCATCATCCACAAACAACTGTTCATATGCCGTGCGCGTAGAGTACATGTAAGTGACATAACGGCTTTCTGCCTCCTTGCCACTTATCACACGTACAGCCATCGTGGAGTCTTTTGCCAATTCGTTATATTCTGTCGTACCGATAACACCCGCCTGATAGATACGATGCAGACGGTTTACAATGATGCGCAGATATTCCGACGGCAATCCTGGAAAACCGTTGGCATAGTCATGCTGGAGCTTCATCACCTGCTCCTTTTCTATATCGCTGTTAAGAGTGTAGTAAGGTTGAAACTCTGCAAACACCGAGTCGCGCTCGTGCTGGAGCACCTCAGGTGTTTTGTATATAGGAAAATCAAACTTTGCTATAAGCGAACCATAGAGCCAAGGTTTGCCTACATCATAGTGAAACGACTGGCGGTCATCGCGCGGAAGGATGGCCACGATAACTGCCGTCACACCCAATATCAATACCGCTATGGTGAGAATATTGCGCCACAACAAGCGGTTGTATTTTTTCATACGCTCCATATCATGTATATGTCTATCAGCATTCAGTATGCGAAAATACAAAAAAAATACACGAAAGAGAAAAAAAAGTAGTACTTTTGCACATATTTGTAGAATAGCAGGGGGCTTTCCTCATAGATGGAAAGAGTCCGCAACCGTAAAAGGAATATGTCAGAAAGAAAAGTCAGGGTGCGCTTTGCACCGAGTCCGACAGGAGCTCTTCACATCGGAGGAGTCCGCACAGCATTGTATAATTATCTTTTTGCCCGCCAGCATGGTGGCGATTTCGTGTTCCGCATTGAGGACACCGACTCCAACCGTTTCGTTCCTGGTGCCGAGGAGTATATCATTGAGTCATTCCGATGGCTCGGCATCAAGTTTGACGAAGGCGTTGGCATAGGTGGCGACAAGGGTCCTTACCGCCAAAGCGAGCGTCGTAGCATCTACAAGACGTACGTAGACCAATTGCTTGACAACGGCAAAGCCTACATCGCTTTCGACACTCCAGAGGAACTGGATGCGAAGCGTGCAGAGATACAGAATTTCCAATATGACGCCAAGACACGTGGCATGATGCGCAACTCGCTGACCCTCTCCAAAGAAGAAGTGGACGAGTTGATAGCTGAAGGCAAGCAGTATGTGGTGCGTTTCAAGATAGAACCAGGCATCGACGTGCATGTGCACGACCTTATCCGTGGCGAGGTTGTCATCAAGAGCGACATTCTCGATGACAAGGTTCTCTACAAGAGTGCCGACGAACTGCCAACATATCACTTGGCAAATATCGTCGACGACCATCTGATGGAGATTACTCATGTCATCCGTGGCGAGGAATGGTTGCCAAGCGCCCCACTCCACGTTCTGCTTTATGAAGCATTCGGATGGACTGACACCATGCCACAGTTTGCTCACCTGCCACTTCTTCTCAAGCCAGAAGGCAAGGGAAAACTGTCTAAGCGCGATGGCGACCGTCTGGGATTCCCTGTATTCCCATTGGAATGGCACGACCCAAAGACAGGCGAAGTGTCATCGGGATATCGCGAGAGCGGATATTTCCCTGAGGCTGTAGTCAACTTCCTCGCATTGCTTGGATGGAATCCTGGCACTGAGCAGGAGATGTTCTCTTTGGATGAGTTGGTAGAAGCTTTCGACATATCACGTTGTTCAAAGGCAGGAGCAAAATTCGACTATCAGAAAGGCATCTGGTTCAACCACGAATACATTCTCAAGAAGAGCGACGCAGAGATAGCCGACCTCTTCGCCCCTATTGTTGCCAACAACGGTGTTGACGCTACTATGGAGCAGGTGACACAGGTGGTTCACATGATGAAAGACCGTGTGAACTTCGTGAAGGAATTGTGGCCTCTGTGTTCTTTCTTCTTCATTGCACCTACTGCATACGATGAGAAGACAAAGAAGAAGCGTTGGAAGGAATACTCTCCACAGCAGATGACAGAACTCTGCGAGGTGTTGGAAGGTCTCGACGATTTCTCTATCGAGAGCCAGGAGGTTGCCGTACATGCATGGATAGAAGCCAAGGAATACAAGCTCGGTGACGTGATGAATGCATTCCGTCTCTGCTTGGTAGGCGAAGGTAAAGGTCCTGGCATGTTTGACATATCTGCATTCCTCGGCAAGGAAGAAACATTGAAGAGAGTAAAGGCTGCACTCAAGGCACTGTAAATTGTGATTATCTACTGAGTATGGGATTCCTCAGATTCATGTATCAACTGGCAATGTACACCTACCTTGGTGGTGTTGCCGTAGCCTCGCTCTTTTCCAAAAAGGTGAGAAAGATGTGGCGCGGAGAACGCCAGGCTATTGGTATCCTTCGTCAGAAGGTTGACCCCAATGCACGCTACGTATGGGTACATGCCGCCTCTTTGGGAGAATTTGAGCAAGGACGCCCTCTCATAGAGCGCATCCGCAGGGAGCATCCCGAGTACAAGATTCTCCTCACGTTCTTCTCTCCTTCGGGCTATGAGGTGCGCAAGAACTATGCCGGTGCTGACATCGTGTGCTATCTGCCACTTGACACCATAAGAAACTCACGACGCTTTCTCAGAGCCATAAAACCAGAGATGGCATTCTTCATCAAGTATGAGTTTTGGTTCAACTATCTGCACATCCTCAAGCACCGTGGCATTCCTGTCTACAGTGTCAGCAGTATCTTCCGCGAGAATCAGATATTCTTTCGCTGGTATGGCAAGGACTATGAGAAGGTGCTGAGATGCTTCACCAAGTTCTTCGTGCAGAATGAGAAAAGCAAGCAGTTGCTGGCATCCATTGGCATCACGAATGTAGAGATTACCGGTGACACTCGTTTTGACCGCGTGCTCGACATCAAGGCTGCATCAAAACAACTTCCATTGGTTGAGACTTTCAAGAATGGCAAGAACACCTTTGTGGCAGGCTCGTCATGGTTGCCTGATGAACAAATCTTCATTCCTTACTTCAATAATCATAAGGATTGGAAACTCATCATAGCTCCTCATGTCATTGGTGAAGACCATCTGCAGCAAATTGAGAATCTACTCAAGGGACGCAAGGTGGTGCGCTATAGCCAAGCAGACAAGGCAGCCGATTTGCAGGATGCTGAAGTTCTGATAATAGACTGCTTCGGACTCCTCTCCTCTATATATAATTATGGTGAGGTGGCATATGTCGGTGGAGGGTTCGGCGTTGGCATCCACAACTTGCTTGAAGCTGCCGTATGGCATATTCCGGTATTCTTCGGTCCTAACAACCAACGCTTCCAGGAGGCACAAGACCTAAAAGCATGTAGCGGTGGCATAGAGATTGACGGAGCCAGCAGTTTCACTCAGAAGATGAACCGCCTGATGGCAGACAAAGACTTCATGCAACAGACAGCAACGGCAGCCGGAGAATATGTCTCCAGTCATGCTGGAGCGTTAGACAAGGTCATGAAGGAACTTACACTTTAACATTAGCATTATCTATATTAGAAAGAGGGTATGTCCAAACGGGCACACCCTCTTTTTTATTTCCTTTCAGGTTACGTTGTAAATTGCCACCCTTAACATTAGTTCATCAGAATGTCAAGTTAACTCCAACTGCGGGCACGATTTCACTGCAACCAGTCGGCATATCTACTCTGATGCATGAGCAAGCAGGTGACAACCTCACGCTTTTCTTCGCTAGCGCCCTATTCCTATAGGCAAAGACAAGCACAGGAATGCTGCCAGCCATAATAACTCCTCCCGTACAAATCAGCGCATTCCACATCTTCTTCTTGAAATTATAATCCTCTTGATGACCAAGATACAAATCTACATCTTTGCCTACTAAACAAAAAGCCGTACCAAATGTTCCCACACCAAACATACACCAGCCTATTGCCTTTAATGTTTTATATCTTTCCCAATATTTGGTTTGTTTATAAAGCTTCTTTTGGTGTTTAATGTCAATAGATGAAGACATAACCACTTCAGCAGAATCTATTATAGTCTGAGCTTTCATCTCAAAAGGGAGCAATAATAATAAAATAAGGCACAAGTATTTCATAATCCAAATAATTTATACAAAGCAAAGATAAGACGTTTTAGTGTATAAGAAAAAAAAAACGAAATAATTAGCGATAATTATACAATGTAAAAACGGCATGAACACTTGGCGATATAAGGTATTACACAACTCTAATAGTACACAAATAGGGAAAATCCCTCGCTAAAGTAGGGAATTCATCTGTGAGTAAGGGAATAAATGAGTAATTTTGCCTACGTAATACTAACGAAATGAGTTTTCTATGAAAAAGAATGTTATTATGCTTGTTGCAGGACTGATGTTGCTGGCAAGTTGTGGAACATATGAGGGATACGGAGCTGCAAACGGTGCTTACTTAGGTTCGCTATTGGGTAGTGCCATAGGTGGAATAAGCGGAGGACCGCGAGGCAGTGATGTCGGCACCATCATCGGCATGGCTGGCGGTGCCGTAGCAGGAGCGGCTATAGGAAGTGCTGCCGACAAGGCAAAACAAGACGACATGGCGCAATATCGCCAGGAGAAGGAACGTCTTGCTGCCAAACGATCCTCACACTCCAACAATAGTTATAACGGTTATAACTACAATCAATATGGAACTGATGACAGCGGTTTCGACTCCACAAACTCTGCCGATGACCGCATAGATATTGATTTCGGTGCTCCAAGCAATCCTGAAGAGCGTACAGGATGCGAGACTGCATCTCTGCAAATACGCAATGCGCGTTTTGTCACTCACGACAAGAGCAACACTCTGACAAGTGGCAAGCAGTGCGACATTGTGTTCGAGATATACAATGCCGGCAATGGCACTGCCTATAATGTAGAACCCGTGGTTAAGGAAATCACCGGCAACAAGCGCATAATAGTGTCTCCCGGCATATTGGTGGAAAGACTCGGTGCCCACAAAGGTCTGCGCTACACAGCACACGTCATGTCCTACAAATCCCTGAAGGACGGCACTGCACGCTTCTCTCTGTCAGTAAATGCTGACAAGAAACAAGTGTCACAACCTGTTATTCTCACCGTAAGGACTGCAAGATAACGGCTATTGCCTTTGTCTTACAGCCTCGAAGAGCAATATCGCAGCACTCACAGAAGCGTTCAGCGAGTCCATCTTCCCGAGCATCGGTATGCGTATGTGGGCATCAGCAGCCAATCGCCATGCATCGGAGAGTCCCGTCGACTCCGTTCCTATGACTATCGCCGTGGCTCTCTTCATGTCCGTCTCATAATAGAGTGACGAATCCTGAAGTTGCGCCGTAAGTATGGCTATGCCTTTCGCCTTGAGATATTCTATGCACTCTTCCGATGTGCACGCTGCGCTCTGCACGCTGAAGATGGCACCCAAGGAACTACGGATGAGGTTGGGATTATAGAGGTCGGTAAGTGGGTCGCACACTATCACGGCATCTGCTCCTGCGGCATCTGCGCTGCGCAGCACAGCTCCTAAGTTTCCTGGTTTCTCCACACTCTCGAGCACCACAATCAGAGGATGCTCCGAAAGTTTAAGGTCTGCGAGGGTGTGGTGGCGACTTTTCACTTCCGCCACCACACCTTCCGTACTTCCACGATAGGCTATCTTTGCATATACATCGGCAGACACGGCAAACGCTCTTTTGCATGACGACATCAGATCTGCTACGTCCGACGACACATTATTACAATAGAACAAAGTGTCCACCTCATAGCCTGCCTCCAAACAATGCATCAGCTCGCGGCGACCTTCCACCACAAACAAGCCTTCTTTGCGACGTTCCGAAGACTTCTGTTGCAATTGCAACAACTTCTTTATCTTCGGATTCTGCGCACTCGTGATTATGTCTATATCCATCTACTCTATATCTGACTACAGTAATGGTTTTACTACTTCTGCCATGCGCTTCAGACCCTCCATCATGCGGCTCTTAGGGCATGCTATGTTGATTCTTATGTGCTGGTAAGGTTCTGGATCGCCATACATCACACCGTCGTTCATCCATACCTTTCCCTCATTCTTCATCTTCTCGCAGAGGTCTACTGATGTCATGCCCGTGCTGCTGATGTCCACCCACGCGAGGTAAGTTCCTTCGAGTCGCACCACCTTAAGCGAAGGCATCTCTTTGGCAAAGAATTCTCTCAAGGCAAGGTAGTTGTTGTATACATATTGACACATACCGTCGAGCCAGTCTTCGCTCTCGTTATAAGCGGCCTGCAGGGCGAGGATACCGAAAGAGTTGAGGTCGCACACCTCATTTTCATTTATGGCTTTGTTTATCTTCGCGCGCCATTCAGGATTTTTGCACACTATATTGGCGATATGCAGACCAGCAAAGTTGAATCCCTTCGTAGGACTTCCCATCATGATGCAGTTGTCGAGAGCCTCCTCTGAGAGAGTCATGAAAGGAATGTGCTTATATCCAGGCATTACTATCTCACAATGTATCTCGTCGCTAGCCACCACCACATTGTGGCGCAGACAAATCTCATGAAGCTTTTCCAGTTCGTCACGGCGCCACACTCTGCCGCCTGGGTTATGAGGATTGCATAGCAGGAAGAGTTTTGTCTCTGGCTTTGCTGCACGTCTCTCAAAGTCCTCGAAGTCTATTTCGTAAGTATCGTCCACTGGTTTCAGTGGCGACAGTTCGGCATTGCATCCGTTGTTGCTCACTGTAGGGAAGAATCCGTTATATGCAGGAGCGAGGATAAGCACGCTGTCACCAGGCTTTGTCATCGCCTTTATGACACATGATATCGCGGGCACCACACCCATGATAGGCTGTATCCAGTCTTTCTCTATGGTGAGTCCGTGGCGACGACCAAACCAGTTGATCATTGACTCATAGTAGCTGTCGGGCACCTTTGTGTAGCCAAATATCGGATGTTCTATACGCTTTCTCAGCGCATCTGTAATAGGTTTAGCCACTTCAAAATCCATGTCTGCTATCCACATGGAGATAATGTCGCGGTCGGCATCTGCATCCCATTTCAGGCTGTTGGTGTCTCTGCGGTCTACCAGTTTGTCAAAATCGTAATTCATTTCTTTAGTTTAAGTTGTATTATATATAACAATGTGTATTTTATGCAAAAGTACTTCTTTTTATCCTTTCGTGCAAGAAAAAGCATGACAATGGACTCCGTATGAGGCTAATTCTTATGCTATCCCTGTCGCCAGCGCCAGCGTTTCACCACCTTGTGTCCCAACGTGTTTACAAAACTGAACACCTTCGTGGGCGACACTTGCTTGCTCAGCACTATTATTATCACGGCTGCGAAAATCATCGCTATGCCCAGTGCTATGCGCGGTGTCATCACTTCATGGAATATGAGCACACCGAGCACCACTGCCGTCAGGGGTTCGAGTGCTCCCATGATGGCGGTAGGAGTAGAACCGATATATTTCACAGCCACTGCCATCGACACCAATGACAACACCGTGGGCACCAATCCGAGCCACAGTGCGCTTATCCACGAGCGCGTGTCGGGCAATCCCTGCAATCCTCCTTCGGGATCAAAGAATGAGAGCACCACATTGCCTATTATGCATATCAGCAGCACATAGAAGGTGAGTTTCACCGACGACATTCGTATCTCCGAACGGTTTAATAGCACTATGTAAACGGCATATGTAAGGGCAGAGATTATCACAAGACACATTCCCATCATACTAATGGTACTGTCGCCGTCACCTTTATATAACAACAGTATGCCCGCAAGTGCGAGGGCTATTGACATGATGGTGCCAAGTCTTATCTTCTCGCCATAAAACACCGCCATTATCACTGCCACCATCACAGGATAGAAGAACAATATGGTGGATGCAAGTCCTGCCGGCATAAACTTGAAACTCTGGTAATAGGTGAATGACGATGCCACAAACAGCAGACCCAATCCGAGAAGCACCTTTGCCTCCTTACGACTTACGGCAAACGACTTGCGTTGCACCATCATCAGTGCCGCCAGCATGATGGCAGCGAAGGTAAACCTGTAAAACAATACCGAGATGGGACGCAGTCCTGCATCATAAAGAAACAGTGCGCCAAGTGGATTGGTGCCATATGACACCGCCGCCACAATTCCGAAGAAATAACCTTTGAACGTATCGCTCATAACATCTTTTATTATTGGTTGTAATATGTTTTATCTCGTGAAAACTTTTTTAATCGTGCAAAGGTACATTAATTTATGCAGATACACGGGCAAATTGCACAAACTTACGTTTAATGTGCTAAAATAGCTTAAATGTTTTTGCACATTAGTTGGTGGCTTGTGCAATATTTATACCTTTGCACCCGCATTTAGGATAACAGGCTAAAGGTGTAGCCTCATAAAAGATAATTTTTTAATATCAATCAATAATTCAAAAAGATGAATTTTAAGACTAGACTGGGCGGCATCGCGGTGATGGCGCTCACATCAGCAACAGCCTTTGCAGGCGGCATCGTGACAAACACAAATCAGAGTATAAGTTTCCTTCGCAATCCTGCCCGTGAGGGTGCAATAGGAATCGACGGTGTCTACAGTAACCCTGCAGGTGTGGCTTTCTTGAACGAGGGTTTCCACCTCGGATTCAACTGGCAGAGTGTATGGCAGACACGTAAGGCAACCGCCACTAATCCTCTCTACGCTATGGGAGTAAACAACAATGGAGCCACTTCTAAGGAATACAAGGGTGAGGCTCAGGTTCCATTCTTTCCTTCCATACAGGCTGCTTACAACACAGGAAAATGGTCTTTCCAGTTTAACTTTGGTATCATTGGTGGCGGTGGCAAGTGCAACTTCGACAATGGTCTTGGTTCTTTCGAGAGCGCTGTGGCAAACATCGCCTATGCCCTCAAGGGTCTCGGTGCCACTGGCTATGATCTTAACAGCACTATGTCTGGCCGTCAGTATTATTTCGGTGTGACTCTGGGTGCTGCCTACAAGGTGACCGATAACTTCTCCGTTTACGCCGGTTTGCGCGGTCTCTATGGCACTGCAAGCTACAAGGCAAAGATTTCCGACATAAAGGTAAACACTGCCAACGGACTCCTCAATTTCAGCGACTTCCTCGACAATTCAGGTGCTTACATCACTTCGAGCCTTGACCAGGTGAATGCAGGCATCACACAGCTCGACCAGGTGAAGGCCCAGATGGGCGGCACTCTGCCTGAGGCTTACGAGCAGCAGTATCAGCAGCTTGTTGCCACTCGCCAGACTCTCACCAGCACTCAGGCTTCTCTCGACCAGCTGGAGGTCTATCGCAATGGTGTCAACCTGCAGTCTGACCAGACAGGCTTCGGCATAGCTCCTATCATCGGTGTAGACTATCGTGTGGGCACATTCAACTTCGCCGCAAGATATGAGTTCCGCACCAAGATGTCGATGAAAAACAAGTCTACACTCAATCAGGCCATGGCTATGGAGGCTGTCAACCAGTTCCTCGACGGCACATCAGTGCGCGAAGACTCCCCTGCCCTGCTGGCTGTAGGTGCACAGTGGTCTGTCATCCCAAGCGTGCGCATCAATGCGGGCTATCATCATTTCTATGACAAGCAAGCCACTAAATATGGCGACAAGCAGAAGCTCCTTGCTCACGGCACCAATGAATATCTTGGCGGTGTGGAATGGGATCCAATAGAAAAACTCACCATCAGCGGTGGTGTGCAGGTAACCAACTACGGCATGACCGACGACTACATGAGCGACCTTTCATTCGTTGTTGACTCTTGGTCATTCGGCGTGGGTGCAAAATATCAGTTCAATGACAAGGTGGCTGTAAATGCCGCTTACTTCAAGACCAACTACGGTACTTATGACACTGAGAAGACAAGCACAGGCATGCAAAACTCATTCACCCGTAGCAATAGAGTCATCGGTGTGGGTGTAGAACTCAACTTCTAATCCGTCATTACATAGGATCAACATCATAATATATCATTACCGCGGCATAACGCTTGTCTTGAAGCGTTGCCGCTTGAGCCTGTCGCAGACATTGTCTTACCTGCGGCAGGCTCAATTTATTTTCTATTTTCAGCACTATCTTCCTTATGTGCTGTTGCTTCACACGTGCCACCGATGGTTTGTCGGGACCGAGCACGCGCTCGCCAAACCATTGTCGCAGACGGCTTGCCAGTTCCAGTGCCGCTCCCTCTGCCACATATTCCTTAGTGTGCTTTATCATCACGTTGACGATATGGGTGAAGGGTGGATAGTGAAACAGGCGACGCTCCTGACACAGTTCGTCATAAAGTCCCCTGTAGTCATTGCGCACTATCTGGCGCAACAGTGGCAATGCTGCATTCTTTGTCTGCAAGAACACCTTGCCCTGCGATCCCTTGCGCCCTGCCCTGCCGCTCACCTGCGACATCATCTGGAATGACTGTTCGTAGGCACGGAAGTCGGGCTTGTTGAGCATGTTGTCGGCATCGATGATGCCCACCACTGCCACTCTGTCGAAGTCCAGTCCCTTTGTCACCATCTGCGTACCTATGAGCACATTGGTCTTTCCCGATGAGAAGTCGCCAATGATGCGGTCGTAGGCATTCTTCGTGCGTGTGGTGTCAAGATCCATGCGAGCCACTCGCGCCTCGGGAAACAAAGCCATTATCTCGTCCTCTATGCGCTCCGTGCCGAATCCGCGATTCATTATGTCCTTGCTCTCGCACGACGGACACTGCGTCGGTATGGGATATGTGTAGCCACAGTAGTGGCACGTCAGCACATTGAATGTCTTGTGGTAAGTGAGTGCCACATCGCAGTTGGTGCAGTGAGGCACCCATCCGCACACCTTGCATTCCACCATTTGCGAGAACCCACGGCGGTTTTGAAAGAGTATCACTTGCTTGTCATCAGCCAAAGCCTCGCGCATGGCTTTTATCAGTTGTGGCGAGAACGACCCACGCATTATCTTCCTGCGCCTGAGGTCTTTCACGTCCACAATTTCTATGTGTGGCAGTTCGATGTCTTTATAGCGTGTGGTGAGTTCCACCAGTCCATATTTTCCCGTCTGCGCATTGTGATAGCTCTCCATCGATGGAGTGGCAGTGCCGAGCAATGTCTTTGCACCATACATAGAGGCGAGTACTATCGCTGCTGAACGGGCATGATATCTTGGCGCAGGGTCTTGTTGCTTGAAACTCCCTTCATGCTCCTCGTCCACTATGACAAGACCGAGCTTGCGGAAAGGCAGAAATACTGACGACCTTGCACCGAGTATCACCTGATAGGGATTGTCTGAGAGTTGCTTGCGCCATATCTCCACTCTCTCGGCATCGCTATAGCGTGAATGGTATATGCCGAGCTTATTGCCAAACACCCGCTGCAGTCGCTGCATCATCTGCACCGTGAGAGCTATTTCGGGCAAGAGGTAGAGCACCTGCTCGCCACGCTCTATGGCTTGTTGTATGAGGTGAATATAGATTTCTGTCTTGCCACTCGATGTCACGCCGTGGAGCAGCACTACCGATTTCTCATTAAACTGTCGCACTATGCTGTCGCATGCCTCCTGCTGCGCATCGTTGAGCGTGCGTATGTTTTCGGGATGCGGACTGCCGGCATTGCCGAGTCTGCCCACCTCGCGCTCGTAGGTAGAGAGAAATCCACGGCTACAGAGTGAGTTTATAATGGGAGTGGAAGAATGTGTGGCATTGATGAGTTCCTCGCGCGTTATCTCGCGAATCTCCTGTGCAGGTTTGTCACCATTGAGACTGTCCCAATGGCTCATTGCCAAATATTCGGCAAACACTTTCTCTTGCTTTGCTGCCCTACCGAAGAGTGACATGATGACATGCAGCGACTGCTCCGTGCGGTATTTCTCTGCAAGCGTGACATATGTCTCCATGCGTGGGCGGTAGTCATCTTCCGCCTTCAGTCCCGAGGGCAATGCCGCCTTATAGATTTCTCCTATCGGCGACAGATAATAGTCGGCAATCCATGTCCACAGGCGATACTGCTCGTCCAGGAGCATCGGCGTGTCGTCAAGCACAGAGATGATGTCGCGCACCTGAAACTGCGGTTTGTCGTCATGACATCTCACAGCTATCGCCGTGTAGGTCTTGCTCTTGCCAAGTGGCACGAGCACCCTGTAACCAAACAGATTTCTGTCCTGCATGGCGGGAGGGAGTGAATAAGTGAAAAGTCCCTCGAGCGGTAAAGGAAGTATTACGTCGACATACCTCATACGCGTGCTTCTACAGTTTGTCAATATCTATCGACACTCCCACCTGAAAGGTCACGCCGTCGGTGAGCGGACAGTTCAGATAATAATACTTTGGTTTGTAGTTGAGGAGATTGTCGAGTGCCGCATTTATCTTCACTGCCTTGCCCAGGCGTTGCACGAGCGACAGTTTCCAAATGGTGTAGGCAGGATAGCTCACAGTGAGTGTGCCCTCGCTCACGTCATAGTAGTTTTTGTATTCCACATTCTCCACGCCCGAGAGTATGCGTCCGTTGAGTCCTATTGCCAAGCCATAGTTTTTCGTTATCTGCTTGTCGTAGTCCACACGCACGTTCACGGCATGCTCGCGTGCAGGGATATACTGGTTGTTGATGGTGTTGCCGTCATTGTCCTTGGGCAACTGTTCCTTGGTGAGGGCATAGGTAAGGCGTGCCGACAGTCCGTTGTCCCAGCGTGCCTGCACTCCTGCCTCCACGCCACACACATGATAGTCGGCAAGGTTGGCATAAGGCAGATAAGGCAACTTGTCTGTCGCTGACTTGAAGTAAGGTGCAGATGTGGAGAGTTTGTTCTTCACTCGGTTGTGATAGGCAGAGAGGTTGAAGTTATAATGTCCCTTGGTATATTCTGCCGACACGGTGTAGTTATGGCTCATCTCTGCCTTCAGGTCAGGATTGCCCTCCACTATCCATATGCCCGACATGTCGAAGTTATAGTATTTCTCCTTTAGCGACGGCTCACGAAATCCCATGCCGTAGCCAGCACGCAAAGCCAGGTTGCGGAGCGGTTTGTAGCATATGTTGAGTTTTGGCGTCAGTCGCGACATGTCTCCATCGGAGAAGTAGTCATATCTGAGTGCTCCCACCATCTCCCACTTGTCGCTTATGAGCCAGTCGTATTGTGCGAAGGCATCAAAACTGTCTTGCTCACGAGAGTCTCCATCGAGATTGGTGTTGTAGAGATAGTCGTGCATGAAGTCCGAACCTACGGTCAGCACGTTGCCACTATGGAAGGTGTGGTTATAGAGCAGACGGAAGGTGTTTTGCACATTACTGTAGTCACGGATGTCGAGACGGGTGATGCGCTGATAGTCTGATTTGTCATACTCGTCGAAGGCATAGTTTATCTGCAAGGCATCATCCTCTGTTATGTCCCATTGCATCTTCAGTCCGCCAGTGAAGTCGCGGTAGCGTTCGGGCTGTTCGGCACTGCGCACCGTCTCACGGAAGAAATATCCGGCACGGCCTGTCATGGTGAAATTATGCGTGGGTCGCCACTGCAACTGTTCCTTCACATTCACCGTCTTGTCGCCATAGATGGTGGAGATGACGCGCGTCACAGGATTATCGGTACTGTGCACGTCATAGTTGTCCACACTGTTGTAGTTGGCAGTGAGCATATTGTTCCAGTGCTTGCCGTTGAGACCAAACGACATGCCGTAGCGCTGGTCGTTGTGCTTGGCATAGCGTGCATTGACATTGAGTGTCCAGGGGTCGCGGTTGCGCTTGGTGATGATGTTGATGACTCCGCCGTTGGCACTGCTGCCATAGAGTGCCGACGTTGCTCCCTTCACTATCTCTATGCGCTCCACATTGTCCATGCTGAGGCGTGTGAAGTCCACGTCGTCCATAGTCTCGCCCGCCAGTCGCTCGCCGTCAACGAGGAAGAGCACTCCCTGTCCGCCAAAGCCAGAGAAGTTGAGGTGTGTCTGCTGGTTCATGGCATAGGAGAACTCCACGCCAGGCAGTTCCTGCTGCAAGAGGTCTTTCACATTGGTGGCATCGGTGCGTGCTATGTCTTTCGACGTTATGACGCGGGTCTGTATGGGGGTGTCCTTGAGAAATTTCGGTGTGCGTGTGCCTGTCACCACCACGGCATCGAGGTCAAACTGCCAACTTACAGAGTCGGCACTTGATGCATCATTTGTCTGCGCCATGATGCCCAGCAGGGGGCACATCAGGAAGAGGGAGAATAGCTGTCGCTTCATGTTGTCTGTTTTAGTAATGTCACAAAAACAACTTAATAAGGATACTTGTAATTGATGGTGAGCCAACATTTCACTCCTTTGGGTGAGAGATAGTTTTCGAGTTGCAGTGCTGCATAGGTGCCGTCCTGCAGACGGAGTATGAACACATGGTTGTTGAGAGCGAATGCCGGTGGCATGGGCGGTATCTTCATCGTGAGCCACGACGACAGCACCTTGTTGATGGCTATGCCCTGCGAGGGCACATAGCAGAGGAGCATCTGCGCATTATCGTCCCACACATCGTTCTCGCTCCACTCGTCAGCAGTGAACTTCATGTTGTGAAACTGTTCGCTGGTCTCTGGCAGTTCGTCCATGGATGTGAAGGATGTCTCAAGCACTTCACCGCCATTGGTGCGCACATTGTTGCGGTGCACGGCAAAGGTCCAGTCGGCAGGGGCTGGTTGCTCGGCAGTGGGAGTGAAGGAGGTGAACTTGTTGTTGGTTATTCCTTGACCAAACACGTCAAACCAATACATGTATTGCCCTGACATCTCAGCTTGCGTTGCTGCCGCATGTCCTTCCTCGCTCTCATCCTTGTCGCCAGTGGCATCCATGGGAATGGGATAGGCTGTAAACTCGGCTTGCGCCTTCTGCAAGGCTGCCGAGTCGCCGTCGACATCAAGTTGATGCAACTCATTGAGGTCTACATAATACCAGTTGCTCCAGCTCGTGGCGTCGATCACTAGCTGACCCTTGGCAGGTGTCACTGCTACGGGTTTGTCGTATATGCCGTCAAAAATGCCATTGCAGGCGGTGAGCATCAGCATGCCCACGCCTGCAATGGTGTTACTTATATGATTCATTCACTTATATACTTATACATAGGTACTACTTGTCTGTCTTCTCTTCTTTATCCTTGGCATTATACATCCACACGCCTGCTATCAAGGCTATGAACACCACGAGTATGCTCACCATCTCCACGACATGGTTGGCAGGATCTACCCATATCTCCTTGAAGAAGCCATTGCGGGCTGCCACTTCCACTGTGGTCCAGAAGATGATGACAGTGGCAAGCGACATGCGAAGGTTTCTGCCCCAACTGCCGATGTGAAGCTGACGCTTGAACATCAATGCCGAACCAATGAGGCACATTATCGCCACGCCATAGGTGACGGGATGTGTGGTGCCGAGAAACACAGGGTCATAGCAGAACATGAGGACAAGGTAAAGTCCCCACATCATGATGTTCCACTCCATGAAGGTGACGATGCTGGCATGGTGTGCCATAGGACGCAGTTCGACACGCCCCTTCACTCCGCAGTGGTCTTGTATCCAGCGTATGAAGTCGCAGCCAGTGCGTGTGCAGAACACATACATCACCAAGAACATCATCCACATGCCGAATGTTGCTGGCATGATGAGATATTCAGGACGAGAACCACGTATCTGCTTCAGTTCGGCACGGCTAAAATCCTCCAGCGGCGTGTCGTTGATAGTGAAGGTGTGGTTGACGCCAATGCCGTTGACATATTCCGTTGTGGTCTGCACCACTCCGTTGCCCACAAGGTCGCAGTGCACGCCATAGCGCTGGGCATAATAGGCGAGCAGAAACTCCACCCATCCAGTCCAAAAGAGCAGTGCACCGGTCATACCGAAGACTGTCTGCTTGGTGTCGCCCTTGACGAATACTCCCCAGATGGTGACTACAAGTCCCACAAAACCCATAGCGAAGGCAGCATAGTGCAGAGCCGTGGGTGCCAGCAGATGCTCCATGATGATCATCAGGGCATGGCCCAAAGGCATCAGCAGCAAGATGATGAGCAGCGAGCCCACAGTCTTGCCAAGATGTAATTGTCTATTCATTATTATTGGTTATCCTCTATTTCAAGTGCAAAGTTACTCACATTCATCTATTTGGGCAATACTTAAAACTAATGATTTTCTTGCTCACTACTCTTCACATATATCTTCGCTGTGCTTCTGCCCTGAGAAGAGATGCCTATGGCTGGGTCTTCGGCAAACTTTTTGAGTTCTTTCGTAGCAGAAGAGCGTGGCAGTTCGGTCAGTTCAGCATAGTCGGTGGCACGAAGGAACGGATGCTCTGCATTGGAAAGATAATCGAGTGCCATCTGCAGACGCTGCTCCTTGCTATAAGGAGAACTGTTCACGCGTCTTACTCCTGCTCTCGACAGTTTGCAGCGCATCTTCACTTCTTTCACCAACTCTTTGTCCGACACATAGCGCACATTTTTCACCTCTATGCTCTGTGCATTGCGCTTTGTCTCGTCGCCGTCGAGAGTGTCCATCTCTTTATTTTCCTTCACGCCAAGGGCGGCGCGGAATGTGCCGATACCTTCAAGCGTAACCGTGTAGCCGTCAGCCAATTCCTTCACCAATTGGTCTGCCATATTGGTGAGGGCATGCTCCAGCACTGACTCACTGAGCATGCCGTGCAAAGCCACTCTCTTGAGAAATTCTGCTGACGAGAGGTTTCTGTTTGTCTCGAGTCGGTAATAACACTTTGTCTCGCCCGTGCCACTAAGGTCGGGCATCTCCTGTTTGATATATCTTGCCATAATCGAAGGGGGTAGTAGTTAAGTTTATGTATATTGTTGTAAGTTGATATCAGATGGCTACAAAGTTACAACTATTATGCCATAAAAACAACATCACCCTGCTACCTTTTACTCCGCCAAACTTATATTTAACTCCGCCAAGCCTATATTTAACTTCGCCAAGCCTTAGCGGAATTAAATATAAGCTTGGCGGAGCAGTTATCATCAAACTCCAATTGATTTTATCCGTGACATGAATTAATTTGTCAGTTGGGCAACATAACTCTCAAATATAAATAGTATATTTGCAGATGAATAACTTAAGGCGAGGACTAAAAATTCCCTCTTCAAATAAGTAATAATAATGATGGATGCAACAAACGACAACAAACCACAGTTTGTCACATCAGACAGCACTGCGTTTCCACAAGAATACACATCTTGGCTGAAAGATGTCAAACTGCGCTATCGTCAGGCACAGTACAAGGCTGCCATTAAGGCAAACACCGAACTACTACAGTTTTATTGGCAGTTGGGCAAGGACATTGTTGCTCTACACATAGAAGAACAATGGGGCAAAGGAGTCATGAAGCAACTGAGTCTCGACCTGCGTGCTGCATTCCCCGAGCAAGCAGGTTTCTCTCACACTAACTTAAAATACATCAAGCGATGGTATGTCTTTTATAGCCAAGCTAATACAATTGGTCAACAGCCTGTTGACCAATTTGGATTCCCTACATCATTCGGGCATATTCCATGGGGACATCACATCCATATCTTTACCCATTGCAAGAGCGTGAATGAAGCCCTGTTCTACATGGATAAAACCATAGAAGGCAACTGGAGTCGCCGCATGCTCGAAGACAACATTGAGGCAAATCTCTACGGAAGACAGTCGAAGGCGGTAACCAATTTCGGCAAGCATCTGCCTGCCACGCAAAGTAAGTTGGCTGAGGAACTGCTAAAAGATCCCTATAAGTTAGACTTCCTGACACTTAGTAAAGACTATGACGAACGCGACCTTGAAAATGCACTCGCACAAAATATAACCCGATTTCTGCTGGAACTGGGACATGGATTTGCCTATGTTGGTCGTCAGATGGAACTGCGAATGCCTGGCGGTCAGTCGTTCTTTCCCGATATGGTGTTCTATAACATACCATTGAAATGCTATGTCGTGGTGGAACTGAAAGTGGTGAAATTCATACCTGAGTTTGCTGGAAAACTCAACTTCTACGTTACTGCCGCAGACAAATTGCTACGAGGTGAGGGAGACAATCCCAGCATCGGCCTTCTCATCTGCCGATCGAAGGACGACACTGTAGTGGAATGGTCTTTACAAGACATCAACAAGCCCATAGGAGTCTCCTCCTATCAACTACAAGAAATTGTAAACCGTACTGTCGAAGAATTGGAAAACAAGTCAACAGAAATAAAATAAAGCACAGTGAACACAGAGTAACAACAACGCACAGCAGCTGCTGCCTTTGCCCGACGTTGGGAGGGCAGAGGATATGAGAAGGGCGAGAGCGAATGCCTGGCGGAGTTGTTCAGGAGGTATGGGAAGATGGCGGAATAACGTTTTTTTTAGGATATTGGCATTGATATAACAATAACTTGAAGATATAACTTACAACGAATATGGTGACAATCAAGAATGCCGAGGATTTGGCAAAGATAATTAAGTGGGGAGAAACCAGCACCGTGCAATTCAAGCAGACGTTAACCTCACAAAAACAGATTGCAGACGAGATGATAGCATTCGCCAACTGCCGAGGTGGCATCATCATATTCGGCATAGAGGATAAGACGGGGGCTATACTTGGCTTGGACTATAAGAATATACAGGAGATTTCACGTGAGTTGGGCAATGCCGCCAACGAACACGTGAAGCCAACTATCTATCTCCAAACAGAAGTTATGGAAATTGACGGCAAGGCTCTACTCTTGGCTTATATAGACGAGGGTATCACAAAACCATATAAAAACATCAACGGAAGCATCTATGTCAAACAAGGAGCAGACAAGCGAAAGGTAAACGAGAATGCGGAAATTCTACGTTTGTTTCACACCTCACGCCTTTATCAGCCAGACGAAGAACCCATACTCGGAACTTCTGTTGATGACTTGGATGACAAACGTCTCGACCGTTTTTTGCAAAAAGTGTACAGCAAAGGGCGAGATGACTTCGATGTTCCTTTCGATAAGTTGCTCAGGAGTTTGAAGATTACATCCGAAGATGGTTCACTGACTTTGGCTGGGCTCTTGTTTTTTGGCAAACATCCAGAATGGAAGCGGCCTGCCTTCATCATCAAGGCTGTAGCTTTTTACGGAAATGACATTGGCGGAACACAATACAAGGACAGCCGAGACTTAGAAGGAACTATCCCTGAGCAATTCGAGCAAGGAATGAGGTTCTTGGAGAACAATTTGCATCATGTGCAAGCAGGACAAAACTTCAACAGTCTTGGAGTGTTGGAGGTTTCAAAAATTGCTTTGGAGGAAATACTCCAGAATGCACAAGTCCACCGCGAATATATAAAGAATGCCCCTATCAGACTACTTATCTTCGATAATAGGATTGAGATAATCAGTCCTGGATGCTTGCCTGGCAACATGACGGTGGATAGCATCCAATTAGGAGAAACCTATCAACGTAATCCTCTGCTTGCCAGTTTCTGTGCAAAGACTATGGTATACCGAGGACTTGGTTCGGGAATCATCCGTGCGAAAAAAGATGGAGCAAGAATCGAATTTCGTAATGACGAAGTTACTAACCAATTAATCACAACGATATGGAGAAACAATAAAGAAAAATCCGCAAGTAAAGAAGAAAAGTCCGCAAGTAAAGAAGAAAAGTCCGCAAGTAAAGAAGAAAAGTCCGCAAGTAAAGAAGAAAAGTCCGCAAGTAAAGAAGAAAAGTCCGCAAGTAAAGAAGAAAAGTCCGCAAGTAAAGAAAAAAAGTCCGCAAGTAAAGAAAAAAAGTCCGCAAGTAAAGAAGAGAAAGGACTTAGCAAGCGGGAGCAAATTATAAACGAACTCTTGAGTTTCTGCACTACGCCACGAACTATGATCGAGATTACGTCGCATCTCAGTGTTAAAGACAGAAATTACATTAAGGCGAATTATATAAATCCTCTTCTAGGTACAAATCTTGCCATGACTTACCCAGACTCTCCAAGAAGTCCCAAACAGAAATATTACACCATCTCTCAGAAGAAAGCAAACGAAGTACAAGATGTATGACAACTTCTCTAGGCCCACCGCCAGAACGACCGCCTAGTATCATGAACCACTCTCACGGAACGTGTGATATAATTTTCCTACATTAACTTTTCTACCTTGTGAAAGGAAAGGAATGCAACGAAAAAGTTTGTCGTCTTGAAAATAACAGAGGATTTTTGCATTTACAAGAAATGAGTCAGAGAAATATGGATTTGATATAATGGAACTAAAGCTATCCAACAACGGCGGTCTCATAGCTGCCGAAGAGCAGATAAAGACTCACAATTACGCCTAACCTTTCAAGGCTGACAAGCGCAAAGTCATAGCCCTCGCTGTGGAACTTGACGAGCAGGGCAAGGGACTCCTTGACTAGAAGGAAGTAAAAACAGAATAATGGATAACTTTTATCCTTCTCCCTCAATCACCCAATCCTCGATGTTGCCCTTGGTGGAATCAAAGTTGATGCCCACCTTGGTGATGGGTTTGCCCGAGAGGGCGAAACGCTGGCGGTAGTTCTTGAGGTTGATCTGCTGCATGGCAGCTTGCGCGTTCTTGTTGAGCTTCAGCTCGACAATGTAGAGGTCGGTCTTCGTAAGAAGCACGATATCTACCCTGCCCTTTGGGGTGTGCACCTCCACGTCCACCAGATAGGCGGTGAGGAGCGTGAAGATGATGAAGAGCATCTGCTGGTAATGCCCCTCGTAGTTGGTCACGTTGCAATAAGGCACGGTGCCGAGGAAGTCCTGCAGGAGATGCAAGGCTCCGTCCATGTCCTGCTTGTCGAGAGCCTGAGCGATGCGGCGAGCCGTTGTCGTGGTGGCAAGGGTATTTTGCGTGACATATGACGGGATGAGGGCCTTCGTCAATCCTACTTTCACCTCCTTGTTGGGCAGGTCGAGGGTATAATAATTGTAATCACGGTTGTAGTCCTTGATGGTGATGTAGCCACTCTGATAGAGCAACGGCATGATGGTGGTCATCCCTTCTGTTGGTGCGTCAAACTCACTCTCGTCAGCCTCCACACTGCCGATGTCGGTGGGAAGTGTGTCAAACTTTCTCATCATGTTGATGAGATAAGTCGGTGTGCCAGAGGTGAACCAATAGTTCCCCAATTCTCGTTTAGCAAAACAGTTGAGCAGACTGTATGGATTGAAGACATCTGGCGATGACTTTGAGAAATGATAGCCGTCGTAATGTTCCTTGAGTTTGGCAATCGTCTGTTCCCTGGATAATCCCTGTGCTTCCGCAAGCATATCTATATCTCCTGACATCTGCGTCAACAGTTCGTCCTTGGTGATGCCACAGATTCCAGCATACTCGTCAACCATCGAGATGTTGGTGATGTTGTTGAGCTCGCTGAAGATGCTGAGCTGCGAGAATTTGGTGATGCCCGTGAGGAAGACGAAGCGGAGCTTTCCCTCCTGCATTTTCAACGGACTGTAGAAATTGCGCATCGTATTGCGAAGCACATCCAACTGCTCCCGCTCATGAGCCACGTCGAGCATGGGTGCATCATATTCGTCAATGAGCACCACCACCTGCTTACCGCTCTTCTCGTAAGCGGTATTAATGAGTTCTGTCAAACGGTTGTTGGCATCCATCTGCGGATGTTCCACACCCCATTTTCGCTCTTCTACCTTGAGAATGAATGCCAGATATCTTTCCAGCGCATCCTTCTCCATGTGCTTGCCTCCGCTCATGTCAAGGTGTATCACGGGATATTCCATCCACTCCTTCTCCAGCTTTTCGATGGCAAGTCCTTTGAAGAGATCCTTTTTGCCCTCGAAGTAGCTCTGCATGGTGGAAACCAGGAGCGACTTGCCGAAACGGCGCGGCCGCCCTAAGAAAAAATAAGTACCGCTGGTATGGGACATGCGGTAGATGTATTCCGTCTTGTCGATGTAGAGCTTGTCTTCCTTGCGGATTCGCTCGAACGTCTGTATTCCTATCGGATATAATTTCAGTGCCATAACCCTGCCTTTTGATGAATCATATGACCGCAGACCGCAACTGCCATCATCTTGCGAAGATACAAAAGTTTTTGGTAAGTCTTGCAATAATGTGGGAAATATTTGTTCCACCCGGTTGTTTTGTTTGTTTTACTACAAAAAAGAAAGCGTCACAATCTCTTGTTTTTCTTGAGATTGCGACACTTTTTTTACAGTGTGTCTTGTGACGGAGAAATGGAAAGGATTCCTATTTCTTCTCTGAAACGGGAATGGCGGTTACACTGGCACGGTCGACAGTAAGTGTTCCATAATTGATGGTCTGGTTGACGGTCCCACTATTCAGCACAATCTCTACGTCGGTGAGTGTGCCCGACTCAGCCGGCATCTTGTCGATGCGGATGACAGCCAATCCGCCGAGGTGATGGAACGTAATGTTTCCGCTTGCAATCGTGCCGATCATCGGCATGTTGGTGGAGTTGGCGAGATAGTCTGCATTCGTGCCGAAAATCTTGGTCTCTGGCTTGTAGTTGTCGTATGTGGCAGGCAGATTGTAGGTGGGAGCCGCATTGCTGGCAAACTTATGGTTCTCGCTGTAAGGATAAAGGGCGTATCTTCATAAAACTTTTCAACTTTTATCCTTCTCCCTCTATCACCCAATCCT